>JBFWXO010000063.1:0-33615 GCA_050187355.1 Vicinamibacterales bacterium
ACGACCTGTTCCTGTTGTGGCGCGGCTGTTGCCGTAGCAGGCTTGCTATCTGTTTCCACAGTTCGTCCAGTCCTTCCCCGGTGACCGCCGAGACTGGCAGCACCGGGCCTTGATGGTGCGCTTCTACCTCACGCAGATGACGCTGGCGTTCCGCCCGCGTCAACTTGTCGACCTTCGTGGCCACGACCCCGGTGGCCACGCCCAGCCCCTGCAGCCACGCCCAGGCGCGGCTGTCGCTGTCGAGGCCGGGATGCCGGCTGTCGACGAGCAGGAAGGCCCCCCGCACCGGCGAGTGGCCTTCTCGATTCTCTCGGTGGAAATACGCGCGGACGAGCGCGTCGAACTCGGCCGCTGCCGCCTGGCCGCCCCGGGCATATCCGTACCCGGGCAGGTCCACCAGGTGGAACGGGGCCTCGCCCTCCCGCTGGAGCCGGTAGTAATTGGCCAAGCGGGTCTTTCCCGGCGCCGCGCTGGTCCGGGCCAATGCGATCCGGGTCAGCGCGTTGATGAGACTCGATTTTCCGACGTTCGACCGCCCGACCACCGTGATCTCGGGCAGCTCCTCTTTCGGGAAGCCGCCCGGTCCCGCGACGCTCGTGACGAACGACGCCGTGATCCGGCCCAAGCCCCTCAGTGTGTGACCGCGTCGGGGCCATCCGCCTCGGCGACGTCGGTATCCACCGACGGCGGCAACGGCGTGAGCGGGCCCTCGAGCGCGAGCTTCAGCACCTCGTCCATCGACGACACCAGGTGCATGTTGAGCGTGTCCAGCACGTTCTTCGGGATGTCGGCCAGGTCCTTCTCGTTGTCCTTCGGCAGCAGGATGTTGGTGACGCCCGCCCGGTGGGCCGCGAGCACCTTCTCCTTCACGCCGCCGATCGGCAGCACTTTACCGCGCAGCGTGATCTCGCCGGTCATGGCGACCTCGCGCCGGGTCTTCACCTTCGCGAGCGCCGAAATCATGGCGGTGGCGAGCGTGATGCCGGCCGACGGCCCGTCCTTCGGGATGGCGCCCTCGGGAATGTGGACGTGCACGTCGAGCTTGCGGTTGAAGTCCTTCGGGATGCCCAGTTCCTCGGCGCGCGAGCGGATGTAGCTCATGGCGGCCTGGGCGGACTCCTGCATGACGTCGCCGAGCTTGCCCGTGAGCGTCAGGCGGCCGCGGCCGGGCATCAGCGTCGCTTCCGTGACCAGGATCTCGCCGCCCACCTCGGTCCAGGCCAGGCCCGTGGCCACGCCAACCTCGTTCTGCTCCTCGGCCAGGCTCGGCCGGAAGCGGGGCACGCCCAGGTACTGCGTCACCTTGTCGGACGTGATCTCCTCCGACGTGCCCGCGCCCTCGGTGACGACCTTCCGGGCCACCTTGCGGCACACGGAGTTGATCTCGCGCTCCAGGCTGCGGACGCCCGCCTCGCGGGTGTAGCGCTGGATGATCGTCTGGATGGCGTCGGCGCCGAAGCTGATCTGCTTGTCCGTGAGGCCGCTGCCCTCGATGGCCTTCGGCACGAGGTAGCGCTTGGCGATCTCGATCTTCTCGACCTCGGTGTACCCCGCGAGCTGCAGGACCTCCATGCGGTCGCGCAGCGCCTGCGGAATCGTGTGCAGCACGTTGGCCGTGCAGATGAACATCACGTTCGACAGGTCGTACTCCACGTCCAGGTAGTGGTCCTGGAAGGTGGAGTTCTGCTCCGGGTCGAGCACCTCGAGCAGGGCGGCCGAGGGGTCGCCCCGGAAGTCCATCGACATCTTCTCGACTTCGTCGAGCAGGAAGACCGGGTTCACGGTGCCGGCCTTCTTCATCATCTGGATGATCTGGCCGGGGAAGGCGCCGATGTAGGTGCGGCGGTGGCCGCGGATCTCGGCCTCGTCGCGCACGCCGCCCAGCGACAGGCGCACGAACTTGCGGTTCATGGCCCGGGCGATGGACTTGGCGAGCGAGGTCTTGCCGACGCCCGGAGGGCCCGCCAGCGTGAGGATGGTGGCCTTCGGCTTCTTCACCAGGGCGCGCACGGCCAGGAACTCGAGCACGCGTTCCTTGATCTTCTCGAGGCCGTAGTGGTCTTCGTTGAGGACCGTCTCGGCCACCTTCAGGTCGCGGCTCTCCTTGGTCTTCTTGTGCCACGGGACGGCGATCAGCCAGTCGAGGTAGTTGCGTGAGACGGTCGCCTCGGCCGACATCGGCGGCATGGCCTCGAGCCGCTTCAGCTCCTGGATGGCCTTCTCGGCGACGTCCTTCGGCATTCGGGCCTGCTCGATCTTCTTCTTCAGGTCGTCGGTCTCGTTGCCCTTGTCGTCCTTGCGCCCCAGCTCCTTCTGGATCGCCTTCATCTTCTCGTTGAGGTAGTACTCCTTCTGCGCCTTCTCCATCTGCTTCTTCACGCGCGACTGGATGCGGCGATCGACCTGGAGCTTGTCCACCTCGGCATCGAGGATGCCGGCGATGCGGTTGAGGCGTTCGAGGGGCGAGATGATCTCGAGGAGGTTCTGCTTCTCGTCCACGCCGACGAGCAGGTGGGCCGCGATGGTGTCGGCCAGCTTGCCGGGATCGTCCACCTTCACGGCGGCGATCATGGCGTCGTAGTGGAGGTTGTTCGAGAGCTTCACGTACTGCTCGAACAGCGCCACCACGCGGCTCATGGTCTGCTCGACGTCGCCGGAGGTCTCGCGCTGCTTCTGCAGCACCTTGACCACCACGCGGAAGAAGCCCTTGTCTTCCTTCCACTCGATGACGCGGGCGCGCTCGACGCCCTCGACCAGGACCTTGATGTTGCCGTCGGGCAGCTTGAGGCTCTGCACGACGTTGGCGACGCAGCCCATCAGGAACACGTCCTCGGGCCGCGGGTCGTCGGTGCTCGCGTCGTGCTGGGCCGCCAGGAAGATCCGCTTGTCCTTGCCGAGCGCGTGTTCGAGCGCGCGGATGGACGACGGCCGCCCGATGACGAACGGCATCATCATGTGCGGGAACACGACGACGTCGCGCAGCGGGACGACGGGGAGGGTTTCGTAGACGTCCATCAACCAGCCTTCTCGATGACTTCGAGACCGGTGTTCTTCGTGAGCACCATCTCGCGGGTGACCACGTATTCGCGGCCCTTCTTCTGACCAGGCAGCGTGTACATCAGCTCGAGCATCAGGTCTTCGATGATCATCCGAAGACCGCGCGCGCCGATCTTGCGCTCGAGGGCCATGTCCGCGATGGCCTCGAGGGCGTCGTCGGTGAAGCGGAGTTTGACGTTCTCGTACTCGAAGAGCTTCTGGTACTGCCGGGCGATGGCGTTGCGCGGCTGCGTGAGGATCTGCACCAGCGCCGGGCGGTCGAGCTCGTGGAGCGTGCCCAGCACGGGCAGGCGGCCGACGAACTCGGGGATGAGGCCGAACTTGATGAGGTCCTGCGGCTCGATCTGTTCGAGGAGCGTGCCGCCGTCGCGCTGCTTGCGCGACTTCACGTCCGCCTTGAAGCCGAGCGTCTTCTTGCCCAGCCGCCGCTCGACGACCTTCTCGAGGCCCACGAACGCGCCGCCGCAGATGAACAGGATGTTCGTCGTGTCGATCTGGAAGAACTCCTGGTGCGGGTGCTTGCGCCCGCCCTGGGGCGGCACGTTGGCCACCGTGCCCTCCAGGATCTTCAGCAGCGCCTGCTGGACGCCCTCGCCCGACACGTCGCGCGTGATCGAGGGATTCTCGTCCTTGCGGCCGATCTTGTCGATCTCGTCGATGTAGACGATGCCCTGCTGGCACTTCTCGATGTCGCCGCCCGCGGCCTGCAGCAGCTTCAGGATGATGTTCTCGACGTCCTCGCCGACGTAGCCGGCCTCGGTCAGCGTCGTGGCGTCCACGATCGTGAACGGGACGGAGAGGAGCTTGGCGAGCGTCTGTGCGAGGAGGGTCTTGCCGGTGCCGGTGGGGCCGATGAGGAGGATGTTCGACTTCGTCAGCTCGACATCCGCCCGCCCCTTGGGCTGTTTGGAAATCTCCAACCGTTTGTAGTGGTTGTAGACCGCCACCGCCAGCTTCTTCTTGGTGCGCTCCTGCCCGATGACGTACTCGTCGAGGAACTTCTTGATCTCGGGCGGGGAGGGCAGGGTGGATCGGACGCTGCGGCTCTCGCGATTGTCGTCCGCGATGATGTCGTTGCAGACCTCGACACACTCATCGCAGATGAAGACCGTGGGGCCGGCGATGAGTTTCCTGACGTCGTTCTGATCTTTGTTGCAGAACGAGCAGCGCAGGATCTCACCTTCGCCGTTCTTCTTGACCATAGGGATGCTCGTGGCAGGAGACGGCCCTGGAGCCCATCTCAATCGATGTTACACCCGTTTCCGGAGCACGTCGTCAATAATTCCGTACTCCTTGCCTTCGTCGGGCGACATGATGTAGTCGCGCTCCGTGTCCTCCTGGATGCGCTTCACGGACTGACCCGTGTGCTCCACCATGATCTCGTTGATGCGCTCGCGCTGGCGCAGGATCTCCTTCGCCGCCAGGGCGATGTCGGTGGCCTGTCCCCCCAGCCCGGACATCCAGGGCTGATGGATGAGGATGCGCGAGCTGGGCAGCGACGCGCGCTTGCCCTTCGCGCCCGCGGCCAGCAGCACGGCCGCGATCGAGGCCGCCTGGCCGATGCACAGCGTCTGCACGTCCGGGCGCACGTACTGCATCGTGTCGTAGATGGCCAGGCCCGCCGTGATCACGCCGCCCGGGCTGTTGATGTAGAGCAGGATGTCCTTGTCCGGATCCTCGGCCTCGAGGAACAGCATCTGCGCGATCACGAGGTTCGCGACCGTGTCGTCGATCGGCGTGCCGATGAAGATGATGTTGTCCTTCAGCAGCCGCGAGAAGATGTCGTAGGCTCGCTCGCCGCGGTTGGTCTGTTCGACCACCATGGGCACGAGCTGCATGCGCGAGTCGGTCACGGTTCGCATCCTCTGATCGTCAATCGGCGCGTCGGGCGCCGCCTTCACTCCACCACCTGCACGCGGCCCAGCACCGCGTTCACCGTCTTGTCGCGCCGGAGGCCGACCTGCATGCGGCCCAGGCCGTCCTCCTGCTCGAGCCGCGCGCGCACCGCCACCGGCGTCAGGCCGGAACGCTCCGCGTAGCGCTCGAGCTCCCGGTCGAGGTCCGCCTCGGTCACCTGGATGCCCTCGCGCCGGGCGATCTCGTCGAGGACGAGCGCCGAGGCCACGGACTCCTGCGCCGGTTCGCGCTGGCCCTGGCGGAAGGCCGCCCAGTCGATGTTGGCCCGCCTGGGGTCGATCTGCTGCGACATCAGCCGGCGCGCGAAGTCCTCGACCCGGCGGTCCACCTCGCGATCGACCAGCGTGCCCGGCACGGGGAAGGGCAGCCGCTTGGCGAGGTTCTTCAGCAGGTCCGCCCGCACCTGGCGTTCGGACGCCTCGCGCGACTCGGCTTCCAGGTCGGATCGCACGCGCGCGCGCAGCGCCTCGAGCGAATCGAGATCCTCGCCCAGGTCCTTGGCGAACTCGTCGTCCAGGTCCGGCACCACCCGGCGCCGCAGTTCCTTCAGCGACACCGTGTAGGACACCGACGTCCCGGCCAGGTCGGCCACGGCGTAGTCGGCCGGATAGCTGAGCGTGAAGGACCGCGACTCGCCGATGCCCATGCCCATGACCTCGGCGTCGAAGCCGGGCGGGTTGGCGGGGGCGCCGATCTCGATCGACACCTTTTCGTGCGTGTCCGGCTTGGCGGCGACGCCGTCCGCGCCCGTCGGGCGGCGCTCGAGGTCGATGACCATCGTGTGGCCTTCGGCGACGCCGCCCTCGACCGGTTCGTAGCGCGCGGCGCGCTCCCGAAGGCGCTCCAGCGTCTGCTGCACGGCGTCGTCGTCTACGGCCACGGGCGGGCGCCGGAGCTGGATGTCGTCGAACGCGCCGGGATCGAACGGGGGCACGACGTCGAAGCTCGCCGTGAAGGACAGCGGCTTGCCCTCCTCGACGACCACGTCCTTCACGTCCGGGGTGTCCACGGGCTCGACGCCCTTGGCCGTCAGGGCTTCGTCCACGGCCTTCGGGATGAGATCGGTCGCGACGTCGTGGAGGATCTGGGCGCGGAAGCGCTGCCGGACCACGGTGGGCGGCACGCGCCCGGGCCGGAAGCCGGGCAGCCGCGCCGACTTGGCGTAGTCCCTGGTGACCCGATCGATGGCCGACTCCACCTCGGGGACCGGGATCTCGACCGTGAGCTGTCGGCGGGTCTCGTTGACGTCTACCAGTTCTGTCTTCATTGAATGTGTGTGGTGGGTGGGACCCGCCGGCGCGCGTCCCGCGCGTCGGTGAGGCAGTTCCCCCGGGACCTGGTCGTTCCGAGGCTCCGGGGCGCGCCAGCGTGAGCGGAAGCTGGTGCGAAAGGGGGGACTCGAACCCCCATAGCCTTGCGGCTACCGGATCCTAAGTCCGGCGCGTCTGCCAGTTCCGCCACTTTCGCAAGGCCGGCTGCTGTCGCCAGAGTAGCACGGTTCCCGGCCCGTCCCTGCCGGGCCCACGGGTGGTTCCCCGCGGGCTGTGCAAGCCGGTCCGCGGTCCCGACGCTGGCGGCTGGCGGCATGCGCTTTCCCCTCAATTGTCGGCCGATCCGGGCCCGGCCGACAGGGCCGGGTCCGGGGGTCAGGCCGGCACCGGGGCCCGGTTACTGACGAGCAGCTCGTCCACGTGCCCCCGGCCGGCGGCCTTCGTGTTGATCGCCCGGCGGGCCGGGACGCGGGTGACGCGCAGGCCCGCCGACCGGGCCGTCGGCCCGCCGTACAGCCGGACGATCGCCTCGGCGCTCGAGTTGCTGAGCAGCACCTGGACGCCGCGCCCCGCCAGGCCGACGGCCAGGGCCTGGAGGTCGGCCTGGTCCTCGTCGGAGAAGCCGCGCGCCGTGTACTGACGGAAGTTCGCCGTCGGTCCCACCGGCGCGTAGGGGGGATCGAAGTAGACGAAGTCGCCGGGACGGGCGCGTCGGGCGGCCCGGTCGAAGGAACTGCAGGCAATCGTCACCCCGGGGGCCGCCAGCGCGGCGGCCGCCGCCCGGAGCCGTTCGGCCACCACGATGCGCGGCCGGAGGTACCGGCCCGCCGGCACGTTGTACCCGCCCTGCCGGTTCAGGCGGAAGAGGCCGTTGTAGCCGGTGCGGTTGAGGTAGAGCAGGGCGGCCGCCAGGTCCACCGGATAGGTCTCGGGCGCGGCGCCGGCGCCCAGCCACGCCGCCCGGCCCGGGTTGAAGCGGCGGTCGCGCACGTCGTAGTAATGGTCGGCGCCGCCGCGCGCGTGTCCCTCGGCCAGCGCTTCCAGCGCGCCGATGACGGCGTCGGTCGCGTCGCGGACGCGCAGGTAGCACCCGACCAGGTCCGGGTTCTCGTCGCTGAGCCAGACGCGCCGCCCGTGGAGCCGGCCGCTGGACCACAGGTCGAAGAACACGGCGCCCGACCCCAGGAAGGGCTCGTGATACGCCTGGATCGCGTCGGGATAATAGGTGCGCAGCACCGGGAGCAGCTGCCGCTTGCCCCCGGCCCACTTCAGGAAGGGCCGCGCCTGCTCCGACGCCGACACGGCGCGCATCTTACCAGTCGGTGCGTTCCTCGACCCACCACCAGGCGCCGACCGTCCCGGTCAGCAGGACCGTCGCCGTGCCCACGACGGCCGCCTGGCTCCGGACGCGCTCCAGCAGGCCGCCGACGACCGCCGCCGTCGCGTCCGCCGCGGTCGAGACGTCGGCCGCCGCGCCGAGTGTCCACACCAGCCCGCCGACGCCGGCGAGGATGACCAGCAGGCTGGCGGCGATTGCCACGTTGAAGCCCCAGTCCACGACCAGCTCCCGCCGCCACTCCTCGCGGTGGGCCGCGGCCGCCACGGCGGCGGCGAAGTGCGGGGGCGGCGACGCCACGGGCCAGGTCGCCAGCGCGCGCTCGATGCGGCCGGCCAGGTCGAGGCGCGCGCGGCACCCGGCGCAGGCCTCCGCGTGCGCCGCCAGGCCCGGCGGCAGGACCGCCCCCCCGGCCACCTCGTCGGCCAGGTCGTCCAGCCGCCGGCAGTCGGGGGTCATGCGAGATCGCCCTCCAGCGCCGCGCGGAGCAGCCGCCTGGCGCGGAACAGGTGCGTCTTCACCGTGCCCACCGGGATCCGGAGGGCCTCGGCCAGGTCCTCGTACTTGATGCCCTTCACGTAGTGGCCGTGCACCAGCACCCGGTAGTGCTGGGGCAGCCGCGCCATCGCCTTGTCCAGGCGGTCCCGCAGCTCGACGTCCGAGTAGGCGCGGTCGCGCGTGCCGACGGGCGGGCGGGCGGCATCGTCGTCGTCGAGCGACACGTCCTGGAAGCGTTCCCGCCGCCGCGCTTCGAAGGCCGCGTTGGTCACGATGCGGTAGATCCACGTCGCCAGGGACGCTTCCCCGCGGAACTCCGGCAAGCCGCGGTGCACCCGGAGGAACACTTCCTGGGCCACGTCCTCGGGCCGCAGGGGCGGCCGGACCAGGCGCGAAGCGAGCGCGAAGACCATGGGCGAGTACCGATCCACGAGTTCCCGGAATGCCGCCTCTTCCCCGCGACGGCAGCGCGCTAGCAGGTCACGTTCGTCAGCCGCCGGCATGCGCTCACCGCCATTAGACCCGGCACCCGCCGCGGATTGTTTCACCGGGCGCCGCTCTGAAACAATCACCCGGGCCACGGCAGTCCAAGTGGGCGTGTGGAGGCAGACAGGTGGCTGAGAACAGCATCATCTTCGCCGGCGTGGTCGTCCTGCCGGCGCTCGTCATCCTTGGCGGTTTCACGATGCTGGGCCTGGCCATCCTGCGCGGGACCCGCCAGGCGGAGTTCCGGCACCAGGAGCGCATGGCCATGATCGAGCGGGGCATGGTGCCGCCCGACCCGGTGATGGGCGACGCCGGCCTCCGCCGCGCCTACGGCGCCAAGCTGACGCTCGGGATCCTGGTCTGCGGCCTGGGGCTCGCCCTGGTGATGCTCATCGCGCTCGCCGCGGGCGAGCCGATGCTCGGCCTGGGCATCGGGGGAGCGTTCGTGATGGTGGGGCTGGCCTTCGTCGTCAGCGCCTTCAGCACCCGGCGCGACCCCTATGCCCCGAGAGAGGGCCGGGCCGATGCCGGCGGCGCGCGCGCGACCACGCTGACGCCGCCGCCTCCCGGCGTGTGAGTCCGCGGCCTCGGGCCGCGGCGCCCCGGGGCGGGTGTCAGCGGAACTGGATGCTGACCACCGGATCGTTGACCTTCAGCCCCTTCACGTCCTTCAGGTAGGGCTTCAGCTCGCTCACCGACGCCGTGGGCCCGAGCATCTTCTGCACCTGCTTCAGCTTCGCCTCGTCCTGGAGCAGCGTCTCCATGTCCATCTCGAGGAGGGTGACGCGCGATCCGGCCACGTGATCGGCGTTGGTCTTCAGGATCTTCCCGGCGACCTCGATGTCGATGCCCACCTTGAAGCCCTTGAACATCGACTTCATCATCTCGAGCATCTGCGGGTTGTCCATGTCGGGTCCCCCCGCGGGCGCCGCCGCCGGCCCGTCGCCTTTCGGCTTGTCGTGCAGGGTGACCGTGAGGGTGGAGGCGCCGTCGCCCTTCTCGAACGCGAAGGTCACGGGCGCGCCGTCCTTCGGGGGCGTGGAGATGCCGCCGGTGGACGACCCGTTCAGGCTTGGATCCTGGTCGACGCGCAGCTTGGTGACGTCGGCGAAGGCGAAGACGGCCGTGGATCCCTCGAAGCCGTCGTCGGTCTTCATCGGGGTGTTGGAGACGAAGGTCACGCCCTCGCCGAGCCGCGTGGCCGCCCGCTGCATGTCGGCGTCGGACATGGCGCCCGGCGTGGTGGCCTGCTGACCGCCCAGGCCGTTGAACATGCCCTTCATGAGGGCCGTGTTCATCAGCACGGTCTGTTCGACCGTGCCGCTGCCGTCGGCCTTGACCTTGATGAGCGTCGCGCTGCGGATGCAGCCGGTGCACGCGGCGGCAGTGAGAGCGATGACGGCGGCTTTGGCGAGCATCGTGGCCTCCCCGGGGACCTCCCATCATACTCTCGGGCCGGCGGCCCCTGGCCGCGCCGCCACGCCGCGGCGCGCACGTCCGACGCGATAATAGGGCCTGGCCCCCGCGCGCGACGGTCGCGCGGCCGGGCCCCGGACGACGCATGAAGGTCATAGGCATCTCCCCACTCGACATGGACGCCACGGTCACCCTCGTGGAGGACGGCGTCGTCACCTACGCGGCCGCCGAAGAGCGCTTCACCCGCGTCCGGCTGCAGGACGGCTTTCCCTGGCAGGCCCTGCAGAACTGCCTGGCCGTCACGGGCACCGACCTGGCGGACGTGACCGCCGTCGCCTATCCCTTCCTCGCCTGGGACGAAGAGACCCGGCTGTTCTCCGAGTCCCTCGCCGGCGGGGACGTCCTTGCCGGCGGCGAGGACGACGCCGCGCTCGAAGAGCGGCTGGCCGAGGCCGAACGCCGCGTGCCGGCGCGGTCCACGGCCATCCCCGGCCTGGCCGACCCGAACGAGCGGGCCGAGGCGCCGCCGGCGGCGAAGGCGCTGGCGCTGCGGGCCCTGGCGGGCGACAGCGTCGTCTCGCGCAACGTGGCGCGCCGCGGCACGGATCCGTGGGGCCGCGACGCGCAGCAGTTCCACAAGAAGTGGCACGACGAGCTCGAGAGCGCCCTGGCAGACCTCGGGCTGCTCGATCGGCTCCGGCGGCACGAGCACCACCTGACGCACGCCGCCAACGCCTACTTCTGCAGCGGGTTCGACGAAGCGCTCGTGGTCAGCCTCGATGGCTACGGGTCGGGCCTGTCGGGCGCCGTCAGCCTGGGCCGGGGCGGCGTGCTCACGCGCGTCCACGCCGTGCCGTATCCGCACTCGCTCGGCCTGCTGTACGAGGCGGCCACCTCCGGGCTCGGGCTCCGCCCGGGGCGCCACGAGGGCAAGGTCGTGGGCCTGGCGGCCTACGGCGATCCGGCGATTCTCGGCGACCTGCTGCTCTCCCGCGTCGAGCGGGAGCCCGGCGCGTTCCGCCTCCGCGCCGGCAACGACCTCGAGTTCGCGCGCCGGCTGGCGGCGCGGTTCCCGAAGATCGACGTGGCGGCCGCCTACCAACATGTCGTCGAGACGGTGGCCACCGGCTACATCGCCCATCACCTGGCCGCCACGGGCGCCCGGCAGGTGGTCCTGTCGGGCGGCGTCGTCTCGAACGTGAAGCTGAACCAGCGCATCTTCGAGCTGCCGGGCGTCGAACGGATCCACGTCCACCCGAACATGGCGGACGGCGGGTGCGGCACGGGCGCGGCGCTGCTCGAGTTCGAGGGGCGCGCCGACCTCTCGCGGCCGATGGCGGATGCCTTTCTGGGGCCCGACTACTCCGACGATCAGATGCGGGCGGCGCTCACGCGTTCCCAGCTGCCCTTCGATCGCTACGCGCCGATCGAGCCGAAGATCGCGCAGCTCATCGCCGCCGGCAAGGTGGTGGCGCGCTTCACGGGCCGGATGGAATACGGTCCGCGCTCGCTCGGCAACCGCTCGATCCTGTATCACGCGCGCGAGCCCGAGGTGAACCAGTGGCTCAACCAGCGGCTCGGGCGCACCGAGTTCATGCCCTTCGCCCCGGCCACGCTGCACGAGCACCGGCACCAGTGCTACCGCCACGTCGACGGCGCCGACTTCGCGGCCGAGTTCATGACCATCACGTTCGACTGCACGCCCTTCATGCGCGAGGAATCGCCCGCCGCCGTCCACGTGGACGGGACCGCGCGTCCGCAGCTCGTCACCGGGCGGTCCAATCCCAGCCTGCACGCCGTGCTGACCGAGTACCACCGCCTCACGGGCCTGCCGACGATCATCAACACGAGCTTCAACATGCACGAGGAGCCGATCGTCTGCACGCCGGACGACGCCGTGAGCGCGTTCCTCCAGGGCAACCTGGACTACCTCGCCATCGGCCCGTTCCTCGTCGCGCACCCGAGCCGGTAGCGGACTGACGCGATGATCGTCGGCGGCATCGTGCGGGCGCCTGGTCGGGAGGCCGCGGCGCTCGCGGTGGACGGACGCATCGTGGCGGCCGTGGCGCGTCCCGCGGGTCCGGCCGGGGAGTCGCCGGGCGCGCTCGATGCCTGCCTGGCCGCCGCCGGGCGCACGGCCGGCGACCTGACAGACATCGCCATCGTCGAGGAGGGCGCCGTGGACGCCGGCGCGGCGCCGGGCGACCGGGCGGTGCCCGGGCCGACCCGCCACCGGGTGAGCCGGGCCGCCGCGCACTGGCACCTGGCCCGGGCCAGCGGCGCCCGGGCGGCGATCGTCGCCGGCGGCACCGCGGCGCTGCTCGTGGACGACGGCGGGGCACGGGTCGTCGAGATCCCGATGGCCGCGTCGCTCCTGGCGCTCGCCGCCGAGCTCGCATCGATCCTGGGCCTGGCGCGCGGCGACCGGCCGCCCGGCGATCCGCTTGGCGACCTGGAACAGCTCGCGGGGACGCAGAGCGGCGGCGCCGCGCCGCTGCCCGGCCTGGCCGGCGCGCCGGCGGATCCCGACGCCCCGGCGGACCGCCGCGCCTTCGATCGCGCGATTGCCGAGGCGCGCGAGGCGGCCGGCGCTCCCCTCGACGACGCCGGCTCGCCGCTCGTCCGGGCCGCGCGCGTGCGGGCGGGGCTGGCCGACGCGTTCCTCGCCGCGGTCGCCGCCGCGTTCGGCGCGCTCGCGGCACGGACGAACGACCCGCCGGCGCTGGCGGGCAGCGCCTTCGCCTCGCCCGACTTCGTGGCGCGCGTGCGAGCCGCCGCCGGGCGTCCGGTGGCGATCGCGCCCTGGCGCTCGGACGACGGCGCGGCCGTCGGCGCGGCGCTGGCCGTCGGCCCCGCCGCGGAACCGGCGCTCCCGCGCGGCGCGGCGGTCGGACCGCCGGCGACCGAGCAGGACGCCAAGGCGGTGCTCGAGAACTGCCGGCTGGACTACCTCTACGAGCCGCGATGGCCGCGGCTGCTCGATCGCGTCTCGCAGCTGCTGGAGCGCGGGAAGCTCGTGGCCTGGTTCCAGGGCGCCGAGGAGTTCGGGCATCCGCTGTCCGGCTCCAGGAGCATCCTGTGCGATCCGTCCAGCCGATACGCGCGCGACAACGTCAATCTGTTCCTCCGCGGCTGCGCGCCCTCGACGCCCATTCCGCTGGTGCTGGCGCGCGGCGCTGTCGCCTGCGTGGACCAGGCGGCGCTGTCGCCCTGGGGGCTCGTGCGCGCCCGCGTCCACGAGGAGTACCGCGATCGGCTGCGGGCGGGCCTCGACGCACGCGGCGACGCGCACGTCCACGTCCTGCCGGACGACGCGGAGGGCCCCCTGGCCGAACTGCTGGACCTGCACCGGCGGCGCACCGGGGTGCCGGGGCTCGTCAACCTGCCGCTCGACGGCGCGGGCCCGGGCACGACCACGGCCAGCACGCCGCGCGACGCCATCCGCGCCACGTTCGGATCGTCGGTGGACGCCCTGGTCCTCCACCGGTTCCTCGTGATGAAGGACTATTGGCAGATGCGGGTGGACGCACCGCCGGCCCGATGAGCGCCCCGCCGGACGGGCGCGGCCGGACGGCGCTCGTGACGGGCGCCTCGGCCGGCATCGGCCAGGCGTTCGCCGAGGTCCTGGCGGCGCGCGGCTACGACGTCGTCATTACGGCGCGCCGCGCCGATCGCCTCGACCGGCTGGCCCACGATCTGTCGGCCGCGCACGGGATCCGGGCGGTGGCCATCCCCGGGGATCTCGCGGATCCGGCGACACCCGAGCGGTTGTGTCGCGCGCTGGCCGACGCCGGCCTGGCCGTGGACCTCCTGGTGAACAACGCCGGCTACGGGGTGCCCGGGCGCTACGTCGCCACGGACTGGGCGGTGCAGCGCGACTTCCTGCAGGTGCTCGTGACCGCCGTCGCCGAGCTGACCCACCGCCTGCTGCCGGGGATGGTGGAGCGGCGGTGGGGGCGCGTCCTGAACATCGCCTCCCTGGCCGCCCTGGTGCCGGCGGCGCCCGGCCACACGCTGTACGCCGCGTCGAAGGCCTTCCTCGTGAAGTTCTCCGAGGCCCTGGCGGGCGAGGTCCTGGCCGACGGCGTGCACGTGACCGCGGTGTGCCCGGGCTTCACGCACTCCGAGTTCCACGACGTGACGGGCACGCGCGCGCAGGTCCGGACGATGCCGCGCTGGATGTGGTCCGACGCGCGCCAGGTGGCCGAGGACGGGTACGCGGCGGTGATGGCCGGGAAGCCCATGGTCGTCACGGGCCGGGTGAACCGCGCGCTGGCCCTGGGCGCCAAGCACCTGCCCGGGTTCGCCGCCCGGGCCGTCGTCCGCCGCAGCGCGTCGCGCTACCGCAAGCTGTAGCGCTGGCGGGGAATCGGGCGCGGCGCGAGCACGCCGGGGCGCCCGGCGGGACGGGCCCCGCGGGCGGATGGCCTGGCGGCCCGAACTTCCCGGCGTTGGCATCGTATGAGTGTTCAGCCCGGGCCGGAACGCGGGCTGGGGAGCCGCCATGCTCGAAGCGCTCGTGAAGGACCTTCGCTACGCGTGCCGCTCGATCGCGGGCAGTCCCGGGGTCTTCGCCGTGGCCGTGCTGTCGCTGGGCCTCGGGATCGGCGTGAACGCCGCGATGTTCTCGCTGGTGGACGCCGTGCTCCTGCGTCCGCTGCCGGTCGCGTCGCCCGGCACGCTCGTCGACGTCTTCACCACCGGCGGCGACGGCGACGAATACGCCACGAGCTCCTACCCCGATTTCCTCGACCTGGCCGCCGCCAACACCGTGTTCAGCGACATGACGGGCTACAGCCCCATGATCGCGGCGCTGAACCTGGGCGACCGATCGCGCGTGGCGCTCGGCCAGATCGTCACGTCGAACCACTTCGCCCTGCTCGGCGTCGGCCCCGCGCTGGGCCGCGTGCTGCAGCCCGCCGACGACGCCCCCGGGGCCGAGCGCGTCGTCGTGCTGTCGGACCGGATGTGGCGCCGCGAGTACGGGAGCGACCCGTCGGTGGTGGGCCGCACGATCATGCTGCGCGGCCTGCCCTACACCATCGTGGGCGTGGCGCCGCCGTCCTTCACCGGCGTCGTGCCGCTCCTGACGCCCGAGTTCTGGCTCCCGATCGCGCACGCCGAAGAAGTGGAGCCGGCGGGCATCAACGACGTCGTGCCAGGCCCAGGCCGCACGCGGCTCGAGCGGCGCGGCGCGCGGTGGCTGTTCGTGAAGGGCCGCCTCCGCCCCGGCGTGTCGGTCGCGCAGGCCCAGGCCAACATCGCCCTCGTCGGGGCGCAGCTCGCGGCCGCCCACCCGGACACGAACACGGACCGCCGCATGGCGGGCGTGGCCAGCACCGACGTCCGGCTGCTCGTGCCGCAGGCCGGCGCGCCGCTCAGCGTCGGCAGCGCCGCCCTCATGACCATCGTCGGCCTCGTCCTCCTCATCGCCTGCGCGAACGTCGCCGGATTGCTCCTCGCGCGGGCCTCCGCCCGCCGGCGCGAGATCAGCGTGCGGCTCGCGATCGGCGCCAGCCGGGGCCGGCTCCTCCAGCAGCTCGTCGTCGAGGGCCTGATCGTGGGCGCCGCCGGCGCCGTCGTCGCGCTCGGGTGCGCGTGGATCGTCCTCCAGGCCCTGCTCGCCGTGGAGCTGCCGCTCCCGGTGGACGTGTCGTTCGACCTGCGCCTCGACTGGCGCGTCGCGGCCTTCGCGGCGTTCGCCGGGGCGCTCACGGGCATGCTCGCCAGCCTGGTGCCCGCGGTGAAGGCGTCGAAGCCGGACCTCGTGGGCGATCTGCGCGGCGAGGCTCCCGCGGCCCGCGTGGGCGGCCGCCGGATCGTGCTCCGCGACGCGCTCGTCGTCGTGCAGGTGGCGCTCAGCGCGGTGCTGCTCGTGGTGGCCGGCCTGCTGCTCCGGAGCCTCGGCGCGTCCCAGCGCGCCGATGTCGGCTTCGACCCGCACGGCCTGGCCGCCGTCGGGTTCGACACCGACATGGTCCGCTACGAGCGCGACCGGGGGCTGCAGTTCTGGCGCGAGGCGCTGGCGCGCATCCAGGCGCTGCCCGGCGTCACGGCCGCCGGCACGATGTCGCCGACGCTGCCCTTCACGCTCAACTTCAACCAGCAGGAGCTCCGCGTGGACTCGCGCACGTACGCCGAGGGCCAGCGGGCCGAGATCATCGAGAACGTGGACGTCTCGCCGGGGGCCCTCGAGACGCTGGGGGTGCCCCTCCTCGAGGGCCGGGCCGTCGATCCCACCGACGTGGAGGGCGCGCCGCTCGTCGCGGTCGTGAACGCGACGATGGCGCGCACCTTCTGGCCGGGCGAGTCGGCCGTGGGCCACACGATGCAGAGCGTCAGCACCAAGCGCGTCTACCGTGTCGTGGGCGTGGCGGCCGATCACAAGCGGCACGGCGTGCTCGAAGCGCCCTCGCCCTACGTCTACTTCGCGTCGGCCCAGCGGCCGAACACCTTCAACATGATCCTGGCGCGCACCAGCGGCGACGCCGCGGCGCTACTGGGCGTGATGCGGCGGGAGCTGCTCGCGATGGAGCCGGGCCTCGTCCTCCTGGGCGGCGCCACGATGGAGCAGAACATGGCCGGCTCGCTCGTGCCCGCGCGCGTCGGCGCCTGGCTGGCCACCGCGTTCGGCCTCCTGGGCACGGTCCTGGCCGCGATCGGCCTCTACGGCGTCGTGGCGTTCTCGGTCGCCCGCCGCACGCGCGAGATCGGCGTGCGGATCGCGCTCGGCGCCGAAGCCTCGGACGTGCTCGGCATGGTGATGCGGCAGGGCCTGGCCCTGGTGGGCGTCGGCCTCGTGGTGGGTGGCGCGATCGCGGCGGGCGCCGCCGTCCTCCTCCGCGGCGTGCTCTACGACGTGACGCCCTTCGACGTCGTCGCCTGGCTGGCGGCCGCCGCCGTGCTCGTCGTGGCCGGCGCGTTCGCCAACGCCGTGCCGGCCCGCCGGGCGATGCGCGTGCAGCCGCTCACGGCCCTTCGGATCGAGTAGCCGGCCGCGCGCTACTTCGGCAGGTAGGCCGCCGGGATGGGCGTGCCCGGCCTCTCGGCCTGCCAGTAGATCGACACGACCCACCAGCGCGCGCCGTCCTTCAAGAGCTGGATCGAGTTGATGCCGCGCGCGAAGGGTGCCTCGGCTGGATCGGCGGTCCGCCGAGACTCGTACGTGCTGAACACGTGCACGACGTCCCCGAACTGCTCGGTCACGCGATGGATCTCGCGCTCGTAGAAGCCGTTGGCGGCCAGCCCCGGTCCCGCCGCGCGCACGTAGTCTTCGGCGCTCCAGACGACCAGGTCGGTGCCCCCGTCCGGACGCGGGCGGGTGGGCATCAGCCGCGCGTTCGGCGCGAGCAGCGACCGGAACCGCGTCCAGTCGCGGGCCTCGCCCTTGGGGCCCGAGATGACGTCGTAGAGCGCGGCCAGGATGGCGTCGAGGCTCGACACGTCGGCGGCCAGGGCGGCCGGTCGCGGTCCGACATCGATCGACGGCTGGGCCACCGCGGTCGCGGCGGACATGAGCAACGCCAGGACGAGCACCGGCACGAGGATCTGCGCGCGCATGCCGCGAGCATACACGCCCCGCGGGCGCGTGATCGGTTTACCGCGCGGTTTGCGCTGGTCTGGGTGAGGGGCCGTTACCCGGCCGTGCCGGCCGGGCGCCCCCGGAGGCGATCCATGACACGTCGTGCCGTCGTGATGGTGTGTGCCGGACTGGCCCTGGCCGGTGCGGCGTGGGTGCCCGTGCTCGCGTTCGATCCCCAGCCCGATCCGCCGGCCTTCGGCGTGATCAGCGTGCGCTTCGGAGAGACCCTGCAGTTCAACGTGGCGTGCGCCGAGCACGGCGCCGGACTCGTCGGTCCCCGCGCCTGCGGCGGCACGATCATGTTCCACGACACGGCCGGCAACGTCCTGGCCCAGCAGGACTACCGCCTGCGCCCCGGGCAGGCCCTGACCGCGAACTACCGGCTCCCGGACGGCGACATCGCCGCCGGCGACGGCAGCGTGCGCGTGGGCATCATCCCCTGTGTGATTCCCAACCCGCTCGGCGGCCGGACCCTGCCGACGGCGGAGCTGGTCGACGACACCGGCCGGACGATCCTCTACGCCGCGCCCATCGCCCCGCGCCTGTCGTTCATCTACGCGCTCGACATCCGGCCGTAGCGCGCGGCCGCCGGGGACGCCGTGCGCCGCCCGGCGGGCGGCGTCAGGCGCCGGGCCGGGACGGAAGCGGCGCGGACCCCGGCGCCGCGAGGTCGCCGGCCCGCCCGTCCGCCGGGGCAACGGGCGCCGCCGGCCCGTGTCCGGGCAGCGTGATGGCGATCGTCGTCCCGGCCGCCGAGCTCCCGGCCACGCGGATGCTGCCGCCGAGCACGCGGGCGACCTCGCGGCAGATCGCGAGGCCGAGGCCGGTCCCGCCCGTATGGCGACGCCGCGACTCGTCCAGTCGGAAGAAGCGCTCGAACACCCGCTCGTGCTGGTCCGCGGGGATGCCCGGACCCTCGTCGCGTACCTCGATGGTGACCAGCGTGGGCGCCCAGGCGTCGTCGGCGGGCGCGTCCACGCGGGCGGTGACCCGCACGGACCCGCCGTCGCGGTTGTAGTGGACGGCGTTGGCGACCACGTTGTCCACGACGCGCGTCACCAGCGCCCGGTCCGCGTATACCGTGACGTGGGCGAGCCCCTCGTGCGAGAGCTGGATGCGGCGCGCCTCGGCCGCCGGCGTCCAGCGGGCGAAGGCCTCGTCGACCAGCGGCGCCAGCGGCACTTCGTGGCGGGCGACGTCGTCCCCCTCTTCCACGCGGGCCAGGAGCATGAGATCGCCGGCGAGCTCGGTGAGGGCCGCCACGCGCGCGCGCAGGTAGGTCAGCGTCTCGCGATAGCTGTCGGCCGACCGCGGGTGGCGCAGCGCCACGTCCAGCTCTCCGGCCATGGCCGTCAGCGGGCTCCGCAGCTCGTGCGACGCGTCGGCCGCGAACCGGCGGTTGGCGTCCACGGACCGCTGCAGCCGGTCGAGCATCGAGTTCAGCAGCACCGTCATGCGGCCCACCTCGTCGAGCACCTCCGGCCCGTCGAGGCGCGCGTCGAAGTTCCCCTGCGCGATCCACGCCGCCCGTTCCGTGATCCGCGAGACGGGCGCCAGCGCCCGCGATGCCAGCCGGTAGCCCAGCACCGCCGTGCCGCAGATGCCGGCCGTCCACACCGCGGCCAGCAGCCAGGCCAGCGCCCGGAGCCCGCGGTCCACGTCGTCCGCGTAGAGCCCCACGGCCACGGCGTAGCGGCGCGGCCCGCGGGCCGCCGCCAGCACGTTCAGGCGCACGCGCCGCCCGGACAGCGTCGCGTCCACCATCGGCGCGTCCCCGGCGAGCCCGCGGGCGACGACCTCGGGCGCCACGAGCGGCGGCGCGCCTTCGAGCGCCGTGGACTGCAGGACGAGCGCGCCCCGGGCGTCGAAGATCTGCACGACCTTCTCGGTGAAGCCCTCGCGCTGGAGCTGCGCGTACGGCGACTCGTGCAGGTGCACGTCGCTCGGGCCGTCGGTCGACGAGGCCGCCTCGGTGGCGGCCACCGTCCGCACGTGCTCGTCCAGCCAGCGCCGCAGGTAGATCGAGGCGCCGGCGTAGATGGCGGCGTTGGCCAGGGCCAGCAGCAGGCCGACCGCCACCGTCCAGCGCCACGTCAGCCGCGCCCGGAACGACTGCGGCCGGAGCGACGTCATGACGGGGCGCCCGCCTTCAGCATGTAGCCCAGGCCGCGGACCGTGTGGATGAGGGGCTCCGGCGTCGCCGCCTGCAGCTTCCGGCGCACGTACCCCACGTAGACGTCGGCGTTGTTCGAGAGCGGGTCGTAGTCGCCGCCCCAGACGTGCTGGGCGAGCTGGTCGCGCGTCACGATCGCCTCGGCGCGCCGGACGAGGAACGACAGCAGGCGATACTCGGTCGCCGTGAGCTGCACCGGACGGCCCGCCACCGTCACCTGGTGCGCCACCGGGTCGATGCTGATGCCGCCGTACTCGAGCAGGTGGGTCAGCTGCCGCGAGCGGCCCCGCCGGCCGATGGCCCTGAGGCGCGCCAGCAGCTCGTCGAACGCGAACGGCTTGACGAGGACGTCGTCGGCGCCGGCGTCGAGCGCCGTCACGCGATCGGCCACCGCGTCCCGGGCCGTCACGATGATCACGGGCGTGTCGACGCCCTTGCCGCGCAGCCGGCGGCACACCTCGAAGCCGTCGAGGCCGGGGAGCATCAGGTCCAGGACGATGACGTCGTACTCCTCGGCCGCCGCCAGGTCCACCGCCGAGGCGCCGTCCTCCACGAGGTCCACCAGGTAGCGCTCCTCCGTGAGCCCGCGCACCATGAAGCGGCTGATCGCCGGATCGTCTTCCACGACGAGCACGCGCATGGACTCGTTCCCCGCCCGGCGGCTAGGCGTGATGGTGCTGCGCCCGCCGCTCCACCCAGGTCTCCATCATGCCGTACAAGGTCGGCAGCACGATGAGCGTCAGCAGCGTCGACGTGATGATGCCCCCGATGACCACCGTGGCGAGCGGCCGCTGCACCTCGGAGCCCGCGCCGTGGGACAGCGCCATCGGCATGAAGCCGATGGCGGCGACGAGCGCCGTCATCAGCACGGGCCGCAGCCGGGACGCCGCGCCGGCGAGCGTCGCGTCCCGGACGCCGAGCCCCTCGTCCTCGCGCAGCGCCTTGATGGCCGCGATCATGACCACGCCGTTCAGCACGGCCACGCCGAAGAGGGCGATGAAGCCGACCGACGCGGACAGGTTCAGCGTGAGTCCCCGGACCCACAGCGCCGCCACGCCGCCGACGGCCGCGAAGGGGACGTTCACCAGGATGAGCGCGGCCCAGCGCACCTGGCCGAAGGTGGCCACGAGCAGCACGAAGATGATGGCCAGCGAGAGCGGCACGACGATGGCCAGCCGCGCCGTCGCGCGCTGCTGGTTCTCGAACTGGCCGCCCCACTCGAGGTAGTAGCCCGTCGGCAGCGTGACGGCGCCCGCGATCCGCTGCTGGGCCTCGGCCACGAAGCTGCCCACGTCGCGCCCGCGGACGTTGGTCTGCACCACGAGGCGGCGTTCGCCGTTCTCGTGGTTCACGGCCTCGGGCGTGGAGGCCTGCCGCACGGCGCTCAGGCGCTGCAGCGGGACGCGCTCGCCGCCCGGGGCCGTCACGACGAGGTTGCCGATCGCGTCGGGCGACTGGCGGGCGGCGGCGGGCAGCCGGACGACGACGGGGAACCGCCGCGCGCCCTCCAGCACCTCCGTCACCTGGCTCCCGCCGATGGCGGTCTCCACCACCTGCTGGATGTCGTTCACGTGCAGGCCGTAGCGGGCGAGCGCGTCGCGGTCCAGGCGGACCTCGATCTGCGCGGCGCCGGACAGCACTTCCACCTGGGCGTCGGCGGCGCCGCGCACCTGCTCGACCACCCGCAGGATCTGGCCGCCGAGCCGCTCCAAGGTCGGCGCGTCCGGGCCGAAGATCTTCACGGCCACGTCGGCCTTTACGCCGGAGACCACCTCGTCGAGCCGCATCGCCATCGGCTGGGTGAAGTTCACCTCCAGGCCGGGCACGTGCGACAGGGCCTCGGCCATCGCGTCGATGAGCTCGGCCTTCGATCGGCCGCTGGTCCACGACGCCTCCGGGTGGAGGCCCACGTAGACGTCGCCCTGGTAGATGCCCATGGCCTCGGTGGCCAGGTCGGGGCGCCCGAGCTTGGTGACGATCTGCGACACCTCGGGGAAGTTGTCGAGCACGATCCGCTCGACCCGCGTCGAGATGGCGACCGACTCCTCGAGCGACACCGAGGGCAGCTTGCGCGTCTCGATGAGGAGGGAGCCCTCGTCGAGGCGCGGCATGAACTCCGTGCCCAGGAACGGCACCGACGCCATCGCGATGGTGACGATGGTCAGGGCCACGCCGACGGTGAAGTGCGGGTGGCGCATGTGCGCGGCCAGGTGCCGGCGGTAGTAGTCGCGCAGGCGCGCGAACCACGGCTCGTCCTCGTGGTGCCCCTCCAGCTTCAGCAGGTACGACGACACGACCGGCACGGCCGTCAGTGACAGGAGCAGCGATCCCAGCAGCGCCGAGCACACCGTGATCGCCATCGGGCGGAACATCTTGCCCTCCAGCCCCTCGAGCGTGAAGATCGGCAGGTAGACGGCGATGATGATGAGCACGCCGAAGAGCACGGGCCGCGCGACCTCCACGGCCGCGCTCCGGAAGACGCCCAGGCGCAGCGCGTCGCGCTCGTCCGCGTCGGCGTGCTCCAGGCGCTCGCCGAGGCCCACGCGGCGCCGGACGAAGTTCTCCATCATCACGACCGCGCCGTCCACGATCAGGCCGAAGTCGATGGCGCCGAGCGACATCAGGTTGGCCGACACGCCGAAGATGCGCATCCCGATGAACCCCGCGAGCATCGAGATCGGGATGACGGCGGCGACGATGAGCGAGGCGCGCACGTCGCGCAGGAAGAAGAACAGCACGGCCACGACGAGGACGCTGCCCTCGAGCAGGTTCGTCCGCACGGTGTGCGTCGTGCGGTCGATCACTTCCGACTGGTCGTAGAACGGCTCGAGGCGCATGCCCTCGGGCAGCGTGGCCGCGATCTCGGTGAGCCGCGACTTCACCCGCACCGACAGGTCGCGGGCGTTCTCGCCCTTCAGCATGATCACCATGCCGCCGACGACCTCGCCGTCGCCGTTCCGGGTGACGGCGCCGTCGCGGAGCGCCGGCGCCACTTCCACGCCGGCCACGTCGCGCAGCAGGACGGGCACGCCGTTGTGGGAGGCGAGCACGACGCGCTCGAGATCGTGGGTGTCGGTCACCAGGCCCACGCCGCGCACCGTGTAGCGCTCGGCGTGGTGCTCGATGAAGCCGCCGCTGAAGGACTGGTTGTTGTCCGCCACGGCCCGGAGGACGTCGCCGAGCGCCAGGCCGTACTGATCCAGGCGCGTGGGATCGACCACGACCTGGAACTGCTTGCTCAGGCCGCCCCACGTGTTCACCTCGCTCACGCCGGGCACCGACCGGAGGCGCGTGCGGACGTCCCAGTCGTGGACGGTCTTGGCGGTCATCGCGTCGATGCCGTCGCCCGTCACCACGTACTGGTAGATCTCGCCGAACGCGGTCGCGACCGGCCCCATGACCGGTTCGAGGCCGGCCGGGATGCGCGAACGGACGTCGGCCAGGCGCTCGGTGACGAGCTGGCGCGCCAGGTAGATGGGCACGGCGTCGTCGAACACGACCGTGACCATGGACAGCCCGAACTTCGAGACCGAACGCACCTCCTCGGTGTTCGGCACGCCCATGAGCGCGGTCTCGATCGGGTAGGAGACGCGCTGCTCGACCTCCGGGGCCGCCAGGCTGGGCGCCTCGGTGATCACGACCACCTGGTTGTTCGTCAGGTCCGGAAAGGCCTCGACGGGCAGATCGCGCACGGCGAGCACGCCGGTCACGATCAGGGCGCTCAGGCAGAACAGGACGAAGAGGCGCTGCCCGAGCGTGGCAGCGACGAAGCGCTCGACGAGCCCCACGTTACGGCTCCCCGGCCGACGGCGAGGCCAGCGCGGACTTGAGCAGGAAGGCGCCGGAGGTGGCGACGATCTCGCCCTCGGCCAGGCCGGACACGATCTCGACCTCGCCGTTCACGCTGGCGCCCGTGGTCACGGCCCGCCTGGCGAACTGCGCCTCGCGCCGGACGAACACGACGGCCTCGCCGTCCATCGTCTGGAGGGCCCGCTCCGGGACGACCAGCACCTTGCGCGGGGCCGTCGCGGCGATGGTCACCGTGACGAGCATCTGCGGCTTCAGCTTGCGGTCCGGATTGGCCGCCTCGATCCGCATCGTGACCCGGCGCGTCTCCGGGTTCACGACGTCGCCGATCGCGGCCAGCGTCGCCGGGAAGGCCTCGCCCGGATAGGCGGGCGCGTGGACCGTCACGGGGCGGCCGGCGACCACGCG
The DNA here is from genome assembly GCA_050187355.1 of Vicinamibacterales bacterium. Taxonomy (GTDB): domain Bacteria; phylum Acidobacteriota; class Vicinamibacteria; order Vicinamibacterales; family UBA2999; genus CADEFD01. The sequence goes on from JBFWXO010000063.1 coordinate 23,952, forward strand.
GCCCACCAGCGCCTCGTCGATCTCGGCCGTGATCCACACGCGCGACAGGTCCGACACGACGAGGAGCGGCGTGCCGGGCGTGACGGCCATGCCGGCGGTGGCGAGGCGCTCGACGACCGTCCCGCCGTAGGGCGCGAACACCGGCACGTCCTCCTGCGTGGTCGGATCGGCCTGCGGCGAGGCGTGGATGCCGTAGTGCTCGAGCTCCTGTTCCGCGCGCAGCGTCTCGGCCTTGGCGCTGGCCACCGCCTGGCGGGCGGCGTTCACGTCGACCCGGGCGCGCTCCAGCTCCTGCGGCGACAGGGCCTTGTTCGTGACGAGCGACGTGGCCCGGCTCTCGGCGGTGACGGCGTAGGCGAGCTCGGCTTCGGTGCGCCGCTCCTCGGCGAGCGCCTTGAAGTAGGCGGCCCAGGCGTCGTGGACGACGTGGCTGTGGAGCCGCGCCACGACGGCGCCGCGCGCCACGGCGTCGCCGGGCTGCGGGTCGATCGTGCGGACCACGCCCTCGACGAGCGACCCGAGCCGCGCCGTGCGCCGCTCGTCGAAGGTGACGCGCCCGGCCGCGTCGAGCGGGTCGGCGCGCTCGACCACCCGGGCCACCGCGGTTTCGATGCCGGCGGCCTTGGCGTCGGCCGTGTCGACGGTGACCGCGCCGGCCGCGCCGACGGCGGCCGCCCCCGGATCGACCGCCTCGGCCTCGTCGGCCGCGCGGCCGCAGCCGGCGCCGGCGAGCACCCCGGCGATGGCCAGCGCGCAGGCCAGCGGGGAAGGAACACGCGTCATGGCAGGGGCTCCTCTCCAGCGGCGAGCCGTGCCTCGATGGTGGCCCCGACCGCGTCAATCACGACGTCGACGGCCGCGATGGCCGCGTCGACATACAACCGTTCGGCGTCCACCAGGCGCAGGACGTCCAGCGCGCCGGCCGCGAAGGCGGCCCGCGCCGCGTCGCGCGCGCCCCGCGCCGGCACCACCAGCGTGGCGTCGAGGTCCGTCGCGCGCGCGGCCAGGATCGTCGCGGCCCGGTGCGCCGCGGCGAGCGCGCCGGCCAGGCGGCGCTCGGTGGCGGCGCGGTCCTGCTCGGCGGCGCGCACCTGGCCCGCGGCCAGCGCCCGCGCCACGCCGTTCCTGTCGAACAGCGGCACGGGCACGGTGACGGCGACGACGCCGGTGTTGAACCCGGCCGTGCGCTTGAATCCGGCGTTCACGCCGACGTCGGGCACCGCGCGGGACCGTTCGAGATCGGCCGTGGCGAGGGCGGCGGCCACCGCGCCGGACGCCAGCGCGATCTCCGGGTGCGCCGGGGCCACGCCCGCGTCCAGGGCCGGCAGCGCCGGCCGTGCCGGCGTCGCCAGCGCGTCGCCGCTCACGTCGGTCCCCAGCACCGCGCTGAGCGTGGCCAGCGCGCGCGCCGCGGCCAGGTCGGCGCGGCCGCGCTCCACCACCGCGCGCGCGTCTTCGGTCCGGAGCTTCAGCAGGTCCGCCTCGGGCGCGGAGCCGACCGCGACGCGCTGTGCCATCACGCGGGCGGCCTCGGTCATCTGCTCGGCGAACGCGCCACGCTCGCGGGCATGCTCCCGGGCGCGCAGCGCCTCGAGGTACTCGGTGACCACCTGGCGTGCCACGTCGCGCGCCACCACGGCTTCGGCTGCCGTCGCCGCGTCGAGGCCGGCGGCGGCGATGGCCCGGCGTGCGCCGCGCTTGCCGCCGAGTTCGACGGTCTGCGTCAGCGTGGCGAAGACGTCGAGCGGCAGCGCCGCGCCCGCGCCCGACGCCCAGTTCTCGGACCGCAGTTCCGCGGTGGGATTCGGGAGCCAGCCGACCCGGGTCGTGGCCTGCCGGGCCGCGTCGACGCGGGCGCGCGCCGCCGCGAGCGCCGGCGACTGCGCCTTGGCGCGCGCGAGGGCGTCGGTGATGGTGAGGGGCGCCGGGGATTGGGCGCCGGCGGGGCCGGCGAGGGCACCGGCGAGAAGGGCCAACGAAATCGCGCGGCGAAGCATCGCACGGCGAACGTATCAGCCGCCCATGAGACGGGAATGAGAGGTGGCCCGACGCGGCTCCGCGAGACGATCGACCGGAGGCCGAGCCGAGGCTCAATCGTCCGGGTCGGTCAGGGCGCGGCGGGCGGCGTCGAGGGCCGCGGCGGCCCGATCGCGGGCGATCCGCCGCTCTCCGAGCGTGCGCTCGGCCGTCACGACCACGGCCCGCGCCTCGGCCAGCGCCATGTCGGCCTGCGCGACGGCGCGGTCGGCGGCGGCGAGGTTCGCCTCGGCGTTGGCCATCGCGCGCTCGGCGGCGTCGCGCCGCGCCTGCCGGACCCTGGCCAGCCGGACCGCGCCGATGTCGGCGGGCGGACCCGCCGCCGGCGCCCCGGCCGCGCCCGCACCGGAGCTCGCCGGCGGCGCTGGACGCAGGGCCTGGATGGCGAGTCCGGCCAGCGCCTCGAGACCGGCCGGCGCCAGCGGGCGCGTGAGGCGCCCGCGCGCGTCGCTCGACGGCAGCGCGTGACACGTGCGCGAGATGGCCTCCAGCGTGGCCGTCGTCGCCGGGTGACCCGCCGCCTCCAGATGTCGCCGGGCGGCCGCAACCGCCTCGCGGACGGCCTCGCGGTGCGCCGCTTCCGTGCCGGCCACGTCGGCCGCGCGCCCGGAGAGCTGGCGCGCGTGGGCCTCGCGCACCGCGTCGGCGGCCGCGACGACGCGGTCGAAGAGGGGGCGGTCGCGCCAGTAGACCTGATTCACGGCCCACGCCGCCAAGCCGGGCTTCTCGAGCTGCTTGACATCGGGCCGCCGCGCCGCCTTGGCCAGGGCGTTGCGCCCGGCGATGAAGGCGTCGAGCGCGCCCTGGTACAGCCGATCGATCTCCTCGTCGATGTCCGCCATCACCGGGCCTCTTGGTGGACTAGCATCACCCAAGTGACCTGCGATCTGCTCGTGGCCGGCGGCACCCTCGTCACGTCGGCGGGCCGCCGCCGCGCAGACATCGCCGTGACCGGCGGCGTCATCACCGCGATCCTCCCGCCCGGGACGGCGCCGCCGGCCGCGCGGGTGCTGGAGGCGGAGGGCCGGCACGTGCTGCCCGGCGCGATCGACACCCACGTGCACACCCGGCACCCGGGCGTGCCCGAGCGCGAGGACTTCGTGTCCGGGACGTCGGCCGCGGCCGCCGGCGGCATCACCACCGTGTGCGAGATGCCCATCTCGAAGGCGCCGACGAATTCCGGCCCGGCGCTCGCCGCCCGCGCGCGCCTGCTGGAGGCGGACGCCGTCGTGGACTTCGCCCTGTACGGCGGGGCCGGCCACCAGAACCTGGACCGCATTGCCGGCCAAGCCGACGCCGGGGCGATCGCGTTCAAGACCTTCCTGCAGCCGCCGCCGCCCACGCGGCTCGACGAGTTCGAGGGGCTGTGGTGCACCGACGACGTCGTGCTGGGCGACGTGATGCGGGCGGTGAAGGCCACGGGCCTCCGCCACTGCTTCCACTGCGAGCACGCGCCGCTCTTCCAGGCGCTTCAGCGCCGCCTCGCGGCCGAGGGCCGCACGAGCGGCCGCGCGCACGCCGAGAGCCGCCCGCCCGTCGTGGAAGAGCTGTCGGCCGCCATCGTCCTGGCGCTGGCCGAGGACCTGAGCGCGCGCGTCCAGATCGTCCACTGCTCGAGCCCGCGGACGGCCCGCCTGGCGCGCGATGCGCGCTGGCGGGGCGTGGACGCGACGGTGGAGACGTGCCCGCCCTACCTCTTCTTCACCGAGGAGGCCCTCGACCGACTCGGGCCGTTCGCCGTGTGCAATCCGCCGCTGCGCGGCGAGCGCGAGGTGCGCGGCCTGCGCCAGTGCCTCCGCGAGGGCCTGATCGAGGTCATCGGCTCCGACCACTCGCCGTTCCTTGCCGACGACAAGGCGCGGGGCGCCGACGCGATCTTCGACACGCCGCCCGGCCTGGCCGGCCTCGAAGTGCTCGTGCCGCTGATGCTGACGGCCGCCCATCACGGATGGATCACGCTGGAGGACGTGGCCGCGCTCCTCTCCGAGAACGCGGCGCGGCTCTTCGGCCTGACGCAGAAGGGGCGCCTGCAGCCGGGCGCCGACGCCGACTTCACGGTGGTGGACCTGGACGCGGCGTGGCGCTACGACGCCACGGCCGCCGTCACCCGGGCGCGCGCGAACATGCGGCTCTACGACGGGGTCGAGCTCCACGGACGGGTCGTGTCGACCGTGGTCCGCGGCGCGCTCGTCTACCACGACGGCGTCGTGACGGGCGCGCCGGGCCACGGCCGCTTCGTCCGTCCCACGCGGTCGTGATCGACGCGCCGTTGCGGTCGCGCCGGCGCGGCCGCCCGCGGCACGCCGGTGTAAGCTAGCCGCCGGGTCGCGCCGGCGCGAGGCCGTGCGCATGTCGCGCCGGCCACGCCGCGGTCCGGCCTCACGCATCCCATGGCCGACTTCCTCACGGGCGTCTTCAACATCACTCCCACGCCGTTCCACGCGGACGGCGCGCTCGACCTGGACAGCCTGTCGCGGCTCACGGACTTCACGAGGCGCACCGGCGTGGACGGGATGACCATCCTGGGCGTGCTCGGCGAGGCCGACAAGCTCACCGAGGCGGAGCGCGACGCCGTCATCGAGACCACGGTGGCCGCCGCGGGCGACGCCTTTCCGATCTGCGTGGGCACGACGCACGCCGGCACCGACGGCTGCATCGCGTTCAGCCGGCGCGCCCAGGCGCTGGGCGCCCGCGCCGTCATGGTCGCGCCGCCGAAGCTCGCGCGCACGAACGACGCGGCGCTGCACCGCCACTACGTCGCCGTGGCCGAGTCGCTCGACATCCCGGTGGTCGTCCAGGACTTCCCGCCGGCCGTCGGCGGGATCACGATGAGCCCCGCGCTCGTCGCCGGCCTGGCGTCGGCCTCGCCGCGGCTCGTCCACCTCAAGCTGGAAGACGAGCCGTCGCCGATGAAGACGAGCCAGGTGCTCGACGCGAACCCGGCCGTGCGCATCTTCGGCGGCCTGGGCGGGATGATGTTCCTGGAGGAGCTCCGGCACGGCGCCGTCGGCACCATGACGGGTTTCGCGTTCCCGGAAATCCTGGTGGCCATCCATCGCGCGCACGCGGCCGGTGACGCCGACCGCGCCGCGGCCGTGTTCTACAAGTACTGCCCGCTCATCCGCTTCGAGAACCAGCCGCGCATCAACCTGGCGCTCCGCAAGCACATCTACCACCGCCGGGGCGTCATCGCCTCGCCGCGCGTCCGCGCGCCCTTCACGCCGGTGGACGACGGCACGCTGGCGGACCTGGACGACCTCCTGCGCCGCCTGGCCCTCGATCGCCAGGGCGTCGTCACCCTCGCTTGACCTGGCAGGACCAGCCCCTCGCCGCTGGCCCCCGGCCGCTGATAGGAGATCCCGCATGGACCTGAACCTGTCCGGAAAACGCGCCCTCGTCCTCGCCGCCAGCCGCGGCCTCGGCTACGCCACCGCCCTCGGCCTGGCCCGCGAGGGCGCCTCGCTCGTGATCTGCAGCCGCGACGAAGGGCGGATCCAGGAGGCGGCCGCGAGGATCCGCGAGGCCGCGGGTGTCCAGGTGAAGGGCCTGGTCGCCGACGTGTCCTCCGCCGACGAGGCGGCGCGGCTCGTGCAGCACGCGGTCGCGACGCTCGGGGGGCTGGACATCGTGGTCCACAACGCCGGCGGACCGCCGGCGGGCGAGTTCCTGTCGATGACCGACGCCCAGTGGCAGAAGGCGTTCGATCAGAACGTGATGAGCTTCGTGCGCCTGGTGAACGCGGCCGTGCCCGAGATGAAGAAGGCGGGCGGCGGGCGCATCCTGACGATCGCGTCGTCGTCGGTGAAGCAGCCCATTCCCGGACTCGTGCTGTCCAACGCGCTTCGTACCGGCGTCTGGGGGCTCGTGAAGACGCTGGCCCGCGAGCTCGGGCCGTCGGGCATCCTCGTCAACCTGGTCGCGCCCGGGCGCATCCAGACCGAGCGGATCGAGGAGCTGGACCAGGCGATGGCCGGCCGGCGCGGCGTGGACCTCCAGCAGGTGAAGCGCGAGTCGGTCGCCTCCATTCCGCTGGGCCGTCTCGGCACGCCGGAAGAATTCGCGAACATGCTGGTGTTCCTGGCCTCCGACGCCGCGCGCTACGTCAGCGGCCAGGCGATCATCGTGGACGGCGCCGCGACCGCGGCCCTCTGAGGACCGGTCGCGTCGCCGGCGAGGGACCGGGTGGCATCCGAGACCGCTTTGCGGCACGCCGCGAGACGTGACATCGTGACCCGGTCCATGTTGGAGATCACGCACCGCTCCACGCTTCCACCCCAGCAAGCTACGAGAAAGGCGATGCGTCATGGCTGAGAATCAATTGTCGGGCCTCGAGGGAGTCCTGCGCGGCGAGCTCATCACCCGCGACAACACGGAGGCGTTCGAGGCGGCCCGCTTCCGCGGATGGAACCACGACCTCAGCGTCCGCACCAACCCCCTGGGATTCGTGATCGCCTCGGGAGTGCGGGACATTGCCACGACGGTCCGCTTCTGTCGATCGAAGGGGATCCCCATCGCCGTGCGAGGCAAGGGCGCGCATTCGCCGTACGGCATGGCCAACGACGCCGTCGTCATCGACCTCAAGCGGATGACCGCGGTGCGGGTCGACCCCGCGAACAAGCTCGCCTATATCCAGGCAGGCGCCGATGGCGGCGACGTGGACCACGAGACCGCCCTGCACAATCTCGTGTGCCTGACCGGCTCGGTCTCGCACACCGGCTTTGCCGGCGTGGCGCTGGGAGGCGGCATCGGGCACCTCAGCCGCTGGCTGGGGGCCGTGGTCGACTCGATCGTGGCCTACCAGATGGTCAACGCGCAGGGGGACGTCGTGTGGGTGGACGACGCCAGCGACCCGGAGCTGTTCTGGGGCATGCGCGGCAACGGCGCCAGTTTCGGCATCGTCACCGAGTTCGTCGTGAAGCTGCGTGACATGCCGAACGACGGGATCATCCGCGCCGCGCCGATTCTGTGGGGAGTGGACACGGCCAATGCGGTGATGACGTCGTGGATGGAGCGCATCGCCCGGCCAGGCCGCCCGCACACCGAGACGTTGCAGTTTGCGTTCCTTCACACTCCCGATGGCCAGCCGGTGTGCGGGATCGTCCCGCTCATCGTCGGAGAATCCGAGGCGGCCAGGAAGACCTGCGACGAGCTGGCGGCGTACGGGGGCGGCGCGCTCGTGCGGCAGGACGCCGACCTGCCGTATACGGCCATGCAGGCGGCCCTCGACGGCGCGTTCCCGTTCGATGCCAACTACTGGGACAAGGGCGTCTTCATCAACTGGGATCCGCAGGATCGACGTGCGGTCCAGCAGATCGTCGACACCGCGACGACGCACTGGAGCGCCAGGCCGGCCTTCGCGTCCAAGGCGTGCACCCTGCTGCTCTTCATGGAGGTGGGCGGAGCGGTCGCCGACGCCGATCCCGAATCCACGTCGTTCAGCGCGCGCGGCGGCCGGCTGTGGTGTACCGCGCTGACCGGCTGGCCCGACGACGACGACGGCCAGCGCGCCCAGTGTAAGAAATGGTGTGACGACTTCGTCGAGGCGCTGGGGCCGTTCCAGGTCACCACGTATCTCAACAACGCCATGCCCGCGAGCGAGAAGGACATGCTCGCGGTGTTCCCCGAGAAGACCATGGCGCGGCTGAACGCGCTCAAGAAGAAGCACGACCCGGAGAACCTCTTCAAGACGGGGGCGTGGCAGTACGACGCCAACCTCTGACGGGGTGAGGCCGGCGAGGCGGCCGATCTAGTCCTTCAGGTCTTCCCTCACCGGCGAGAAGATGTCGAGCACCCGCGTGTCGACGATGGCCGTGCCGGCATGCGGGACGTCGCCGGGGATGACGTAGACGTCGCCGGGCCGGAGGCGATGCGTCTGGCCGTCCGCGTGCAGTTCCAACTCGCCTTCGAGAACGACCACGGTCTGCTCGTGCGGGTGGCTGTGCTCGGGGAAGGACGCGCCGGCGTCGCATTGCACGAACGACTGCGTCACGAACGGCGTGTGGACCAGGCGCGCGACGAAGCCCGGGAAGAGCTGGCGCGCCGGCAGGGCGTCGAGGGCGTAGAAGGGCATGGGGCATTCTCATGCATCTTGCAGGGACTGGGGACTAGGGACCAGGGACCGGGGAAGAGCACGCAACGGCAGCTGCGCCCAGCCGCCGGAAGATCGCGCCGGACCTGGTCCCTGATCCCTGGTCCCCGGTCCCTGAAGCGAGGCCGTCTCTGGCGCAGCCGAGCGTCCACATGCACAATGGGATCACTGGCATGACGGACTCGGCTCGGACGATCTGGCGGCGCATTGCGGCGTGCGTGGTGGTGGCTTCGGCGTCGCTGGGACTGGTCGTGGCGGCCGGTCCGGCACAGCCATCGGCGACGGCGCCCGGGGACGACGGGCGGTTCGCGGCGTTCCTGGCGGAACTCAAGGACGAGGCTGTCCGACGAGGGATCTCCGCGGCCGTGGCGGCTCAGGCCCTCGACGGACTGGAGCCGCTGCCTGTCGTCGTGGAGCGCGACCGCGGCCAGGCCGAAGCCGTCCTCAGCATCGACGAGTACGTGCGCCGCCGGCTCCGGCCCGCCACCGTCCGCCGGGCCCAGCGGCTGGCCACCGCGCACCGGTCCATGCTGGTGAAAGTCGGCAAGGCCTACGGCGTGCAGCCGCGCTTCCTGGTGGCGGTGTGGGGATTGGAGTCGAACTTCGGGGCCTTCACGGGCGTCCGACCCACGGTGCAGGCGCTGGCGACCCTGGCCTACGACGGGCGGCGCGGCGACCTCTTCAAGAACGAGCTCTTCGACGCTCTGCGCATCGTGGACCGCGGGCACATCGACCTGGCGCGCATGAAGGGCTCGTGGGCGGGCGCGATGGGCCAGCCGCAGTTCATGCCGTCGAGCTACCTGAAATACGCCGAGGACTTCGATGGCGACGGCCTGCGCGACATCTGGACCAATCGGGGCGACGTCTTCGCGTCGATCGCCAACTACCTGAAGGCCTACGGTTGGGACGACGCGTCCACGTGGGGCCGCGAGGTGCGGCTGCCCGGACCGGCCGACGCCCTCCTGAAGCGCGCCGGGACGCGCGAGCAGGGGTGTCGGGCCGAGCGCGCCCTGTCGGCGCCCCGGCCGCTCGCGGACTGGCAGGCCATGGGTGTGAGGAACGTCAGCGGCGGCCCGCTGCCCGCCGTGGACAAGTCGGCGTCGCTGCTCGTGGCCGGCGCCCGGCACTTCCTGGTCTACGCCAACTACGAAGCCATCCTCGGGTACAACTGCGCCAACGCGTACGCCCTCAGCGTGGCGATGCTGGGCGATCGCATCCGCCTGCCATGAGACAATTCCATCCCGGCCGCCCGATGCCACCGTCTTCGCCTCCCGCCCCGCCGCCCCTGTGGCAGATCGTGAGCACCGCCATCGGCGCGGTCCTCTCGATGATCGCCGCGCTCTATTTCGCCGGCCGGGAGATGATGCCGGTCGCGCTCGTCGGCACCACGGGCTTCGTGCTGCTGGGCGGCGTGGCGTTCGACCTGGCGCGCCGGCGCGCGATGTCCTCGCAGTAGCGCCGCCCGGACGGCCGCGGCCGCGTGGTAGGCTGGCGCCATGGACGCCAAGCTCCTCAAGGGCATGAACGAGCACCTGAAGC
>JBFWXO010000064.1:0-30917 GCA_050187355.1 Vicinamibacterales bacterium
CAGGACATTCCGAAGGACGTGAACATCGACCAGTTCTGGGTCCGTCTCACCACGGGCGATCTGGTCGGGCAGAACTTCAAGGCGGCGCCGAACGACCTGAACAACATCGCGCCGCGCCTGGGGCTCACGTGGGACGTGCTCGGCAACGGCCGGACCGTGGTCCGCAGCGGCTACGGCATCTACTATGACCAGATCAACACGACGACGATGCGCGGCATCGTGGCCGGGTACCCGGGCTTCATCACGAGCCAGATCGCCAACGACTCGCGGTCCGGCGTCCGGCTGCCGAACGACTTCTTCCCGAACCTGCCGACGGTTCCGCTGCCGGCATCGGTGGGCTCGTCGTTCCGCATTCCGAGCCCGGATGCCGAATCGCCGTATTCGCACCAGATGACGGCCGGCGTGACCCACCAGCTCGGGAGCAACTACGCGGCGTCGTTCGACTACGTGTACATGCGCGGCGAGCACTTCCCGCTGACGCGCAACGTGAATGCCCGCCAGGCCGACGGCACGTTCCCGATCGTGGCGTCCGGGCTGCGCCTGCTGCTGTATGACGACTCGGCGCCCATCCGCATCCACCAGGCGCAGTTCCGCCTGCAGAAGCGGTTCGCCGACCGGCTCGGCTTCCTGCTGGGCTACACGCTCGGCAGCGCCAAGACGATCGCCGACAACGGGACGCCCTCGAACAAGTACGACCTGATGTCGGATTGGGGGCCCACGAGCAACGACGTGCGGCACCGCTTCGTCAGCAACGTGATCTACGAGCTGCCGTACCAGATCCAGTTCGGCACGATCCTGACGGCCAACTCGGCGCCGCCGTACAACATCACGCTCGGCACCGACGCCAACCGCGACGGCGACAACAACGACCGGCCGGCCGGTACCGGGTTCAACGCCGGGCGCGGCGACGCGTACTTCCAGCTCGACCTCCGGGCCTCGAAGAAGGTGACCATCGGCAAGGTCACGGGCGAGATCCTGTGGGAGATGTACAACGTGTTCAACACGGTGAACTTCAACAACTACAACGGCAACCAGTCCTCGGCGCCCGGCTTCACCGCGACGGGCAAGCCGACGGGCTTCGGCACGCCGCAGCAGGCGTTCGACCCGTTCCAGGCGCAGCTGGGCTTCAAGCTGACCTTCTAGGGCAGGGACCGGGGACCTAGATCCCCGCCGCGTCGTCAACACACGGGCCGGCCGCCCTGCGGTCGGCCCGTGCCTCGTACGGAAGCACCGGAGGGCCGTTCCGTTCGCGGCCCTGCCCGGTTCTTCCGGCCGCGAGGGAGAAGGACACGGCTTCACGCTTTCTTCCACGGGCGGCCCGGCAGCCGCGAAATTCCGCCGCCGGGTCCGTCGGTCAAGGGGGTGTTCCGTGTCCACCGCGATTGTCGCCGCAAGGCTGCTGCCGTCCCGCTCGCACGTCTTGCCTTTCCGCGCCCCGTCCCGAATAATCGGCCCGGCCCCCTCGCCGCCGGGCCCGCTCCGGCGGGCACGCGCCAACGACGGCAGGGGCACGCCGGCGTTCATGGCCCCCACCCGCGAGAACGTGGACTCCTGCCGTCGCCTGCTGGAGGAGCAGATCGGCGTCGTGGAAGACGCCGTGCGCTTCGTGTCGTCGCGCAACCACCTCTCGCGCGACATGAGCGACGAGCTCAAGAGCCGCGTGCTGCTCCACCTGACGATGAACGACTACGCCGTCCTCCGGCGGTGGCGCCGCGAGGGGTCCCTGCTGACGTATCTCGTCACGGTGATTTCGCGCGTGTTCCTGGACTATCGCAACCAGGAGTGGGGGAAGGCGAAGCCGCCCGCCATCGCGCGCCGCCTGGGGCCCGTCGCGCTCGCGCTCTGGCGGCTGACGCACAGAAAGCGTCTCACCTTCGACGAGGCCGTCACCACCCTGCAGGCCGAACAGGGCGTCACCGCGACGCGGGACGAACTCTGGGACGTGTACTTCCGGTTGCCGGCCTCCGCGGGCCGCTACTTCGTGGACGTCGCGGAGCTGGAGCAGCGCGAGCAGCCCGGCGCCGAGGCCGACGTTCTGGTCCGCGCCTCCGAGCAGTCCGACCTCGCCGGGCGCGTCGACGCGGCGCTGGCCGACGCCCTCGCCGATCTGCCGACCGAGGACCGACTGATCCTGAAGATGTTCTTCTACGACGGCCTCTCGCGCGCCGAGATCGCCCGGTCGCTGCATCTCGACCAGCAGCGCCTCTACCCGCGCTTCCTGTCGCTCCTGGGACGGCTGCGCAAGGCGCTGACGGCTCGCGGGGTGTCGCCGGACGACATTCGCCAGATTATCGCCTTGCCGAATCTCGAGACCGGCCCCTCGATTCTCGAAGCGGCCGCCAAAACGGATCACGACGGACCGTCCCTGGCCTTGAGCGCCGCGCCCGCCCCAGCGCAGCGTCTGAGGCCGAGGGTGCTGTGATCGACGGAGACGACCGCCTGGACAACGAGCCTGCCGAACCATCGACCGGGGGCGGATCGCCCTGTCCCGACGACGCCAGCCTGAGCCTCTACATCGACGGGCAGCTGGACGAGACGTCCAGGGGGCGCATCCGCGATCATCTGGACCACTGCGACGACTGCCGCGAGCTGCTCGCGACGGCCGTGCAGGCGCATCTGGCGCTCAGCGCCGGCCTGGCCGCGCCTGCCGCCGATCCGCGGCCGGCGGCCGCGTCCGCCATCGTCGCGTTGCCCGCGGAGCCCGTCAGTGGCGTCCGCCGGGCGCTTCCCCCGTGGCTCTGGGCTGCCGCGGCCGCTGCGGCCCTCGTCCTGGCCGTCCGCCTGGGGGGCGGACCGGCGCCGCTCCCCGACACTCAGGCAGCGGCGGCCTGGCGGGAGATCGCCGAGTCCGTGGGATCCGAGCGCACGCTGGAGCCTCGCCTCAGCCGGCTGCCCGACTACGTGCCGCTGGCGCCGCCGTTGCGCGGTGATGGAACGTCCGTTGATTTTCAAGCTGAGACGATCGCGCGGCGGCTGTCCCAAGAGGCGGACGCCGCCACGGATCCGGCCGCCCGTCTCGACGCCCGGCATGCCGCGGCGATTGCGACCCTGCTGGCCGGCGACCGTGCGGGCGCCCTTCGCGGGCTTGAGCAGGTTGCCGCCGATGCCCCCGAGCGCGACACGCGGGCGGCCGTGCTCGCGGACCTGGCGGCCGCGCGCCTGGCGAACGGCCAGCCGTCCGAGGCGCTGGCCGCCGCGCGTGAGGCGCTCGAGATCGACCCGGCGAACCCGGCCGCCCGGTTCAACGAGGCGCTGGCCCTGGAGCGCAGCGGCCAGACCGACGAGGCGGCGCGCGCCTGGCGCGCCGTGGCGGCAGATCCCACCCAGGGCGCCCCGTGGCAGGACGAGGCCCGGAGGCACCTTCACCCAGCCGAGGGACGCTAGCGGTCAGTCTGCCCGTGCCAGCAGCCCCCGAGCCTCCCTCCGGCGCCTCCAGCCCAGCGACGCGACCTGCCGCGTCCAGCACCGCCTGGCTGTCGCTTGCGGCGGCGGTCACGGCCGCGCTCGTCTGGTCCCTGTTCGGCGCGACCACCTCCATCGAACGTCTCGTCGCCGCGATGCGCGGCGTGCCGCGGCCGGTGGAGGGACGCCTGTCCGGCGGATTCGCCTACGCGCCGCTCGCCGTGCCGGTCCGGGGTGACACGCCTCCGGCACCCGGCTGGCGCGTCCTCGAAGAGGCCGCGCGGGCCCAGGACGCCGCCGACCGCGACCCCAGTGCCAGCCACCTGCACGCCCTCGGCCTGGCGGCCTTGAACGCCGGGCATTACGACGCTGCCGTCCAGGCCCTGGAGGATGCGCGAGTGGCCGATGCCGGACGCGCCGCCGCTCAGTCGGACCTGGCCGCGGCGTACCTGGCGCGAGCCGCCGTGCCCGGGCACGCCATCGACCTGGCACGGGCCGTGGAGGCGGCGGACCGGGCCCTGCGGCTGGCCCCGGCGCTGCGCGAGGCGCGCTTCAACTACGCGTTGGCCCTCGAACGCCTCAATCTGCGTCATGAAGCCGCCAGGGCATGGGAGGGGTATCTCGCCCTCGGTTCCGAGGATGCCTGGAGCCTCGAGGCGCGCCGCCGGCTCGAGTCCGTGAGGACGCCGTCCCCGTCTCCACCTCCCTCGGGCGCTCAAGCGGCCGACGCGCTCCTGCGCCAGTGGGTGGATGCCGCGGTCGCGGCGCCAGACGACGCCGTGCTGCCTGACATCAGGCGGTATGACGGCCTCTATTCGGCCATCCTCGACGCCGTGGAGGCCACGCACGGCGCGTCCCGACGGACCCTCGCCCGGACCGTCGGCGCGCTGCTCGATGCCGACCGGGCGCTGGCCGCCTTGATCTACTCCGACGCCGACCGATTGGCGTCCGAGGCGCAGGCGCTGGCCGCCACTCCCGATTCGCCGCTCGGGCTCTGGGCCGAACGGGTGCGGCTGAACACGGGATTCAATACCCGGCGGGGCGTGAACGCCCTCGACCGCGCCACCCGTCTTGCCGAGGTCGCGTCGGCCCGAGGCTTCGCGGGACTCGAAGCGGATGCGCGCCACCGGATGGGCGCCCTCTACTACGTGGCGGGGGCGTACGAGCAAGCCATCAACGAGTACGAGCGGGCCGTGGCGCTGCGGCACGCCCTGGGCAACACGCGTGCAGAAGCGTCGTCGCGCCTGGCGCTGGGCGACGCGCTGAGCAAGCTGGGACGCGAGTCGGAGGCGTGGGTGCACGACGCCTGGATCCTGCGCGCCGACATCGACGAGCCCCGGCTCCAGGTCCCCCTGACGACGGGTGCGGCGGTCCTGGCGCTGGATCAGGGGAAGACCGCGACGGCGCTGGCCCTCGCCCGGGAGGCCGACGCCCTGGCAGTGGGGACCGGGCACGCCGGCTTGTCTGCAACTGCGGAGTACCTCCAGTCGCGGGCGCTCGTGCGGCTTCGCCGCCTGCCGGAGGCGACCGCAGCCCTGGAGTCGAGCCGGGCCGCCATCGCTCGCCTGCCGGATCCGTCGATGCGCGAGCGCTACCTCGCTGACTTCGCGCAAGCCGAGGCCGAGCTGCTGGCCGCCGTCTCCCCCGAGCGCGCGATTCCCGCCCTGGCGGACGCGCGGCGTCGGCTCAATGGCGTGAGCCTGCGGCAGCGCCTCCTGCAGCTCACGCTGACGCAGGCACGCACCGAGCGTGCGCTCGGCGACGTCGCGGCGGCACGGGCGACGCTGCTCGACGGCGTGGCCGTGGTCGATGAGCAGCAGCGACGGATCACGCGCCTGGATCTCCTGCCGTCCTTCATCGACGTGAGCTGGGACGTGTTCTCGGAACTGGTCGATCTCGAGGCCGTCGCCGGCAACACGGATGCCGCCGTGCGCTGGCTGGATCGCGGGTTCGACGTCAGGCGCCGCTGGGCGGGCCCGGCGCCCGCCGTCTCGCTCGCCGAGGCGAGCCGCGACGGCCCCGTGGTGGCGTACCTCGCGCGTCCGGACGGCCTGTGGGTGTGGGTCGTGGTCGAGGGCCGCGCGCACCAGCAGCGCGTGGCCGTGAGCCGGGACGTCCTCGAGCGACGTGCGGCGCGCCTGGCCCACGTGATCACGCTGGAGGGCGCCGCCGACGCGGCCGAGGACGCGGCCGCCGGGCTCGCGCGCGACGTGTGGTGGCCGATCGCCGGGCTCCTGCAGCGCGGCGGCGACGTGGCCCCGCGCGTGGCGCTGGTGCTGGATCCGGCACTGCAGCACGTGCCGTTCGCCGCCCTGCCCTGGGCGGCCGGCGAGACCCGGCGGATCGTCGACGTGACGGCGACCGTGCGCTGCCCGTCGGTGTCGGCCTGTGGCCCGACCGCGCCGCTGGTGCCGGCCCAGGCCAAGGTCTCGGTGCTGTATTCGGCCGACGGCGGCGACGGCTTCGCGCCCCTGTCGGCGGCGCGTGACGAGGCCGCGCGAATCGGCCGGCGCTACGCCGGTTCCGCCGTCGAGCGGGCCACGGCCGCGGCGTTCCACGAGGCCCTGACCGAGTCCACCGTCGTGCACTACGCCGGGCACGCGCTTGCCGACGAACGCGACCCGATCCGCTCCGCGTTGCTCCTGGCCGGTGAGGACGGCGCGGGCGTCCGGGTGCCGCTGTCCGCGTTCCTCGACGGCACCGCCCACGCGCGCCTCGTCGTGCTGTCGGCCTGCCGCACGAGCCGGGCGCAGGGGCGCCGGGGGGAAGGGGCCACGGGGGTGGCGGGCGAGTTCCTTCGCGCCGGTGTGGACGAGGTGGTCGCCGCGCAGTGGGACGTGCGCGACGACGCGGCGAGCGAGCTCATGGACCATCTGCACGAGGCATTGGCGGGGGGCGCGCCTCCCTGGACGGCCCTGCGGGTCGCCCAGCAGCGCATGCTCGCCGATGGCCGCCGCCCCGCCCGTGACTGGGCGGCCTATGTGGCGTTCACGTCCGCATCACAGCGATAATCCCCGCACTGCCGCGACGTCCGCGACAGGCCCCCTCGATCGGAGTCCTCATGAAGCTGATCGTGTCGTTCTATGGGATGTGCCTGTGCGTGCTGGAAGGGACGAAGGGCAACCGCGCGAGGTCGGCGTCGGTGCTGCTGTTGAACGGCGCCACGCCGCCGCCGAAGAACACGAAGCGCATTCTGTCGCGCCAGCAACTGCCGTATCACCATCCGCTGCTGTTCGTCCCGGCGAAGCACGTCGATCTGGCCCGGTCCTCGCCGCCGCTGCCGACGCCCGACGCCCTGGTGGACACCGAGGGCCTGATGTCGGGCCGTCACCACGGCTGGAGCCTGTCGGGGCTCGACGTGACCCTCGGTACCGGGAAAGGCGTATCGCTGCGCGAAACGCTGGAGCTCGACGCGGCCGGCCGGCTTCCGGACCCCAGGAGCACGAAGGACACTCTGGCGTACGAGGACTGGCGCCGGCTGCCCGACCTGTCGCGGATTGCGCCGGGCGCGAAGCTCCGGTCCGCCTTCACCACCATCGGCGCGAACGTCCTCGGCGCGGTGCGGTTCACGGGAGGAGAACTGCGGGGCGCGCTGCCCAAGGACCGGCGGCGGATGCAGGCGTGGCGCTTCAGCGACTCGTTCGATCAGGTCATCACGAATCGCTTCGAGTTCCACTGCAACCTGCCAGGTGTGGAGATCTCAGCGGTGGGCAAGGCCGGCGGGCGCCCGAGCGTGATTCGGCTGTCGGGGACGGCTGGCAAGGTCGTACGGCTGGCCGTGGTCCACGAAGCCACCCCGGCAGACGCCGCCCTCCACGCGAGGGCGCTCCCCTCGGCCCAGCGCAGTCTCGACGCCCTGCCACACTACATGGCCTTCTATGACGCCATCCAGGGGAAGGCTGTCGACCGCTTGCAGCCCCCGGAGCGGAGCGCCGCCGGGGCGCGGGGGCGCATCCGCGTGATCGACACGCCCGAGTGCCCACCGGCGACGTTCCCGCAGCCCTAGTGAATCGCTATCACCGCCGCTTCGGCGGCACCGGCACGATCGTCACGCTCGGTGACGGTCGTGCCTTCACGGCCGCCCACTGCCTGGCCGCGGTGGACGGTCGTCCCGGCACCGAGATCGACGCCGTCGGCCGCCGCTTCGTCGTCGTGCGCCGGTGGTCGCCGTTCGGCACGGACCTCGCGGTCCTGCGCTCCCTGGCGGGGAACGGCCGTGGCGAACTGGCCACGCGGACACTCCTGCGACCCGGCGTGGACGTGACGTTCTGGGGCCACACCGGCCGCCGCTTCCAGCGCCGGCGCGCGACGATCATGACGGTCGGCGCGACGACGGCGACGGCGCTCGTGCATCACCCGCGCGGCGTCTGCGGCAATGACAGCGGCGGGCCCGTGTTCTTGGGCGCGGCACTCGTGGGGGTGGCCATCGCGCGCACGGGGCCCGCCGTCTCGGCCCGGTGCTCCCGCCACCTCGTTCTCGTCCGAACGGATTCCGCACGGATGCGAGGGCGAATCGACGCCGCGTACGCGTGCGGGTGAACGGCGGTTGACGGCCGGCCGGCCCGTGCGCCACGCTTCGACCGGCCGCCTCGCGGGAGCTCGCCATGGATACGCTGCTGCACGATATGCGCCTCGCCCTGCGCGCCTTGCTGCGGGCACCGGTCGCCGCCGGCCTGGCCGTGGCGTGCCTGTCGCTCGGGATCGGCGTGAACGCGGCGATCTTCAGCATCGTGCAGGGCACGGTGCTCCAGCCGCTGCCGTTCAAGGACGCGGAGCGCCTGGTCACCGTCTGGTCGACGCAGCCCGAGGGCCGCGTCCGGCGCGGGGCCGTGTCGTATCAGGACTTCGTGGACTTCCGGGCCGGGAGCCGGGCGCTCGACGCCATGGCCGGCCTCCACCTGCGCAGCCTCACCTTCTCGGACACCGACGAACCGGAGCGTGTCGCCGGCGCCGCCGTGAGCTGGCCGCTCTTCTCCATGCTCGGCGTGACGCCGGCGCTGGGACGTGATTTCACGGCCGCGGACGATCGTCCCGGCGCCGCGCCCGTGCTGATCCTGAGCGACGAGCTCTGGCGCCGCCGCTACAACGCCGACCCGGGCATCGTGGGACGGCAGGTGACGGTGAACGCCGCGCCGTACACCGTCGTCGGCGTGCTGCCGCCCCGCGTGAAGTTCCCCTTCCAGCAGGTGGCCTGGGTGCCGCTCGCGCCGCTCCTCACCACCGCGCTCCGCCAGGAGCGGGACCTGCTGGTCGTCGCGCATGTGGCCCCCGGCCGATCGACGACCGACGCGCAGGAGGAGCTGGCGGCGATCTCCTCACGCCTGGCCCAGGCCTACGAGCAGAACGCCGGCTGGAGCGCCCTCCTCCGACCGCTGTCGGAGTACTTCATCCCCGGCGAGGTGCGGCTCGTGACCTTCACGGCGATGGGCGCGGTGACGCTCGTGCTCCTCATCGCCTGTGCCAACGTCGCCAACCTGCTGCTGGCCCGGGCCACGGCCCGGGCCCGGGAGATGTCGGTGCGGGCGGCGCTCGGTGCGGGCCAGGGGCGGATCGTCCGCCAGTTGCTGAC
The DNA here is from genome assembly GCA_050187355.1 of Vicinamibacterales bacterium. Taxonomy (GTDB): domain Bacteria; phylum Acidobacteriota; class Vicinamibacteria; order Vicinamibacterales; family UBA2999; genus CADEFD01. Next base: position 8,972 of record JBFWXO010000064.1, read on the forward strand.
CGAGAGCGTGCTCCTCGGGCTCCTGAGCGCCCCGGCCGGGATCGCGCTCACGTACGCGGGCGTCGGCGCGGTGACGGCGGGCATGCGGATGGACGACGTGCCCTATCTGATCGCCTTCGGCGTCAGCCCGGCCACCCTCGTCTATGCCGTGATCGTGGCCGCGATGACCGGCGTCGTTTTCGGGCTGGCGCCGGCCATCCACGCGGCCCGGGCTGACCTGGCCGGCGTGCTGCGCGAGGGCGGACGGACGGGAGATGCCGGGGTCAGGAACCGGGCGCGCAACGTGCTCGTGGTGGCCGAAGTGGCCGTCTCGATCGTGCTGCTCGTGGGCGCGGCGCTCTTCGTCCGGAGCTTCCTGAACCTGCAGCGGGCCGACGCCGGCTTCGACGTGGCGCCCATCACCACCGTGCGGTTCTTCATGCCTGGGGAGCCCTACGCCGCCGCCGGCACGAAGGCTCGCCGCGTGGCCGACGTGCTCGAGCGCATCGAGTCGGTGCCGGGCGTGCAGGCGGCGGGGGCGTCGAATCTCATCCCCCTCGACGGCGGGGGCGGCGAGAGCCGCGTCGAGTTCCCGGGGCGGCCCGCGGAGCGCGGCCGGGAGCCGTCGCTCTTCTACGCGGGCGTCACCGCGCACTACCTGGACGTGCTCGGCCTGGCGCCCCTCCGCGGCCGGCTCTTCACGGCGCAGGAGGCGGCGACGCGGTCGAGGGTCGCCGTGGTGAACGTGAGCATGGCGCGCACGCTGCTGGCGACGGCCGGCGAAGCCGCGCGGCTGACGCGCGTGTCCCAGGGCCGCCTGGCCGGCGCGCGTGAGCTCGACGGACTGGACCCGATCGGTCGGCAGTTCCGGCTGCTCGACGAACCGGGCGGTGAGACTTTCACCGTGATCGGCGTCGTGGCCGATGTGCTGGTGGATGAGGTGGGCGGCGACGGCGTCTCGCCGGCGGCCTTCGTCCCGTATCCCTATCAGGAGACCCCGAATACCGGCGTCATCGTGCGTGCGTCCGGCGACCCCACGGCAGTGACCGCCGGCCTCCGCGCGGCCATCCGCGCGTCCGATCCGTCGCTGCCCGTGTTCTCGGCGAGCTCGATGGACGAGATCCGGCGCGGCGGGTTCTGGCAGTTCCAGCTGTTCGGGAACATGTTCGGCGCGTTCGGCGCCATGGCCCTCGTCCTGGCCCTGGTCGGGGTCTACGGCGTGCTGTCCTACAGCGTCTCGCAGCGCACGCAGGAGTTCGGGGTGCGGATGGCGCTGGGAGCCGAGCCCTCCGACGTGCGCCGCATGCTGATCCGCCAGGGGTTGACCCTGGCGGCCTGGGGGATCGGTCTGGGCGTGATCGGCGCCTTCGGCATCACCCGCGTCATCGGCAGCCTCCTTTACAACGTCACCGCGACCGATCCGCTCAGCTTCGGCGGCGTCGTGCTGGTGCTGCTGGCGGTGGCCGCGCTGGCGGCGTACTTCCCCGCGAGAAAGGCGACCCGCGTGGATCCGGCAGTCGCGCTCAGGACGGGGTAGTCCGGGTCGCCGCGCCCCGGCCCCTGCCGGAAGACTGCCAGTCCCTGAGGAGCCGGGCCACGACGATCGTCAGGTAGGCCTGGCGTTGCGGGGCGCTCTCGAACGGGGCCGGGCGCCCGCCGGCTGGCGCGGCCATCCGCAAGCTGACCATCCTGACGAATGCGTTGGTGTCGTCGGCGCCCAGACCCTTCACCCGCGCCACGGCGCCGGCCACCCGCTCGACCAGGCGCGCGTGCTCGAGCGGGTCCGCTGCCCGCGGCTCTGACGGCATCGACACCTCCGGGGACTCGCCCCACTGGAATAACGCTCGGCGCGCTGGATTCGTACACCACCCCGGCCCACGCGCACCGCACCGCTGGGTCCGGCCTAGCGCGGCTCCGCGGCCACGCGCGTGACGTGCGCCGTCAACCCTGAGCGGTCACCCCGCGGCCACCGCCGCGTCCACGCCCTCCGCCTCCAGCCGCGCCCGCAGTTGCCTCCTGAGCCGCTCGAGGCGGCGATACAGGCTCTTGGCGTCCTCGTTGGTCCGCCGGGCGAGGTCGGCAATCGTGGTGCCGCCAGCGACACGGGCGACGAGCAGCCGGACCTCGTGCGGCGGCAGGTCGGACACCGCCCGCGCGAGGGCTGCGCGCCGCGCCGCCTGCCGCCGTTCGCGCTCGCGCGTGACCACGGGGTCCGCGAACGGGACACCGCAGTCCGGCACCGCGTCGAGGGACACCCGCTGACGCGAGGCGCGGCGGGGCACCAGGTCCACCGCGGCGCGGATGACGGCTTCGGGGGCCTGCATCCGGGTGGCCAGGATCTGGACGACCTCCTCGGACGACAGCCCGTCGCGGTTCTGCAGCCTGTCGATCTCCTCGCCCAGCGTCCCCAGACGCCGGGCCGCGGCGCACGGGCGCCACTTGCCGTACTCGTGATTGCGCCAGTCCTTGAGCAGCCGCGCGATGACGACGGTCAGATAGGTGCGCAGCGACGAGCGGCCCTCGAACTTCGCGAGCACGTCGTAGCCGCGTTCGGCGAGCCGCAGGTGCACGCTCTGGGTGAAGTCGTCCGCCTCGCGCGGGTGCAGGCCCCCCGCGCGGGCGACGCTGCGGGCGACGCGTTCGATGAGGTCGAGGTCGGCCGGAGACGGGTCGAGTCGGCTATCCGGATGCATTGGGGGCCTCCACGGTGTTGGCAGCACTCCCCAAAACGAAGCGGCGCGGAAAACCGAACAACGGGGTCGTCTACGAGCGCCGCCGCCGGGTGGCGGCGCCAGCCAGCCGGGCCGTAGCGATGGCGGGCGCTGCGCGGTGCCCACTCCCGTCCATGGAGTGGGGGAGCCTTCGTCCCCGCTCGTGGCGAAAGGAGCGGCGCGAGAACTCCCGCCGCTCGTCCGTCACAGCGGCATGCCTTCCCTCATGCCGACCCTGCAGCTCGCTGCCACCGACCTCGACAGAGCCGTGCGCGCCGTCACGCGCCACGGCGCCAGGACGAACATCGCGCCCGCGGAGGGCTTGCACCTCGCCGCGACGCTGAGCCTCAACCTCCTCGCCGCCGCCAGGCAGTGCGACGCCCACGGCTGGCCTCTCGACGGCATCAGGGACGCCGTCGGCGCGGCGCGCGCGGTGTACGCCCAGTCCCCGTTCATCAGGCGCCTGCAGGAATGGCCGCGGGGCTATCCGGGGGACTTCGAGACCGTCGAGTACATCCTGGAGCAGCGCAACCGGGCCACGCCAGGCACCCTCGCCTACTACCTCGAGCAGTACGCCCTCGACAGTCCGATCGCGCAACAGCATCGCAACAAGGTGGCGCTGCAGGCGCAGACGCTTCTCGATGCCGTGGCCGACGCGGAAGAGGAGGGGCGCGCGGCACGCATCCTCGTCCTGGCGTGCGGCAGCGGCGCCGACGTGGCCCTCGTGCAGCGGTCGCTGGTCCGGCGCGACGTCCAGATCGTGCTGCTGGACCAGGACCACGACGCCCTCGCCTTCGCGATGGCGCGGCTCGGGGCGCTACGCGATCGCGTGGCGCCCGTGGGCCGGAACGTGCTGAAGGGGCTCGGCTCGGTCCGGGATCTCGGCCCGTACGATCTCGTCCTTGCCGGCGGTCTCTTCGACTACCTGCCCGATGCGGTGGCCGTGAGCCTCCTGCGCTACGTGCACGATCGCCTGCTGGCGCCCGGCGGGCGCATGTTCTTCACGAACATCGCCGAGGACGACCCCTATCGGCTGTGGATCGAGTGCCTCGGCAACTGGAATCTGATCCATCGATCCGCCGCCGACGTCAGCCGCCTGGCGGCCAGGGCGGGGTTCGTGGACGCGGCCACCGAGGTCGGCCGCGATCGGACGGGCCTTGCGCTGATCGTGTCGTGCCAGCGCCTCGGCGAGGGCGAGGCGGCGGTCGCGCCAATCGAAGCTCGCTCCGGGGCCCTCGACGACGGGCAGTCGGCCTCCGCGTAGGACGGGCGGGCCCGGGTCCTCCAGGCTCCGTACACACGAACGCGCAGGGCCGAGGAGGAACGACCCTGCGCGTCGTGTGGCACGAGGCCGCGCGCATCCCGCGCGGGCGTGCCCTGCGCCTCTAGCGGCGTTCGGCGTCGTTGCGCCGCCGCGTCACCTGGTCCCACACCGTGGCGGCGCCGCCGCCGACGATGCCGCCAACCACCGCGCCCTTCTTGCCCTTCGTCAGTCCGCCCAGCGTCGCGCCAACGACGGCGGAACTGCCGATGATGACGGCGCTGCGCTCCCAGGTCCGAGAGGGCCGCGCGACTTCGTCACGAGTGGGCGAGGAGACCGGCACCGAGCGGGGCCGGTACACCTCCATGGGCTCGGTCATCACGGCCGGCCGCGCCCGGGGCGCGGGCATCGAGTCGGCCACCGGCAGTGCCCGCGGCGCCGCCATCGGTGTCGCGTTCGCCCTCGCCGTCGCGATGGCGGGTGCGTCGGTCAGGCACGCCACGCCGGCCGGGGTTCCCGTCGCCGACGTTCGCACCACCGCGCGCTGCCCCGGTTCGCACTCCACGCTCAGTCCATCCGCTGGCGGCAGCGCGGTATCCTGCGCAGCCAGCGCCTGGACGGCCTGAGACTGATCGCCCGCCGAGGTGGCGTGCACCAGGCCGCCGGCGTAGAACGCGCCGACCAGCGCGCTCACGCCAAGTGCTCCAACGACCCATCCCGGTAGGTTCCGCATGTCCATGTCCTCCTGCGGAGCACTGCATCAAGGATCGTGCCGTGGCGCTCACGTCACGGCGGGCGCCGGTGGTCCGCGTAATCGCCGCGTAATCGCGCCGGTCCGTCCACGGTCGAGTCGCTTGGCGCACACGTGAGCTCATCCAGTGTCCTGCGCGGAGTACACGCCCCCTATAATCCGGTGATGACCGCGTACCGCCTTGCGACCGTTCTGGTCCTCGCGCTCTCGACGTCCGCGTTCGGCAAGGCCGACGACTGGACGGTCCTGGTGCGCGACGGGCTCGTGCAGCCGGGCGACGTCGTCGATGCCGCCGTCACGGCGCCGGACGGGGTCACCGCCGTGACCGCGCGCTGGAACGAACGGCCGGTGGTGTTCGAGCGCGGCGCTGACGGCCGGTGGCACGCCCTGCTCGGTATCGACATCGCGGCAAAGCCCGGGCCGATGACGCTCGTCCTGACCGGACGGGGCGCCGCCACGGCCCAGACTCACAGCCAGGCGATCGAGGTGTCGGCCAAGGCGTTCCGCACCCGCCGCATCACGGTGGATCCGAAGTTCGTCAACCCGCCGGCCAGCGCGCTGCCGCGCATCCGCCGCGACACCGCCCTGCTGAACAAGGTGTTCGGGTCACCGCTCGGCGAACGCCTCTGGGGCAGCGGCGCCGTGCGGCCGGTGGCCGGCGTGTCGGTGAGCGGCTTCGGCGTGCGGAGCGTCCTGAACGGCGAGCCGCGCGGGCCGCACACGGGCCAGGATCTCCGCGCCACGACCGGCACGCCCGTCCACAATCCCACGCCCGGGGTGGTCGTGGTCGCGCAGGACCTCTACTACTCGGGCAACACCGTCGTCGTGGACCATGGTCAGGGCCTGTTCTCGACGATGGCGCACCTGTCGGTCATCGACGTGACGGAAGGGCAGCGCGTCGACACGGGCGACGTGCTCGGCAAGGTCGGGGCGACCGGTCGCGTGACCGGACCCCACCTGCATTGGGCCGTGCGCCTCCACGGCGCGCGCGTGGATCCCCTCTCGCTGCTCGACGTCCTGGCTACTGAGCCCCGTCCATCCCCGTGAGGGTGGCGGCCGACGGGCCCCGCTGGCGTCTGAGGTCGGCGGACACCCGTTCGGCCTGCCGCCAGGCGCGGAGGACGTTCAGGCCGAGCACCTTCTTGACGTCGTCGTCCGAATAGCCCCGCTTGAGGAGCTCCGCCGTGAGCGCGGGGTACTTGGAGACGTCCTCCAGGCCCTGCACCACCTCGGTGATGCCGTCGAAGTCGCCGCCGAGCCCGATGTGATCGATGCCCGCGACCTTGCGGATGTGATCGACGTGGTCGGCCACCTGGGCGACGGTGGCCCGGGGCGTCGGGTGGGCCTTCCGCCACGCGTCCATCCCGCGGTTCACGCCGGCCTCGTCGGCGGGCATGGCGGCCCGCAGGCGCGCGCGCTCGGCCGTGGCCGCGCGATCGTGCGCCACGACCTCGGGCGAGGTGAAGCCGGGCACGAAGCTCACCATCACGACGCCGCCGTTCGTCGGGAGCTGCCGCAGGATGGCATCCGGGACGTTGCGCGGCACGTCGGCGACGGCCCTGGCCGACGAGTGCGAGAAGATGACGGGCGCCGCCGCCACGCGGAGGGCGTCCTCCATGGTGTCGGGCGACACGTGGCTCAGGTCCACGAGCATGCCGAGCCAGTTCATCTCGCGCACCATCTCCTCGCCGAACTTCGTGAGGCCGCCGTGCGCCGGCGTGTCCGCGGCCGCGTCGGCCCACGGCGTGTTGTTGTTGTGGGTGAGCGTCATGTAACGCGCGCCCAGCGCGTACATCATGCGGAGCGTCGCCAGCGAGCTGTCCACCGAGTGGCCGCCCTCCATGCCGATCATCGAGGCGATGCGGCCGCGCTTGAACGCGCGCTCCACGTCGTCGGCGGTGAGGGCCAGCTCGAAGGTTTCGGGCCACCGCTTCACCATGCGGTGCACCACGTCGATCTGCTCGAGCGTGGCCACCACGGCTTCCGGCGCCGGCATCGTCGACGGTACGTAGACCGACCAGAACTGGCCGCCCAGGCCGCCCTCCCGCAGCCGCGGGATGTCGGTCATGAGGGACGGCACGCTCTTCGTGATGTCCGCCTTCGCGAGATCGCGGCCCGGATCCAGGCTGCGGAGCGCCCACGGGTAGTCGTTGTGCCCGTCGATGAGGGGCACCTGTTCGTGCAGGGCCCTGGCGCGGGCGAGCGGGTCCTGCCGGGCGTCGAGGTGGGTGGGCGGCATCGCGAGGACGGCGGCGGCTGCCGCACAGAGCATGACGAGGGCGGAGCGCATGGGGCCGATTCTACGGGATTCGCGCGCCGGGCGTCGTCGTGGGTGGGCCGCTGGCGGCACCGCGCCCCGCACCGGGGCGGAGGCGGGCCACCGGACGGCCGAGCTCGCCGCCGGAGCGGGATGTCTCCCGCTGTAACGTCCGGAGGCGGGTCGCAGGTGCCATAATCCGCGGGAACTCCGGGCGTTCAGCGTCTCGCGTGTCCGGCGCGACGCCCGACGATGGAGGAGTGGAATGAACCGCACAGCAGTTCTCTCGGTGGCGGCAACGGGCCTCGCGGTGGTCATCGCCGTGGCGGTCCCCGCGGCGGGTCAACGTCGGGGCCCGGCAACGCAGCCCGCTGCGGCCAAGCCCGCCGCGGCGCCCGCCGACCCGCGTGTTGAGAAGCTGAAGGACCAGGTCCTGGCCGACGTCTCGTCGCAGGCCATGTTCGATCTGGGCCAGGTGATGACCGACACCGTCTTCAGCTACGGCGAGCTCGGCTTCCAGGAGTTCGAGACGCAGAAGTACCTGACCGGCGTCCTCAAGGACAACGGCTTCAGCATCGAGACCGGGGTGGCCGGCATCCCCAGCGCATGGGTGGCGAAGTGGGGCAGCGGCCGGCCCGTCATCGCCCTCGGCTCGGACGTGGACTGCATTCCGCAGGCGTCCCAGAAGCCGGGCGTCGCCTTCCGCGACCAGATCGTCGAGGGCGCGCCCGGCCACGGGGAAGGGCACAACTCCGGCACGCCGCTCAACATCGTGGCCGCGCTGGCCGTGAAGCGCGTGATGGAGCGCGAGAAGCTGCCAGGCACCATCATGATCTGGCCCGGCATCGCCGAGGAGCAGCTCGGGACCAAGGCCTATTACGTCCGCTCCGGGCTGTTCAAGGACGTGGACCTGGTGATGTACAACCACGTCGGGTCCAACCTCGGCACGAGCTGGGGCGACAGCGCCGGCAACGGCCTCGTGTCGGTGGAATACCTCTTCGAGGGCGAGACCGCGCACAGCGCCGGCGCGCCCTGGCGCGGCCGGTCGGCCGCGGACGCGGTCGAGCTGATGAGCGTGGGCTGGAACTACCGGCGGGAGCACCTGCGCCTGCAGCAGCGCTCGCACTCCGTGATCACGAACGGCGGCGACCAGCCGAACGTGGTGCCGCGCAACGCGGGCATCTGGTACTACTTCCGCGAGACGACCTACGAGAACATCAAGAACATGTGGGACATCGCCGACAAGATGGCCCAGGGCGCGTCGCTCATGACGAACACCACGTGGACGTCGCGCGTGCTGGGGTCGGCCTGGCCGTCGCACATGAACAAGACGATGGCCGAGACGCTCCACGCCAACATCGTGAAGGTCGGCCTGCCGACGTGGAGCGCCGACGACATCGCGCTCGCCGAGGCCACGCAGCGCGAGCTGAAGGTGCCCGTCATCGGGCTGGCCAAGGAGATCCGGGACCTGCGCGGCCGGGAGGAGATCCCCGACGACGACAAGCGGGGCGGCGGATCCGACGACATCGGCGACATCTCGTGGAACGTGCCGACGGTGTCGCTCTCGTTCCCGGCCAACTTCCAGGCCGGGCCCGGCCACAACTGGGCCAACGCCATCCCGATGGCCACGCCGATCGCGCACAAGGGCGTGAACTACGGCGCGCGCGCCCAGGCCATGACGCTCATCGAGCTCATGACGCGGCCCGAGCTGGTCCAGTCGGCCAAGGACTACTTCCAGAACGTGCAGCTGAAGCAGCGGCAGTACACGCCGCTCATCCGGCCGGGCGATCAGCCCGCCATCCACCTCAACAAGGCCATCATGGACCGCTACCGGCCCGAGATGCGGAAGTACTACTTCGATCACACGAAGTACAAGACCTACCTCGATCAGATGAAGGCGGAGTTCGGCTACTCCTATCCGACCGTGCGCCAGGGCACGGCCTCGCAGCCGCAGCAGTAGCGGCCCCGGGGCCGCGTGTCGTCCGCGCGGGGAGTCGAGGGGCCGCCTCGACTCCCCGTTCGTTTTTGGTCCGCCGTACAATTGACGCCCGCATGGCCCGATCGGCACCCGTCCTCGGTCCCCCGAGCGTCACCGCGCGCTTCGGGGCGTTCGTCGCGGAACAGCATCCCGCGCTGCTCCGCGTCGTCCTCGACGTCTTCGAGTCCGCCGGCGGCGGCCGGCTCAAGCCCCGCGACAAGGCCGGCCTCGACGCGCTGCGGCCTGCGTTCCGGCGGGAACTGGCCAGCAAGCTCTACCACCACCTGACGGGCGGGGAGGCCCTCGACGAGACCACGCCGGGCGTCACCGCCATCCGGCGGCTGGAGCAGGCCCGGGCGCAGGTCGTCGAGGCGTGCGACGGGTGGCTGCAGCGGGAGGCGATTGCCGCCTCGCTGACCAACGACGAGCGGAAGGAGATCCTCCGCGGGATGTGCCTGACCCGGGCCGTCGACAACCGCCTGAAGCAGTTCTTCGCCGGCGGCGAGGTGCGCTGGGGCATCAAGGCCTTCCAGGGCAAGGGCTTCCGATCGCTGGGGCAGGAGGCCATCTACGCCGGGGGCATCCGGCTCCGCCGCGGGCCCAGGTACCGCACGCCCGACGGCCGCTGGAACGGCGACGTCGTGGCGCCCGTGATCCGCGACCTGGGCATCGCGCTGGCGATGCGCGGGGACGAGGACGCCGTCGCGCAGGTGCTGCGGGCGCAGATGGGGAAGGCCGGGCCGCCCATGCACGGCAAGGATCTCCACACGGGAGACTTCGATTGGGGCGTGCTGCCGGCTGCGGCACCGCTCGCCGTCGGCTCGCTGACCGCCGCGGGCATGGCGATGGCGTTCGGGCGGGACGCGTCGGGCCGCGTGGCGTTCTCGTTCATCGGGGAGGGCGGCAGCTCGCTCGGCGAGTGGCACGAAGCCATCAACCTCTGCGCCGCGCGCAAACTGCCGGCGGTGTTCTGCATCGAGAACAACCAGACGGCGCTGTCCACGCCCGTGCACGACACCTCGGCGGTGCGCGTGTTCGCCGACAAGGCGATCGGGTACGGCGTGCCCGGCATCACGGTGGACGGCACCGACGCCGACGCCGTGGCGGCCGCCTTCACCTGGGCGGCCGAGCGGGCGCGCGCCGGCGCGGGGCCATCCCTCATCGAACTGGTCGCCATGCGGATGTGCGGACACGCGCATCACGACGACATGCTCTACCTGGGCAAGGACCCGCACCCGTCGTGGGAGTACGCGCCCCTGCAGGACGGCGGCTACGCGAACCCGGCGTTGTACGACTTCTGGGCGGCGCGCGATCCCATTGCCCGGTATGCCGCCCGCCTGGAAGCCGAGCGCGTCATCAACAGCGGAGAACTGGCCCGCCAGCGGGCCTGGGCCGACGCGCTGGTCGAGGCGCAGGCCCGGCGCGTGATCGAGGAGCCGTGGCCGGAGCCGTCGTCGGCGAGCGTCGGCGTGTTCAAGGACGAGCCGCCGCGCGTGCGCGTGGAGGTGCTGGAGCCGGGCCGGCGCGCGACGGGCCTCGACGTGCCGCCCCTGCCGCCGCTCGAGCCGTCGGCCCCGTTCGACAAGAAGGGCCGGACGTTCCTCGACGCGGTCATGCTCGGGGTCGGCGACGCCCTGGCCGCGGATCCGCGCGTGTTCGTCTACGGCGAAGACGTGGGCGGCGTCTACGGCAATGCGTTCCTGCTCCTGCGGCCCCTGCTCGAGGCGTACGGCGACCGTATCCTGAACTCGCCGCTGGCCGAGGGCGCGGTGCTGGGCGTGTGCGTGGGCGCGGCGCTCGCGGGACAGCGGCCGATCGGCGAGATGCAGTTCAACGACTTCGTGGCCACGGGCTTCAACCAGCTCGTGAACAACGCCGCCAAGATCCGGTACCGGTGGGGCGGCGAGGTGCCGATGGTCGTCAGGATGCCGTGGGGCGGCCTCCGCCATGCGGGTCCGTACCACAGCCAGAACACCGAGCCGTGGTTCTACCGCACGCCCGGACTGAAGATCGTCGTGCCGTCCACCCCCGAGGACGCTCGCGGCCTCATGGCCGCGGCCGTCGCCGATCCCGACCCCGTCCTCTATTACGAACACATCACGCTCTACCGGGACCCGCGGATCAAGCAGACGCTGGCGGAGGCCGCGCCCGCACCCACGCCGATCGGCAAGGCCGCCCTCCGCCGTGCGGGCCGCCACCTTTCATTCGTGTCATACGGCGCGTACGTCCACGAGTGCCTGCGGGTGGCCGAGACGCTGGCGAAGGACGGCATCGAGGCCTCGGTGCTCGACCTGCGGACGCTGGCGCCGCTCGACCACGACGCGGTCCTGGCCGTTGCCAGACACACGGGACGCGTGCTCGTCGTGCACGAAGACTCCCGCACCGGCGGCATCGGCGAAAGCGTGGCCGCCATCATCCAGGAAGAGGCCTTCGAGTGGCTCGACGCGCCGGTCCGCATTCTCGGCGCGCTCGATACGCCCGTGCCGTACGCTCCGCCGCTCGAGGAGTACTTCCTCGTGAGCGAGGCCGAGATCGAGCGCGCGGCCCGGCTCCTCGCCGCCTACTGACGGGGAATCGTCCTGCACGTCGTGCCCACCGTAGTGGACGAGTCCGCGGACTCCGCCCGAAGGATCGCGCGTCCAACGTCAGTCCGTCTCGGCACGCCTGTTGCTGACGAGGGTCTCGCGGGCGACCAAGCGTCCGCTTTCGGGAGCACACAGGCGTGAGTCGTCTCGGCGTGGTGATGGGGGTGGCGTTGGCGGTGGCGGCCGCGGGGTGCGGGGATGGCCCGGGCGGCAACCTGACAGGTCCCACGGTGGTGCTCGGGGGGGCCGAAACGAATCCCGGCGGCGGCGCGACGATCGGGTACGTGCAGGACATCAAGCCGATTCTCGACGCCGACTGCGTCGAGTGCCACGGTCCCCGGCGCCGCGAACACAACGTGGACCTCTCCACCTACCAGAACGTCCTCCGCAACCTCACACCCGGGAACGCCAACTCCAACCTGATCCGGCAGTCCGGCCGCAACGGCGCCATGTATCGCTACTGGCGCGGCGACGCCGCGGCGAAGGCGGAGCTCGTGCGCCGCTGGGTCGTGGAGTTCCAGGCCCGGGAAAACCGCTAGCCGCATCGAGGATCCGCATGTCACGAACAGCCAGCCCCTGGGTACTGGCCGCCGCCGTCGCCTGGCAGATTGCCGCGGCCGCGCCGGCCAGCGCTGCCACGTCCGATCTCGCGCCGCTCACCGTCGTCTTCGGGGCGGAGCCGGCCGCCGCTCCCACCGCCGCGGGCGACCCCGGCGTGTGGCGCGTGGACTTCGGGGCGGGCCCGGGCGCCGCCGACGCGCCGGCGCTTCCCGCCGTCGCCGTCGACGTGAGCGCCGCCGGCCTCGCCTCGGCCGTCGCGCAGGCGCCGGTGCGGCGCCCCGTCGCCTACACCTACAGCGACGGCTACGAGCTGCGCGCCAGGATCCATCGCTACGCGAGCTTCCTGACCCTGCCGCTCTTCGGCGCGCAGTATCTCCTGGGCAACAAGCTCGACGAAGGACGGGCGCCGGAGGCGGTGCGGGCGTCGCACGCCGCCATCGCCACGACGATGGTCGGCCTGTTCGGCGTCAACACGGTCACGGGCGTGTGGAACCTGTGGGAGGGCCGGAACGACCCGGCGAACCGCAAGCGCCGCTTCCTCCACGGCATCCTGATGCTCGCGTCGGACGCCGGCTTCGTGGCCACGGGCATGCTCGCACCCACCAACGACGGCGGCGGCAACCGGTCGCTGCACAAGTCGGTGGCGATCACGTCGATGGGCGTGGCGACGGCGGGCTACCTCCTCATGCTGCTCGGGCAGTGACCATGGCCGTACCCGCCGCGCTCGAACCGCTCATCTCGTCCTGGTCCAGCTATTACGGCGACCACCAGCTCGCCTCGGTCGCCGTGCGCTACGTCCACCTGGCCTCGGCCATGGTGGGCGGCGGCTCGGCCATCGCCCTCGATCGCAAGGTCCTGGGCGCCGCGAGCGCAGGCCGCGACACCCGCCGCGCGCTGCTGGAGGAACTCCGAGGTTCGCATCGTGTCGTCGTTCCCGCGCTCGCCCTGATGGCGCTGAGCGGCGTGCTGATGACGGCCGCGGACCTGGACACGTTCCTTTCCTCGAATCTCTTCTGGCTGAAGATCGGCCTCGTGGGCCTGTTGCTCGGCAACGGCGTCGTGCTCCTGACCGCGGAGGCAGCCCTGGAGCGCTCCGTCGGCGGGTCCTGGACGCGCCTGGCCCTTCCGGCCGCGGCGAGTGCCGCGCTGTGGCTGGTGGTCGTGTTCGTCGGCATCTGGTTGACGGCGGCAGCATGAAAGCAGCGGCACCCTCCTCGAACTGCGCGGGCTGTGCGCTCGGCTCGCGGCGATCGTTCTTCGGCCGTCTCTCCGGCCTCATGGCCGCGCTGGCGGTCAGCGAAGACTGGGCGCACGCGCTCGGCACACGCGTCGTCGGCGAGGCGGCGGGCGAGCGGATCGGACAGACGACCCTCAGCTATCCGGTGCCGGCCGCCGACGGCGTCTCGATCGACAAGAAGGAGCAGATCATCCTGGTGAGGTTCCACCAGAAGGTCTACGCCTTCCCGCTGGCGTGCCCCCACGAGAACACCGCGCTTCGCTGGCGCCAGGGCGATCAGCGGTTCCAGTGCGCGCGCCACGGTTCGCGCTATACGCCCGACGGCACGTTCATCTCGGGCCGGGCGACCCGCAACATGGACCGCTACGCGGTCAGCCGCAGCGGTGAGTCGGTGGTCGTGGATCTCACGAAGCTCTTCCAGTCGGACACCCACGCGGCGGAATGGGGCGCCGCCGGGCTCGGCGTCTAGGCGGCCGCCGCCCGTCCCGCGGGCAGCTTCGACGGCCGGGGCCCGAGGTTCCTCCGGGGCCGGCGTCCACGGGGGCCGGGCGGGTCAGCGCTCGGTCCGCCTGCCGGTGAAGGGCGCGACGCCGGATCCGAAGTCGAACTCGCCCCTCATCTCGTTGCCGCTCACGGTAGCCGTGGCCCGAATGGTCATCGCCCCCTGGGGTCCGGCCATGTCGAAGGTGAACGCGACCGTGCCGGCCTTGACGGTGCCGGTGAAGGCGGTCTCGCCCATCTCGCTGGCAATCGAGCCCTTGACGGTGTCGCCGTCGACGGCCAGGACGAGGCCGGCCTTCATCGTGCCCTGCGGGCTGTCCACGTCGAGGTCCCAGGTGCCGGTCGCCGCCTCCTGTCCCGCGGCAACGCCCACGAGGAGCATCGACGCCAGAATCGGAGCGGCCACCCACGAGCGTCGGATGCGCGCCATCTCAGCCATGGGCGGGAGGGTAGCACAGCCAACGGGCGCCCGGCGCCGCCGGGCGTGGGCCGGCCGGGCCGGCCTCGATCAGCCGTTCAGCCGGACCTCGACCTGGCCGTCCACCACGCGGACGTCGTGCCGCGTGACACCGACGTGCGGGTCCTGCACGAGGCGCCCCGTCCGGATCTCGTAGCTCCAGCCGTGCCACGGGCAGGTCACCTCGTCGTGCGCGTCGATGGCGCCCTCGCAGAGCGGCCCCGCCTGGTGCAGGCAGAGGTTGTCGAGGGCGTGGAACCCGTCGGCGAGGCGGAAGAGCGCGACGTGGCGGCCTTCCACCTTCACGAAGTGCCCGCCAGGGGCGAAGCCGTCGGCCAGGCCGACGGCGACGAACTGGCCGGACAGCGGCGGGAGGGGCATCGCTACTTGCGCGCCGCCGGCGTGAGCGTCGTCTCCCGGCGCTCGCCCCCGCGCGTGTAGACGAGCCGCACCGGCTGTCCGATCTTCAGCACCTCGAGCGCGTAGGTGTAGTCGTAGATGTTGGCGATGGTCTGGTCGCCGATCTGGACGATGACGTCGCCCTTGTGGAGCCCCGCCTGCTCCGCCGGTCCGCCGCCGATGACGCCGCTCAGCAGCAGGCCCTTCACGTCGGTGGCGTAATCCGGGATCGTCCCGGTGAAGATGCGGACGCCCGCCCGTCCCCCGCCGCCCTGCATCGCCTGCTCGACCTTCGCGAAGGCGAGCGTCTCGGGCTGATCGCCGACGCGGCTGGCGAGCGCCACGGCGAAGTCCACCACGCGATCGAGGTCCTCGTAGTTGATCTTGTCGGCCGTGTCGCTGGGCTTGTGGTAGTCCACGTGCGTGCCCGTGAAGAAGGCCAGGCTCGGCACGCCGGCCTGGTTGAAGCTGGCGACGTCGGTGGGCTGGTACGGATCGTCCTGCAGCACGAGCTCGAAGCCCGCCGCCACGTTGGCGCGCTCGATCAGGGCCTTCCAGCCGGGGCTCGTGCCCACGGCCTGCACGGTGAGCTTGTTGTCCTGCATGCGCCCGACCATGTCGAAGTTGAAGTAGGCCGCGATCTGGTCGTTGGGCACCGGGGGGGTCGTGACGAACGCGTTGGAGCCGATGAGCCCGATCTCCTCGGCGGACCAGAACGCGAGCATGACGTGCCGCGAGCGCGCCTTCCTGGCGGCCAGCTCCCGGCCGGCGGCCAGGACGGCGGCCGTGCCGGACGCGTTGTCGTCGGCACCGTGGTGGATCTTGCCAGCGTCCTCCTTGGCGGCGAGCGAGTTGCCGTGACTGCCGCGGCCGAGGTGATCGTAATGCGCGCCCAGCGTCACCCACGGTTTCGGCAGGGCGACCCGCAGCGTGGCGGGCAGGTAGCCCACCACGTTGAACCCCTCCTGTTTCTCCCGGATGACGGCCGTCTTCACCGTGACCTGGACGCCGGGCAGGGCGTAGCCCGCCACGTGCGGGTTGCCGGAGTCGAAGGCCTGCTGGACCTGCTCGAGGGTCTTGTCCTTCACGCCCGAGAACAGGCGCTCGGCGACGGCGGCCGAGACGCTGGCCGCCACGATGCCCGACCCGGCCAGCGCCGTGTCGAAGCTCATGGGAATCGTCTCGCCGGCGTTGGGGGAGCGGGGGCCCGTCACGACGAGCAGCGCCTTGGCCCCGCGCTGGCGCGCCTGCATCGCCTTGTAGCGGAGATCGGCATACCGCGCCAGGATCTGCTTCGTCTGGGCGTCCGCGTCCTCCGGGAAGTAGCGGAGCACCACGACGATCTTGTCCTTCACGTCGAGCGTGGCGTAGCTGTCGTAGCCGAAGTTCTGCGAATCGGGCACCACCAGGCCGTAGCCGGCGAACACCACCTCGCCGCTCACCTCCGCGTTGTCGGCGAACGAGAGCGCCTGCACTTCGGAGGGTCGGCCGAACGCGGTCCCGCCGACGGTCAGCGACGAGCCGCCGTCCTTTACGCCGGCCGTGAAGCTGAACGGCAGCCGGAAGTCCCGCTGGCCCGGCAGCGGCCGCGCCCCCATCTTCGTCAGTTCGGCCACGAGGTAGTCGGCCGCGAGGGCCGCGCCCTCGGAGCCCGCCTGCCGGCCGCCGAGCCGGTCCGAGGCGAGCGTCGTCACGTCGGCGCGGGTCTTCGATGCCGGGGGGGACTGCGCGAAGGCGGCGTGTGCCGCGGCCAGGGCGACGACGGCGGCGACAAAGCGAAGCGTGTGACGGGTCATGTTGGCGGGCCTGCTATTTCCTCGGCGGGGCGGCCTTGATGGCGGCCAGCGCGGCCTGATGGTTCCACTGGGCCAGGAAGATCTGGCCGGCGCCGCCGCCCGAACGCGACGAGGTGAAGGCGATCTGGGTGCCGTCGGGCGACGGCACGGGCAGGCCGTCGAAGCCGTCGGAGTAGGTGACGCGGACGGGCTCCTTGGCGCCCGCCGGGTCCACCATGAAGATCTCGAAGTTCTCGAAGCCGAGCTTGTTCGAGGCGAACAGGATGTACTCGCCCGAGGGGTGCATGTAGGGCGCCCAGCTCATGGCCTTGAAGTCCGTGATCTGCGTCGCGCCCGATCCGTCGGGATTCATCATCCAGACGTTGGCGATGAGGCCGCTCTCGTCGAAGCGGCGCCAGAGGATGTGCCTGCCGTCGGGCGTGAAGAAGGGGCCGCCGTCGTAGCCGGGGACGTTCGTGAGCCGGCGCTGATCCGAGCCGTCGGCCTTCATGACGTAGATCTCGGCGAAGTACGACGGGTCGGTCTCGAGCT
Organism: Vicinamibacterales bacterium; assembly: GCA_050187355.1. Classification (GTDB taxonomy): domain Bacteria; phylum Acidobacteriota; class Vicinamibacteria; order Vicinamibacterales; family UBA2999; genus CADEFD01. The sequence continues at coordinate 25,976 of JBFWXO010000064.1, forward strand.
GCTTCTTCTCGGCGGCCGTGAGCGCGTGATCGTAGGCGCCGCGGGTTGACGAGAAGACGATCCACCGGCCATCGGGCGAGTAGCCGGCCTCGGCGTCGTAGCCGCGCGCGTTGGTCAGGCGCGTGAGCTGCTTCGTGCCTTCCTCGTAGGCGTAGATCTCCATCTCCGGGTCGTAGTCCCACGAGTACCGGCGTTCCTTGCCTGACGCGCGGAACGCGAGCTCCTCGTCCTGGTACTGCTTGGACTTCGGATCGTGGTGGGTGGAGGCGAACTCGATCTCGTCGGTGCCGGGCCGGAAGAACCCGCAGGTGGTCTTGCCCAGGCCGGGCGAGATGCGCGTGGTGTCGCCCGTCGTCAGGTCCAGCACGTACATCTGATAGAAGGGATTGCCCGGCTCCCGCTCGCTCTGGAACACCAGGCGCTTCCCGTCCGGGGACCAGTACCCCTCGCCGGCCCGTCGGCCCTCGACGGTGAGGCGACGCACGCGCGTCATGAACTGGCGCTCCTGATTCCCGGAGTCCTGGGCCGAGACGAGGCCCCCGAGGGCGAGGGCCGTGAGGAGAACAGCCGCGGCGGTGCGCATGACCGGCCATTGTACCCATCTCGCCGGGCGGCGGCCGGCCCGCGGCGGCGCCCGGCGGCAGCGGGCGCTCAGCGGTCGTTCAGCTGAATCGAGCTGCCCACGCGTTCGAACGCGCTGTCGTAGATGGGCGCGTCGTCGGCGGGCACGACGGTGAGGTAGTAGAACAGGCTGCCGTCGGCGAGGAGCGTCGTGTAGACGCCGACCCGCTCGGCGTCGCCGAGGGCGGAACGTCCCACGAGCTGGGTGCCGAGTCCCGACCGGCGTGAGATGCGCACGGCCCGCTGCGAGTCCGACACCCGCATGCCGGGGTTGCTCCGGACGATGGCGTTCACGAAGGCGTCGGTGGCGTCGCTCAGATCGCGCGACGCGGCGCGCGTGACGCCCACCTCCACGCCGTGCGTGAAGACGCTCTGGCCGCGATAGGTGCCGAGGGCGTTCTGCGGGACGAACTTCACCGCGTTGTTGCCGTTGACGGCCGTCCAGTTCGCGGGCACGCTCACCTGGAAGAGCTGGCCGCCCTTCGCCGTCTTGTACTGCGAAGCCGGCGGCGGCACCGGTTCGCCCACGGTGCCGACCGACGCCGGCGCGCTGCCGCCCGAACCGCCGCCCTCCCGGCTTCCCGCCTTGGCGATATCGGCCATCGACAGCGGCGGCGGCATCGCCGCGAATCGGGACTTGGCGGACGAGTAGCCCGCCACGGTCGGCCGGTCGCCGATCGCGACCTTGGCCGCTTCCTGGTTGATGTACTGGATCCGGTTGCCGGGGTCCGGGTGGCTGCTGAGCCACTGGGGCGGCGTCTTGCCCTGCGACTCCTTCTGGATCGCTTCGAACATGTGCGCCAGGTGCCTGGGGTCGTAGCCCGCTCGCGCCATGATCTGGACCCCGAGCAGGTCCGCCTGCTTCTCGTACTCGCGGCTGTACTTGAGGAGCCACGTGCCGAGCCCGAACTGCGAGCCCTGTGCGATCGCCTCCCCCCAGCCGCCGCCGATGATGGCGCCGGCGATGGCGCCGGCGACGGCGCCGATCTGGAAGCGCTGCGCCTTGGTGGCGTTCGCGGTGCCATGGCGGAGCAGCACGTGCGACAGCTCGTGCGCCATCACGCCGATCACCTCGCCCTCGTCCTCGGCGGCGTCGAACATGCCGCGGTTCACGAACATCGGTCCGCCGGGCAGGGCGAACGCGTTGATTTCCTTCAGGTTGACGGGCGTGAACGAGTACTCGAAGACGGGGTTGTTCAGGTTGCGCGGGGCGGCCGCGACCAGCGCGCGCCCGGCGCGGTCGAGGTAGCCCGAGATCTGGTCGTCCGAGATGATCGGGTATTCCCGCCGCACTTCGGCGGCGGCTTCGCGCCCCAGCTCGACGTCCTGCTCCGGCGTGTACTTGTTCTTCGGGGGCGTGATGACCGTCTGCGCCGTGATGACCATCGTCCCCAGCACGACGGCGGCGGTGGCGAGCGGAAGCAACGGGCGGCGGAGATCCATCGAGGGCATCGCGGGCTCCTGACAGGAGGTATCGACTCAATTCTAAGCACAGCCCGCGCCAACATCCGGCCGGGCGCGGACGGGCGTCCGCCGCTACTTCGTCGCGGTGAGCGACAGGGTCGTCGTGCCTCCGGCCTTCACTGTCACGCGCTGGGGTGCCACCTTGAGAGTCTCATGCCACACGGTGAGCTCGTAGGTGCCCGGCGGGATCCCGGTGAGCGTGAAGCGCCCGTCGGCGCCCGTCACGGCGGCCGCGTCCTCGGTGACGATGATGTAGCCGCGCATCCACGTATGCGTGTTGCAGGTGATGCGGACCAGGCCGGGGCCGTTCAGCGGACGGGTGACGACCATGTCCGGCACCGGCAGGCCGACGTTGAAGAGCGTGCGGCCGCCCTCCTGCTGGGCGTTGGTCGTGTGGAGCAGCGGATCCTTGCTCGACGTCCTGGTCGGCGCGCCCGGGCGCGCGAGCTGCACGCGCGGTGAGAAGCGGCACTTCTCGTTGGTGACGTGGGGATCCGGATACGGCGCGGTCGCCTTGACGCCCGTGAGGCGCACGACCACGTTCGCCAGGCCGCCATCGGGTCCGACGACGATGGACTCATCGGGCAGGGTGGCGCCGCACACCTTCGCGTCCAGCGTCACGCGCAGCGGACGCGGCGCCTTCGCGGCCGTGGTCACCACGCCCGTGATCGTGCCGCCCTGGGCGAAGGCCAGACCCGGCCACAGGCCCGCCACCAGTCCCCACGCCAGCCCCGCCGCGATCGCCGCTCGTCTCGTCATGATTCCCAGAAAGTAGCACGCCGCTCGCGGCCGGACGGACGAGCCACCGCGGCTCGTCCGCCGAGATCGGTGTACGGATGAGACGGAGCGCCCACTAGAATGTCGGCCATGCGTCGTCTCGTCCTCCTTGCCGTCGCCGCGGTCGCCGCGGCGAGTGCCGTGCCGTCCGCCCGCCAGGCCCAGGATTCCGCCTGGATCACTCCCTTCCGCGACAACGCCACGCGGCTGATGGCCGCCGCCCAGGCCGACGACTTCGCGTGGCAGCGGCTGGCGGAACTCACCGACACGTTCGGCAACCGGCTGGCCGGGACGCCCAACCTCGCGCGGGCCATCCGGTGGGCGGAGGCGACCATGAAGAAGGACGGCCTCGCGAACGTCCGCGCCGAGAAGGTGATGGTGCCTCGCTGGGTGCGCGGGCAGGAGAGCGCCGTCATCGTGGACCCGCCCGAGCATCCCGTCGTCATGCTCGGCCTCGGCGGCAGCGTGGCGACACCGCCGGCGGGCCTCGAGGCGGACGTCCTGGTCGTGAAGGACTTCAAGGAGCTCGACCGCCGGGCCGCCGAGGCCAAGGGGAAGATCGTGCTCTTCAACGTCCCCTTCACGAACTACGGCGACACGGTCGCCTATCGATCGGGCGGGGCCACGGCCGCCGCCAGGCACGGCGCCGTGGCGGCGCTCGTGCGCGCGGTTGGTCCGATGGGGCTGAGGACGCCGCACACGGGCGGCATGAACTACGGCGATGCGGTGGTCAGGATCCCGACGGCCGCCATCGCCGCCGAGGACGCCAACCGCATCCAGCGCCTGAGCGATCGCGGCGTCCGCGTCCGCCTCCGGCTCCGCATGGAAGCGCACTTCGAGGCCGACGTGGAATCGGCCAATGTCTTCGGCGAGATCGTCGGCCGGGAGCGGCCCGGCGAGATCGTGCTCGTCGGGTGTCACTTCGACTCGTGGGACGTCGGCGCGGGCGCGTCGGACAACGGCGTGGGCTGCGTGGTCACGTGGGAGGCCCTGCGGCTGATGAAGTCGCTGGGCATCCAGCCCCGGCGGACGGTCCGGGTCGGCCTCTTCACGAACGAGGAGAACGGCCTGCGCGGAGGCACCGCGTACCGCGACGCGTACCGCGACAAGGCCGGAGACCATGTCCTGGCGCTCGAGTCGGACTCGGGCGTGTTCGCGCCGGCGAGCCTCGGCTTCACCGGTCCGGCGGCGGCCCGCCGCTACATCGACGACATCGGCACGCTGCTCGCCCCGCTGGGGCTCGGCGGCATCGGCCCCGGGGGCGGCGGCGCCGACATCGGCCCGATTGCGCAGGCTGGCGGGGTGCCGATGATGGCCTACAACGGCGACTCGACCCGCTACTTCACGATTCACCACACGCCCGCCGACACGGTGGACCGCATCGCGCCCGACGAGGTGTCGAAGGCCGCCGCGGCCATTGCCGTCGTCGCCTACGTGGTGGCCGACATGCCCGATCGGCTGCCTCGGTAGAGATAGCGACTAGGACCACGGGCCGGGGACCGGGGAGGACTGTCATGAGCGTGCCCGTCGAGACGCTGCGGACGCACCTGCGCTACGCCGCCTGGGCGTCGGCGCGGATCGTCGACGCCGCGGCCATGCTGACGCCCGAGGAACTCACGCGGGACTTCAAGAGTGCCGACAAGCACGTGCTCGGCACGCTGACCCACGTCTACGCGGCCGACCGCGTGTGGCTCGGCCGCATCGAGGGCGCACCGCCAGGCGTCTTCGTCGACCCGGCCGTGGACATGCACCTGGCCGTCCTGCAGCAGGAATGGCCCGCGCTGATGGACCGCTGGCTGTCGTGGGTCGCGACGGTGGAGGATCCGGCGCGCGACCTCGAGTACCACGACCTGCGGGGCAATACGCACCGGACGCCGCTCTGGCAGATCGTCCTGCACGTGGTCAACCACGGCACGCACCATCGCGGCCAGGCCGCGGCCATGATCCGGGCCATGGGGCATACGCCGCCGCCCCTCGATCTCATCCGCTTCTACCGGGACGAGCGGCGCTAGCGCGGCCGCCGGTCCCCGGTCAGAAGTGCCGCGTGATGCGCGCCGACAGCGTGCGCGGCTGGACGATG
>JBFWXO010000065.1:0-28739 GCA_050187355.1 Vicinamibacterales bacterium
TTCCGATCTGGTCGAGGTCCATCCGGAGCGTGACCGACAGCCGGCCGCTCCCGTTCTCGGGCACGGCGCCGTCGGCCGCCACGAGGTGCAGGGTGGGCGCCGCGGGCGGGCGGCCGCCGCCGCCCGGCGCCGACGGCCGTCGGTACACGAGCTGCTTGCCGTCGGCGCTCACCGCGAAGGCGGCCACGTTCGGCGCGAAGGTGACGGCCCGCCGGTCGCTCAGGCGGTAGCGGTGCAGCGTGCTGCCGGTGGCCGGCGGCGGACCGCCGCGCTGCGCCACGGGCGGCGCTTCCAGGTAGAAGACCGTGCCGGCCGCGCCGGCGGCCAGCCGCGAGTACTGCCGCTCGGGCACGCCCGCCACGGGGATCACCCGCTGCTGCAGGCCGTCGAAGTCGATGGTGACCGGCTGCGTCGAGGCGGTGAGGGGCGTCGGCTCGCTCTTCGCGCCGACGCCGGCGTCCTCGTCGCTCTCGGGCAGGAGCGGGCTCGGGTCGCCCTTGCGGAGGAGCGCGACGTACAGGCCGAACGTCTGGAGGTGCTCGTACGACGTCATGTCGAGCCACTGCGACGCGAGGCCGAAGTCCGTGGACGCCAGGAACCACAGGTACCGGCCGCTCGCGTCCCACACCGGGTAGGTGGCGTCGGCGAGGCCGTCCGTGATCTGGCGCTGCTCGCCGGTCTCCACGTTCGCGACGACGATGGCGCGGTAGAGCGTGTCGAGCCGCGAGGCGAAGGCCACCCAGCGGCTGTCCGGGCTCCACGACGGCGCCAGCGTCCGCGAAGGCACCATCCAGGGATCGCGTCCGACGATCTTCGCGGCGCCGGTTTCGACGTCCAGCACCCACACGTTGAGGTTCGTGTCGGAGTAGAGCAGCTTCCGGCTGTCCGGCGACCAGGCCGGCGAGTAATAACGCGTGGGTTTCGCGAGCGCGATCTCGCGTGGCGGCGCGAGGCCGTCCTGGGACTCGATGACGAGGCGGTACTCGCCGCTGGCGTCGCTGAAGTAGCTGACGAAGCGCCCGTCGGGCGACCAGGCCGGCTCGCGCTCGGCCGCGCCGCTCGTGCGGGTGAGGTTCCGGATGTCGCCCTTGTCCCCGGGAATCGTGAAGATCTCGCCGCGGGCCTCGACGAGCACCCGCTTGCCGGTGGGCGAGAGGTCCAGGCTGGTCATTCGCGCCGTCACGTCTTCCCAGTGGGGCATCATCCACGGGAAGTCGCCGGCCACCGTGATGGGCACCACGGCCGGCTTGCCCGCCTTCGGGTCCAGGAGGTGCACGTAGCCGGCCTGCTCGAAGACGAGGGCGCCGCCGCCGCTGCCGAGCGTCTTCACGTCGAAATCCGTGAAGCGCGTCACCTGCGCGAGCGCCTTCGTGGCCGGCGCGTAGGACCACACGTTCGAGACCCCGTCGCGATCGGACAGGAAGTACACGGTGCCGTCGAGCCAGACGGGGTCCATCTCCTTCGAGCCCGACCACGGGGGCGTGACGACCTCCCAGGTGGAGACGTCGGCGATCCAGATCGCCTTGTTCTGGCCGCCCCGGTAGTTGCGGCGTTCCTCGTCCCACGAGCTGTTCATGCGGTAGGCGATGGCGCGGCCGTCCGGGGAGAACTTGCCCTGGTAGCCGCGCGGCAGCGGCAGCGGCGCCGGGGGACCGCCGGACGCGGCCACGGTCCAGAACCGCGTCGTCGCGTTCGGCGCGGCGGTGGCCCTCGCCGACGTGAAGAGGATCCGGGCGCCGTCCGGAGACCAGCCCTGCACGACGTCCGCACCCGGATGCCAGGTGAGGCGCGTCGGCTCGCCGCCGTCGACGGGCACCACGTAGACGTCGGGATTCCCCGCGTAGTCGGCGCTGAAGGCGAGCTGGCGGCCGTCCGGGGACAGCTGCGGGTTGGTGGCCTGGCCCTGGAAGCTCGTGACCCGCCGGGCCATGCCGCCCGCGCGCGGGACGATCCAGATGTTGCCCGCGTAGGCGAACGCGATGTGCGACGCGCTCACCGTGGGCATGCGCAGCATGCGGGTGGCGCCGGCGGCCGGATCGTCGGCGCCGGGTTCGGATGCGTGCACGACGGCCACGAGGCCGGCCGCCACGGCCAGGGCCGCGATGCGGCGCCACGGGTGAAGCCACGAGTGCATGGGGACCTCCGCCTCGCCGCACCGGGCGAGCCCGCGTATCGTTTCACGAGGGCGGCCCGCGAGGCGAGCCCGGCGGTACGGTCCGGCTGCGGGCCCCACCGCGGCCGGGATGTGCAGGGCCGACCGGGTCCGCGGATCGCCGCTCCGGCGCGGGGCCGGTCGCACTACACTTCCGCATGCCCCGGCTGTTCGCCTACGGGACCCTGCTGGACGGACACGTGCAGCGCGCCGTGTTCGGCCGCGCGCTGACGGGCGTGCCCGACGCGCTGCCCGGCCACGTCCTCTCGATGCTGACCGTGGAGGACCCGCGGGCGCCGGCGGGCTCGGCCCGCTACCCGAACGTGACGCCGACGGGGGAACCGGCCGACGCGGTGCCTGGCACCGTGTACGACCTCACGGGCGCGGACCTGCTCGCGGCCGACCTGTACGAGACGTCCATGTACCGGCGCCAGGAGCTCGCGCTCGCCAGCGGGGCCACGGCGTGGGTGTACGTCTCGGCGCGCGGCCGGACGCCGGGGCCCGACGGCCCCTCCGAACGGGCGGTGGCGGACGCGCGCTAGCGGAAGCGCGCCATGAGCTTGTCGAGCTCGGCGCTGCCCGGGCACAGCTGGTCGTGCCGCAGGGTCGTCAGCGCGCCGGGCACGACCTCGTTCTGGGCCGCCATGTCACGCGAATCGGGCGACACGTAGAGCAGGCCCGTCAGGACCTCGCCGGCCTTGTGCCGCTCGCGGATGTAGGCGTACGCGGTGTCGCGGTCCGTCGGGTCGAAGTCCTGGGCCACCTTGCGGAACGTGACCCAGCTGCCGTCGTGCATCATCACGCTCTTCGCCGTGCCCGCCTCCTGCTCGGAGGTGATCTCCTCGCGCGGGGCGACGAAGTCGGCCTGCACGACCTCCACCTGGTGCTCGCGGGTGTAGGCGTAGCTCTTCGTGGAGCCTTCGTGATCGTTGAAGGTCACGCACGGCGAGACGACGTCGATGAACGCGAAGCCCTTGTGCGTGAGGCCCGCCTTCAGGAGCGGCACGAGCTGCGCCTTGTCGCCCGAGAAGCTGCGGGCGACGAAGGTGGCGCCGAGGGTCATCGCGAGGAGCGCCCCGTCGATGGCCTCCATCGTGTTGGCCTCGCCCTTCTTGCTCACGGAGCCGGGATCGGCCGAGGCCGAGAACTGCCCCTTCGTCAGGCCGTACACGCCGTTGTTCTCGAGCACGTACAGCATGTTCACGTTGCGCCGGATGGCGTGGCAGAGCTGCCCCAGGCCGATGGACAGCGAGTCGCCGTCGCCGGAGACGCCGATGAGCGTGAGGGTCTGGTTCGCGGCCGCGGCGCCGGTGGCGATCGCCGGCATGCGGCCGTGGACGCTGTTGAACCCGTGCGCCTCGCGGAGGAAGTACGCGGGCGTCTTCGACGAGCAGCCGATGCCCGAGAGCTTGGCCACGGTGTGGGGCGCGACGTCGAGCTCCCAGAACGCCTGCACGATGGCGGCCGTGATCGAGTCGTGGCCGCAGCCGGCGCAGAGCGTCGTGATGGCGCCCTCGTAGTCGCGCCGGGTCAGCCCGAGCGCGTTCTTCTTGAGCGAGGGGTGGTGGACCTTGGGCTTCGCGAGGTACGTCATGCCGCCTTCTCCAGCTTCGCCTTCACGCCCTCGATCACGTGGTGGGCGCTCATCGGGAACCCCGCGTAGTAGCGGACGGACTCGAGCTTGGCGAGGGGCGTGCCCAGGTCGAGCATGAGCAGGTTGCGGAGCTGCCCGTCGCGGTTCTGCTCCACGACGAAGTTCACGTCGTGCTCGTCGAGGAACTGCCGCACTTCGTCGCCGAACGGGAAGCCGCGGACCCGCATGTAGTCCACGTGGATGCCCTCGCGCGCCAGCACGTCGATCGCCTCCACGCAGGCCCCGTGGCAGCCGCCCACCGTCACCAGCCCGACCGTCGCGCCGGGCGCCTTCTGCACCACCGGCGCCGGGACGGCCTTCGCGGCGCCCTGGATCTTCCGGGCCACGCGGTCCAGCACCTCCTGGTACTCCTCCGCGTCCTCGGTGTAGGCCCCGAACTTGTTGTGGCCCGACCCGCGGGTGAAATACGCGCCCTTGGGATGCACGCCCGGCAGGCTCCGCTGGGGGATGCCGTCGCCGTCCACGTCGTAGTAGCGGTAGAACGTCTTCGCCTGCTCGAGCTCCTCCGCCGAGAGCACCTTGCCGCGATCGGGGCGATAGGCGTCGTCCCACGTGAGCTTCGGCACCATCCAGTCGTTCATGCCGATATCCAGGTCGGACAGCACGAAGGTGGGGGTCTGGAAGCGCTCGGCGAGATCGAAGGCCTTCACCGCGAACTCGAAGGCCTCGCTCGGGTCGCTCGGATAGAGGCAGATGTGGCGCGTGTCGCCGTGCGACGCGTAGGCGCACATCATGAGGTCGCACTGCTGGGTGCGCGTCGGCATCCCCGTGGACGGGCCCGTGCGCTGGACGTCGAAGATCACGGCCGGCACCTCGGCGTAGTACGCCAGGCCGATGAACTCGTTCATCAGCGAGATGCCCGGGCCGGACGTGGGCGTGAAGGCGCGCGCGCCGGCCCACGAGGCCCCCACCACCATGCCCACCGCGGCCAGTTCGTCCTCGGCCTGGATGATGGCGTAGCGGTTCTGCTTGGTCTCGGGATCCCGCCGGTACTTCTGGCAGAACCCCTTGAAGGCCTCCATCATCGAGGTGGACGGCGTGATGGGGTACCACGCGCCGACGGTGGCGCCCGCGAACACGCAGCCGAGGCCGGCGGCGGTGTTGCCGTCGATGAGGATGCTGTCCTTCGTGGCGTCCATCCGCTCCAGGCGGATCGGGAGCGGGCACTCGAAGTGGTCCTTCGCGTAGTTGTAGCCCAGCGCGATGGCCTTGTCGTTCGAGGCCAGGAGCGCCGGCTTCTTGGCGAACTTCTCGTGGGTGAGGGCGCGCACCACCTCGGTGTCGATGCCGAGCAGCGCGGCCAGGGCGCCCGCATACGCGATGTTCTTCATCAGGATCCGCTCGCGGACCCCCTTGAAGGACGCGTTGCAGAGCTCGGCCAGCGGCACGCCCAGGAACGTGACGTCGGGCCGCGCCAGCTTGTCGTCGAGCGGCCAGGTGGAGTCGTAGAGCAGCCAGCCGCCGGACCGCACCTCCGCCACGTCCTTCGCGTAGGTGGCGGGGTTGAGCGCCACCATCAGGTCGAAGTGGGGCGTGCGGGCGGTGTAGCCGTCCTTGTTCACGCGGATCTCGTACCAGGTCGGCAGGCCCTGGATGTTCGACGGGAAGACGTTCTTCCCCGTCACGGGGATCCCCATGCGGAAGATGGCCTGCATGATGAGGCCGTTCGCGCTGGCCGAACCGGTGCCGTTGACCGTGGCGATCTTGAACGCGAAATCGTTGACGCGGTTCATGTCGTTCTTGGAGTCCCTTCGCTCCGACCCGGACCGATGGCGCCTCAGCGCGCCACTGCCGCCGCGGCGTCCACCTTCTCGGCGTGCGGCCACGACAGCACGAACTTGCGCATGTCCCACGCGTAGGTGGGGCAGCGCTCGGCGCAGAGCCCGCAGTGCAGGCAGACGTTCTCGTCCTTGACCATCACGCGGCCCGTCTGCTTCAGCGGGTCCGACACGAACAGGGCCTGGTCGAGGTTCTCGGCGGGCGCCAGGAGGCGCGTCCTGAGATCGGCCTCGTCCCCGGGCCTGGTGATGGTGAGGCAGTCCACCGGACAGATGTCGATGCAGGCGTCGCACTCGATGCAGAGGTTGTCCGTGAAGTGCGTCTGGACGTCGCAGTTCAGGCAGCGCTGGACCTCCGCTTCCGTCTGCGCCTCGTTGAAGCCTTCCTCCACCTCGATCGTCATGGTGGCGAAGCGCGCCGGCATCTCGACGTGCTTCATCTTCTGCCGCGCGGCGCCGCTGTACTCGTTGGCGTACGCCCACTCGTGCAGGCCCATCTTCGTGCTCGTGAGGTTCATGCCCTGCGGCGGGCGCTCGGTCACGGGCAGGCCCTGGCAGTACTGGTGCACGGAGATGGCGGCCTGATGGCCGTGCTCCACCGCCCAGATGATGTTCGCGGGGCCGAAGGCGGCGTCGCCGCCGAAGAACACGCCGGGCCGCGTGGACATGAACGTCGTCCGGTCCACGATGGGCATGTCCCACTTCTTGTCGAACTCGAGGCCGATGGTGCGCTCGATCCAGGGGAAGGCGTTGTCCTGGCCGATGGCCAGCACCACCGTGTCGCAGGGGATGGTCTCGCGGCCCGCCGGTTCCTGGACGAGCTTCCCGTCCTTCTCGAAGGAGTGGAACTTGTCGAACTCCATGCCCGTGAGCACGCCGTTCTCGACGATGAAGCGCACCGGCTGCAGGTTCTCCAGGATGTGGACGCCCTCTTCCTCGGCGTCCTCCAGTTCCCAGGGCGACGCCTTGAAGTACCGCCGCGTCTTGCGCGCGATGACCGTCACGTCGGTCGCGCCGAGACGCTTGGCCGAGCGGCAGCAGTCCATGGCGGTGTTGCCGACGCCGATGATGAGGACGCGCTTGCCCACCGAGTCGACGTGGCCGAAGTGGATGGACTCGAGCCACTCGATGCCGATGAAGATCTGGTCCGTGTCCCGCCGGCCCGGGATCTCGAGCTCCTTGCCCTTCGGCGCGCCGCTGCCGACGAACACCGCGTCGTACTCGTTCGAATCGAGCAGCGCCTTCAGGCTCTCGATGGGCGAGTTGTAGCGGACGTCCACGCCCATGTCGACGATGTTGCCGATCTCCTCGTCGAGCACCTCGGGCGGCAGGCGGAACGACGGGATGTTCACGCGCATCAGGCCGCCGGGGCGATCGAACTTCTCGAAGAGCGTGATCTGGTAGCCGAGTGGCATGAGGTCGTTGGCGACGGTGAGCGAGGCCGGGCCGGCGCCGATGAGCGCCACCTTCTTGCCGTTCTTCTCCGCCGGGGCCTTCGGGAGCCGCGCCTTGATGTCGCCCTTGTGATCGGCGGCCACGCGCTTCAGCCGGCAGATGGCCACCGGCTTGCCGTCCACGCGGGTCCGCCGACAGGCGGGCTCGCAGGGCCGGTCGCACGTGCGTCCCAGGATGCCCGGGAACACGTTCGACTCGCGGTTCAGCATGTAGGCGTCGTCGTGACGGCCCTGGGCGATGAGGCGGATGTACTCGGGAACGTTCGTGTGGGCGGGGCAGCCCCACTGGCAGTCGACGACCTTGTGGTAGTACGCGGGGTCGTTCGTGTTCGTTCGCGGCATGGTTCCTCTCGGCGGATGCCTTCACGCGAGACGTCCCGGCGCGAATCAGGCTGCCATGGCGAATTATAGTTCGGCGGCCGGGCCCCCCAGACGGGGTCGGGCGGCTCGATGGAGGCCGCGCACGCGCTTTTTCATGCCTTGACTGCATGCAACCGGTGCGAAATTGACATACAGCCATGCCCCTGCTGCACTTCGGGCCGTTCACCGTGGACTGGCGGAGCGCGACGCTGTCGCGCGGGGGAGGGATCGTGCCGTTGTCGCCCCGCCTCGTCCAGGTGCTGGCCTGCCTGGCCGATGCCCGAGGGGCGCTCGTCACCCGTGAGCTGCTCCTCGAGCGCTTCTGGCCCGACGTCACCGTTGCCGACAACACCCTGACGCGGGCCATCGCCGACATCCGGAAGGCGCTGGACGACGACCCCCGGGCCCCCCGGTTCATCCAGACCATGGCACGGCGGGGCTACCGCTTCCTGGCCGACGTCACCGAGGACGCCGACGCCCCGGCTGGCCCGGGTGCGGGCCCGGTGACGCCGACCTTCGCGGGCCTGGAGCCCTTCGTCGCGTGGGAACGGGGCCGCGTCGCGCTGGAGTCGCTGGCCGTCGCCGAACTGCCGGTGGCGGTGGAGGCGTTCAGCCGCGCGGTGGCCGGCGCGCCCCAGTACGCCCCGGCCTATGCCGGCCTGGCCAACGCCCACGTCTTCCGGTTCGAGGCCACACGGGTGGACGACGAACCCGACGCCGCCGCCCTGACCGAGGCCATCGCCGCCGCCACCCGCGCCACCACCCTTGACCCGGCGATGGGGGAGGGCTGGGCCGCCCTCGGGCACGCGCTGGCGGCCGGCGGCCGGCTGGACGAGGCGAGGGCCGCGCTCCGGCAGGCGACGGCGCTCGAACCCGGGAACTGGCGCCATCAGTACCGCCTGGCCGTCGCGACCTGGGGCGAGGAGCGGCTCCGCGCCGTGGAACGCGCCGAGGCGCTCCTGCCGGGCTTTCCGGGGACGCGGACCCTCGCCGTCACCGTGCACGTCGCACGGCAGGCGTTCGACCTCGCGGCGGCGGCCGCCGAGCGCGGCGCCGCGGCCCAGGACGCGCAGGAGGACCACGGCCGGTACCCCGCCAACGGCCTACGCTGGTTGCGTGGGCTCACGCGGGTCGCCACCGGCCGGCTGGACGACGCGCTCGCCGATTTTACGGCCGAAGCGGCGGCGTCCGGGGCCGCCTCCACCGTGTACGCGCGGGAGTGCCTGGTGCTGGCGCGCGAAGCGGCGGGCTTCACGCGCGTGGCCCTCGGCCAGGGCGACCTCGCCCGCGGCGACTTCCTGGCCGCCGTCCACGCCTCCCAGGACCACGCGCGCGCGGTGCTGGGCCTGGCGGTCAGTGGCGGTGAGGCCGCGCGCGCGGTGGAACGCGTCGCCGCCGCCTGCGCGCGGCTCGACACGGCCGGCAAGGCGACCGAGCGCACGCTCGTGGCCGCGGCTGCCGAGGCGTGGGCCGGCCGGGCCGGCGACGGGCTGGCGCGGCTCGACGCGGCCCTGGGTCCCGGGAGTCCCGAGCCCGCGGGCTGGAGCCTGCCGGCCGACCCGATGTTCCTGCCCCTGCGCACGGCGGCCGGCTACGCCCGCCTCGCCGCGCGGCTGGCCGCCCGCGCCGCGTAGCGTCCGCCCCGGCGCCGCGGCGCGCCCTCACAACTTCTCACACGCCCGCGCACGACTCGCCGCCGGCCGCGGCCGTAGCGTGGACACGTCGTGGAGGTTCCCATGTCCCATCGCCTCGGTTCGCTGGCCGTCGTCTCCCTGCTGGCCATGGCTCTGCCGGCCGCCGCCCAGACCCCGCTCCCGGTCCCGCCGCCCGGACCCGCCGGTCCCGGGCAGGTCCTCTCCGCCAACCCTTTCGGGCTGCTCATCGACTTCTTCAACTCGGAGTACGAAATTCGGGCCACCGACGCCCTCACGGTGGGCGCCGGCGCGTCCACGCGCGCCTACACGGCCTATGACTACGACTACTCGGCCCCGGCCACTCCGGGAGCGCTCCCCGGCAGCGGCTCTACCCGCACCGAGCGCCAGAAGCGCTACACCAACGGCGACGTCTTCCTGCGCTACTACCCCGGAGGGCGGGCGTTCCACGGCTACTCGTTCGGCGTGAAGGCCGGCCTGACCCGTCTTCCCAACCAGGGCGACTACCTGGGCGTCGGGTTCGACATCAATCACAGCCGGATGCTCAACCGGCACGCCTACCTGGGTTCGGGATTCGGCCTGAAGCGTCTCATCGGCGCGGACGCGCGCGCCTTCGACGTCACCTACATTCCGACGCTCCGGATCAACGTCGGCGTGGGATTCTGAGCGGCGTTTGCAGGATCGGCCGGGCACGGCTACTGTGCCCGGGATGCATCGACGCCAGTTCCTTGCCGGCGCCGCCGGCGCCGTCGCCTCCGCCGCCACCCTTCGCGCCGCCGCCCAGACTCCGCTTCCGCCGCCCATCAAGACCGTGCGGACGCCGATCCTGGAGATCGGCTATCACGAGAGCGGCCCCGCCGGCGGGTTCCCCGTCTTCCTGCTCCACGGCTTTCCCGACGACGCGCACGCGTACGACGGGGTGGCGCCGGTGCTCGCGAAAGCCGGCTACCGCGCGTTCGCCGTCTACCTCCGCGGCTTCGGCCCGACGCGCTTCCTCGATCCGGCGGCGCCGCGCACGGCCGAGCAGGCGGCCATCGCCCAGGACGTGGTGGACTTCGCTGATGCGCTGACGCTGCCGCGGTTCGCCGTGAGCGGGTACGACTGGGGCGGCCGGGCGTCCTGCATCACGGCCGCCCTGCATCCCGACCGCGTCCGCGCCGCCGTGCTATGCGGCGGCTACTCCGTCCAGAACACCGTCACGCCGGGACCGCCCGCCCCGCCGCGCGCCGTCAGGAACTCCTGGTACCAGTGGTACTTCAACACCGAGACCGGACGCACCGGCCTCGAGAAGAACCGCAAGGCGCTCTGCCGCTTCATGTGGGAGGAGTGGTCGCCCACGTGGAAGTTCAGCGACGCGATGTACGACCAGACCGCGGCGTCGTTCGAGAACCCGGATTTCGTGGACTGCGTGATCCACTCCTATCGGCATCGCAACTTCAACGCGCCCGGCGAGCCGCGCTTCCTCGAGACCGAGAAACGCCTGGCGGCCCGGCCCAGGGTGGAGGTGCCGGCCGTCGTGCTGCACGGCGGCGACGACGGCTTCGGGAAGCCCGCGCCCGCCACGACCGACGCCGAGCGCACGCAGTTCCTGAAACTGGTGGCGCGCCGCGTCGTCGCCGGCGCCGGGCACTTCGTGCCGCACGAGCGACCGCAGGCCGTGGCCGACGCGCTGCTCGAGGTGCTGGCCGCGACGAAGTAGGGTCCGCGCGCTCCGGCCGGGCGACTACGGGCTCACTACGGTCGAGGCTTCGTTGGAGTACGCGCTCGTGCCGCATGCGTTGACGGCCGCGACACGCAGGAAGTAGGGACCGGGTGGCACTGGCGCCTGGATGGCCGTGATCCCTCCGACCGGGAACACGCCGATGTTCGCCGCACCGCTTGCGGTACCCGCTCTGATGACATACGAGAACGGGCTCGTGCCCGACGCCGGCGCCGACCACGATGCGCTGAGCACGCCGTTGGTGGCCGTCACCGTGAGCGCGGGAGGGACGGTCGGGGGCACACAGGCGCTGCCAACCGTGACCACGGCATCGGCCGTGGCGCCGCCGACGCCGCAGCCGTTGACGGCGCGCACGCGAACGAAATACACGCCCGGCGGTGCCACCGCATCCAGCGACGTATCACCGGCGGCCAGCGGAACGGTGGCGAGGTTCGCCGAGCCGGAGGAAGTTCCCGCTTCGAGCCGGTACCCGGTGACCGAGGGCGACGGTGATGTCCAGGCGAAGTGCACGTGGCCGCCAGGGCCGACGGAGTGCGTGAGTGCCCCCGGGACGGGCGGTGGCGCGGTGCACCCGATGGTCACCTGCACCTCGTTGGACGGGGCGCTGGGCCCGCTACCGTACAGAGCGCGCAGGCGAAGGAAGTAGGTGCCGTTTGGCACCGGTGCCGAAAACGACGTTGCGACCGATCCAAGTGGCACCGAAGCGAGGTTGGCGAGCCCCGTCGCCGTGCCCGCCTCCAAGCGATAGTCGTTCGGTGCGCTCTGTGCGGGCGCAGTCCACGTCAGACCCAGCACGTTGCCCGACACAGACGCCTGTAGATTGGTCGGCGGATTCGTTCCAGTCGGGAGCGTGAAAGCCACGCTGACCGTCATCAACACGCACGGGAATCCGGGCGTCACCGTGTACCGCCACTGGAGAACCGCTGCGATGGCCGCCGCGTCGAGCAGCGGGATCGACCGGAGAACCGACGCGTTGGTCACCACTCCGGCATTGATAGTGGTTTGCAGGATGACGATGCCTTGAATCTTGGCCGCCAACGCATCCGGCGGATAGACGGGATCTACATGCACGGTCTTCGTGGGTGGCGGGATACTGCCGCCGACTGGCATGCACTGCGCCGTCGCGATGCCTTGTGCGGCGACCAGACAAACGATCAAGCTGAACAGTGTTCGCATGGCAAGTGTAGACCGTGAAACGCACGACCTCTTACCACACGCCCTCTGGTGCGTCAAAGAGTGCCGCGCCGTCACGAAGATCGAAGCTCAGCTTTGTCGGGCCGAGCCGGCGCCGAAACGCCGTGCCGTCACTCGGGCGCGGGCTCGGCGCTGCCCGCGGGCGGGATGGGCGACGCCGTCTCCACCAGATGCCGGCTGCCGGCCTCGCACACGAGGCCTTTCGCGAAGTGCTGCTCGGTGTTGCGCTCCTTCACGGAGTCGAGCAGCCACCAGTCGGCCTGCAGCCGGTCGCGCGTGACGTCGATGACCACGTAGCCGCGCGACTTGCCGTCGAGGAACTTCAGGTGCGGCCGGCCCTTCGGGACGGCCGCAATCCGCACGTCCGCCTCCGGCCCCTGGAACGGTGTGGGCGACGACACGGCCGGACACACGATCTCCACGCCGAGCGACCCGCGTCCGGTGGCCGGATCGTACGCGTCGCTGATGCCGCGCGGCAGGTCGTAGGCCCACGAGCTGTGCACGTCGCCCGTGAGGACGACGAGGTTCGGCACCTTGTGCCGCTCGACCATGTCGAAGACGTGCGATCGCGTCACGCGGTAGCCGTCCCAGGAATCGGCGTTGCTCGACGGCTGCCCCGCCGGCGTCTGCGGCGCGAACATCACCTGCTGCCCGAGGATCTGCCAGCGGGTCTTGGCGCGCACGGACTCGACGAGCTCGCCCTCGAGCCATCCTTCCTGGGCCGTCCCCAGCATGGAGCGCCGCGGATCCTCCAGGCCCGGCACGTTGGTCCGGTCCACCTGCTCGTCGCGGCCGATGAGGCGCGTGTCGAGCATCACGAGGTCGGCGAGGTCGCCGATCGCGAACGACCGGTACAGCACCGGCTGCCGTGCCGAACCCGGCTCGCGGACGGGCAGCCACTCGAGGTACGCCTGATAGGCCGCATCGCGCCTCGCCAGGTAGTCGCCTTCGTCCGGCTGGTGGTTCTCGGCGCCGCCCTTCCAGGCGTTGTTGGCGATCTCGTGGTCGTCCCAGACCGCGATGAACGGGTGCTGCCGGTGCACCGCCTGCAGGTCGGGATCCGTCCGGTAGAGCGCGTAGCGCTTCCGGTAGTCCGCCAGCACCAGGATCTCGGTGGGCGGGTCTACGGGTCGATCCTTGGCCAGGTCCGGATCGAAGTAGCGCCCCTGGTGGTAGTCGTAGATGTAGTCGCCGACGTGGAGCACGAGGTCGAGGTCCGTGCGCTCGGCCACCCGCGCGTACGCGTTGAAATAGCCGTACGGGTAGTTCGAGCACGAGACGAGCGCCATGCGGATGCGCCCGGCGCCGGCGGCGGGCAGCGTGCGGGTCCGGCCCACGGCCGACCGCGCGCCCAGCGCCTCGAAGTGGTAGTAGTAGGTCGTGGCCGGCGACAGTCCCGTCGCATCCACCTTGATGGTGAAATCGCGCTCGGCGCCCGTGCGGGTCTCGCCCCGCGCCACGACGCGCGTCATCGCGGCGTTCGAGGCCAGCGTCCAGCGCACGGGCACCTCGCCGGTGCCGCCGGACACGCGCGTCCACAGCAGCACCCGATCGCTGCGGGGATCGCCCGAGGCGACGCCGTGCCGGAAGACGGGCGAGGCCTGCCGGGCCGCCTGCCCGGCGGCCGCGACGTCCTCGGGGCGCACCAGCTCCGCCAGCGGAAACGCCGCCAGTGACGCGGCCGAGCCAGTGAGGAAGTGACGGCGGGTGACGGACATCGGCGGCTCCTCCGCCGAGAGCTTACACGCGCCCGGTGACAGCCGTGTCTCGACGAGGCGCGGGCCGGCCGGGCCTCAGGCGCCGAGCAGCCGGGCCAGCCAGCCCTTTTTCGCGGCGGGACGGGGGCACTGACACCGCTGGTCCTGGGGCACGCCGCGCAGCACCTGCTCGACGTGCGCGCCGCACCCGACCCACGAGGCCTTCCCGCACTGGGGGCACTGCACCCGCTGACACATGGCGCCAATCGTACCAGGGGAAAGCGCCCCCGGAGGTCCATCCCGCGCCCGATCGACGTCCGGCGCGCTACAGCAGCGTCCGCTGCCCCTGCTCGAGATCGAGCAGCGCGCGCTTGGTCGGCAGGCCGCCGCCGAAGCCGATGAGCGCGCCGCCGGCGCCGATGACCCGGTGACAGGGGATCACGATGGCGATGGGATTGGCGCCGTTGGCGAGACCCACCGCCCGCACGGCCCTGGCGTCCCCGATGCGACGGGCGAGCGCTCCGTAGGTGGTCGTCTCGCCGTACGGGATGTCCAGCAGGGCCCGCCACACCGTCTGCTGGAACGGCGTCCCGTCTGGCTCCACGGCGATCTCGAAGCGCGTCCGGCGTCCCGCGAAGTACTCGTCGAGCTGCGTCCGGATGCCGTCGAACTCGCCGGGCGCGTCGATCCACTCCGGACGCGGGCCCTGGGCCTTGCGTCCCCGGCCGAACCACAGCACGCGCAGGACCCGCCGGTCGCCGGCGAGGAGCAGCGGGCCGATCGGGCTGTCAATCGACGTGCAGTAGACGGGCCCGCGCGCCGCGGTCGTGGTCACGGCGTGCGCTGGAAGACGAGCGTGGCGGCGGGCCGGCCGGCGCGGTCGCGTGCGAACAGCCGCAGCGTGTCGCCGTTCACGTCGTAGTTCGACCACTCGTCCATCGGCACGGCATCGTCGGTGAGCCGGTCGTTGCCGACGCCCATCGAGAGGCCCGTGAAGTCCAGCTTCCCGGCATCGGCGGATGCCTTCGCCGTGAAGTCCGCCACGACGGTGCGCGGCGGGCGAGCCACCGGCTCGTCCGGGGCCAGTTCCGCGTGGACGGTCATGGTCGAGAAACGATCCACGGTGAGGAAGCCCGTGACCTTCCGCGTGCTCCCGTCGGCCACTTCGAAGGAGACCAGGCGCCACTGGCCCTCGAGCGGCGAGTTGCTGACGGGCGTCGAAGACGCCGCCGGCCGGCTCCTGCCGCCGCCACTGGCGCAGGCCCAGGTGCCGAACGCGATTGCCGTGCCCAGCAGGGCGGCCGCGGCGGGCCGCCTCATCGTCGAGAGATTCAGCCTCATATCGCCAGCATGCGCCGGAGTCCGGGGCGGACGCAATCCGCCGTGTGTCAGCGTTGCCGGGGGCGGATGTCGGCCAGGGCCATCACGGCGAACCCACCGGGCGCGCCCGATCCCAGCACGGGCAGGTCGTACAGCTCACGGACGCCGTCGAGTCGATCCCACGCGATGGCCGCGAAGCCCTCGGCGTCGCCGGCCACGTCGGCGAGCGAGAAGCGCGACAGGCGGCGCACGCGGTCCGGCGTCAGGCCCCGCCTGAGCTCCGGTTTCAGGTAGAAGAGGAACGAGCCGATGCCCTCGTCGATGATGTACAGCCGCGCCGGCAGCGCGCTTTCCCGGTTGAAATGCGCCGACAGGCCGACGGCCGTGAACTGGGCCGCGACGACGGGCCGGATCGTGAGGGCGATGACGACGAAGGTCGCGGCCGTCACCGTCAGCAGGCGGGAGGCGCCCGTCCACGACTCCCGGCGCGCCGGCTCCATGGTCCAGCCCAGGAGCGCCAGCGGGGCCGCGGCGCCCACCAGCCCCACGAGGCCCGCCCGGCCCCAGCCGTGGCTCGAGGCCAGGTACGCCTCGGCGGCCAGCGGCAGCGAGGCCGTCACGACCGCCACCCAGAAGCGCGCGCGCGCGACGCCCGGCCCCTCGTGCTGCCCGGCGATTGCCTGCCCGGCCAGGATCGCCAGCGCGGGGAAGGCCGGCAGCAGGTAGGTGGCCAGCTTCGATCCCGACGCGCTCAGCAGCACGACGTCCGCCACCAGCCAGGCCCAGACGAGGCGCTCGCCCAGGCCGCCCCGCGCCGGCGATCGCCGGGCGGCGTCGACGAGCCAGGGCCAGGCGCCGGCCACCAGGATGGGCGCGTAGTACCAGAACGGCCGGCCGGCGTGCCGCTGGTCCTCGCCGGCCACGCCCCCGATGTGACGCTCCAGGAAGAAGTAGTGGAGGTAGCCGGGCGTGGCGGCCTCCATCGCCGCGTACCACGGCCACGCGATCGCGCCGGCCATGGCCAGGGCCACGGCCGCGCTCGCCACGAGCCGCCAGGTCCAGGTGCGCGTCCACGCCATCCACGCGGCCATGCCGACGCCGACCAGACCCGCGCCGGTCAGGCCCTTGCCCAGCATCGACAGCCCCAGGACGATGCCGGCCATCGCCGTCCAGCCCGCGGCGCCGGCCAGGGACGTCGCGTGGTGCACGCGCCAGAAGGCGCCGACCGCGAGGGCGGCCAGCGGCACCATCACCAGGTCGTGGAGCGGCGCGAGCGACACCGCGGAGGGGAGGAGCATGGTGGCGTCGCAGAGCGCGGCCCACCAGGCCGCGAGCGGGCCCGCCCGCGGCCAGGCCAGCCAGCCCGTGGCCGCCGCGCCCGCACGGGCCATCAGCGTGCCCGGCAGGCGCACGGCGAACTCCGAGCGGCCGAACGCCGAGAGCGAGGCCGCCTGCATCCAGAAGTAGAGGATGGGCTTGTCCAGGAACGGCTCGCCCATGAGCCGGGGTACCACCCAGTCGCCGCCCTCCACCATCTCGACCGCGATGGCGGCGTGCAGGCCCTCGTCGTCCTCCATGAGGGGCACCGGCATGACGAGGGGCAGCACGTAGGCGGCCAGCACGAGCGCCAGTGCCGCGCGCGGCACCAGCGTCACGCGCGGCCCCGGACCTTGGCCAGCCACCAGCGCACGCCGACGAACAGGAAGCGCCAGTCCTTGAAGAACTCGGGCGGCTTGCCCTCCAGCGCGTGCCCGATGAACTGCAGCAGCCAGCCCACGACGAAGAGCACGGCGGCCGCCGTCCACGCCTGGAGCCAGGGCGACACGGCCGCGACGGCGAGCGACACGACGATGAGCGGGATGCCCAGCGTGTGCAGGAGGCGGTTCACCGGGTGCCGGTGGCTCTCCGCGTACTGGGCGATCCAGTCCGACATCGGGCGTTGACCGAGCATCATGGGCGGCTGGCCACCACTATAATCGGACCTCCGTCATGGGAGTCACGCTGGGATCGACGCGCCTGCTGGCCTCGGGCCGGCTGCCGGGGCATCGGGTCGGCGTGGTCGCCAATCCCGCCTCCGTCGACGGCGCGTTCGTGCACGTCGTCGACCGGCTGCGCGCGGCCGAGGGAGTCGAGCTGGCGGCGATCTTCGGCCCCCAGCACGGGTTCCGGTCCGACGTGCAGGACAACATGATCGAGACGGCGCACGCCCGCGACGACCGGCGGCGCGTGCCCGTCTACTCGCTCTACAGCGAGACGCGCGAGCCCACCGCCGAGATGCTCGCGGGCCTCGACGCGCTGGTGATCGACCTGCAGGACATCGGCGCCCGCATCTATACCTTCATCTACACGATGGCCAACTGCCTCAGGGCCTGCGGCCGGCACGGCGTGCCCGTCATCGTGTGCGACCGCCCCAACCCGATCGGCGGCGAGGCGGTGGAGGGCGAGACGCTCGTGCCGGGCTTCGAGTCGTTCGTGGGGCTCTTCCCGATCCCCATGCGGCACGGGCTGACCATCGGCGAGCTCGCGCGCCTGTTCAACGAGCGCTTCGCCCTGGGCGCCCAGCTCGAGGTGGTGCCGATGGAGGGGTGGCGCCGCCGCGACTACGGCGACGACTGCGCCATGCCGTGGGTGATGCCGTCGCCGAACATGCCGACGCTGGACTCGGCCATCGTCTATCCGGGCACCGTGCTGCTCGAGGGCACGCTGGCGAGCGAGGGCCGGGGCACGACGCGCCCGTTCGAGCTCGTGGGGGCGCCGTGGGTGCAGCCCGAGCCGTTCTCCGACGGGCTGATGGCGCAGGGGCTGCCCGGGGTGGTCTTCCGGCCGGTGGTCTTCGAGCCCACCTTCCAGAAGCATCAGGGCGTCTCGTGCGGCGGGTGCCAGATCCACGTGACGGATCGACGGGCGTTCCGACCGGTGGAGACCGGCGTCGCCGTGATCGCGGCGCTGCGCGCGGCCGATCCGGATCGCTTCGCCTGGCGTCCGCCGCCCTACGAGTACGAGCACCGCCTGATGCCCATCGACATCCTGGCCGGCAGCGGCACGACGCGCGAGCTCGTCGAGCGCGGGGCCTCCGCGGCCGAGATCGCCGCGGGCTGGCGCGACGACGAGGCCGCCTTCGCCGCCCTCCGGGCGCCGTACCTGCTCTATGCCTGACGCCCCCCGCCCCGCCGCCCCGCCGCCGGGGCCGCCGAGCTTCGTCCTCTCCACCGAGGTCAACGCGCCGGTGGCCCGTGTGCTCCAGGCGTTCTTCTCGCACACGGATCTCTCGTACTGGTGGGAGGCCGAGCGGTCGGTGGCCGTCGCGCGCCCGTCGGGCCCGTACGCCGTGACCTGGCCGGCGAGCCAGGTCCGCGATCCGCTCCTGGGGCAGCTGGGCGGGACGCTGCACGGCACGATCATGGACTGCGGCGATCGCGGCTTCTTCGTGGCCGACGTCCACTGGCAGCCGCCGGACGGCGAGCCGCTGGGACCGATGGCCCTCGAGGTATCGTGCCAGCCGGCGTCTCCGGAGCGGACGACCGTGACGGTGCGGCAAAGCGCATCCGAGGACGGCGAGCGCTGGCAACGCTATTTCACCCTCACGCGGGCTGGTCTGGACGAGGCGCTCGCGACGCTCAAGGACTACATCGAGAACGAGTGGCTCTACCGCGTGAAGACCATCAAGCAGGGCCGTCCGTGACGGCGTCCTCCACGTTGGCCGGGGGGTGAGCATGGCCGCCGCGGACGTCGTCATTGTCGGCGGAGGCGTGGTGGGATCGGCCGCGGCGTGGCGGCTGAAGACCGACGGCTTTCGGGGCCGCGTCGTCGTCGTGGAGCGCGATCGGACCTACGCCCGCGCCTCGTCGTTCCTGGCCATGGGGGGCATCCGTCAGCAGTTCGGCTCGCGGGTGTGCGTGCGGATGGTCCAGCACAGCGTGGCGCTGTGGCGCGCGTTCGACGAGCGCATGAAGACGTCCACCCACGCGCCGCGTGCGTGGTTCCGCCAGCGGGGCTACCTGTTCCTGGCCGACGACACGAACGCCGAGGCGCTCGCCGCGCGCGAGGCGGCGCAGGCCGGGGCCGGCGTCGTGCAGCGGCGCCTGACGGTGGACGAGATCCGGACGCTGGTGCCCGGCCTCTGGCTCGACGACATCCGCTTTGGCCTGTTCGGTCCCGACGACGGCTACGCCAACCCGCGCGAGGTGCTGTTCGGCCTGCGGGCGGCGGCCGAGGCCGCGGGCGCCGAGTACGTCGAGGACGACGTGCAGGCGGTCGTCGCTGCCGGCGGGCGCGTGACCGGCGTGCGGCTGGCCCGTGGCGGACGGCTCGATGCGCCGGTGGTCGTGAACGCCGCCGGTGCGCTGGCGGGCCGGCTCGCGGCCTCGGCTGGCCTGGCCGTGCCGGTGGAGCCCGTGCGGCAGCTCCTGTTCCGGTGCACGCTGCCCGGCGAGTGGCCGTCGCGGTTCCCGATGGTGATCGATCCGGGCGGCGTGCACTGGCGGCACGACGACGGCCTCGCACTCGGCGATCCGGACCGCATCGTCCTGGCGTTCACGAAGTGGGACGAGCCGCCCGGTGAGAACTTCGAGTGCGACGACGTCCGCTGGGAGAACGAGTTCTATCCCGCGCTCGTGCGCCGCCTGCCGGCTGCCGTGGACGTGACCGACGTGCACGGCTGGGCCGGCCTCTACGAGATGACGCCGGACCACAACCCGGTGCTCGGCGCGCACCCGGCGCTCGGCGGGCTCATCTTCGCCAGCGGCTTCAGCGGCCACGGGCTGATGATGTCGCCGGCCACCGGGCTCGTCGTCTCCGAGCTCGTGCGGCTCGGGGAGAGCCGCACGTTCGACATCACGCCGTTCGCCGTGGACCGGTTCGAGCGGGGCGCCGCCGTGCGCGACGGCGCGACGATCTGACGCTCCGCCCGACCAGACATGGACGCCACCGGCCGGCCGTCGCCGCGTGAACCCGCGCCCCTCAGCCTGCCATTCGCCCACGATAGAGGAGGACCCACGCCATGAAGCCATCACTCGCGGATCGTCTGGCGCCCACGCCGCCCAAGCGGCTCCTCGCCCTCGACGGCGGGGGCATCCGGGGCCTCATCACGCTCGAGCTGCTCGCGCGGATGGAGGCGCACCTGCGTGAGCGCAGCCATGGGGCGGTGGACGTGCTGGCCGACTACTTCGACTATATCGGCGGCACGAGCACGGGCGCCATCATCGCGGCCGGGCTCTCCCTCGGCATGCGCGTGGACGAGCTGACCCGGTTCTACGAGTCGAGCGGCGCCGAGATGTTCGACAAGGCGAGCTGGGTCCACCGCTTCAACTACAAGTACGACGACGAGCGGCTGGCGGCGAAGCTCCGCAACGTGTTCGGCGCCGGTACGACGCTCGGCGACGCGCGCCTGCGGACGCTGCTCCTCCTGGTGCTCCGGAGCGCGACGACCGACTCGCCGTGGCCGCTCTCGAACAACCCGCGTGCGAAGTACAACGACCTGGCCCGGCCCGACTCGAACCTGCGGCTGCCGCTCTGGCAGATCGTCCGGGCGAGCACGGCGGCGCCGACGTACTTCCCGCCGGAAGTCGTCCAGGTCGGGCAGCAGTCGTTCGTCTTCCAGGACGGCGGCGTCACCATGTTCAACAACCCGGCGCTGCAGCTCTTCCTCATGGCCACGCTCGACGTGTACCGCCTGGGCTGGCCCACGGGCGAGGACCGGATGCTGCTCGTGTCGGTGGGCACGGGCGCGGCGGCCGAAGCCAACGACAACCTGGCACCCGACCAGATGAACCTGCTCTACAACGCGGCGGCCGTGCCGTCCGCGCTGATGTCGGCGGCGAGCGCGCAGCAGGACACGCTGTGCCGCGTCCTTGGGCGCTGCCGCCACGGGGCGCCCATCGATCGCGAGGTGGGGGACTTCATGGCCTCGGCGGGCCTGGTCCAGCCGCGGCTCTTCACTTACGTGCGGTACAACGTGGATCTGTCGGCCGCCGGCCTCGCCGCGCTGGACCTGGCCCACGTCACGCCCGCGCACGTTCAGCGGCTCGACTCGATCGCCCACATGGGCGACCTGCGGGCGGTCGGCCGGGCCGCGGCCGTCCAGCAGGTCAAGGCCGAGCACTTCGACGGCTTCTGACGGCGGGCGGCGCTCGCGCGACTGACGACCTGGAGCGCGACTCCGCCGATGCCAAAGCGGAGTAGACTGTCGCGACTCGCGGCGTCCTTCCGGGGAAGGTGCGCGGGTGTGCGGTCGGCCCGTGAGTGGGGACGACGTGGCTGGCAGGAGAATCCCGACGAGCCGCTGGCGCTTTCTCGTCCAGGAGCGTGTGCTCACTGCCCAGCGACGCCTGTCGAACTACCTCAACAATCTCGCGCGACCGGACCGCGCCTTCGTCGCGCCTGCCCTCACGGGGCGTCCGCTCACCCAACTCCTCGCGGGCCTCGGCGGCATGCTCGACGACCTCGTGGCGCCCGCCGTGGTCGAGGACCTACGCAGGTTGAGCGGATCGGGCGTGCTCTATCGAGCGCAGTTCGATGGCCCGTCGATGACGATCGCCAGGATTGCCGCGGCGTTCGCCGACGTCCAGCCCGCGCCGCCGTCGAGCGCCGTGCCGCACGACACGGCCTACCGCCGCTACATGGACTGGATGCTCGGCCGCAACTGGCGGGCGCCGGCCGCCCGGTGGATCTCGCGGTCGCGCACACCGGACCCCTACGTGCAGGCCTTCTTCGACCGCCACCCGGCCGCCGGCTACGTCCTCGATCGCGTGTGCACGCACTTCGTGGAGAACCTCACCGAGGCGTGCGGCCGGGTGCTCGCGGATCGAGCGGGCCTCGCCGCCGTGTTCTTCGACGGCCGGCAGCCGGCGGCGCTCGCACGGATCAGCTCCACCGGCAGCGACTTCCACAAGGGCGGCCACCAGGTGCTGATCCTCGAATTCGCGGGCCAGCGCGGGGCCGTGACCCGGGTGGTCTACAAGCCGTCGGACGTGGAGATCGACTACCTGCTCGTCGGCCGCAACGCCGCGATCCGGCCGTTCCTGCAGGCACACGACAACCCGGGCTATCCAACGCCCGTCGAGTCGCTCGCCGAACGGCTCAACCGGCTCTGTCGAGACGGCAACGCGGAGGTCGCTCGCCGGTTGTGGCCGGCCGGCGCGGACGCGCCTGTCGCGCGGGTCGAACTCGCGACGTATCGCATCCTGCCCCGGAACCCGGGCTCACGGCTGGCGCTCGGTCCAGACGGACGGCTGCCGATCGAGCAGTCCTACGGGTACGTCGAGTACCTGACCTACGAGCCCACGCTGAAGTCGCCGTGCCCGCGATTCCCCGGGCAGATCGAGGCGGAGGTGGCGCGGCAGCTCGGCGGACAAACGCCGCCGGGCGCTGACTGGGTGACGTCGGATCCCGCCGTGGAGGGGGCGTTGTTCTACCAATGGGGCCAGTGGATGGTGCTGACGCTCCTCGCCGGCACCTCCGACGTGCACGTGCAGAACCAGCGCCTGCATGCGCTGAAGCCGCACGTGATCGATCTCGAGGAGTCCTTCAAGTGGTCCCAGGGCTTCACGGGGTCGTACATCTCGTGGCACTACGACCGGCCTGACGAGCCGGCGGGCCGGACCCGCGTCTACGTCATGGAGACGCGCCGTCAGCGGACCGTGCCCATCGGCGAGGATCTCCCGGATCGCGCGACCGACTTCGCGAAGAACCAGCTGTACCGCCAATCCGGGGGCGCCGCGACGCGAGCCCGGCCCGGGCGGAACGGCAATCTGCAGCGCATCGTCGACGGCATCCGGGTGGCGACCCTGGGCGTTCGGGCGGCGGCGGCGAACGACGACGTCGTCCCGTGGCTGAACGCGCTCGGCCACGTGGTCGTCCGGCACGTCCCGCAGCCGACCGGCGAGTTCGCGGAGGCGCTGCGCTCGTACTACGCGGCCCTCCTCGCGGCCGACGGCCGCCCGCCGCTGCAGGCGCCGGTCACGCGCGACGCCGTCGTCGACGTCCTCGTCGGGCGCTCCCGCGACGCAGCCACCCAGAAAGTCGCCACCTGGAAGGGCCAAGGCGGACGGGTGCCGTTCTTCGCACTCGAGACACGCGAGAACAACCTTCGCGACTTCGCCGACATCGACATCCCCTTCTACGTGCGGCGACTCGGTGAAACCGAAGTCCGCAACTCGGCTGGCGCCGTCGTGAACCTCCACGCTGCCTGGGTGGAGCTCGGCCAGCCCTCGCTGACGCCGCAAGCGCTGCCCGTGCACTACTTCGCGCACCAGGCCCCCGGCGCGTTTGCCGATCGGGTGACCGGGTGGCGGGACATGGACGAGGCCGCCTTCGTCGCCGCCGTCACCACACTCGTCCACGACACGTTCACCGGGGCCGGTGACCTCGCCGTCCTCCGGCAGATGCTCTTCCCGCCCCCGCCCGGTCCGCAGCCGTGACGTCGAGCCCCGACCTCGCTGGCATTGCGACGCTCGTCAGCGGGAACCTCGAGCACGGGCGCCCGCCGTTCGCGGGCACGCCTCTCGACACGAGCGGTCTCCACGCGGCCCTGGACGGCTGCTTCGGTCTCGGCGCGGTCTTCCCGCCGGGCGCGGCCTGCCACCTCGACGACGCCTCGTGCGTCGTCACCGGTCGCCTCCCCGTGCTCGGCCTACCGGCTGTCGACGTGACCGGCACGTTCCGGATGCCGGACGGGAATCTCCAGTTCACGTTCGAAGCCGACCTGCCGGCGAGCACGTTCCAGCTACCCGGCCTCGAACGGCTCCAGGTCGACGGCGCGCACCTCGTCGTCGAAGTGGGCGGGCTCGGAGGCTGGCTCCCGAGCGTCACCTGGTCGATCGGCACGACAGTGGGGGCGGCACGGTCCGGACCCGGCGGAGCGCGCGGTCCGTCGATCGCGGTGACGCTGACGGGGCCGACGGGCGGACCGACGTGGCGCCTCGACGCGGGGCCCGGCGCCGGCAGTCGGCTCGACCTCGCCGCCGTGGCCGAACTCCTGGGGGCCGAGGCGTGCGCGGCCAGCCTTCCGGCGGGCTTGAAGGCCCTGGCCGGACTCACGCTGACGTCGATCGAGGCCGACGTCGATCCGACGGCGCGCGCCGTCAGCATGCTCGCCGCACGTCTCGAGTCATCGAGCGCGTGGCCGCTCGTTCCGGGCACGACCCTCACCCTCGACCGCGTCGCGCTGACGCTCTCAGCCGCGGACCTTGGCGTCGGATCGACGCCGTCGTTCGCCGCCAGGCTCGACGCCAGGATCGGCGGCGTGCCCGTCGTCGTCGCCACGATGGACGTCCCGACGGACGTGCGGCTGGAGCTGGCGCCAGGCGCCGGCATCGCCCTCGGCGCGCTGGCCGACCTGTCGCGAACCCTCGGCGTCGAGTCGCTGCCGGCGCTGCCCGCCGGCCTGGCGCCCGTCACCGGCCTCACGCTGTCCGATCTCCAGATCGACGTCGGACTCGACCCTCCGGCGCTGCACGGCGCGGCCGCGCGTGTGGCGCTGCCAGGCCCCTGGCCGATCGTCGGCCACGTGGCGCTCCGGGACGCTGCGGTGAGCCTCACGATCGAGCAGCCGGGCGACCCGCACCTGCGCCATGCGGCGGGCGACTTCGCGGCCTGGATCGATTTGGGCGACACTCCCGTCTCGCTCACGGGCGAGCTCGACGGGGACGTCATGGTCTTCGACGCCTCGATTGGCCACGTCGATCTGGCGGAACTGACGGCGCTGCTCCTGAAAGACCTGCCGCTGACCCTCCCGGCGGGGACGGCGCTCGAGGAAGGGCAGTTGTCGTATACCAGCGACACAGGCCGGCTGCACGTGGAGGCCACCACGGCCGTCGACCTGTTCGCGATTGCGCGCGCGTGTGCGATTCCGCTGCCGGACGGCTTTGCATCGTTGACGCTCGACGGATTCGCCCTCGACCACGATTCGACCGGCGCCACGACCCTGGCCGTGTCGGCCGATGCGGCCCTCGAGTTTCCCCAGGGGAGCGCCCACAGGGCGAAGGTCTCGGGCCTTCGTGTGGAGATCGGGCGCGACGGCGGCGGCCATGTGACGACGAGGGCCAGCTTCGATCTCGACCTCGACCTCGCCTTCTCCGACGACTTCGCCCTGCGTGTCGAGGCGACCGAGCCGTCCGGCGCCGGGCTGCACTGCGAGTGGGACGGCGGCGCCCGCCAGTGGTCGGTCAACGGGCAGGTCACGGCGACGCTGTTCGGCGTGAAGCTGCCCGCGCTGACGGCCGGCATCGGCGTGGACGGCGATCGCTGCCGTTTCGCGCTCCGCCATGACGCGCCCCTCACGATCCTGGACGTGCCCGCCGTTGCCCAGGTGACCGTCAGCGGCCTTGCCGTCGCCGTCTCGCGATCCGACAGGGGCGAAGGCTGCGATTGGCACGTGGAGGGGGCGTCGCACGTGGACGTGGCGAACGTCGTGACGGGCACGGGCCGGGTGGCGCTCGACAAGACCGCCTCGGCGTGGAGCGTCTCCGTCACGGCCACGGACGTGACGGTCGCGCCGGTGACGATCGGCGCGGTGTCGGGAGCCCTCAGCATCAGGATGCTGGAGGTGGGCGCCGGGGGGACGCCGCGCACGGTCTTCGTCGAGGCGCAGGACGTCGGGCTCGAGCTGACGGGACTGCCGCCGCCGATCGACCAGGCCCTGCCCCACGGCTTGACCGGCTCGCTGCGCGTGGATCCGACGGGCGTCCGGCTCACTCTGGCCCCGCCGTCGGGCTTCTCGATCCCGTTCCCCGCCCTCTCGGTGCCGCTGCCCGACGGCACGACGCGCGCGCTCGGCCAGCCGTCTGTGGCGCTGATGTCGGTGAGCGCCACCCTCGGAGCGTCGGCGGCGCTGACGGCCGAGTTCGCAGTGGGCGTGCCCGGGGCCCTCAATGCCGCCTTCGGCGCGGGCCCCGATGGCACCCCCCTCTTCAAGGACACGATCACCCTGGCGGCACGCCTTGCGACGAGCGGCGTGAGTCTCGGTTTCCTCGACTCCCCGTTCTCGGCCATCGCGTTCCACCATCCGGACGCCCACCCGGACCAGACGTGGTTCGACTGGAGCCTCCCCTGCGGCGACCTCAGCATCCGCGTGCCCGAGTTCTCGCTGCAGGCAGAGAGCTTCTCGGCCCACGGTGGGGTGGCGCGGCGCGGCGACCTGCGGCTGCCGCTCGGGTGGCTCAAGGCGCTGGCGGGCACGCCCGCGTTCAGCGGCAAGGCCACCGGTCGCGGCGTGTCGGCCGGAGGCCTCGCCAGGCTGGCCGCCGAGCTACCCGACGCAATCCCGATCACGACGTTCGATCTCGATCGCGTGCTCGACACACTCCGGGCGGTCCTGGCGCGCGACCCCGCCCTGGCGCCGCTCGCCAAGGCCATTGCCGAGGCGGAGTCGCTGGAGTCCCGTCTACCCGCCCTGTTCCGGGCGTATCTCGACGTCGAGCTGCCAACCGAGCTCGTTCTCGACATCTCGGTCGACGCGAGCGGCGGCTTCGCGTTCACCTTCTCCACAGGCGGCCCACCGGGTGCGTGCGTGCTGCTGCCAGGCCCGATGGGACTCATCGGGCTGACGGTGCGATCCATCTCGGTCGGCCTCGCCCTCGGCGGCACGCTCATCCGGGCCGACGTCGACGCCGACGTCGACGTGTTCGGGTTCCCCGATCTCGCCGTCGCCCTGGCGACCGGATCGGGGCGGCAGTTCGGCAACCGGCTGCTGCTCCATGAGACGCAGTGGGTGGCGCCCACCGAGTTCCCGATCCCTGTGCCGCTCTTCTACGGCCTCCTCGGCTGGGAGTACCGCGGACCCTTCTACGCTGCCGAGACGCACTGGTCGTTTCCGGCGCCGACTCCGACGCTGGTCGAGCTCGTGCAGATCCTCGAGCAGCTATTCCAGTTCGTGACGGTCGACGACAAGGTGCTCGCCCCGGACTTCGTCCCGGCGGACTGCGATCCCCGCCTCACGCTGGGCGTCAACCAGATCGCGCTGCCCGCGTGGCTGGGCGGCGGTCGGCTGCGCCTCAACGACGCGCCGATCTCGCTCTCGGTCTCCTCGGCGCTCGCGCGACTGCTCGATGCCGCCAAGTTCCTCAACCCGGCGTTCCTCATTCGGGCCGTCCCCCTGAAGGACGCCAGCGGCTGGATCCGGATCGGGCACGAGATCGCGGACGTCGGACCGCTCCACCTCGAGGCCGCGTGGTGTGTCACGACCGAGGACGAGTACCGGCAGACGGTGCTCACCGACCCGGCCGCGCGCGCGTTCATGGGTTCCGTGGTCGCCGACGGCGTCCTGCAGACGCTGTCCGCCGCCAGCGGCGGGCGCTCGCTGGACCGGGGGTTCGTCGTGCTGCTGATGGGCGAGGCCGACCTCGCGGGAATCCTCGGCGTGAGCGTGGAAGTCGGGGCGTCCCTGACGGCCGAGGGCGGATTCGAGTCTGCGATGCGCGTGACGGGCACGCTCGGCCTCCTCCAGGTGCGCATCGAGGGTCGTGTCCTCGCCGGCCCGCCGCAGGGCGCGGGCAGCGGCTCGGCCGTCGAGATCGAGGGCGGGGCGACCCTCTCGGGCGGCGGACACGTCTGGCTCGCGTCGAGCGGCCACGTGCGCCTCGTGCCGAAGGAGCGCTTCGAGGTCGCCATGACCATGACGTTGTCGCCGGTCTGCCACGTTCAGGACGGCACGTGGATCATCGACAGGTCGGGCATGGAGATCCGCGGCACGATCCGATGGACCTACGGGCCGGCCCTCGAGGCCAGCGGGACCGTGACAGGGGCGATCACCAAGGACGGACTCACCGTGACGTTCCTCGCGTCCCTGTTCTCGTGGACGGGTGCGGTGACCGCCTCGCTCTCGACCGCCGCTGCCGTCACGGGCGCGATCGAGCTCGACCTGCCGGATGCGCTGCACGACATCTGGCCGGGCCGTGTCGTGAATACCGCGGCCCTCATCGACCGTGACATCCAGACGACGCTCGACCAGATCGGACAGAAGATGCAAGGCCTCGGCGGCATTCCCGCGAGCCTTGCCGGCGTGCGACAGATGCTCCCGCCCCTCTGCAACACCGTGACCGCCGAGATCGACAAGGCGATCGCGGACGGCGTCGCCGCCAACTGGCGGACCGTCTACGGCGCCGTCATCACCAAGCAGCAGCTCATCGACGGCGCGAAGCAGGATCTGGCGAAGGTGTATGCAGTGTTCCGGTCGCTGAAGGCCGCGGCGAGTATCCCGTCCGACGACGACTTCCGGCGGCAGGTGGACGCGCAGATCAGGGCGCTCATCGCCAACCGGCGCGTTCAGGTAAAGGCGCACCTGCGCGACCGCTATACCGGCCACGACTGGGCGGACTTCGTGATCTGGCAGGGCGATCTCCTGGCCCGCGACGACATCGGGCGGCTGCAGGCGTCGCTGCTCACGCTGAAGTACCTGCCGGCCCAGAGCCAGACCACCGTGCCGGCGTCCGCCGTCTTCGACCAGATCGTCGACCGCCGGGCCCTGCTGGCGCACATTCGCAGCACAGCCCAGACGCCGTCCGGACCGCGCCTCCACAGTGTCGTGGTGACGACGGCGCTCCAGGCCCTGGCGGCGCGGACCGACGTGGCGGTCACCGTCGACGACGGGGGCACGAGATACACGTTCACGGTCGGCCTCGACCTCCACGCGGGCCTCGCCGACGCGGCGCGCGCCCTCGCCGAGGGCTTCGTCCGACGGCGGCTCGGCGCCTGACCCCGCCGTCAGCGCCCTTCGGTGCCTGGTGCGACGGGCCGCCGCACCGCGGGCGGCTCGCCCGCCAC
>JBFWXO010000066.1:0-28556 GCA_050187355.1 Vicinamibacterales bacterium
GGGCGGGGGCGGGGTCGCTCGTGGGCTTCTTCGCCGCCGGCCCCGCCCCGGCGGCCCCGTCGTTCGAGGCCGGCCTCGAGTCGTTCTCCAGTCGCGCGATGGCGCACGATCTGTCAGCCGTATACGGCCGGCGCCGGCCGACTCCCGGCGTCGCCTACTTCTTCTCCCGTCCCTCCTTGGGCGGCGCCTGCAAGCGCCTCAACCTGTTCCTCCGGTGGGTGGTCCGGCGCGACGCCGTCGACCTTGGGCTGTGGACCGCGGCGACCCCGGCGCAGCTCGTCGTGCCGCTCGACACGCACATCATCCGCGTCGGGCGCTGCCTCGGGTTGACCCGCCGGACCAGCCCCGGCTGGAAGATGGCCGTGGACATCACGGCCACGCTCAAGACGCTTCATCCCGACGACCCCGTGCGCTACGACTTCTCGATGTGCCACCTCGGCATGATGGGCGCCTGCGGCTTCGCCACCACGCGCACGAGCGCCCAGTGCCCGCTCAACGCCGTGTGCCGGCCCCGCCGGGCCGTGAGGTCCCGGCCGTGAAGGGCGGGTTCATCCGGCGGCCGAAGGCCCTCACGTCGGGAAGCGCGAGCGATCCGGCGGCGCCGGCCGTCAAGAACTACATCACGCCGGGCGGGCACCGGCGTCTCAGCGAGGAGCTGGCGCGCCTCTGGAAGGTGGACCGCCCGAAGCTCGTGGAGACGGTGGCCTGGGCGGCCGCCAACGGCGACCGGTCCGAGAACGCCGACTACCAGTACGGGAAGCGCAAGCTGCGCGAGGTGGACCGGCGCATCCGCTTCCTCTCCAAGCGTCTCGACAGCGCGCTCGTGGTGGACAACGCCGGCAAGCGCCACGACCGGGTGTTCTTCGGCGCGACCGTGACCTACCAGGTCGCGTCGGGCGAGGAGAAGACGGTCACGATCGTGGGGGTGGACGAACTCGATGCCGGCGCCGAGCGGGTGTCCTGGCGCTCGCCTCTGGCGGCGGCGCTCCTGAAGGCGCGGGTGGACGACGTCGTCACCCTGCGCACCCCGCGAGGCCCCGAGCGGCTCACGGTCGTCGACATCCGCTACGACGCGCAGGACTAGCCGGCGCATGCCCGGCGAGTGGCGCGCTGGTCCGGTCGCCGCGCAGATGGGATCGTCCGGGCGTCAACGTACCCGGCGCTGATGCCCGCTCATTCGGCGAGGGCGCACTCGACCTCGGCGTGTCGTTACCTCTTCGCGGTCACCACGCCATCCGGCTGCTGACGAAAGGCGCGGTACGCTGCCAGCGTGCCCTCCACCAGGCGATCCACGCCGAACTGCTCGCGCACGCGGCGGCGGCCGGCCTCGCCCATGCGGGCGCGCAAGGGCGGGTCCTGGAGCAGCCGCACGATCGCGTCGGCCAGGGCGTCGGGATTGCCCGGCGGCACCAGCAGGCCGGTGACGCCGTCGTCGACCGCCTCCGGGATGCCGCCCGCCGTGGTGCCGGCCACCGCCAGGCCCATGGCCATCGCGTCCAGCAACGTGGAGCCGAAGCCCTCGGTCACCGAGCTCATCACGAACAGGTCGGCGCTCTTCGTCAGCGCCAGGACGTCCTCGCGGAAGCCGGCGAGCACCACGTGCTTGGCCAGATCCAGCTCGCGGATCTGCTGCTCCAGCGGCGCCCGGAGCTCGCCCTCGCCGAGGATGACCAGTTGGGCGTCGACGACGCGGCGCCGCACCCGCGCCATGGCGTCGATCAGGAACTTCTGGCCCTTGTGCGGCACCAGCGCCGCGACGTTCACGAGGACCGGCGCGCCGTGCGGGAACCAGAACTCGGCGTGGATGTCGCCGGCCGGGATGGCGGTGACGCGGTCCACGTCGATGCCGTCGTGGACCACCGCGATCCGCGACCGCGCGACGCCGTCGTGCGCGAGCACGCCCGCGATGGCGTTCGACGCCGCGATGAAACAGGCCACCTGGCGGTACTTCCACCGCGAGAAGGAGTGACGCTGCAGGTGGAAGTCCACGCGGCGGGACGCGACGAGCGTGGGTGCCGCCCCCCCGACGCCGAAGGAGAGCGCCATCGACGCCATGGCCACGGCGTGCGGGTCGTGCGCGTGCACGATCGCCGGGCGGTGCAGCGCGATGACCCGCGCCAGCCGCCAGGCCGACGCCAGGTCCACCTCCGACCGCGTGGCCAGCGGCACCAGGTCGTCGCCCTCGCGCGCGCGGTCGAACAGCACGCCGTCCGGGTGCGCGACGAGCACGGCCCGGTGCCCGCGCTCCCGCAGCCCGAGCACCGTCAGCAGGACTTGCTGCTGCCCGCCGCGCCAGGTGCGGGCGGTGTCGACGTGGAGTGAGAACACAGCTCCCAGAGCTTCGCGAACTTCAGGGCCACGTAAGTGGCGTTCAGGGTCGAGACCACCAGGCCGGGCACGCCGTCGCGAAACCCCCCGCGCAGCAGGTAGTTGCGCAGGAAGGCCGCGGGCGGGTGGGCGGCGAGGTCGAGCCATCCGGCCCGGCGTCCCTCGTCGCGCATCTGGCGGGCCGCCAGCGTCGTGTAGCGGTCCATGGTCTGCAGGTGGTGCGAGAGATCGCGGTAGGCGTAGTGCTGCAGTTCCCCCGTGAGATCCACAACCGGGCCGTCCGCCGACACCGACTCGTGGACGAGGCGGCCGGTCCACCGCCCGCGCCGGCGATCGTAGAGGCGCAGCTGGTAGTCGGGATACCAGTCGGTGGACCGAATCCAGCGGCCCATGTGGAAGGCGACCCGCGGCACGCGGTACCCGGCGGCCGCCGGTTCCCCGCGCATCAAGGCCTGGATCTCCGCGGCCAGGGCGGGCGTGAC
The DNA here is from genome assembly GCA_050187355.1 of Vicinamibacterales bacterium. Lineage (GTDB taxonomy): Bacteria > Acidobacteriota > Vicinamibacteria > Vicinamibacterales > UBA2999 > CADEFD01. The sequence continues at coordinate 2,811 of JBFWXO010000066.1, forward strand.
GCGCTCGTCGGCGTCGACGGAGAGGATCCAGTCGTGGCTGGCTTCCCGGGCGGCGTGGTTCTTCTGCTCCACGTAGCCGGGCCACGGCCGGACGACGACCCGCGGGGTGAAGCGCCGTGCGATGTCCACCGTGGCGTCGGTGCTCTCCGAGTCCACCACCAGGATCTCGTCGGCCCAGGCGACCGACTCGAGCGCCGCCCCGATGTTGGCGGCCTCGTCGCGGGTGATGACCGTGACCGAGAGCTTCGGCACGGGCGGAATCTTACCCGGCCCCGAGGGGGCCGGGAAGCGGACGGCGGGGGCGGCCCTACTGGCGCTGCTGCTGGGTGCCGGTCGAGGTGTTGCCGGAGAAGCCGGCCGTGGACACGCCGGTCACCCCGGTGCCGCCGTTGAGCGGCGCCACCTGCACGGTCTCGAAGTCCACGACCGACTTCACGTGGTCGATGAGGGCCTGGAGCTCGTTGTTGCGCGCCTGGTTCAGGTCGCGCTGCGCCTGCAGGACGAAGAAGTTCGTCGTCATGCCGGCCTGGAACTTCTTCTCCTCGGCCTCGAGCCGCCGCTCGGCCAGGGCCCGCGACGCCCGGGTGGCCTCCACGCGCTTGGCGTTGGACGTGACCGTGCGGGCCGCGTCGCGCACCTCGGTGGCCACGCGGATCCGGCTGGACTCGAGCTGCTTCTGCGCCTGCGACTGCTGGATCCGGGCGCGCGCCAGGCTGGCATCGGCGTTGTTGAAGCCCAGGTCGTAGCGCATCTGGACGGTGAGCGTCCATGTGGGGAAGTCCGACTTGACGACGTCCTTCAGCGCCTCGCTCCACGGCCGCGCACTCTGGCCCGTGACCGGACCGAAGCCGTCGCGGATCAGCTGCGTGCCGGCCAGGCCGGTCGCGGAGTAGTCCAGGGTCGCCGAGACGTCCGGCAGCCGCTGGTTGCGGAAGAAACGGATGCTGACGTCGTTGGCCTCGATCGACTTCACGCTGGAGCGGATGTCGGTGCGCTGGTCGAGGGCGGTCCGCACGGCCTGATCCATGTCCGCCAGCACGGGCTGGAAGGTGGCGCCGTCGGTCGGGACGAGGCGTGTGGCCCACTGCGCGGCGTCGTGCTGGTTGTAGATGAGGCTGCGGAGGCGGTCCTCGGCGCGTTCGATGGCCGCCTCGGCGACGATCACGGCCTCCTCGCGCTGCGCCACCTCGGCCTCGGCCTGGACGATGTCGATCGGGGCCATGGTGCCGATCTCGACCCGCGCGCGGTTCTCCCGGAGGGAGCGCTGCGCCAGGTCGAGCGACTGGCGCTGGACCTCCAGGCTGTCGCGGGCGAAGACCAGGTCCCAGTAGGCGTTCTTCACCTGCCGCGTGGTGCTGGCGACGCTCTGCGCCACCTGCATGTCGGAGATCTCGCGGTTCTTCGTGGACACCTGGAGCTGCTGGCGGGCGTTGTCGATCTTGAAGTTGCGGAGCAGGGGCTGCGTGTAGCTGGCCTGGAAGGTGGAGTTCAGCTGCGGCGTGAAGAAGGTGAAGCCGTTGGTGGTGAACCGGGAGTTGTTCCAGTTGGCCGAATAGCTGGCGCCCCAGCGCGTCAGGCCGCCCAGGCCGATGCCGTAGCGCTGGTTGGTGTCGGTGGTCTTGGCCTGGCCCAGCGACAAGAAGCTGCTGGGCGGGCTGTTCTGGTTGAGGCCCTGGAACGACGAGTTCACGCTGGGGGACCAGGCCGCGCGGGTCTGCGCGATGGTCAGGTCCTGCACCTGCGGATTCAGGCGCACGACCTCCAGGTCCACGTTCTGCTCGAGCGCCAGCGCGACCGCGTCGGTGATGGTCAGGCGGCGCTCGGCCGCCGGCGCGGCGTCCGGTGTCTGTCCGTGAACAGGCGCCGCCCCGAAAACGGACAGGCCGGCCAGGGCGACCGCTGCCGCCGTGCCGTATGTCGACCGTCGAATCCCGAACATGTGCTGCATCTCCCGATGGCGGTAACGAAGGCCGGACGTGCCGGCCGAGGCCCTGCCGAGCAAGAACGCTGCCGACGGCAGGCGCGGCGCGGACCCTCGCGCGCCTCCTGGATAGACGGCTCGACGCGGGGCAGGGTTCGGCCGTTCACCCGGCCGCACCCGCCGGCGCGGCCGGCTCCCCGACCGGTCACTGGCTATACTACCGCCCGATGAACGACGCCGACGTCCTGCGACACTTCCGCGAATCCGGGGCCCTCCTCGAGGGCCACTTCCGCCTCTCGTCCGGTCTGCACAGCTCCGGTTACCTCCAGTGCGCCCTGGTGCTCCAGTACCCGGATCGGGCCGGGGCGCTGGGGGCCGGCATCGCGGACCTGGCGCGCGGCTGGCAGCCGACGGTGGTGCTGTCGCCGGCGCTCGGCGGCATCGTCATCGGCCAGGAAGTGGGACGGGCGCTGGGCGTGCGTGCCATCTTCGCCGAGCGGACCGAGGGCGCCCTGGCGCTCCGGCGCGGGTTCTCGCTGTCGCCCGACGATCGGGTGCTGGTCGTCGAGGACGTGCTCACCACCGGGGGCTCCACCCGCGAGACGATCGCCGTCGCCGAGGCGGCGGGCGCGACGGTGGTCGGGGCGGCCGCGATCATGGACCGGAGCGGCGGCGCCCACGGCCTGAGCGTGCCGTTCGCCGGGCTCTGCCCCATGACGGTGCCCGCCTACGCCGAGGCCGAGTGCCCGCTCTGCCGCGACGGCGTGCCCGTGACCAAGCCCGGCTCGCGGCGCTGACGGCCCATGGCCGCGCGCCTGCGCACGCTGCGGCTGGTCATCGCGTACGACGGCGCGGAGTTCGCGGGCTGGCAGCGCCAGCTGCGCCATCGCACGGTGCAAGGGGAGCTCGAGCGCGTCCTCGAGGCGATCGAGGGCCGGCCGGTCCACGTGGCCGGCGCCGGCCGGACGGATGCCGGCGTGCACGCCGCGGCCCAGGTAGCCAGCGTGCGGCTCACGGCGGCGATCGCGCCGGAGCGCCTCGTGCGCGCGTGCAACGCCTCGCTGCCCGTGGACGTCCGCGTCGTGGCGGCCGAGGAGGCCTTCGACGGCTTCCACGCGCGCATCCACGCCCGCGGCAAGACGTACCGCTATCTCATCTGGCACGCGCCGACCGGGGCCCCGGCGATCCGGCGCGTGGCCTGGCACGTGCCGCAGCGGCTGTCCCTGTCCGCCATGCAGGAGGCCGCGCGGGGCTTTCTCGGTGAGCACGACTTCGCGGCCTTCCGCGCCCGCGGCAGCCACGTGCGGTCCACGGTGCGGACCATCTGGACGTCCACCGTCGAGGTGTGGCCCGATCTCCCGCCCTGGACGGACGGCGCGGCACAGCCGGGCCGCCTCATCTGCTTCGAAGTGTCGGGCTCGGGGTTCCTCCGCCACCAGGTGCGGGCGATGGCCGGCAGCCTGGCCGCCGTGGGGCGGAACCGCCTGACGGTCGAGGCCCTGGCACGGGCCCTGGCCGAGGGCCGCCGCGCCGGCGTCGGGCCGACGGCCCCGGCCCACGGCCTGCACTTGTGGCGGGTGGACTACGGCGCTCTGGAACCGGGTGTTCCGGCAGGGCCGGCGCCGGCGCCCGACCGGGAGGCCGATCCGACCTAACCTGCTGTAACATTGCCGTTTGGCTCACTCGTCATCCACGATGGCACTCGATCAACTTCGCGCGTGGATCCCCTCCGGCGGCCCAGAGGAGGCGCTCCTCGGGCAGGTGAACCCCGACCGCCTGCCCCGGCACGTGGCCATCATCATGGACGGCAACGGACGCTGGGCCGCGCAGCGGCACCTGCCGCGCGTGGAGGGCCACCGCGCCGGCATCGACGCCGTGCGCAGCACGGTCGAGACCTCGGCCCGCCTCGGCCTCGAGGTGCTCACGCTCTACGCGTTCTCGGTGGAGAACTGGAAGCGCCCGGCCACCGAGGTCAGCGTGCTGATGGGCCTGCTGCGCCGCTATCTCCGCCTGGAACTGGAGACGCTGCTCTCGAACAACATCCGGTTCACGGCCGTCGGCCGGCCGAACGAGCTGCCGCCGGACGTCTACCACGAGCTGCTGCAGGCCGAGGCCAAGACGAGCCGCAACACCGGCATGCACTTCAACATCGCCCTGAACTACGGCGGGCGCGCCGAGATCGTGGACGCGGCGCGGCGCGCGATCGAGAGCGGCGTCTCGCCCTCGTCGCTCGACGAGGCCCGCTTCAGCGAGTTCCTCTACACCGCGGGCCAGCCCGATCCCGACCTCCTCATCCGGACCAGCGGGGAGATGCGCGTCAGCAACTTCCTGCTGTGGCAGATCGCCTACGCCGAGATCTGGGTGACCGACACGCTGTGGCCCGACTTCCGATGCCAGCACCTGCTCGAGGCCGTCGTCGCCTACCAGAAGCGCGACCGCCGCTACGGCGGGATCGCGTCGGTCCCGGTGGCTGCCGGGGCCAAGTAGGTCCGCCTCCACAATGACTCGTCTGCTGAGCGGGCTGGCGCTCGCCGGCTCGGCGTTCGCGGCGGTGTGGTTCCTGCCGACGACCGCGCTCCTGGCCGTGGCGCTCGGCGTGGCGGCGCTGGCCTTCGTCGAGTACGCCCGCCTTGCGCGCGCCGTCGGCGCGCCGCTGCCCGCCGGCATCGCCCTGGCCGGCACGCTCGCGGCCAGCGCGTGGACGGCCCTGCCGGCCGCGCCCTGGGCGCCGATCTTCGGCCTGCTGCTGCTGGCCGTGGCGGTGGCGCTCCTGGCGCGCGGTGAACACGGCGCCGCCCTGCTCCACGGCAGCGCGGCCGCCATCCTGGCGCCCGTGTACCTCGGCCTGCCGCTGGGCGCGCTCGTCGCGATTCACCAGCGATCGGGTCGGGAAGGCGTCCTGACGCTCATCGCCACCGTCGCCGCGAGCGACACGTTCCAGTACTACACCGGCCGCGCGTTCGGCCGGCGGCCGCTGGCGCCCACCGTGAGTCCGAAGAAGACGATCGAAGGCGCCATCGGCGGTCTGGTGCTGGCGCCCGTCGCGCTGGTGGCCCTCAGCCGCTGGTGGCTGCCGGGGCTGCCGCCGGCCGGCGTGTGGCTGGCGGGCGTCGGCATGGTGGTGGCGGGCATCGCGGGCGACCTCTTCGAGTCGGCCATCAAGCGGGCCGCGGGCGTGAAGGACAGCGGGACCCTCATTCCGGGGCACGGCGGCGTCCTGGACCGGATCGATGCCCTGCTGTTCGCGGCGCCGCTCTTCCTCCTCCTGGTGACGCTCGCATGATCCGCGTGGCCATCCTGGGCGCCACCGGGTCGATCGGCACGAGCGCGCTGTCGGTGGCCGAGGCCCACCCCGAGCGCGTGGCGGTCGTCGGACTCGCGGCGGCGACGTCGGCCGAGGCCCTCGCGCCGGCCGTCTCCCGCCATCGGCCCACCGCCGTCTCGATGGCGACGCCCGACGCCCTGGCGCGCCTGGCCGCGTCGGCGGACCTGCCGGCCGCCCGCGGCGTCGGCGACGAGGGCCTGGTGATGGTCGCCACGCGGCCCGACGTGGACCTCGTGCTCTGCGCCTCGTCGGGCACGGCGGCGCTCGAGGCCGTGCTCGCGGCGATCGAGGCCGGCAAGACGATCGCGCTCGCCAACAAGGAAGTGCTCGTGATGGCCGGCGGCCTCGTGATGGACCGCGCGCGGGCCAGGGGCGTCGCGATTCTTCCGGTGGACAGCGAGCACAACGCCATCCACCAGTGCCTGCACGGCCACCCCTCCGCCCATGTCCGCCGCCTGGTGCTCACCGCGTCCGGGGGGCCGTTTCGCGGGCGCACCCGCGCCAGCCTGGCGGACGTGACGCCCGCCGACGCGCTCCGCCACCCGACGTGGCAGATGGGGCCCAAGATCACGATCGACTCGGCCACGCTCATGAACAAGGGCCTGGAGGTCATCGAGGCGCACTGGCTGTTCGGCGTGCAGGCCGGCCAGATCGACGTCGTCGTGCACCCGCAGTCCATCGTCCACTCGCTGGTCGAGTTCACCGACGGCTCGATGCTCGCGCAGCTCGGGACGACCGACATGCGCCTGCCCATCCAGTACGCCTTCTCGTATCCCGAGCGCTGGCAGACGCCGGTGCCCTTTCTCGATCTGGCACGGGCCGGCACCCTCGAGTTCCATCCGCCCGACTGGGAGGAGTTCCCGTGCCTGGGGCTGGCCTTCCGCGCGCTGGAAGCCGACCGGAGCCTGCCCATCGTGCTGAACGCCGCCAACGAGGTGGCCGTTGCCGCCTTTCTCGACGGCCGCCTGCCGTTCACGGCCATTCCGGACGTGATCGGCGGCGCCATGGACGCCCACCGGCCCGCGCCCGTGGACACGCTGCCAGGCGTGCGGGTCGTGGACGCATGGGCCAAGGCCCATGCGGCCGAGCTCGTACGGGCGGTAGAATCGAAACAGAGGTAGCCTGACCGATGCCGACAACGCTCTTGGCGTTCCTGTTCGTGCTGGGCGTGCTGGTGTTCGTCCACGAACTGGGGCACTTCTTGCTCGCGCGCTGGCACGGCGTGCGCGTGCTGACCTTCTCCCTCGGCTTCGGTCCCAAGCTCCTGTCGATGCGGCGGGGAGACACGGAATACTGCATCAGCGCCATCCCCCTGGGCGGCTACGTGAAGATGGCCGGCGAGAACCCCGACGATCAGCCGCAGGGCGCGAGCGACGAGTTCCTCTCGAAGTCGAAGTGGCAGCGGTTCCAGATCCTGATGGCCGGGCCCGCCATGAACATGATCCTGGCGGTCGTGCTGCTCGCGCTGGTCCTGATGCAGGGCGACCGCGTGCTCGCCTTCCTCAGCCGGCCGGCGGTCATCGGCGTGGTGCAGTCGGGGTCGGCGGCCGAAGCGGCCGGCATCCGGGCGGGCGACGAGGTCGTCCGCATCAACGGCCGCGAGATCTCGACGTGGGAAGCCCTGGACCAGGCGGTCTCGTCGAAGCCCGGCCTCGACATCGACGTGGTCGTCCGGCGCGACGGCGCCGAGCAGGCCCTGACCGTGCGGCCGACCACGACCAAGGTCTCGATGTCCTCCGACGCGACCTTCGAGGTCGGCACGATCGGCGTCCTGCCCGACACCTACCCGATCATCGACGCGGTGAATCCTGGCGATCCGGCCGACCGGGCCGGGTTCCAGCGCGGCGACGTGATCCGCTCCATCGAAGGGACGCGGATGGTCTACACGCGCAACGTGTCCGACACGTTGAAGACGCGCGCCGGGCAGCCGACCCGGATCGTCGTGCGCCGCGGCGGGACCGACATGACCATCGAGGTCACGCCGGTGCAGCGCGGCGACGTGGCCATGATCGGCGTCACGCTGGGGAACGAGACCGTCTCCTACACGCCCGGCCCCGTGGAGGCCCTGGGCCTGAGCGTCGAGCGCAACGTGCAGACCGCGGGCGTCATCCTGCGGACCCTCGGCGAGCTCTTCACGGGCCGCGCGTCGCCCAAGCAGCTCATGGGGCCGGTGGGCATCGCGACGCTCTCAGGCGCGTCGGCGCGCCAGGGCTGGGTGGAGCTCTTCGCGCTGATGGCGTCGATCAGCCTGAACCTGGGGCTGCTGAACCTGCTGCCGATTCCCGTGCTCGACGGCGGCCACATGGCCATCATGGGCATGGAGGCCGTGGCGCGCCGCGACTTCTCGCTGGCGGTGAAGGAGAAGATGCTGTTCGCCGGGTTCGTCCTGCTCATGGCGCTCATGGTCACCGTGATCTACAACGACCTGACGCGGGTCGCGTGGATCGAGCGCCTGATGCCCTGGAGGAACTAGTCGTTCATAGGGGCCAGGGGCTGGCGGCTGGGCCCGCACGCGATCCCGCTGCCGGGGCCCGCGTGGCCCCGCTACTGACGGCGCAGCACCCTTCCAGGGCGCGTGCCCGTGTGGGTGCCCTCGTCCAGCACGACCTGGCCGTTGACGATCACGGTGTCGATGCCGACCGGATAGGCGAACGGCTGTTCGAACGTGGCCGTGTCCGCCACCGTCGCCGGGTCGAAGATCACCAGGTCCGCCCACTGGCCCGGGGCGACCGTTCCGCGATCGGCCAGCTTCAGGGATGAGGCGGGCAGCGACGTCATCTTCCGCACCGCCTCCTCGAGCGTGAGGACGCCCTCGTCGCGGACGTACTTCGCGAGCACGCGCGGGAAGGTGCCGAAGTTGCGCGGGTGCGGCACGCCGGAGCGGAGGGGCCCCTCGATCGAGAGGGCGGAGCCGTCCGAGCCGATCGCCACCCACGGCTGCTTCAGCGCGAGGCGCACGTCGTCCTCCGACATGATGAAGTAGACGCAGCCCACGGTCCCGCGGGTCGAGGCCAGCAGGTCGAACACGAAGTCGAACGGGTCCGCGCCCGCGGCCTTGGCGGCCTCCGCCACGCGCATGCCTTCGTACTTGCGGTTCGCGGCATCCGCGGCGGCGTCGCCGGTCCGGCCGATGGACGCCAGTTGCACGTTGGCCCACGTGCCCGCCGACTGGTACCGGTTGTCCCACGCGGCGTTGGGATCCTCCATGTCGCGCCTGACGCGCTGGCGGGTCCGCCGGTCCCGCAGGCGTTCGACCATCTTGTCCGGACCGCCGTCCAGCACCCACTGGGGCAGCGTCGCCGTGAGGCTCGTGCTGCTGGCCACGTACGGGTACACGTCGGCCGTGAGCGTCACGCCGCGCGCGTGCGCCTGATCCACGAGGTCGACGACCTCCTGCATGCGCCCGAAATTCGCCTTGCCCGTGACCTTGATGTGGAAGACGTGGACGGGAATCTTCGCGCCCTCGCCGATCGCGATGGCCTCCTCGATGCCTTCGCGGAGCTTCTTGCCGTCGTTCCGGAGGTGGGAGGCATAGCGGCCGCCGAGCGCGGCCGCGGGTCTCGAGAGCGCGATGAGCTCGTCGAGCGAGGCGAACGCGTTCGGGGGATAGATGAGGCCGGTGGACACGCCGATGGCCCCCTCCCGCATCGACGCGGTCACCAGGTCCTGCATGGCCGAGAGCTCCTCGGCCGTCGGCGGGCGGTCGTCGTTGCCGACGACGAGCTCGCGCACCGTGCCGAGGCCCACGTGCGAGAGCAGGTTCACCGAGATGCCCTGCTTCTCGAGCACCGCGAAATAGCCGGCGAAGTCCGTCCACGGCTGCCGATCGCCCGGTGTCTTCCTGGGCGCGATCGATCCCGACTCGCCGATGACCTCCGTGGTCACGCCCTGGCGGATCTTGCTCTGCGCGTGGCCGTCGGTCACGAGCGGCATGTCGGAATGCGAGTGCATGTCGATGAAGCCCGGCGCGACCACGCGGCCCTTGGCGTCGATCACGCGGGCGGCCCGGCCGGCCGCGGACGCGGCCGCGGCGGCATCCAGGACCTCGGCGACGCGGCCGCCGGCGATCGCGACCGCGCCGTCGCGCGCCGGCCCGCCCGTGCCGTCCACGATCCTCGCGTTCGTGACCAGCAGATCGAGCGGCGCGGGCGGCGGGCCGGAGGGTCCGCACGCGGCGAGCAGGGCGCAGGTCGCCGCCAGTGCGGCGACAGACACGAGGGACCTCGAGAGACGCATCGGAGGGCTCCGGGACGGCTACTGGAAGTGGGCGCGAATCGCGTCCACCAGGGCGGCGATCGACGGCACGCCGGGTTCGATGACGGACGTGACGCCGAGCTGCCGCACCGCGTCGCCGGCGGCCGGCCCCGCGGTGGCCACCGCCGTATGGGTGAGCAGGTCGGCGACCTGGTCCACGCCGTACAGCGCCGCGAACGACCGCACGGCCGCGGCGCTGGTGAACGTGACGACGTCGATCCGTCGCTGCAGGAGCTGGCCGTAGATGTCGAGTTCCGGGTTGTCGTCCACCGCGAGGGTCCTGAACGACGGCGCCTGCGTCACGTCCGCGCCGGCGGCCGTGAGGGCCTCGGCGAGCGTGTCGCGGCCGCCCAGCGAGCCGGGCGCCAGCACCTTCACTCGTCCCAGGCGATCGCGGCCCCCGAGGGCCTCGATGACCGCGTCGGCGCCCTGTCCCTCGACGGCGGTGTCCACCCGGATGCCGAAGCGCGCGAGCCGGTCGCTCACGCCCACGCCGAGCGAGCACAGGCGCGGGCCGGCGAGTGCGCGCGCGTCGCGCCCCAGCTCGTAGATCCGCTGCATGAGCCCTTCGGCAGCGTTGACGTTGCTGAAGACGATCCAGTCGAATCGGCCCAGCGACGCCAGGGCCGCGTCGAGCTCCTCGTGATGCTCGAGCGGCGCGATCTGCAGCACCGGCGCCTCGATGGCCTCGGCGCCCGCGGCTTCGAGGAGCGCGACGAGCTCGCCGGCCTGGTGGCGGGACCGGGTGACGAGCACGCGGCGGCCGAAGAGCGGGCGCTCGTCGAACCAGCGCAGGTGTTCGCGCAGCCCGACCACCTTGCCGACGACGAGGGTGGCCGAGCCGTCGAGCGGCTCCTCGTCGAGCCGGCGCGCGATCTCCCGGAGCGTGGCCAGCTCGGTCTGCTGGGCGGCCAGCGTCCCGGCGTGCACGATCGCGGCCCGCTCGTCGGCGGCCCGGCCGTGATCCAGGAGCCCCCGGGCAATCGAGGCCAGCTCGGCCCGCCCTCCGTGCGCCGCGATGGTGCCGTCCAGCTTTGCCAGGTTCGTCCAGCTCACCCGCAGCTTGCCGCCGTTGCCGGCCTCGTGGCCGCGCACGAAGGTGAGGGTGTCGCCGCCGCCGGTGTAGGTCAGGGGAATGCCGGCGTAGGCGGCCGTGCTGAGCGACACCGGTACGCCCGGCACGACCTCGAACGGGATGCCCTGCTCGTGGAGGAAGAGTGCCTCCTCGCCCCCGTGATCGAACAGGAACGGGTCGCCCATCTTCAGGCGCGCCACGACCTTGCCCTCGCGCGCCTTCTCCGCGAGGAGGAAGCAGATGGCGTCCTGGTCCGTGGCCTCGCGCGTGGGACGCCCCACGTCGATGCGCTCGACGCCGCGCGGCGCCAGGTCCAGCACCCGGCGGTGGACGGTGCGGTCGAAGATCACGACGTCGGCCGACTGGAGGCACTGGAGGCCCCGCGCCGTGAGGAGGCCGGGCGTGCCCGGTCCCGCGCCGATGAGGTACACCAGGGTGCGCATGGCCGGCACATCTTACCCGCCGCCCGGCCCGGCCGCCAGACCGATCAGGACATGGGCGCGTAGTATCCGCGCTTCGTGCGGGCCGAAGCGCCCGGGCGGTTCACGAGCACGGTGAGCCGCCGCCAGGCCCCGTCGCGCTTCAGGTTCGTCGAGGCGTAGCCGAGCACGTACTGGGAGGCCAGCTCATCGGCGATCACGCCGTAAATGCCCGCGAGATCCTCGGCCCGCTGCGGGAAGAACGCGCGCCCGCCCGTGTCCTCGGCGAGGTGCCGCAGGACGAACTCGGCCTCGCGGAATCCCTTGGAGAGTCCCGCGTCCCTGGACTGGAGGCCGATCGAGTAGATGGTGGTGGCCGACCGCTTCGCCAGGTCCAGCACCTCCTCGTAGGTGACCAGGCTCGACGTGTCTTCGCCGTCGGACAAGACCACGACCGCCCGGCGCCGCACGTCGTCCTCGCTCTTGGCCTTGATCTTCGCCAGTTCCTTCAGGGAGATGTAGAGCGCGTTGTGGAGCGACGTGGACCCGCCGGCCTGCGTCGACCGGATGGCCCCCTCGAGGGCTGCGGCGTCCGAGGTGAAGTCCTGGACGATCTCCACGCGCGTGTCGAAGTCCACGACCTGCGCGAGATCCTGCGGCCGGAGCTTGCGGACGAAGCCCACCGCCGCCTCCTGGGCGATGGACATGCGCTGCTCCATGCTGGCGCTGGTGTCGAGCAGCAGCGACAGCGCGATGGGCAGGGACGTCCGGTTGAAGTAGGAGATCTCCTGCTTCGCGCCGTCTTCGACGATCGTGAAGTCGCTCCTGTCGAGGTCGGTCAGGTAGCGGTTCTGCTGGTCCAGGACGGTGACGTTGAGGGACACCATCTCCACGCCGGCGCGGAACACCTGATCCGGCGATCGGCGCTGGGTGGCGGTCTGGGCCGACAGGGTGATGGCTGCGAGGGCGGAGGCGATTGCCGCGGCCGGCAGGGCTCCAGAACGCGTACGGATCATCGTGACTGTCCCCTGGCCGCCGTGCCGTAGGCGACGAAACCCGGCCGTGCCGCCGTCACCTCGAGCGTCTCCGGCGGGATGAGCGACTGCGGGCGCGCGTAGACGACGCGGCGCTGGTGCGTGAGCACGCGCGCGACATCGGCGAGGGCCGGCGCGAAGGCGATGCTGGCCAGCACGTCCCGCCGAAGCCCGCCCGTCAGGCGGACGCCCCTGTCGAGGAGCGCGTCGCGTTCGCGCTGCTCGTCGGTGAAGCGCGCGCGGCCCGGCGGCGCCAAGGTCACGACGTGCAGCGTCGCGCCCGACGCCCGCAGGGCGTCGAGCGCCTGCGCGTGGTGCATGGTGCTCAGCTCGGGTCCGCCCGCGGCCACGACCACGATGGCGGCGCGTTCGGATTCCCGCCGCCCGAGGCCCCGCGCGGTCTCGAGCACGGCCTCGATGAGCGTGGCGCCGCTGCCGGGCCGCGAGAAGATCCGTCCGATGCCCGTGTCGAGCGCGCCGGCCGCGTTCGAGTAGTCCGCGATGACCGTGGGCCGTTCGCCGAACGAGATGAGGGCGGTGGGGCCGAGGCCGCCGAGCGCCCCGACGAACCCCTTGATGGCGTTGCGGAGATCGGGCACCGCCGGCTCCGCCGCGGCGCTCGTGTCGACGAGGATGGCGATCGGCATCGGGCCGGTCGCGGGCGTGATGCGGAGGACTTCGCGGGCGACCTTGTCCTCGCGGATGACGATGTCGCCAGCCGACCACTCGTCCACCGGGGCGCCGGACCGCTCGTCCACGAGCGCGACGAACGCCACGCGCTCCCTGGCCTGTGCCAGGACGACGCCGGGCACGGCGAGGACGAGCGCCACAACCGCCGCGATCGGCCGGAACGGGCACGACGTCATGTGGGTTACCCCGACCGGAGGGCGCGTCCGGTGCGAAGGGCCAGTATAGACCGGCGGCGGACGCACGCCGGGTCCCGGGCCGGCGGGGCTACACTACGGACCGGCCGTCCTGATGACTTCCAGCCGCGATCCGAACACGCTGAAGGTGCTCGGCCAGCTGAGCACGCTGGGCCTGGCGTTCGTCTTCGCCCTCGTCATGGGCTTTGCGGCCGGCAACTGGCTCGATCGGCGCTTCGACACCTCGCCGTGGCTGTCGCTGACCGGATTTGCCGTGGGACTCGCGGCCGGCGTGCTGAACGTCGTCCGCACGATGCGGGTCGTGAACGCCGCCCCGCGCCCCCCGGACGGCCGCGACGACGGCGGGGGACCCGGCCGTCGATGACGACGTCCCTCGACTCGCTGCTGGCCCGGGTCGAGCGGGATACCGTGGTGGCCGCGGTCGTGCTCGCGCTGGGCGCCGCGGTTGCCTGGCCCGCCCATCTCGACCGCGCTCTCGGCGTCCTCGGCGGCCTGGCGCTCGTGGCCGTCAGCTACCGGGGCATCCGGGCCGGCGTGGACCAGATCTGGACGCCGTCGGACCCCGATGCCTCGGGCGGAGGGCCGGCGGCGGGTGCCCGGGCGCGCCGCGGCGCCTTCGTGAAGTTTTTCACAAGGCATGCTATACTGGCCGCCGGCGCTTACGTTATGATTGCGCGTTTTGAGTTCGACCCGGTGGCGATGCTGGCGGGAGTGAGCGCTCCAGTCGTCGCGGTCACCGCGGAGATCGTGCGATCGGCTCGTGCCCGGGGCGGCGGATCGCGTTCCAGATCCACTTAGGAGGCGTGTGTTGGTTACTCGGTCATTCCTGTCTGCGTTCGTGATGCTGCTGGTCGCGGGTCTGCTGTCCCCCGCGTACGCCCAGGGCGCGGACGCTGCGAATTCCGCGCTCGTGCAGTGGTCGATCATCACGGCGGGATTCGCCCTTGCCATCGCGGCCGCCGGCGGCGCGCTGGGTCAGGGCCGCGCCGTCAGCTCCGCCACCGAGGCGATCGCGCGCAACCCCGGCGCCGCCGGTGAGATTCGCGGCGCGCTCATCCTCGGCCTCGTGCTGATCGAGTCGCTCGTCATCTACGTCCTGCTGATCTCGCTGATTCTGTTCTTCCTCAAGCCCTTCGGCGGGTAGCTCGCGGTTTCAGACGCCGGGGGCAGGTCGCCACGCGCGATCTGCCCCTGTTCGTCTGTACGGCGGCCGGCCGCGCGGAAGGCAACGCCAATCGAGGCACGCGTGAGCCACCGCCGATTCGGGTTCCTGGACGTCCTGCTCGTCCTGGTGGTGGCCGCCTGGGGCGCCAACCTGTCGGTCGTCAAGGTGGCGGTGCGGGAGCTGCCGGTCCACGCGTTCAACGGCGTCAGGCTCCTGGTGGCCGCCGTGGCGTTCGGCCTCGTGCTGTGGCGCATGGCGCCGGGCGAACGCCGCGTCGCGCGCGGCGACTGGGGACGGGTGGCCGCCCTGGGCCTGGTCGGCGGCGTCGTCTATCAGCTGCTCTTCATGACCGGGGTGCCGCTGACCAGCGTGGCGAACTCGGGGCTCATCTTCGGCCTGTCCCCGGTCGTCATCTCCCTCCTGTCGTCGGTCGTCGGACACGAGCGCCTGCCGGTGTCCCGCTGGGCCGGCGGGGCCCTGTCCGTGCTCGGCCTGTTCCTCGTCGTCGGGGACGGCGCGTCCGTGTCGAGGACCACGCTGCTCGGCGATGGCCTCGTGTTCCTGGCGATGCTCTGCTGGGCCGGATATTCGGTGGCGTCACGCCCGATGCTCGGGCGCTATTCGGCGACGATGCTCACGGCGTGGGCCGCGATCGTGACCGCGCCGCTGTATGCCGTCCTGGTCGCGCCCGCCCTGGTCTCGGTGCGGTGGACGGATGTGTCGTGGCTGACCTGGAGCCTGCTCCTGTGGTCGGCCGTGTTCAGCCTCGCGATTGCCTACGTCATCTGGTACACGGGCGTGCAGCAGCTCGGAGCGACCAGGACCTCCACCTACAGCAACCTGACGCCGCTGGCCGCGATGTTCGTGGGCTGGTGGTGGCTGGGGGAAGCCGTCTCGTCGCGCCAGTCGGCGGGGGCGGCCGCCATCCTCGGCGGTGTGTTCCTGACGCGGCTCTCGCCGGTGGTGCTGATGCCTCACGTCGGCCCGCCGGCCCCGCCTCCGGAGTGACGCGCGCCCCTCGTCACGTCTCTTGCCATCCCTGCCGGGGTCGCGTAATCTGTGCCGACCATGGTCGTGGCCGCTCGGCGGCGTGCCGTGGCTTGCTGTACGTCGGGACTCCCGTGATGTTCGACCGGCCGGCGGGAGTGCCGTGAGGATCGGAGAGGCCGACTCGGCGGCGGCCTGACGCCGCTTCCGTCGTCAGGGATTTCCGGGCACGCGCGCCATTCGTGCCCGGCCATCCATCCCGCCCGCCCCTTCCCGCGTCTGCGCACTCCTTCCCAAGCTGCCGTCCCCCTTTTCACCTTCCCGCGTCGGCGTCTGGACGGACGCCCCGCCCGCAGGGCCGAAAGCGTTGCGAATTGGGACGAACTGGCGTAATCTCCCTCGCTACCGGTTACATGGCAGTCAGATTACCGACTTTCTTGACAACCTTGTAGCGGTTTTGCCTGACGTTCGACCCCTCGTTCCGATGGGTCGTTGATGGGTCGGGACCTCGGACGGCGGCGCTGTGCCAGTCAGAGGTGGGGGCCAGCAAGCACCCCGGCAACCCGGACTCACGTTGTGTCATCCGTCCCCGGCGGACGACGGGCCCCGGACGGCGTGCAGTTGACGTTTGAAAGCGGTCCACGTGGCCGGCCTGCCCACAGGTCGCCCCCACAGGGCCATTGGAGGATGGAATGAAGCGATGGTTGGTCGGGCTGTTCGCCGTGGCATTTGCGACGGCGGCCGCCTCGAGCGCGTACGCGCAGGGCGGTGGCGCAAGCAGCACGGGTACGATCCAGGGCCGCGTCATGGACGCGCAGGGAGCGGTCCTCCCCGGGGTCACGGTGGTCGCGACGAGTCCGTCGGCGCTCGGTGCGCAGACGACGGTCACGTCGGAAACCGGGAACTACCGCTTCCCGGCCCTGCCCCCTGGCGTGTACTCGGTGAGCTACGAGCTGGCCGGGTTCAACACGGTGAAGCGCGAAGGCATCCAGCTGTCGCTGGGCTTCACCGCCACGCTCAACGTCGAGCTCCAGCTGGCCACGCTGCAGGAGACCGTGACGGTCACCGGCGAGTCGCCGATCATCGACACCTCGGCGACCCGCGTCGTCCAGAACTTCAAGAGCGAGCAGCTCGCGTCGATTCCCAACGCTCGGGACATGTGGTCGCTGCTGGCGGTGACCCCGGCCGTGCAGATGAGCCGCATCGACGTCGGCGGCAACCGCGCCGGGACGCAGACGGGCTATACGGCCTACGGCCAGAGCGGCCAGGTGCGCGTGCTCATCGAGGGCATCAACACCACCGAGGGCACCTCGGGCGCCGGCTTCTACTTCGACTACTCGTCGCTGGAAGAGGTCTTCCTCGGCACGTCCGGCCAGTCGGCTGAGATGCCGAACCCCGGCGTGCAGAGCCAGTTCATCGCCAAGTCCGGCGGCAACACGTTCAGCGGCGAGGCCTACACCGACTGGTACAACAACTCGCTGCAGGGCTCGAACATCCCCAGCAGCTACACGGAGCCGACGGCGTTCAGGAACTCGCCGATCCGGGCGCACAGCAACGAGATCGACACCTACTACAACTACTCGCTGAATGTCGGCGGCCCGATCAAGCGCGACAAGATCTGGTGGTTCGGCACCTACAACAAGCAGTTCAATGCCGTCGCCCAGCCGAACTTCACGTTCGACAAGACGTTCGACACCACGCTCTGGAACGTCGTCGGCAAGGCGACCTACCAGGCCACGCAGAACAACAAGTTCATCGGCTACTACCAGTGGGGCCAGAAGATCCAGCCGAACCGCCTGCCCTTCGGCACCTACACGTACACGAGCGAGGGTCCGACGAACAAGCAGGACTCGGGCAGCTGGGTGTACAAGGGCGAGTGGAACGGCACGATCTCGCAGAAGCTGTACGTCGAGGCCCGCTACGGTGACTTCGGCTACTACTTCCCGCAGATCACGAACGGCACCGAGGACTACTTCTTCCGGGACTCCGGCACGCTCGAGATCACGGGCTCGCACCAGAAGAACCAGAACGACCGCGACCGCAAGCAGCTGACGGGCGCGTCCACCTACTTCCTCGACACGACCAAGGGCAGCCACACGATCAAGGTCGGCGGCGAGATGCTGTGGGAGCGCCAGTGGTTCGGCGTCCTGCAGGGCGTCGGCGGCAACATCGAGCACGTCTACAACAACGGCGTCTCGAACCAGGTGATCTTCCGCATCCCGACGGCCACCCAGGTGGGCGGCCTGAAGGACAGCGACGAGGGCCACCTCACCACGCAGAACGGCCTCCGGCAGCAGTCGGCGTTCGTGAACGACACCTGGACGGCCGGCCGCCTCACCATCAACGCCGGCGTGCGCTGGGACCGCTACAACGGCTGGCTGCCCGAGCAGAATCAGCTCGCCGCCTCCGTGGGCCCGATCGTGCTCCAGGCCAAGACCTTCCCGGAGCAGGACCTCTTCACGTGGAACCTGTTCGCCCCCCGCCTCGGCGTCGTGTTCGACCTGACCGGCGACGGCAAGACGGTGGTCAAGGCCAACTACGGCTTCTTCTGGCACAACCCGGGCGTGGGCGTGCCGAGCGACGTGAACCCGAACACGGGCACGAAGTCGGCCACCTACGGCTGGAACGACATCAACCGCGACCGTGTCTGGCAGCCGGGTGAGGAGACCACGCGGCAGAGCGCGTCGCTCGAAGGCGCCATCAAGCTGGATCCGAACCTCAAGGCGCCGTACACGCACGAGGCGTCCGGCTGGCTCGAACGCCAGCTCACGAGCACCCTGGGCGTGCGGGCCGGCTTCGTCTACAAGACGGAAGACGACCTCATCTCCCTCTACATCCCCACCCGCGGCGAGGACGTCTACGCCCAGTTCGGGGTGCCGTTCAACTTCACCGACAACGGTCCGGACGGCGTGCGCAATACGGCGGACGATCGCGTGCTCCAGTTCATCGGCCTGCCGTCGGCGAACGCCTCCACGCTCTTCCCGACCACGCAGGTCGAGATGAACCTGCCGCAGTACTCGCGCTACAAGACGGCCGAGATGTCGTTCACGAAGCGCTACAGCAGCCGCTGGTCCGCGTCGATCGGCGGCGCCTACACCTGGATGAAGGACTTCCCGAACGGCTACCCGCAGAACCCGGCCCAGCCGGGCGCGGAGAACCGGTCGGTGTGGAACTTCAAGGCCGCCGGCAGCTACGACGCGCCGTGGGGCATCCGCATCTCGCCGGTGCTGCGCCACCAGTCCGGGGCCAACTACGCCCGTGAGAACACGCTCGCGTTCCCGGCCGGGGTCACGGGATCTGGCGTCAACAACAACCGGATCTACATGGAAGCGGCGAACGCGAACCGCGAGGACAACATCTGGGTGTTCGACGTCCGCGGCGAGAAGACCGTGAACCTCGGACAGCGGATCCGCGCGCGCCTGTTCCTGGACGCGTTCAACATCACCAACAGCCACGCGTCGGAGACGATCAGCCGCGCGACCGGCACGGGCTATCAGAAGCCCAGCGCCATCCTGGCGCCGTTCACCACGCGCATCGGCGTCCGGCTGCTCTGGTAGCAGGCAGATTGGTCGACGGGGAGGGCCAGCGGGCCTTCCCCGCGCGATCGGACGGTTGACTCCTGTGGGGGAGTCGTTCGAGGCGGGTCGCCTGCCGCGCTAGCGGCGGCCCGCCTCGTTTTTCGTACCGCGACTGCCTCGCCGATCGCGCCGGCCCTTGAACGCCTTCTCGCGCGCGAACCATAATCGGGGCGCCCGATGCCGCCCTCGACCCCGCCCACCTGGATCGTCACCGGCGGCGCCGGCTTCATCGGCAGCAACTTCGTCCGCCGCGCCCGCCAGGCCGGGCGGACCCGCCTGGTCGTCTTCGACAAGCTGACCTACGCCGGCCACCTCGAGAGCCTCGACGGCGTCCTCGACGGCGTGGACGTCGTCTTCGCCCGCGGGGACATCGCCAGCCGCGACGACGTCCGGGCCGTCATCGCCGACGCCCGCCCCTCCGCCATCGTCAACTTCGCCGCCGAGTCGCACGTCGACCGCTCGATCGACGGCCCGGGCGAGTTCGTGCGCACCAACGTATGGGGGGTCTACGAGCTCCTGGAGGGCGTCCGGTCGCTGCTGGCCGAGACGGACGAGGCCGGGCGGCGGGCCTTCCGGTTCCTCCACGTCTCCACGGACGAGGTCTACGGATCGCTCGGTCCGGCCGGCGCCTTCACCGAGGAGACTCCGTACGCCCCCAATTCGCCGTACTCGGCGAGCAAGGCGGCCGCCGACCACCTCGTGCGCGCCTACCACGAGACCTACGGCGTGCCGACGCTCCTCACCAACTGCTCCAACAACTACGGCCCGTATCAGTACCCCGAGAAGCTCGTGCCGCTCATGGTGCTGAACGCGCTGGACGCCCGCCCGCTGCCCGTCTACGGCGACGGGCTCAACCGTCGCGACTGGCTGCACGTCGAGGACCACTGCGACGCCATCCTCCAGGTCCTGGCGGGCGGGGTGCCCGGCGGCAAGTACAACGTCGGCGGGAACGCCGAGCGCACCAACCTCGAGATGGTCGACGCCCTGTGCGACGCCCTGGAACGCGCCGTCCCCGCGGCCTCGAATCCGAGGATGCGCGCGGCCGGCAAGGCGCGCTACCACGACCTCCGGACCTTCGTTCCCGACCGCCCCGGGCACGATCGGCGGTATGCGATCGACGCCTCGAAGATCGCCCGCGAGCTGGGCTTCCGCCCGAGCCGCTCGTTCGAGCAGGGCGTGGGCGAGACCGTGGACTGGTATGTCGCCAACCGCGCGTGGTGCGAGGCCGTGACGCGCGACACCTACCAGGGGCAGCGGCTGGGCCTGCAGGGGAGCCCCGCGCGATGAAGGGCATCATCCTGGCGGGCGGGTCGGGCACCCGGCTGTACCCGGTGACGCTGGCCGTGTCGAAGCAGCTGGTGCCGATCTACGACAAGCCCATGATCTACCACCCGCTGACAACGCTCATGTGGGCGGGGATCCGAGACATCCTGGTCATCACCACCCCGGACGATCAGCCGGCGTTCACCCGCCTGCTGGGCGACGGCTCGCAGTGGGGCATCACGCTGTCCTACGCCATCCAGCCGCGGCCCGAAGGGCTCGCCCAGGCGTTCCTCATCGGCCGCGACTTCGTCGCCGGATCGCGCGTCGCCCTGGCGCTGGGCGACAACATCTTCTACGGCGACAGCTTTCCCGCGACGGTGCAGGCGGCGGCGGGCCGGGAATCGGGCGCCACGGTGTTCGCGTATCGCGTGAAGGACCCCGAGCGCTACGGCGTCGTGGCGTTCGACGACGCGGGCCGGGCCAGCAGCCTCGAGGAGAAACCGGCGGCGCCGAAGTCGCGCTTCGCCGTCACCGGCCTCTACTTCTACGACGAGCGCGTGTGCGACGTCGCGGCCGGGCTCCGGCCGTCGGCGCGCGGCGAGCTCGAGATCACCGACGTCAACCGGCAGTATCTGGACTGGGACGCCCTGCACGTCGAGGTCCTGGGCCGGGGCATGGCGTGGCTCGACACCGGCACGCACGAGTCCACGCTGCAGGCCTCGATGTTCATCCAGGCGATCGAGTCGCGGCAGGGCCTCAAGGTGGCCTGCCCGGAAGAGGTCGCGTTCCGCATGGGATTCATCGACGCCGACGCCGTGCGGCGGGCCGGCGAGATGATGGCCAAGAACGACTACGGCCAGTACCTGCTCCGCCTCCTCGACTGGTGAGCGTGCCGTGCCGATGATGCGTGTCGACGATCTCGCGCTGCCTGGCGTGAAGCTCGTGCAGCCCGCCGTCCACGGCGACAGCCGCGGCTTCTTCGTCGAGACGTATCACCGTCCGCGCTACGTCGAGGCGGGCATCTCGGACGAGTTCGTCCAGGACAACCAGTCCAGGTCCGGCCGCGGCACGATTCGCGGGCTCCACCTCCAGGTGCGGCGCGGCCAGGCGAAGCTCGTCCGCGTCGTGGCGGGCGCCATCGTGGACGTGGCCGTCGACGTGCGGGTCGGGTCGCCCAGCTTCGGGCAGTCGGTGTGCGTCGAGCTGTCGGCCGAGAACTTCCACCAGCTCTACATCCCGCCGGGCTTCGCCCACGGGTTCGCCGTCGTGTCGGAGGTTGCCGACGTCGAGTACAAGTGCAGCGCCGTCTACGACCCGGGCGACGAGATCGCCATCCGCTACGACGACCCGGCGCTGGGCATCCAGTGGCCCGCGATCGCCGCGCCGATCCTGTCGCCCCGCGACCTGGCCGCCCTGCCGTTGGACGACATGCGGGACCGGCTGCCGCGGTACGCCCCGCGCTGAGCGCGGTGCTATCCTCGGAGCGGATGCGGATCGGCGCGCCCCTCCTCCTCACAGCGGCCGCGCTCCTGGCCGGCTCCGCGTGGCTCACGGCCGCGCGCGCGCCCCAGGCCGCTCCGGCCGCACCGGCCGGCTCGTCCGAGGCGCCTCGCTCCGCCGCGGCGGCCGGCGCCGACTATCTGGGCTCCCAGGCCTGCGAGTCCTGCCACCCCGATGCGTTCGCCCGGTGGAAGGCCTCGCTGCACATCCAGATGACGCGGCCGGTGGCGGAGGCCCGGGTCCTCGGCGACTTCTCCCGCGGCGCGGCGTTTTCGGCCCACGGCCGCGCCTACGAGTTCGGCCTCAAGGGCGGGAAGCCGTCGGTGACCGTCCGCGCGCCCGGACGGCCCGCGACCACCTACGCCGTGGACTACACCCTGGGGTCGAAACGCTTCCAGGGCTACCTGTCCACGCTGCCCGACGGCCGGATGTACGTCCTGCCGGTGTTCTGGCACGTCGAGAGCCGCCGCTGGCTCGATTGGCAGGAGACGACGCCGATTCCCGATGGCGCGCACGACATGAAGCAGATCTGGAACGTCAACTGCTTCAACTGCCACGCCACCAACCTCGATCGGGGGTTCCAGCCCGCGAAGGCGTCGTACCGCACCTCGTGGACCGAGCTGGGCATCGGGTGCGAGGCCTGCCACGGACCGGGGCGCGAACACGTCGCCCTGATGAAGACGTGGGAGGCCGACCCCGCGTCCATCCCGACTTACAGCTCGCGGGCGGACAACCGGGGCCTGAGCGACCTGCTCCGCACCTTCTCTCCGCGCACGGCCGACCCGCGCCGCACGTTCGACACCTGCGGCTATTGCCACGGCAACAAGCGGAACGTGTTCAGCGAGTTCGAGGCCGGCGGCCGCTACGCCGACTACGCCATGCCGTTCCTGCTCAGCGAGCCGCCGCCCGAGTTCGACGCCCAGGGCGAGTTCTGGCCCGACGGCCGGCCGAACCGCTTCAACCGGACGCAGGCCCTCACGCTGACGGGCTGTTTCAAGGCCGGCGCCATCACGTGCACGAACTGCCACCTGGCCCACGGGCCGACAGCGCACGAGTTCTCGCTGAAGGTGGACGTTCACGACGGCCGCGCCGGCGACACGCTGTGCACCCAGTGCCACCAGGGGCCGGCCGACGCGGACGCGCCGGGCGAGCCGCAGTCGCCGCTGGCGCGGGTGACCAGCCGCAGCGCCGACAGCCTGGAATCGCGCGTGCCCTGGACCGACGCGGAACTCGCCCGCCACTCGTTTCACAAAGCGGATTCTGCCGGCAGCCGCTGCATCAACTGCCACATGAGCGACGTCAACTGGCGGCTGCTGATGCGCCGGCGCGATCACACGTTCCAGTCCCCGGTGCCCGAGACCACGGCGGCATTCGGCATCCCCAACGCCTGCACGACGTGCCACGACGACCGGACTCCCGAGTGGGCGGCCGCCCGCATGGATGCCTGGTGGGGCGACGGCGCCAGGCGGGCGAAGAGCGCGGCGCTCGCGAAGACGATGTACGCGGCAGGCACGGGCGACGCGTCCGTGATTCCGGCCCTGGCGTCGCTTGGCGTGGACCGTTCGAACGGCGCCCTGATCCGCGCCAGCGCACTCGAATACATCGGGCGGCTCGCCGGCGCCCGCACCATCGAATCCACGCCCGGCGCGAGCCAGACGTCGACGGCCGCCGAGCGGACGCCGTCGGCCAGCGGACCGGGCAAGGTGGAGCCGCGCGTCCTGGGCGCGCTCCTGGGCGCGGCGTCCGATCCGGAGGCCGTCGTCCGGGCGGCCGCGGTTCGCGCGCTCGGCTCGCGGGATCAGCGCGACGACCGGGTGGTGGCGGTGCTCATGGCGCGGGTGGTGGACGAGGCGCGCGTCGTGCGCGTGCGGGCCGCCGAGTCGCTGCTGGCGCTGGACGTGGTGACCGCGCCGGGGCGCGCCGGCGAGGCCCTGAACCGGGCGCAGCTCGAGCTGGCGGGCTCGCTTCGGGAATTCAACGACATGGCCACGATGCAGGCCGCGCTCGCGTGGCTGCTGGCGCAGCGCGGCGAGACCGCCGAGGCCGAGCGTGCGGCCGACGCCGCGACCGCCCTCGATCCGTCGCTGGCCCGGCCCTACGTCATCCGGGGCGTGGTCGCGGCCCGATCGGGGCGCTTCCGCGACGCCGTGGCGGCCTGGAAGACGGCGAAAGAGCTCGACCCGGCCACGCCCAACATCGACCGGATGATCGACGAGGCGTCCCGCCGCCTCTCGCCGCCTCCCGCGCAATGAAAAACCGGCGGTCCCTCGAGTGGGGAACCGCCGGTCTCCGAGTCGGTGTGATGTCTTCGAGTCTCGCTGGCTAGGCCCTGGGCCCTAGCCGGCTATGTCGGTCAGCCCTTCTTCAGCTGCTCGATGAGGGCCTTGGCCTGCGCGGCTTCCGCCGACGTCGGCTCCACGGCGATGACCTTCTCCATCATCTCGATGGCGCCGGCCGTGTCGGCCTTCTGCAGCTTGCCCAGGCCGAGCTTGAAGTAGGGCTTGGCCCAGTTCGCGTCCGTGTCGACCGCCCGCTGGTACCACTTCATCGCCTCGTCGGTCTCGCCCTTGGCGAACTTCACCTCGCCGAGGTTGTAGTACACCTCACGGCCGGCGCTGAGGCTCTGAGCGGCCTCGCTCAACGCCGTTTCGGCCGCCGCCAGGTCGCCCTTCTCGAGATAGGTCATGCCCAGCTCGATCTTGGCGCGCTCGCTGTTCGGGTCGGCCTCGAGGAGCGCCTTGTACGACGCGATGGCGCCGTCGTAGTCCTTTTTCATGCGCTGGGCCCGGCCGATCTGCAGGTGCAGCATGCTCAGGGCGGGCACCTTGGCCAGCATGGCCTTGTAGTCCGTGATGGCGCCGTCGAAGTCGTTCGCCTGGAGCTTGGCGTCGGCCGCGGCCAGCTCGGCCTGCAGCTCCTTGGTGTTCACGCCGGCGAGTGCGCCCGCGGGACCGGCGGCGCCGGCTGCCAGGGAGAACTCCACGGGCGGGTTCGGCTGGCCGATCGTGCGGATGGGCACCTGGCCCGTCGAGGGCTGGAAGCCAGGCGCCGACGCCGTCAGCTTCCACGTCCCGGCGCGCAGGCCGATGATCGAGAAGCGGCCCTTGTCGTCGGTGGTGGCCGTGAACGACGGCGGCGAGGCCGAGGGGTTCTCAGCGACCACGGTCGCACCCTTCAGCGGCTGACCCTTGTCGTCCTTGACCACACCGCCGACCCTGCCGGTCTGGGCCAGGGCGGGGAGGGCGCCGAGCAGCACGACCACGAGGGCCGCGACCGACAGCTTCAGACTTTGACGCATCGTTGTCTCACTCCCTGAAAACCGGAAAAACCTACCGAGTATATGCTAGCAGTCCCGTAAGGTTCACGCTATGTCCAAGACGACGCCGGCGGTCCTCGCGCTGACGCTGGCTGCCTCCCTGTGGCGCCCCGCCGGGGCCCAGCCCGCCGCCTCGAGTGCGGTCGCGCGCGTGCCGTCCTTCGATACGGCCCGGCTGGCGGAAATCGACGAGGTGGTGGCCCGGGGCATCGCCGACGGCCGGATGCCAGGCGCCGTCGTGGTCGTGGGGCGCGGCGATTCCGTGGCCTTCCAGAAGGCGTACGGGCAGCGCGCCGTGGTGCCGCTGGCCGAGCCGATGACGCTCGACACGGTGTTCGACATGGCCTCCCTCACGAAGGTCATCGCGACCACCACGGCCGTGATGCAGCTCGTGGAGCGGGGCGTCGTCCGGCTGACCGACCCGGTGGCGCGGTGGGTGCCCGGATTCGAGAAATACGGCAAGGGCGACATCACGGTGCGTCACCTTCTGACGCACGTCTCCGGCCTGCGGCCGGACGTGGACCTGGGGGAGCCCTGGAAGGGCTACGACGCCGCCATCGCGCTCGCCGTGGACGAGGTGCCGCAATCGCCGCCAGGCGAACGGTTCGTCTACAGCGACATCAACTTCTTCCTGCTCGGTCACATCGTGGCCCAGGCCTCGGGCCTGCCGTTGGAGCGCTACGTCGCGGACCGGGTGTTCGGGCCGCTCGGCATGACCGACACCGGATTCCTGCCGCCGATCGAGCGCATCGGGCGGATCGCGCCCACCGAGCGCTGCCGGTTCCTCGATGCGTGGCCCTGCAAGGCGCCAGGGGTCGAGCCGCTGCGGGGTGTCGTCCACGATCCGACGGCGCGCCGCATGGGCGGCGTGGCGGGGCACGCCGGCCTCTTCAGCACCGCCCGCGACCTGACGCGCTTCGCCCGCATGCTCCTCGGCGGAGGCACCCTGGGCGGCCGCCGCGTGCTCTCGCCGCTCACGGTGGCGAAGATGATCGCGCCGGCCACGCCCGCCGACATGGCCGCGG
>JBFWXO010000067.1:0-28048 GCA_050187355.1 Vicinamibacterales bacterium
GTGGTGACGACGGCGCTCCAGGCCCTGGCGGCGCGGACCGACGTGGCGGTCACCGTCGACGACGGGGGCACGAGATACACGTTCACGGTCGGCCTCGACCTCCACGCGGGCCTCGCCGACGCGGCGAGCGCCCTCGCCGAGGGCTTCGTCCGACGGCGGCTCGGCGCCTGACCCCGCCGTCAGCGCCCTTCGGTGCCTGGTGCGACGGGCCGCCGCACCGCGGGCGGCTCGCCCGCCACGGCCCGCATGCCGCCGATCGAGAAGGTCGCGATGTGCTCGATGACGTCGTCGAGGTCGCCCATGGCCCATCGGCGGGCGAGGTCGGCCGGCACGTGGCGCGCGATGGCCACGCACTGGGTCTGCAGGCTGATGGCCGACCGCAGGACGCGCGGGTCGTCGGCCGGCAGGCCCATGAGCTCGCCGGCCACGGCCGTCAGGTAGGCCATCCGCGGCTGGACCACGCGGTCCAGCACGAGATCGAGCGCGCCGGTCGGGTGTTCGAACTCCCGCGCCATGAGGCGATGAATCCAGGCGTGGCGGCCGCCGGCGGCGAGCCGGGTGAGGAACACCCGGACGTAGGCCCGCAGGCGGGCGTCCGGGCTCGTGCCCCCGCCCGCGCGCTGCGACAGGTCCGTCGTCTCCTGCATCAGCGCGATGGCCAGCTCCACCACCTCGCGGTACAGGCCGGCCTTGTCGCGGAAGTAGTAATTCACGGCCGCGACGTTCGCGCCGGCCGCGGCGCAGATCTCACGCACCGTCACCTGGTCGAAGCCGCGCTCGGCGAAGCGCTCGGCGGCCACGTGCAGCAGCCGCTCCCGGGTGACGGTCTCGGCCTGGGCGGCCGCGCGCATCGTCACAGCGTCCGCCTGAAGAGCAGCGTGGCCGACGTCATGGCGACCACCGAGAAGATCGTCAGGAACGCCAGGTCGAAGCCGATGGCGCCGAAGCCCGTGTTCTTGAGCAGCAGGCTCTTGAAGGCGTGGACCGCGTACGTGAAGGGATCGGCCACCGCGATCACCTTCATCCAGCCCGGGAACGCCTGCTGGGGATACACGGCGCCGCTCGGGAAGTAGAGCAGGGTGTTCAGCACGCCGAAGATCGCCCGCGGCAGGAGCGGGTCGGAGACGCGCACCATGATGAGGAACATCATGCTGACGAGCGCCAGCGCCGTGATCACGATCACCACGAACAGCCGCAGGAGGCGCATCGGCGCGAAGGGATCCGGCACCCCGGCGATGAGCGACCCGATCGTCATGAGCACCAGGCCCGCGAGCACCGCCTTGATGGTGCCCGAGATGTTGAAGCCCGCGATGAGCTCCAGGCGCTGGATCGGCGTCACGAGGTAGCCCTCGTGGAGGCCGCGCGCCTTGTCGTCGATGAAGATGATGCCGCCCCCGATCATCACCATCATGAAGATCGACATCACGACCGACCCGGGCAGCAGGTACTGCACGTAGGGCACGTAGGGGTAGAGCTCCACGACGTCGAGCCGGGGCGACGAGAACGTCCGCTCGTCCTTGCGCTCGCCGAGCGACCCGACGAGCCCGCTCACCGAGGCCGTCATCGTCGCGGCCACGAAGTTGTCGGTGTTGTCCTGGATGATGGCCAGGCGGGGCTCGCGGCCGGCGACGACCCGCCGGGAGTAGTCCGGCGGAATGGTGAGCACGCCGTTCACGCGGCCGGCCCTGAGCGCCTCGAGGGCCGCGCCCTCGTCGCGGTAGCTCACGGTGGAGAAGGTCTTGGCGTTGGCGGCGACCGCGCCGGCCAGCTCGCGCACGCGCACCGCCGGAACGCCGCCGTCCTGGTCCACGACGGCCACGGTGAGGTTCTTCACGTTCCCGCCGAAGGCGTAGCCCAGGATCACGAGCTGGACCAGCGGGAAGAGCAGCGACATGACGATGAGCACGGGGCTGCGACGGAACCGCCGCAGCTCGCGCTCGATGATGGCCCAGGTGCGGTGCATCGCCTACCTCCGCATCACGAACTGGGCCGGCGCCGGCGCCTGCAGCGCGTCGCGCAGGTCGCGGCCGGTGTAGTGGACGAAGACGTCGTCGAGCGTCGTGCTCTTCACGGCCAGCGACTGCACGACGAGGCCCTCGCTCGAGGCGGCCGCCACGAGCGCGCCCGTCGTGGCCGGGCCGTTCGCGGTGGCGATGCGGAACACGTGGTCCTCGCTCGTGACCGACTGCACGTGGGGCAGGGCCCGGAAGCGGTCGGCCAGGCCGTCGGGCACGCGGTCCACGCTCACCTCGATGGCGTTCTGGCTCGGAATCGACGCCTTGAGCTTGAGCGGCGAGTCGAGGGCGACGAGCGTGCCGTGATCCACGATGGCGATGCGGTCGCAGAGCCGGTCCGCCTCGTCCATGTAGTGCGTGGTGAGCAGCACCGTGAGGTCCCGCTCCTTCGCGATCCGCTGGATCATCTCCCACACCGCCACGCGCGACACCGGATCGAGGCCCGTGGTCGGCTCGTCCAGGAAGAAGATGCGCGGCTCGTGCACCAGGCCGCGGGCGATCTCCACCCGGCGCCGCATGCCGCCGGAGAGGTAGCGCACCTGCTTGTCCCGCCACTCCAGCAGATCCACGGCCCCGAGCAGCTCGTCGATCAGGCGCTTCCGCTTCGCGCGCGGCACGCCGTAGAGCTTCGAGAAGATGATGAGGTTCTCCTCCACGCTCAGCTCGACGTCGCTCGTCATGGCCTGGGGGATGACGCCGATTACGCGGCGCACGCCGTCGGCCTCCTGCACCACGTCGAACCCGCCGACGGTGGCCGTCCCGCCCGACGGCGGCAGGAGCGTGGTCAGCATCCGGATCAGCGTGGACTTGCCGGCGCCGTTGGGCCCCAGCAGGCCGAAGACCTCGCCCGGCGCGACCGAGAAGGACACGCCGTCCACGGCGGTGAAGGCGCCGAAGGTCTTCCTGATGCCGTGGACGTCGATGGCGCCCATCACGCCCCCTGGAGCGGCAGCAGCACGTAGGCGGTCATGCCGACGGCCAGGGCGCGGTCGCGGTTGTCGATCCGCAGCCGCGTCTCGAACGTGCGGATGTCGCGCTTGGTGCGGCTCACGTCGCGCTGAGTGGCGAAGGACGCGTCGGCGCGGCGGTAGAACACCGTGCCCTGGCGCTCCTCCCCCGACGGCAGGCGCACGGTGAGCGTGTCGCCCACCTTCACGCGGTCGATGTAGGTCTCCTCGATGTCGGCCCGCACCCACAGGTCGTCCGGGTCGATCAGCGTCAGCAGCGCCTGGCCGGCCGTGACGACCTCGCCCTGCCGCGCGGGCTGCACGTCCACCAGCCCGTCGATGGGAGAGACGACGCGCGTGAACCCGAGCCGCACGTCGGCCTTGGTCTTCTGCGCGCCCACGGCCGCGAGCTGGTGCTGCGAGGCCTGGAGCTGGCTGCGGCGCACGGCCACCTGCTCGGCGTTGCTCCGGGCGAGCGCGAGGGCCGCCTGCGCGGCCTCGACCTGCCGGCGCAGCGACTCCACGCGCGCCTGGGCGGCGTCGAACGCGGTGCGCGCGTCGTCGAGCGACTGGCCGGTGGCCAGCTGCGCCTGCGACAGCTCCTCGGTGCGCCTGAGCGTCACGCGCGCCCGCTCGGCGTCGGCGCTGGCGGCCGTGACCTGCGCCTCGCTCGTGGCCACCGTCGCCTGGGCCTGGGCGATCTGGTCGCGCACCTGCTGCTGCTGGAGGCGCAGCGCCGCCTCGGCTTCCTGGATCTGGGCCGCGGCGCCCTGCGCCGAGAACTCGTAGTAGGCCTGGTCGGCCTGGAGTTCGCTCGGCTCGATTTCGGCCAGCACCTGGCCCCGGGTGACCGTGTCGCCTTCCTTCACCGCGAGCGAGACGACGCGCCCGCCGATCTGCGGGGCGACGGCGACGTCGTGGGTCGTGACCACGCCGGTGAGCGTGAGCGCCGCGGGCGGCCGGGTGGCGTAGGTGTAGCCGCCGAAACCGGCGGCGGCCAGGAGCATCAGGGGCAGGAGTCGGCGGGCCATGCGGTAAACGAGTGTATCAAACACGTGTTTGATCGAGGCCACGGATCAGCCGGCACGGTCTCCGGTCAACCGAACGCCCCGCCGTTTCGTCCAATCCGCCCGGGGGACCCATGCTTGGACACCTGCGCCTCGCCGTCCGGATGCTGCTCAAGACGCCATTCGTCACCGCCGTGGCCATCGTGTCGCTGGCGCTCGGGATCGGCGCCAACACGGCCATCTACTCGCTCTTCGACCGCATCCTGCTGACGCCGCTGCCGGTCCCCGACACCGCGGCGCTCGTGAACCTCGGGGCGCCCGGCCCGAAGCCGGGATCGTCGTCGTGCGGCCAGGCCGGCGATTGCAGCGCGGTCTTCAGCTATCCGATGTTCCGGGACCTCGAGC
This sequence comes from Vicinamibacterales bacterium, assembly GCA_050187355.1. GTDB lineage: Bacteria > Acidobacteriota > Vicinamibacteria > Vicinamibacterales > UBA2999 > CADEFD01. The sequence goes on from JBFWXO010000067.1 coordinate 4,375, forward strand.
GGCTCCAGACGTCGTTCACGGGACTGGCCGCTCACGTCCTCTTCGGCGCCAACGTGTCGGCGCGGGGCCAGACGTTGAGCGTGACCGGCATGGAGGTGTCGGGCAGCTACTTCCCGACCCTGGAAGTGCAGCCGGCCATGGGCCGTGTGCTCGGCCCGGCGGACGACACCGCGCCGGGCGCGAATCCGGTCGTCGTGCTCAGCCACGCCTTCTGGACGTCGCACTTCGGGCAGGACCCCTCGATTCTCAACGCGGCCATCACGGTGAACGGGCAGCCGTTCACCGTGGTCGGCGTCGCCGCGCGCGGCTTCGAGGGCACCACGCTCGGCGCGCGGCCCGACCTCTTCACGCCGATCACGATGCGCGAGGTCCTGAACCCGGGATGGAAGGCCTTCGACAACCGGCGCGCCTACTGGGCCTACGTGTTCGGACGCCTCAAGCCTGGCGTGTCGATCGAACAGGCGTCCGCCGCGCTCAACGGCCAGTACCACGCCATCGTCAACGACGTCGAAGTCCCGCTGCAGCGGGCGATGAGCGATCAGACCATGGCCCGCTTCAGGGCCAAGAGCCTCACCATGGAGCCGGGGTGGCGCGGCCAGAGCAACGTCTACCGGGAGGCCCGGACGCCGCTGCTGCTCCTGCTCGGCGTGACCGGCCTGGTGCTGCTCACGGCCTGCGCGAACGTCGCCAACCTGCTGCTGGCGCGCGGCGCCGGGCGGGCCGGAGAAATGGCGGTCAGGCTGTCGATCGGCGCGGGCCGCGGCCAGTTGCTCGCGCAATTGCTGACCGAGTCGGTCCTGCTGGCGCTCGCCGGCGGCCTGGCCGGGCTGCTCGTCGCCCGCCTGACGCTGGCCGGCATGACCGCCATCATGCCGAGCCAGGTGGCCGACGTCTTCCCGACGGGCCTCGACGCGGGCGTGCTCCTGTTCGCGCTCGGCGTCGCGGTCGTGACCGGGCTGGTGTTCGGCCTCTATCCGGCCCTGCACAGCACGCGTCCCGACCTGGTCGGCGTGCTCAAGAGCCAGGCGGGGCAGCCGGGCGGCGCCCGGGCGGCGTCGCGCTTCCGCACGGCCCTCGCCACCAGCCAGGTCGCGCTGTCGATGGCGCTGCTCGTCGCCGCGGGCCTCTTCATCAAGAGCCTGTACAACGTCTCGCGCGTGGACCTCGGCCTCAAGACCGATCAGCTCGTCACCTTCGAGATTTCCCCCGAGCTGAACGGGTACTCCGCCACGCAGTCGATCGCCTTCTTCGAGCGCGTGGAGGATGCCCTGGCCGCCCTGCCCGGGGTGACCTCGGTCGGCGCCTCGTCGGTGGCCCTCATCGCCGGCAACAACTGGAACAGCTCGATGCGGGTCCAGGGATTCGAGGCCGGGCCCGACACCGACACCTCGGCGTCGTTCAGCGCGATCGGTCCCGGCTTCTTCAGGACGCTCGGCATCCCGCTCGTCGGCGGGCGGGAGTTCACGCGCGCCGACGCGATGGGCGCCCCCAAGGTCGCGATCGTCAACGAGGCCTTCGTCCGAAAGTTCAACCTGGGCGACCACGCCGTCGGCTCGCACATGAGCGACGGCCGGCTCGAGGATCCGCTCGACATCGAGATCGTCGGCGTCGTGAAGGACGCGAAGTACAGCGAGGTGAAGCGCGCCATTCCTCCCCAGTTCTTCAAGCCGTACCGGCAGGACGAGGGGGCAGGCCGCATCAACTTCTATGCGATCGTCTCGGGCGATGCCACGGCCCAGTTGAACGCCGTCCAGGCCGCGGTCCGGCAACTGGATCCGAACCTCCCCGTCAACGACCCGAAGACCATGGCCCAGCAGGTCCGCGAGAACATCTTCCTGGACCGGTTCATCAGCACGATGTCGTCGAGCTTCGCGCTGCTGGCCACGATCCTCGCGGCCGTCGGTCTCTACGGGGTCCTGGCCTACACGGTGGCGCAGCGAACGCGCGAGTTCGGACTGCGGATGGCGCTGGGGGCCGACGGCGCGTCGGTGCGAGGCCTGGTCCTCGGCCACGTCGCCCGCATGACGGCCGTCGGCGGGCTGCTCGGCGTCCTGGCGGCCCTGGCCCTCGGCCAGGGGGCGGCGTCGCTCCTCTTCGAGCTTCGCGGCTGGGATCCCGCCGTCTTCGGCGCGAGCGCCGTGCTGCTCGTCGTCGTCGCCATGGGCGCCGGCGCCGTGCCCGCCGTCCGGGCGTCCCGCGTGGAGCCGATGGTGGCGCTGCGCGACGAGTAGGACCGCCGGATGCGGGGCGAGGCGCGCCGCGGTTGCGGCGTCACCCGGGAATCGCGCACGATCCCGGGACCGTCCCGATGCCGGACTCCACCCGCCGCCCGTCCCCCCGCCGCGCCTGCGAGACCGTCTTCCTCGACGCCGGCGGCGTCCTCGTGCATCCGAACTGGGTCCGGGTGGCCGAGGCGCTGGCGCGCCACGGCGTCCCGGCGTCGGCCGACGCGCTCCGCGCCGCCGAGCCCCGCGCCAAGTACGAGATGGACCTCGGGTCGCTCATGGCGCGGACCGACGATCGGCAGCGGGGCTGGATCTACTTCGAGTCCGTCCTGCGCCATGCGGGCGTCGCCGTGGACGAGCCGGCCCGGCGCGCGCTCGACGAGCTGCGTGCGTATCACGACGAGCACAACCTCTGGGAGCACGTGCCCGACGACGTCGTGCCCATGCTGCAGGGCCTCCGGGCGCTCGGCGTCCGCCTCGTGGTCGTGTCGAACGCCAACGGGCGGCTCCACGCGATGTTCGATCGCGTCGGCCTCACCGCCCACGTGGACGCCGCCCTCGACAGCCATCACTGGGGTGTCGAGAAGCCCGATCCGCGTCTGTTCCACCTCGCGCTGGCGGAGAGCGGCGCCGAGGCCGCGCGCACGATTCACGTGGGCGACTTCTTCCACATCGACGTGGCCGGCGCCCGCGCCGCGGGCCTGGCCGAGGCCGTGCTGTTCGATGTGGCCGATCTCTACGCGGAGGCGGCGTGCCGGCGCATCCGGCGCCTCGACGAGCTCGTGCAGCTGATCAGCGCGGCGAACGCCGGCGCGTGAGCCCAGCCGCGCGCGCAGCGGGCCGATCGGCGGGTCCGTGACGCAGCTCGTGCGGATTCCTGTCCGTCGCGGCGCCGAGCCCTGATAAGATCGCCCCGCGGCTCCACGCAACGTGGAGTCGGCGTGTCCGGCCGCCCCTGCCGACGGCGCGCATCGGAGCGAGAAGCATGTTCCAGGGTCGTCCCCGCAGCAAGCGTGAACGTGAACGCGCTCGCCAGGACCGTCACAAACAGAAGACGATGCGCCGGGCCGAAGCCAAGGAGCGCCGGGCGAATACGCCGTCGGCGCCCCCGGGTGTCGATCCCGACATCGCCGGCATCGTGCCGGGTCCCCAGGCGAACCCCTGGGGAGACGACCTCGCCGATCTCCAAGAGGACGACGCCGACGAGGGCGCCGACTCGACCGACGAGTCCTAGCCGGCTTCCAGTCGGGGGCATCGCATGAACATCCTCGAGACCTTGCTCGCTGCCGGTAACGGCGGCGCCGTCACCCAGCTCGGCCGGCAGTTCGGCCTCGGCGAGGACCAGGCGGCGGCGGCGCTGTCGGCCCTCGTCCCGGCCCTGGCCTCCGGCGTGGCGCGCAACGCCACCACGTCCGGCGGCCTCGACGCCCTGCTGGGCGCGCTCGCGGGCGGCCGCCACGCCGGCTACCTCGACGACCCCGGCTCGCTCGCGCGGCCCGAGACCACCCAGGATGGCAACGGCATCCTCGGCCACTTGCTCGGCAGCAAGGACGCCAGCCGGCAGGTCGCGGCGCACGCCGCGGCGGCGAGCGGCGTGAGTTCCGACGTGCTGAAGCAGATGCTGCCCGTGGTGGCCGCGATGATGATGGGCGCGATGGCCAAGCGCGCGAGCGCCGGACCGTCGGGCGCGTCACTTGGCGCCGGCCTGCCGGGTGGCCTCGGCGCCAGCCCGGCCGCCGGAGGCGGCCTGCTGGACATGCTGGCGCCGATGCTCGATCGCAACCGCGACGGCTCGGTCGTGGACGACGTCGCGGGCATGCTGGGCTCGATGTTCCGCGGCCGCTAGCCGCACCGGCCCACGCATCGCGGCGGCCCGGCTCGAACGGCCCGGCCGGCACGTATCTCGGGGCCTACAATGGGCGGCATGTCCATGCCGATCCCCCGTCGTCCGCGTGTCGTGCTCCACGCGGCCGTGTGCCTTCTCGCCTCCGGGCTGGCCTCGCCGTCGCCGGGTTTCGCGCAGTCGAATGGCGACGCCGCCGGCGCCGCGACGGCGCGGCCCGAGCCTGCGCCGTCGGACCGGCGCAGCGACGTGGACGTGCTGCGCGACGAGGTGGCCGAGCTCCGCGCGCAGATGACGGCGCTCGCGTCCGAGCTGCGGGCGCTGCGCCTCCAGGCGGCGTCGGGGACGGCGGCGCCGGCGGAGCACCAGACAGGTCCCGCGGTCACGGCCGACGCCCCGGCCGCGGCGCAGATCCCGCCGGAGATGCTGCAGGCGCAGATCGCGGAGCTCGCGCAGACCAAGGTCCAGTCGGGCTCCCGCTTCCCCGTGACCGTCACGGGCACGATCCTCTCGAACACGGTCTTCAACTCGGGCGATGCCAACTGGCTGGAGAACCCGAATCTCGTCGGCACGGCCACGGGCGGATCGATGACCACGACGATGCGCCAGAGCCGGCTCGGGTTCGACGTCCGCGCCATCCCCATCGGCGCGTGGGAAGCCAAGGGCACGCTCATCATGGACTTCTTTGGCGGCACGCCGGGCTTCGTGACCGGGACGGTCATGGGCCTGCCGCGCCTCCTCTACGCGTTCGGCCGGCTGGAACACGGCGGCACCGCCATTCAGGTCGGACAGGATCAGGCCCTGCTGGCGCCGCGCGATCCGACCTCGCTCGCCGCCTACGCCTTCCCGCAGTTCTTCCGGTCCGGCAACCTCTACCTGCGCGCACCGCAGGTGCGGCTCGAGCAGCGGCTCGGGGGCGGGTGGACCGCGCAGGCCGGCATCGTCGCGCCCGTCGCCGGCGACGCGGACCCGTCCTACGTGTTCGCGCCCACGGCCGGGGCGGGCGAGCGGTCCCAACGCCCGGCCGTACAGGCCCACCTCGGCTGGGGCCGGGGCACGGCGGATGGCCCGGCCGAGGCCCAGATCGGCGTCTCCGGCCACCAGGGGTGGATCAAGCAGGCCGGGCAGCGCATCGCGTCGTCGGCCGGCGCCGTGGACTTCAACCTCCGCCGCGGCCGCCTCGGCATGGCGGGCGAGATCTACGCCGCCGACGAGCTCGACGCGTACGGCGCCGGCGTGGCGCAGCCCGGGCGATCGGAGGGCGGCTGGATCGAAGGCCGGATCGCCGCGGCCACCCGCGTCTCGTTCAACGGCGGCGCCGCGGTGGACCGCCGGCCCGACGGCCCGGGCACGGGCGGCCGGCTCCGGAACAGGAGCGCGTTCGGCAACGTGATCGTCCGGCTCACGCCCGAGGTCGCCGCCTCGGTGGAGTACCGGTGGCTCCAGACGCGCTATGCGTCGGGCAACGATCGCGGCAACCATCATGTGAACGCCGTCTTCGCGGTCACGTTCTGACCGCGCCGGCGACTCGGAGGACTGAACGATGCGAACCCTGGTGTGGCCGGTGCTCGCCGTGGCCGCCGGCCTCGCGGCGCCGGCCGGCGCCCGCGCCGACGTGCTGTCCGGTACGGTGGCGACGAAGGTGCGCGAGGGCCTGACGCCCGGTCCGGCGGTCGTGTATGCGGAGCCGGCGTCGGGGGCCGCCCCGGCGGCGCCCCCGCGCACCGTGACCGTCTCGCAGAAGAACAAGACGTTCCTGCCGCGCGTGGTCGGCGTGCCCGTGGGCGGCGTCGTGCGGTTCCCGAACGACGACCAGATCTTCCACAACGTCTTCTCGCTGACGCCCGGTCACGCGTTCGACCTCGGGCTGTACCGCGCCGGCCAGTCGAAGAACCGCACGATCGGCGCGCCCGGCCTCGTCCGGGTGTTCTGCAACATCCACCCGCAGATGACGGCGCTCATCGTCGCCGCCGCGACGCCCTGGATCACCACGGCGGCCGCCGACGGCTCCTGGCGGCTGGAACTGCCGCCGGGTCGCTACCGCCTCACGGCGGTGTCGGAACGGGCCGCGCCCGTCGTGCGCGAGGTGGAGGTCGCCGGCCTCACGACGGCGCCGCGGCTCGAGCTGGACGAGAGCGACTACGTCGGCGTCCGGCACCTCAACAAGTTCGGACAGCCGTACTCCGAGGCCGCCTACAAGGAGCCGTGAGACGGCGCGCCGCGGCCGGCCCGCGGCACCCGGCTCACGCCCGCATCCGGTACGGCGCCACCGGGTCGCTGAAGCCCTTGACGGTGATGGCCGGCGCGGCCTCCGCCGCCACGAGCCCGCGCACCGCGTCGTAGGCGACGTCGTTCATCAGCGTCTCCTCCGGCGCCGCCACCGCGCACAGCCGCGCGGCGAGGTTCACCGGGGCCCCGACGGCGGTGTAGTCGAGGCGGTCGCTGCCGCCGACGCTGCCCACGAGCACCTCGCCCTTCGCGATGCCGATTCCGAAGGCCAGGGGCGGCAGCGTCGGGTCGGCGCGGTGGGCGCCGGCCGCCGCCCGGTGCATCTCGACGGCGCAGCGGATGGCGTCGAATACCTGGTCGTCGCCCCCGAAGTGCGCGAAGACGGCATCGCCCATGAACTTGTCCACGTCGCCGTGGAAGCGCCGCACCAGGTCGGCCTGGAGCTGCAGGTAGCGATTCAGCACCGACACGGCCTCCTCGGGGGGCCGCCGCTCGCTGAAGGCCGTGAACCCGCGAATGTCGGCGAAGAGCAGCGTGAGGACCCGGCGGGCGCCGGCCCGGGTCTCGGGCGTGGCGGGACCGCGCTGAATCATCTCCACCGTGGACTGCGACACGAACGCCCGCATGTCGGCCCGCTCGCGCAGGCCCGCGGTCATGACGTTGAACCGGCGGGCGAGCTCGCCGAGCTCGTCGTCGGCCGACTCGTCCAGGCGCACGTCGAAGCGGCCCTCCGTGACGGCGGCGGTCGCCTCCGTCAGGGCGGCCACGGGCGCGGTGATGGATCGCGCCAGCATCGCCGCCGCCGCGACGCCCAGCGCGATGGCCACGACGCCGAGGGCCAGGATCCCCCATTGCACGTTCCGGTACGGCGCCAGGGCCAGGTCGAGCGACTGCAGGGCGACCAGCGTGAGCTCCGGGGCCCGCGGGTCCTGCACGGCCAGCGACTCGAAGCGCTCGCCGCCGAGCGTCACGAGGGTGGTGTCGTCCGGGCCGGCCGGCGGCGCGTAGTCGGCGGCGCGCGTCCATGGCGCGCGGTCCGGGCCGAACGACGTCCCCAACACCGACCGCGGTCCGAGCACCGCGATCTCGCGGCCGCTGGCGTCGCGCAGCGCGGCCGCCCAGCGCGCATCGATGGGCGAGGCGGCGGCGACGAAGCCGAACACCGTGCCGCCGGCCTCGGCCGGCACCAGCGCCGCGTGGTACGGGCGGCCATCCACGTCGAGGACGCCGTAGGCCGGCTGGCCCGTGACGGCGCGATCCAGCCACCGCGCCCGGACGTCCGGCACCACGAGCGGGGCGAACGTGTCGCTGCGCGCGACGACCGCCCCGGCCGGATCGAGCGCCAGGAGCAGCTCGCCGCGCGCCTGGCGCTCGCGGTAGTCGGCCAGGAAGTCGCGGACCGTGGCGTGGTCCGTGCCCATGAGCGCCATGAGCTCGGGAAACGACGCGAGCAGGCGGGCCACCAGCGCCAGCCGGTCGTACCGGCCCTGTACTTCTCCAGCGAGGGTCTCGCGGCTGCGCACCAGGTCCGCCGTCACCCGGTCGCGTACGGCGCTCGAGGCCGAGCGGCTGACGACGGCCAGCGTGCCCGCCATCAGCAGGACGATGAGCGCGGCCACCGCTGCGAGGAGCCGCGCGCGGAGGGAGCGGAAGGGCACGCGCTGGACCGCCCGCCCCTACTTGAACTCGGGTGGCGGCACGCGCCGGTGGCTCGCCTGCTCGAAGGCGTACGCCAGTTCGATGAGCCGCGGCTCGCTGCACGCCATGCCCGTGAAGCTGACGCCCATGGGAATCGGCTTGGCGTCGAAGCCCGCCGGGAAGGGCGGCGTCGGCGCGTTGGGCACGAGCGCAAAGGGCACGATCACGGTCGGGTACCCGGGCTTGGCCGCGATACCCGCGCCGCTGGCGCCCGGGAACAGGATCGCGTCGAGCTTCTGGGCCTGCATCACCTCGTCGATCCCGTGCGTGCCGCCGAGCCGGATGTCCTTCTTGCGGTCCGCCTCCCAGCGCGCCCGGTCCTTGTCCAGGTCCATCTCGTCGGACACGTCCAGGTTCGCCTGCCAGTACTTGATCGCGCCGCGGCGCTCGTGCGCCAGGTTCCACTGGCGCAGCTCCGTCAACGTCTTCACGGGACCGGTGCCGTTCAGGGTGTCGAGCCACGCGTTGAAGTCCCGCTTCATGCCGTACTTGAGGACCACCGAGCAGTTGGCGTCCTTGCCCTTGGCGCCGCTGGTGCCGGAGCAGGTGCCCCACGCGAGGAAGTTGTTCGCCGGGTCGGGGTCCACGATGCTGGGGATGTCGGCGGGGTCCACGATGACGGCGCCCTCGGCCTTCAGGATCTCGATCGCCTCGGCCATCGCCTTCGCCTGCTCGGGATTCAGCCCCCCGCGAGGCTCCTTCTCGCCCGGCACGGCGGCCTTGTCGTAGTAGAAGGCGCGCGGGATGCCGATGCGCGCGCCCTTGAGGCCGTCGCGCTTCAGGTGCGGCGTGTAGTCGCGGTTGGGCGGCGGCGTGCAGACGCTGGTGGCGGCGTCGTGCGGATCGGGCGAGGCGCCTTCCATCGCCCCCAGCATCAGGGCGGCGTCGGCCACGTACTTCGCCATGGGACCGGCCGTGTCCTGGTCGGCGGTGATGGGGATGACGCCGTAGCGGCTGATGCGGCCCACCGTGGGCTTGATGCCGGCCAGCATGTTCTGGTTCGACGGGCTCAGCACCGAGCCCGACGTCTCGGTGCCGACGTTGGCGGCCCAGAAGCTGGTCGCCGTTCCGATGCCCGAGCTGGACCCGCCGGTGCCGGCCGCCGGGCGCCCGTCGTTGGTGCCGTCGCGCGGATCCCGGCGCGGATCGTACGGGTTGATGCCGTAGCCGCCCAGCCCGCTGTAGTTGCCGGGCATGCCCTGCGCGATGAAGTTGGCCAGCTCGGTCAGGACCGTCTTGGCGAGGATGATGGCGCCGGCGTCCTCGAGGTTCTTCGTGAGCGTCGCTTCGTAGGGCGGCACGAAGCCCTCGAAGGCCACCGCGCCGCCCGTCGTCGGCATCTCGGTCGTGTGGATGTTGTCCTTGAGCGCGATCGGGATGCCGTGCAGCGGGCCGCGCACGCGCCCGGCCTTACGCTCGGCGTCGAGCCGGTCCGCCTCCTCGAGCGCCTTCGGGTTGACCGCGATCGTCGCGTTGACGCGCTCCTCGTACAGGGCGATGCGCTGGAGGTACTGCTCCACGATCTGGCGCGACGTCACGCGCCCCTCGGCCATGGCCTTCTGCAGGTCGTCGACGCTCGCCTCGACCACCGAGAAGGGCGCGGCGGGCGGCGACGGCGGCGGGGCCGAGCAGGCGGCCGCGGCGGCCAGGGACAGGACGAGCGGGAGCGAACGACGTCGGATCATGGCACCTCGCAATCGGGGGGCTAGCGTGGTGCAACCGCCCGGCAGCCGTCAACCCCGGCGGAACCCCGCGCCCGCGCCGCGCGTCCCCTTGTGGCGAGGAGGGTGCCCATCCATGTCCGTCGTGCTCACCACCACCCCGACCATCGAAGGCCGGCGCATCACGAGGTACTGCGGCATCGTGACCGGCGAGGCCATCATGGGCGCCAACATCTTCAAGGACCTGTTCGCCGGCATCCGCGACATCGTCGGCGGACGGTCGGCGACCTACGAGGCCGAGCTGCGGAAGGCGCGGGACCTGGCGCTGTCCGAAGTGGCCAGGGCCGCGGCCGACCTCGGCGCCACGGCGGTGGTGGGCCTGGACCTCGACTACGAGACCGTCGGCGGCCAGGGCAGCATGCTGATGGTGACGGTGAGCGGCACGGCCGTGGTCACCGAGTAGGCGCCCGTCGGACCGGAGGCGGCGGCAGCGCCTTGCGCGCGCGCAGCCCGGCCCGCATCCGCGCGAAGTCGTCCGGCAGCGGCGCCTCCACCGCGATGGGCGCGCCCGTCAGGGGGTGCGGGAAGGCCAGGATCCGGGCGTGCAGCATCTGGCGCGGGGCGGCGGCGGCCGCCGCGGGCGTGCCGTACACGCGGTCGCCCAGCACCGGATGGCCCAGGTGCGCCAGGTGCAGGCGGATCTGGTGCTGGCGGCCCGTCTCCAGGGTGAGCTCGACCAGGGCGGCCGCCGTGCCGTACGGGTGGCGGACGACGTACCGGGTGACGGCGGGCCGCGACGCTTCCCCGCGCTCCGCGATGCGCCGGCGCCCGCCGGTCCAGGCGTCGGCGACCGGCGCGTCCACGACGCCTTCGGCGGGGACGGGCACGCCCTCCACGAGGGCCACGTAGCCGCGCGTGAACCCGTGGCGCCCGAACATCTCGCGGCCCCGTTCGTGGGCCTCGCGCGTGAGCGCGACGGCCAGGGCGCCGGACGTGTCGCGGTCGAGCCGGTGCAGCGTGCCCACGTAGCCGCCGGGGCCGCGGCGCCGGTCCATGTAGTCCCGCACCCGCGCGAGCACCGTGTCCTCCTCCTCGCCGTCGCCCGCGGGAATCGTGAGCAGGCCGGCCGGCTTGTCGAGCACCAGGATCTGCTCGTCCTCGTACAGGCGCGTGAAGCGCGACCGCGCCGGCCGCACGGCCGGCCGGTTCACGTCGAAGACGACCTCGGCGCCGGCCCGCACCATTGCGCCGGGATCGCGTTCCACGGCGCCATCCACCGTCACCTGGCCGCGCTCGATCGCCTGGCGGGCCTTCGCCCACGACAGCGACGGCCGATCCGCCCGGAGGCGCTGGTCGAGGCGCGTCGCTGGTCGCGCCGGGGGCCGCATGGCGGGGACTATAATGCAGGTTTCCCCGGAGGCCCGCCATGCCCGAATCCATCTGTTACATCGACGGCGCGTGGGGCGGCAGCGCCACGCCGCTCATGACGTCGGACACCAACGCCGCGTGGCTCGCCAACACCGTCTTCGACGGCGCGCGCGCGTTCGAAGGCGTCGCGCCGGACCTCGACCTCCATTGCCAGCGTGCCGTGCGCTCCGCGCGGGGGCTGCACATGGAGCCGCCCGTCACCGCCGAGCAGATCGAGGCGCTGGCGCGCGAGGGCATCGCGAAGTTCCCCGAGGGCACGCCGCTCTACATCCGCCCGATGTTCTGGGCCGAGTCCGGCCTGGTGCTGCCCGATCCGGCGTCGACCCGGTTCGCGCTCGTCATCACGAAGATGCCGCTGCCGGACGCGGGCAAGGGCTTCTCGGCGTGCCTGTCCGTCTACCGGCGGCCCAGCCCCGAGCAGGCGCCGACCCACGCGAAGGCCGCGTGCCTCTACCCGCTGGCCGGGCTGGCGCTCGCCGACGCGAAGCGCCGCGGCTTCGACAACGCCGTCATGTGCGACATCGTCGGCAACGTCGCGGAGCTCACGGCCCAGAACATCATGTTCGCCAGGGACGGCGTGGTCCACACGCCCATTCCCAACGGGACGTTCCTGAACGGCATCACGCGCCAGCGCGTGATCGCGCTGCTGCGCGACGACGGCGTGGAGGTCCGCGAGCGGGCCATCCGCCCGGCCGAGCTCCTCGAGGCCGACGAGATCTTCTCGACCGGCAACCACGCCAAGGTCGTGCCGTGCCTGCGCTACGAGTCGCGCACGTTCGACGCCGGCCCGATCGCGCGCCGCGCGCGCGAGCTGTATTGGGCCTTCGCGCACAGCCGCGCCGCCCAGCCCGCGTCGGCGCGCGGCTAGCGGCGGCCGATGGCGACGGTGGACCGCGGCGGCCGCCGACTCACGGCCGGCGATCGACTCCTGCAATACGAGGTGGTCGAGCTGCTCGGCGTCGGCGGCATGGGCGAGGTGTACCGCGCCACGGACGCGCGGCTGGGCCGCGACGTCGCCATCAAGGTGCTCCCCGAGCGGGTCGCCGACGATCCCCGCGTCCAGGCCCGATTCGAGCGCGAGGCGCGCGCCGTGGCGGCGCTGTCGCATCCCGGCATCGTCACCATCTACGAGCTGGCCCGCCTCGCCGATCTCCAGCTCGTGGTCATGGAGCTCCTGAAGGGCGAGACGCTGCGCCAGCGGATCGAGCGGGAACGGGTGGCGTGGACCGACGGGGTGGCGCTCGCCGCCGAGATGGCCGACGCGCTGGCGGCCGCGCACGAGCACGCCCTCGTCCACCGCGACCTGAAGCCCGAGAACGCGTTCCTGACCAGGAGCGGCGGCGTCAAGATCCTGGACTTCGGCCTGGCCACCGTGCGTTCGCTCGCCGCGCACGGCGCCACCAGCGCCGGCGACTCCCAGGCGCTCGCCGAGACCACGGCCGGCGGCTTCGAGGGGACGCTGGGCTACGCGGCCCCCGAGCAGCTGCGTGGCCTGGACGTGGACCAGCGCGCGGACCTCTTCTCGCTCGGGTGCATCCTGTACGAGCTGGTCACGGGACGCCGCGCTTTCGATGGCGCGACGCCGGCCGACGTCGCCGCGTCGGTCCTGGCGCGCGCGCCCGCGCCGCTGGCGGCGCTAGGCGCGTCCGTGCCCGCCGAACTGGATCACCTCATCTTCCGCTGTCTCAGGAAAGAGCCCGAGGCGCGGCCCGAGTCGGCGGCCCTGCTGGCCGGCGTGCTGCGTGACATCCGCCGCGTCGCCTTGAAGCGCGGGCCCGCGCGGCGCACGGGCGATCGGCCGGCGGCCCCGCCGACCACCCACTTCGACCTGGTCGTGATCGGCAGCGGCCCGGCCGGACAGCGCGGCGCCATCTGCGCGGCGAAGGCCGGCAAGCGCGTGGCCGTCGTGGACCGGCGCGCGATGGTGGGCGGAACGTCGCTGCACCGCGGCACCATCCCGAGCAAGACGCTGCGCGAGGTCGTGATGCACCTGGCCGGCGGACAGGGCCGGCCGTTCCACGGCCGCGAGTTCACGGCCGGCGTGGACTTGTCGGTGGACGACCTGACCTGGCGGGTGCAGTCGGTGGTGGAGCGCGAACAGCACATCGTCCACGGCCAGCTCTCGCGCAACGGCATCGTGCTGGCCGACGGCCTCGCGGCGTTCGTCGATCCGCACCGCGTCCGCGTGACCAACGCCGACCACGCCTACGAGATCACGTTCGACCACGCGCTGGTGGCCACCGGCTCCACCCCGGCCCACCCGCCGTCGCTGCCCATCGACGGCCAGCGCGTGTTCGACACCGACGCGCTGCCGGACTTCCACCGCCTGCCGCGCGAGCTCGTCGTCGTCGGCGCGAGCGTCATCGGGCTCGAGTACGCCTCGATCATGACCGCCCTGAACCGCCGCGTCACGATCGTCGACCAGCGGTCGGTGGTGCTCGAGTTCGCGGACGCCGAGATCGTGGAGGCGCTCTGCTACCACCTGCGGCGGAAGGGCGCCACGCTCCGGCTCGGCGAGAAGGTGACGCGCGTGGCCCGCGACGGACGCGACCGGGTCGTGGCCACGCTGGAGAGCGGCAAGAGCGTCCACGGCGACGTGCTCATCTACGCCATCGGACGCCACGCGTGCACCGCCGCGCTCAACCTGGCGGCGGCCGGGCTCGAGACCGATGCCCGCGGCCGGCTGAAGGTCGACGACCAGTACCAGACGTCCGTGCCCCACATCTCGGCCGCCGGCGACGTCATCGGCTTCCCGGCCCTGGCGTCCACGTCGATGGAGCAGGGGCGGCTGGCCGTGGCGCACATGTTCGGCCTGGAGGGCGCCCGCACGAGCGCCCCCCTGCCGTTCGGGATCTACACGATTCCCGAGATCTCGATGGTGGGGAAGACCGAGCAGCAGCTCACGGCGGAGCGCATCCCGTACGAGGTCGGCGTCGCCCGCTACGAGGACCTGGCGAAGGGCCAGATGCTCGGGGACGATACCGGGTTCCTCAAGGTGCTGTTCGACCCGGCGTCACGGCGGGTGCTCGGCGTGCACATCGTCGGAACGGGCGCGGCCGAGATCGTCCACGTGGCCCAGACGCTCATGGCCACCGGCGGCACCCTGGACGTCTGGCGCGACGCCGCCTTCAACCACCCGACGCTGGCCGAGGCGTACAAGCTGGCCGCCCTGAACGGGTTCAACCGGCTCGGCGACGGCCCTCCCGCCTGACGCCGGGCGCGCGTTCGCCGGTGCGCGGCAGGACGCCGGCCGGCCCGGTCAGTCGGCGACGACCGCGACGACCTCGATCTCCAGCAGGAAGTCGGCGTTCGCCAGCCGGCCCACCTGGACCAGCGTGCTCGCCGGCAGCTCGCGCGTGAAATAGCGCGACCGGATCTCCCGCACCACCTGCACCTGCGAGGCGTCGAGCATGTAGTAGTTCGTCTTGACGACGTCGTCGAAGGTGGCCCCGGCGGCCTTGAGCGCCGTCTCGAGGTTCGCGAACACCTGCGAAGCCTGGGCGCGCAGGTCGCCGCGCCCCACGACCTGGCCTGCCGCGTCGAGCGCGACCTGGCCGGAGACGTAGATGGTGCGCCCGCCGCGGGCGCTCACGACGTGGGTGTAGCCGGTGGGCGTGGAGAGCCCCGGCGGGTTCAGTCGTTGAATCACGGAGCGACCTCCCTGGGCCGAGGGGCCGACGGTGGCGAGGGCCACGCCAGCCAGCACGGCGGCGAGCGTGAGTCCGAAGGTGAGACGGGCAACGGGCGTCATGCGGCCTCCTGAGCGCGGGGCGACCGCGCCGGGCTGCCGGCGGCACTCCGTCCGCCGGGCCTGCCGCACGCGCGCCCGCCGCATGCTACACCCCGGGTGAGACGCCGGGTCAGTCGGCCGGAGGCGGGAGGGGGCGAGCGGCGGGCCCGACCGGGACGGCCGCCGCGATCGGCTTGCGGCCGTAGAGCAGGATCATGCCCGTGCCGGCCAGGGCCGCGAGCACGATGAGGCCGGCCACCCACGGGCGAAGCCGGCCGGCGGCGAAGAGGATCGCCAGGCTGAGGCTGACCGACGACCACATGGACACGAGCGCCGCCCGCACCGCCTGCCGCGACATCCCGCGCCCCTCGTCGAGCACCTTCATGTACGGCGCGAAGAGCGGCACGCGGAGGAGCCGATCCTCGAGCCACGGGCAGCTTCTGGTGAAGCAGTACGAGGCGATGATCAGGAAGATCGTCGTCGGCATGCCGGGGACGAAGACGCCCACCCAGCCGAGCCCCGCCGACGCCAGGCCCACGCCGGCAAACGCCCAGCGCCGCGGATCGCGGATCCACGACACGGGCTGACGCTGGGCCGGAGTGGTCCGTTCCATCGGGGCCCTCCATTGTCGCGCGATGCGCGGAGGGGTGGCAAGAGAGCCGGGACCAGGGACCAGGGACCAGCGCTGCGGCCGAAAGCAGCGGGAGAAGCCGGGGTCGTTGGTCCCTAGTCCCTAGTCCCTCCTCTCCGCTCCCTATGCCACCATCTCCCCATGCCCCCGCCGTCCCGGCGCGCCGTTGCGGCCGTGCTCGTGCTGGCGGCGGCCGGCCTGGTGGAGGCCAAGCCAGGCGGGCATCCGCGCCGGCGGCCCGTCGATGCCGTGATCGTGCACTCGCTCGGCGGGCCCGACTGCGCCGACGGGCGGCGGTTCTACCGCACGGTCGAGGGCGACGCGGCGTCCTGGATGGCGACGTTCAACCGCTTGCCCATCGTGAGCATCCACTACGTGATCGGCCGCGACGGCCAGGTGGCCGCCGGCGTGCCCGAGGCGGTGGCGGCCGCGCACGCCACCGGCTGGAACCAGCGGTCGATCGGCATCGAGCTCGTCAACAACGGCGACGGCGTGGATCCCTTCCCGGCGGTCCAGGTGGAGGCGCTCGTGACGCTCGTGCGCGGCATCCTCGCCCGTCATCCGGACGTGACTCCCGCGCGCATCCTCCGACACTCGGACGTGGATCGCTCGACCTTCCCGGAGGCGGCGTTCGGCCGCGCCTGCACGGCCTTCCGCCGGAAGGAGGACCCGGGCGCCGCCTTTCCGTGGGAGGCGTTCGAGGCCGCGGTGGCGGCGCCGCGGCCCTGACGGTCCGGCCTCAGTCGGTGACGGGCACGACGCCGGCGGCCTCGGCGAACCGCCGCACCGCATCCCGCACCGCGCGCACGTTGTCCGGTCCCATGCGCAGGAGGTGCTTCTGCGCGGGCGGCAGGCGCTCGTAGGCGGGGTTGGCGTAGTCGAACCCGCCCACGCCGGGCACGAGCGCCGCGTCGGCCGGGACGTCCGGCGTGGACACGATGACGCCCACCGCCCGTGCCAGCGCCTCGTCGAGCCCGCCGTCGGGATGGCCCTGCGCGGCGTACGCCTCGGCGATTCGCGGCTTCAGCGTGGCGTAGATGGTGGCGAGCTTCGCCGGGTCGATGGAGGCGGCGGCGCGCGCGAGCGCGTCGTAGCGCGCGAAGCTCCGGGGATCCACGTTGGTGACGTCCCGACGGCGGACGGTGGCGAAGTGTCCCGAGGGCAGCAGCGCCGCGAGGTCCCGTGACGGCGACTGGCCTTGTGACAGCTTGTCGATGGCGGTGGCGATGGATCCGACGAGGTCGTCGGTGGCCAGCCACTTCACCAGCTCGGGCTCGGACCCGAGCGTGGCGAACAGGCCCCGGACCACGGGGTCCATCTCGCCCAGCGGGGGGAGCGGCGCGGCGGCCGGCGGTGCCGGTGCCTCGCTGACTGCGGCCGGGGCGGGCGCGGCCGTCCCGGCCGTGGTGGACGCGGGAGGCGCGGCCGTCCGGCCGAAGTAGAACCAGGCGCCCGCGGCCGCCAGCACGAGCGCCAGCACCACGACCACCGCGACCCGCGGTCCCGGGGAGGAAGACGACGCGGAGGATTCGGCCACCGGCTCGCCCTCACGCCCGGTGTCGAGCGGGAGATCGTCGAGTGACGACATGCGCACCTCCTGCCCCGAGGGTGTCAGAACGCGCGTGTGGGCGCAAGCCCGGCCGATGCCTCGACTGCCGCCTCAGGGACCGTCGAGGTCGCGCCGGTGGGCACCATGTTGCGGATCGCGCTGATGCGCCAGCCTCGTGCCGTCCGCACCACGACGATCGACGTCCACATCCGCCGCGCCGGTGTCGCCGTGCCCGGCGTCGTGATCTCGTACGGCCCGTCGGCGATGGCGACGTCCCGGGTCACGAAGCGCAGGGCGTCGATGCGGATGCGGCGGGTGCCGGGGTTCTGCGCCGACGACCGCGCGGTGCCGGCGACGATGGCCGCCCGGCCGCGACGCCACTCGCCCGACGTCGTGTACTGATCGGCGTCGGCGGTGAAGAGGGCCTCGACGGCGGCCGGGTCCTCGAGCGCCCGGGCCTCGACGTACCGGTCCACCAGCGCGCGCACGGCGGCCTCGTCGTCGCCGCGTCCGCCCTGGGCAGCGCCGGCTCCCGCCGCGGACATCGTCAGCAGCGCAGCGACCGTCAGCGCCAGGCACGCGCGAGTCCTCCCTCGGCCGATCGGGGCGAGCGTCACGGATCACCTCCCGCGGCGGTGCCGGCATCGCCGGTCTCGTCGGCGCGGCACCCCCTGGGACTGTAACCGTGACGCCCCCGCCCACAGGAGGGGAATCGCGAACGCAGGCCGCCTCGACCTCAGCCGCCCGCCCGCGACCAGCGGGTCGTAAGGCCACGAGCCGCGCCTCGCCGCGACCGTGTGTGTCAGGCGAGCGTCTTCAGGCTGTCCGCAAGACTGTCCAGCGCCGCCTTCAACGTGGTGCGGGTCGTCGCGACGTTCATGCGGAGGTGGTTCTCGCCGCCCAGCCCGAAACCGGCGCCCGACTCGAGGAACACGTCGGCGTGCTTGGCGAACCAGTCGCTCGCGACGTCGGCCTGGGTGACCAGGATGGGCTTCTTCGTGAAGGGATCGAGCGGCCGGGGCGTCCTGTTCGCGTCCGCCGCCGCGGTCTTCGCGTCGATGCGGTCGGCCACCTTGCTCACGTCCAGCCACATCAGGTAGGTGCCCTCGGGCTCCTGGCCGATCTGGACCAGGGGCATGTGCTCCTTGATGTACCGATGGGCGAAGTGGAGGTTCGCGTTGACATAGGCCACGCACTGGCGGAGCCAGGCCTCGCCCTCGTCCAGCGCCGCCTGTTCGGCCACGAAGGCGGTGTTGGAGATCACCGGAAAGGACCGCGCGTTGGTGGCTTCGAACAGCGCGGGATTGGTCGAGAAGAACCACGCGCACTTCTGCGCGGCCAGGGAGAACGACTTACTGCCCGACTTGAACGTGATGGAGTTGTCCGCGAGCTCCCTGGGCAGCGTGCTGAAGGGCACGTACTGGCGTCCCTCGTTCACGAAGTCGCAATGGATCTCGTCCGCCAGCACGATGATGCCGTGCTTCCTGCACAGCTCGCCATAGCGGATCAGCTCCGCGCGGCTCCACACCCGGCCGGCCGGATTGTGGGGGTTGCAGAGAATGCTGACCTTCACGTCGGGGGTCATGCGGCGCTCGAAGTCGTCCCAGTCGATCTCGTAGCGGCCGTTCACCTCGGTCATCAGGCTCTCTTCCGCGACCGTCCTCGTGAAGCCGATGGCCGCGTAGAAGCCCACGTAGCTGGGGGTCACCATCAGCACCTTGCTGCCCTCCGGCGCGAAGGCCTGCAGCGCGGAGATGATGCCCGGGATTACGCCCGGACTCACGCCGAGCAGCTTCGGGTCGATGGCGTCGATGCCATAGTGCCGCCGGTTCCAGTCGATGACGGACCGGACGAAGGGCCGATCGCCGGCGGTACCCGAGAACAGGTCGAAATCGAGCAGGTTGTAGCCCCAGTTCGGGAACGCGACCCGCTTCTGCAGGGCGTCGGTGATCGCGGGCGCGCAGCGGAAGTCCATGTCGGCGACGCCCAGCCCGGCGACGATCTTGCGCATGTCGTACTGGCGGATCGGCATGTCCCACTTCACGCTGTCGGTGCCGATGCGGTCGAGCGGCGTGTCGAAGTCGAACCGCCCCGTCGGCGCGGACGCCTGGGCGCCCTCGGCGGCGACGCGGGCCGCAAGCGGCGCCATCGCCAGCACGCCGGCCCGGGAGAGGAACGCGCGGCGATCGTGTGCGCCGGTGAGATGCTGTTCCACGAAGACCTCCTCTTCCGGTGACCTTACACCTTCCGCGTTGCCGGACGTGACGAAAGGCTGTCGGGCGGCGACGCCATGAGCGTCTCGATCGCCTCGATCAGCCGATCCACGTCGCGGTCGAAATCGGGATCCGGGCGAAGCGGGAGCGCCTGGTAGTCGCGCAGGTCCGCGATGGCCGCCGGCAGGAGATCGGCCGCCGGAAGCGTGTCGCGATCGACCAGCAGCGGCACGACGGGCAGCTGGCGCATCAGCGCGGTGCCGATCTCGAGCACGACGAAGTCGCGCGGGTCGTCGAGCTTCCGGCGATCGTGCTCGTCGTGCATGGTCTCCCAGTCCGGTCCGATCACGGCGATGACCACGCGGCACTTCTGCAGGGCATCGGTGATCACGTCCTTGAAGCGGCGGCCCGGCATGATGTCGTTGGCGTCCTTGAACACCGCGTGCTCGCCGAAACGCGCGCGCAGGTGCTCGTCGAGGCGGCCGACGACGGCGGTCGTCTCGTGCCGCCGGTAGGAGATGAAGATGCTGGCCGCGCCTGGCGACGCGGCTCCGGCCGCGCCCGGCGACGCGCCTCCGGCTGGTGGCGCAGGTGCGGGCGGCGAGGCCGTGAATGCGGCGAGCGGCTGTGGCGCCGGTGGCGACGCGGGAACCGGCGCCTCGGCGCGCAGACGGCCGAGCGGGTTGTACCCGTAGACGAGGAGGAACACGCCGAGACCGCTCGTCACCGAGCCCGCGCTCATCACGTTCGACGACGCCCCGACGAATCCCGGGATGGCCACCACGAACGTGGCGGCGCCCAGCGCCAGCGTCGTACGGAAGACGAGCAGCTGGAACGACGTCGGTTCCGGTACCGCGAAGGCCGCGCCGACGATGACCAGCACCAGCAACAGGCCGATGAAGAGCAGCGCCCACTGGAACGACACCGCGTCTGCCGCCAGGCCCCCCGGCGGCGGCCCAGGCGGGGTGCCCGGACCTTCGGAGGGCGCGCCGCCCGGCAGGCCAGTCGATCCGGTGGGCCCGGTCGGGCCCGGGGACCCCACGGGACCAGTCGGTGTTCCCGTCGGGGGCGTCACATCAGGCGCGGGGCCCGGGCGCTCGCCGATCGGCGCGATGGGGGGAGCCGTCGCAACGGGCTGCGATCCGCGCTCGGGCCGGGTGCCCACGACGGCCGTGACCGTCTGCGTCGCGGTCGTGGCGCCTCCCTGGTCATCACGCACGGTGACCGACACGATGAACGTGCCTGTCCGCGTCGGCGTCCAGACGACGGTCGGCGAGTCGCTGGCGCTCAAGACACCGCCGTCGGCGCTCCAGGCGTACGTCCATCGGCTGCCGTCGGCACCTGCCGCCAACGCGCGCAGTTCGACGGCGCCGCGCACGATCGCGCCGCAGGCCGGACAACTGAACGCGACCGCAGGGGGTGGCGGCGGCGGTGGCAGTGGAGGTGGAGGTGGCGTTGGCGGTGGCGGCGGAGGCGGCGGCGGAGGCGGAGGCGGAGGGGGCAGTTCTGCCGGCGGCTCCACTGATGGAGGCGGACCGGGACGTTCGATCGCGACGGGCTCGTCGCCCGAGCCCGACTGAATCGAGCGTGATCTGATCGCGCACCCACCGATGGCAGCGACCGCGAGCAGTGCGAGGCACACGCGGGCCGCGCGCGCCAAGGCGCCGGAGTACGAGGCGGCCGGTGTGACTCGATCGGGCACGGGCGTTCGACCGGCACATTATGCGCCCGCGCCCGGCCACTCGCGACCCGGCTCGGCACCGCACGGCCGGCGAGGCACGGTCCGGCTGGTGACGGCCGTGCCGGGGCCAGCCGCCCGGTGACCGTCCAACGGACCGAGCCGTCACGGGCAGGAGGGCCTGGCGGCTGCCCCCACGCCGCCGCCCGGTTCGCGGCACGCGTCCTCGCTACGGCGCCTGGTCCGGCACGACGCTCAGGAGCGTGACCGTCCCGCGCAGCGTCCCGCCGGCGTCCTGCAGTGGGAGGGTGGCGTCGTCCTGCTCGGGATAGAGGCACGCCGCCGCGACGTGATAGACGACCCGCCACTCGCCGGCGACGTTCGA
Organism: Vicinamibacterales bacterium; assembly: GCA_050187355.1. Lineage (GTDB taxonomy): Bacteria > Acidobacteriota > Vicinamibacteria > Vicinamibacterales > UBA2999 > CADEFD01. Next base: position 25,645 of record JBFWXO010000067.1, read on the forward strand.
GACGGACGGCACGCCCGCCGTGCCCGGCGGCAGCGATGCGGTCGGCGCGACAGGCGACGACTGACACGAGGCCGCGGCCAGTGCGCCCGCGACCAACGTGACGAGCCCGCCAGGGGACCGCACGAGGACCGGATCTGTTGTCAGCACTTTGGCCGACCGGGAACGGGAAACTGTACACAGCCTTCGGGCCGGCGAGCCCAGCGCGATGCCAACGGTGCATAGCGTCTGCGCATGCGAGCTCGCCGACCACCTGCGGCGGGCCCTCCTCCCGGACCCCGCGCGGCCGTCCGTCGGCGCTGCCTGACCGCGTGCACGTGGCGGGCCCCTATCATGGACGTCACGGCCGGCGGCGTCCGAATGCCGGCGAGCGCCACGCAACGCCCTTCCACGAGGCGACACTCATGACCGATCAGGTTCCGCGCCGACGGCCTCGCGTCCGAACGTCCGCCTGGCCGCCGGCCGCATCGCGCCCGGCCTCGTCCTCGAGCCGGCGGACCGCGCGCGCGACCTCCGCGGCATATCACGACGAGGCGCGCCGGCAGCTCAAGCGCTTCCGTCAGGGCAGTGCGCTGGCGGTGGGCCTGGCGGCGCTGGTCCTCGTGGTGTGGGGAGCCCCGGTGGGCGGCCAGGACTCGGCCGCGTCCCCGTCGGGCCAGGCGACATCCGGCGCCGCACCGGTCTTGCCCGTGGCGGGTGACGGGGTCGGGGAGGCCGCCGCCACGATGCGCGCGCTGGCATCCGGCTTCTTCGCCTTCCTGCCGAGGCTCGTGCTGGCGCTGCTGGTGGTGGCGTTCGCCGTCCTGGCCGTGAAGCTGACCAGCCGGGTGCTCGAGCGCACACTTCGCGGGTGGGACCGCCTGACGGCCGTCACGGCGGTGATGCGCCTGGTCGCCGCGCTGGCCGTCGGCGTGGTCGCGCTGAGCATCCTCGCTGGCGACGCGCGTGCGGCCGTCGGCTCGGTGGGCCTGGTGGGCCTGGCGGCGTCCTGGGCGCTGCAGACGCCGATCGAGAGCTTCACCGGATGGCTCCTGAACTCGTTCCGCGGGTACTACCGCGTGGGCGATCGCATCTCGGTCGGCGACGTCTTCGGCGACGTCTATCGCATCGACGTGCTGAACACGACCGTGTGGGAAGCCGGCGGTCCCGGCAAGGCGGTGACGGCGGCGCAGGCCACCGGCGCGGTCATCACGTTCCCGAACTGGGAGGTGCTGCGCTCGAACATCGTCAACTACAGCCGCGACTTCCCGTACGTGTGGGACGAGCTGACGATCGGCGTCGCCAACGAGAGCGACCTCGCGTATTGCGCCGGGGTGCTCAGGGACGTGGCGCGCCGGGTGCTCGGAGACGAGATGGCCGAAGCCGCCCGCCGATACCAGGAGCTGCTGATGGCCGAGCGTCTCACCTTCGGCATCGAGGAGGTGCCGGTGGTGTATTTCTCGTCCAACGCGTCCTGGACGGACTGTGCCATCCGCTACCTCGTGCCGGTCAGGGCTCGCCGCGCCTGGGCGTCGAGGCTGCTCGTTGAAATCGGCCGCGAACTCGGCCGGGCGGAACACGCGCGTCGCATCGTCTCCGTCTATCCCCGATCGGAGGTGAGGCTTCGCGAGAGCTGGACGCCGCCGCCCGAGCAGCCCCGCGACGCCTAGCGCCCGCTCGCGGTCCGTCCTCCGTCGCGTCTGGCGACCCGATTCCGAATCGCGCCGCCATGACTCGGATCGTCGGGTTCGTCGACGACGTGCGCTTCAACTCCCTGGCGGCGCCGCCGCGGCCGCCTGCCCGCGGGAGGCCGTCCCTCAGCGCACGCGCGCGGCCCGGCGGGCGATCGCGAGGTTGTTCGCGGCGTCGGCGAAGCCGGGCTGCAGGCGGAGCGCTTCCTCGAACTGGGCGATGGCGCGATCGAACTGTCCCAGCGAGCCCAGCGCGATGCCGAGGTTGTTGTGTGCCTCGGCGTAGTCCGGGCGGGCCTGGACGGCTGCCGTGAGGGCGCGCGCCGCCTCGGCGTTCCTGTCGTGTTCGAGGAGGAAGGCGCCGAGGTCGTAGTAGGCGTCGGCGTCGGTGGGGGCGATCGTGGTCGCCTCGGTGAGGTGCGCGAAGGCTTCGTCCGTGCGACCCACGGCGGCCAGCGCCTTGCCGAGGTTGCGATGCGCGTCCGGCGATTTCGGATCGAGCGCCACGGCCACGGCGAACTCCGCGGCCGCCTCGGCCATCTTTCCCTGGTCGGCCAGGGCGAGCCCCAGGTTGTTGTGGGCGCCGGCCGAATCCGGCCGGCCGGCGGCGGCCTTCCTGAGGTGCTCGGCGGCCTCGGCTGACCGGTTCAGGGCCAGGAGGGCGTTGGCCAGGTTGTAGTGGAGATCCGGGTAATCGTCGTTCCGGGCCAGGCCGTCGCGGTACACGCCGAGCGCCT
>JBFWXO010000068.1:0-27223 GCA_050187355.1 Vicinamibacterales bacterium
GAGCGGAGGAAACAATACGCCCTGCCTAGGGCCAACCCGGCAACGACGGACACCTCGTACTTCGGCCACCCGCGCGGGCTCTCGACGCTGTACTTCACCGAGATGTGGGAGCGCTTCAGCTACTACGGGATGCGCGCCCTCCTGCTGCTCTACATGACGGCCGCCGTCGCCGACGGGGGCCTGGGCTTCGATGCGGCGCAGGGCGGCGCGATCTACGGCCTCTACACGTCGATGGCCTACATGGCGGCCCTGCCCGGCGGGTGGGTGGCCGACCGCCTCATCGGCCAGCGGAAGGCCGTGCTCTACGGCGGCATCATCATCGCGTCGGGCCACTTCAGCATGGCGCTGCCATCGCTGGCCACGTTCTACCTGGGGCTGTTCCTCATCGTGATTGGGACCGGCCTGCTGAAGGGCAACGTGAGCGTCGTCGTCGGGCAACTGTACGGGAAGGAAGACGAGCGGCGCGATGCGGGCTTCTCGATCTTCTACATGGGCATCAATCTCGGCGCGTTCCTGGCGCCCCTGGTCTGCGGATATCTCGGCCAGCGCGTGAACTGGCACGTCGGCTTCGCGGCGGCCGGCGTCGGCATGACCGTCGGCGTCGTGCAGTACATGTTCGGCGGCCGCTACCTGGGGGACGCCGGACTCCATCCGGCCCCCGCGGCGTCGCCAGCGGCGGCCGCTGCGCTGAAGTCGAAGGCCATGGCGTGGGGCCTCGGCTTCCTCGCAGTTGCCGTGGTGCTCGGCGTCGGCGGCTACACCGGCATGCTGCCGATCACGGCGGTGGGCGTGGCCGACGCCGCCGGCGTCGGGCTGCTCCTGTCCACCGTGATCTTCTTCGGCTGGATGTTCACGAGCGCCGACTGGACGCCGGCCGAGCGCAAGCGCCTGGTGGTGGTGGCCGTGCTCTTCCTGGCGTCGGCGCTCTTCTGGTCGGTCTTCGAGCAGGCCGGCTCCACGCTGAATCTCTTCGCCGACCGGGACACCAACAACTCGATTTTCGGCATCGGCTTCCCGAGCAGCTGGTTCCAGAGCGTGAACTCGTTCTTCATCTTCACGCTGGCGCCGGTGTTCGCCTGGATCTGGGTCTCGCTGGCGCGCCGCAACAAGGAGCCGTCGAGCCCCGCCAAGTTCGTCGTCGGGCTCGTGGGCGTCGGCCTGGGATTCGTGGTCCTCATCTGGCCGGCGCAGGCGGCGGCCGCCGGCCTCAAGGCGAGCCCGCTCTGGCTCACCCTCACCTATCTGCTGCACACGATCGGAGAGCTGTCGCTCAGCCCCGTGGGCCTGAGTGCCATGACGCGCCTGGCCCCGGCCCGCATCGCCGGCCTGGTGATGGGGGTGTGGTTCCTCGGCACGTCGGTCGGGAACTTCATCGGCGGCCGGGTCGGCGGCCTGTACGAGTCGATGGCCCTGCCGACGCTGTTCGGCGCGGTCGGCGGATTCGCGATCCTGGCCGGCCTCGTGCTCCTCGCGTTCGTACGGCCGATGCGCCGCCTGATCGAGGAAGGGCAGGAACGGGCGGCCTGACGCCGCGCGTCAGCCCTTGGGCGGCACGTAGCCGGGCGGGAGCGCCGAGCCCTCGGCGAAGAAGAACTCCTCCAGGTGCTGCAGGATGATCGCCTGGCTCTCCTTCTGCCACGGCAGCAGGCGGAGCTCGTTGAGGATCATCTTCTGCCGGTCCTCCCACAGCTTCCACGCCTTGGCCGAAACCTGCTCGTAGATCCGCTGGCCGATCTCACCAGGCCAGGGCGGAGCGTCGAGGCCCGGCAGATCCTGGCCGAGCTTGACGCAGTGGACGAGGCGCACGGAACCGGCAGCGGCCGGGGAAGTAGGGTCGCTGGACACACCGCTCATGGGCCGATTGTATCGAGCCTTCGGCGCTGGCGCGCGCGCGTATGATGGATGAGTCGCGTGACTCCCGAAGATCGCCACCGCGTGTGCTGGTACAGCCGGCGGACGCCGACGATTCCCGCGAACCTCGGCCTCCACACCATCATGGACGGCCAGCTCCTGTACTGCGCCCACCCCATGCTGTGGCCGGTCGTCGGCTACGAGTTCGACGTGAGCAACTGCGGGGAATGCGAGTACTTTCGGCCTGCCCGCACGCCTCAGTCGAATACCTGAGCTTCGACTCACTGGTGAGTATTGTATTGATACTCGTCTTGAGTGATGTGTATCAACTTGAGGCGTTTTTGGGCTCATCGGTTGGCCCTTCTTACACGGTAACCTCTTGTTTTTCAGGTACTTCCGACCTCGGCAGTCTCGGTGCAGTTCTGGTACGGCGCTTGCGCTTGTTGGGGGTGTCCCAACCTTCCAGGGAGCCAACCATGGACAAGCCGAAAGCCCGGCGCGGATTCGCGTCGATGTCGTCAGAGAAGCAACGGGAGATCGCCAGCAAGGGCGGACGGGCCGCTCATGCCAAGGGCACGGCCCACGAGTGGAGTTCGGTCGAAGCGCGTGACGCGGGACGCAAGGGCGGCATGGTGAGCCGCGGCGGCCGCGGCAAGCTTCCATCCGATCAGAAGGAAGAGTCGGCAGCCTAGCCCGCGCCTATCGGCGGTCGGGCCTCCTCTGGCGGGTGCGCGTCACCTGGACGCGCGCGTCGTTGAAGCAGGCCCCTCCGCCGAAGTCCGTCAACGCGTCGGGCACCAGGGCGTTCGACGTCAACCCGTTGCCGGTGTGGCGCCGCCAGACGCCCTTCGGGAACGCCACCGTACCGGGACGGACGAGCGCCGTCACGGTCACGCTGCACTCCACCGTCCCGAGCGGATTGGCGATCCGCACCTCGTCCCCGTCCTCGATCTCGCGCGCCCGCGCATCGTCTGGGTGCATCTCCAGCCGCACCGCCGGCCGGCTCAGTTCACCGAGCGTGGAGCTGATGGTACGCTCCGACGCCGGCGAGATGAGCGCGAGCGGCCATTCCGCAGTGCCGGGATCCTCGACATAGGCGTACAGCCCCTGCGGCGCCTCGCGGTCGAGCGCGTCCGGCCAGAGCGTCACCTTCCCATCCTCGGTGCGCGGGAACACGTCGACGAACTGGATCGGGCGGCCGCCGTGCGGCGGTGTCGCGCCGCCCCGATTGCCGAGTTCCGTTCCGGCATCGCCGGGCAGCGCCGCCATCACCTGGAGCATCTGTTCCAGTTCGCCGCTCGCGTCGCTCTCGGCGGCCAGGCCGAGCCGCGCCGAGAGGTCGGCGAACACGTCGGTGTTCGGCCGCGACTCGGCCAGGGGCTCGATGACGGGCCGGGTGAGGTGCAGGGTCAGCGGGCCGTAGGCCTTGGCGAAGTCGTAGTGCTCGAGGAAGGTGGTGGCCGGCAGCACGACGTCGGCGTAGACCGCGGTGTCGGTGAGCACCTGGTCGAACACCACCGTGAACAGGTCCTCGCGCGCCAGCCCGTCGAGCACCCGCCGCTGATCCGGCAGCGTCACGGCCGGATTGCAGTTGTAGACGAACAGGCCATGCACGGGCGCGCCCTCCGCGCCGGTCAGCACGCGGCCGACGCGGTTCATGTTGACGATCCGCGTCCCCGGTTCGGGGTCCGTCACCCACGAGCGTTCGATGCCCCACGAGGCGGAGTTGCTCATGGAGTACCCGCCGCCGCGGACGCCGAACTTGCCTCCGACGGCAGGCAGGGCCAGCACGGCGAGGGCGGCGTTGCCGCCGTTCCGGTTCCGCTCGAGGCCCCAGCCGCATTTCACGAGCGCCGGCGAGGCCGACGCGTACAGCCGCGCCACGCGCTCGAGGTCCGCCGGCGGGACCCCGCTCACCGCACCCGCGCGTTCGAACGTCCAGGGCGCGGCACGTTCGCGGAGCCGGTCGGCGCCGGTGGCGTGCGCCGCGAGGAACGCGGTGTCGGCGGCCCCGCTCTCGAACAGGTGGCGGTGGAGGGCGAGCGCGATCGCGACGTCCGTACCGGGCCGGGGCGCCAGGTGGATGTCGGCCTGGCGGGCCACGGGCGTCGCGCGCGGGTCGACCACGACCAGGGTGGCGCTCCGGGCGCGCGCGTCCTTCAGGTACGGCATGAGGTGGATGCCCGAGGTCGCGGGATTCGCGCCCCAGACGACGATGAGGGCCGCCTCGGGGTAGTCCTCGTAGACGACTGACGGCATCTTGCCGTACAGCGCCTGGTTGGCGGCGCCGGTCGGCGCCGCGCACACGGTGCGCGCCAGCCTCGAGGCGCCGAGCCGCCGGAAGAGCACGGCATCGGACGTGTCCTGCGTGAGGAGGCCGTTCGACCCGCCGTACGAGAGCGGCAGGATGGCCTCGCCACCGTGATCGGCCCGAATCGCCGACAGACGCTCCGCGATCCGGTCCAGCGCGTCGTCCCAGCTGACACGGCGGAAGCGCCCCTCGCCCTTCGGACCCACCCGCACGGCGGGGAAGTGCAGCCGGTCCTCGCCGTAGACGCGCCGGTCGAAGTGCCGGACCTTGTTACAGATGTAGCCGCCGGTGACCGGGCTGGTCCGGCTGCCGTCGATCGTGGTGACCCGGCCCCCGCGGACCGTGACGTGCAGGGTGCACCCGTCCGGGCAGTCCAGCGGGCACGCCGTCTCGACGGTGGCTTCAGGCGGTGCGACGGCTGGGCGGATGGCCATGCGTCATCTTAGCCGCGGACCCGCGGCCCTGGCAGCCGTCGGCGGGCGTGGCGGCCTCTACGGCGCCGGGTTCGGGCGGGCGCGCACGCGGGCGCCGTCGGTCAGTTCGCGGAGCGCCTGGAACGGCCCGGCGACGATGGCCGTGCCCTCGGCGATCCCGTCCACCTCGATCGACAGGCCGCCGATGATGCCCGTCCGCACCGGCGCGAAGGTGGCCGTGCCGTCGGAGATCGTGAAGACCCCGCTCGTCTCGCCCCGCTGCACCACGGCCTGCAACGGCGCGGTGAGGACGTTGGCGTGTTCGGCCACCAGGATCTCGGCGTCGCACGTCAGGCCCGGCCGCAGCTTCGACACGTCGCCCTCGAGGCGAACCTTCACCCTGAACTCGCGGGCGGCCGCCTGCGTGCCGATCTGCGGCAGGGCGCTTGCGCCGATCTCCACCACGGTGCCCTGATACGTCGCGCCCGGCGCCGCCTCGAGCGAGACGGTCGCGCGGGCGCCGATGGCCAGGCGGAGGACGTCGGCTTCCGCCACCTTCACCTCGGCGTCGATGGCGCTCAGGTCCGAGACCGTCATGAGGATCGTGCCCGGCTGGTTCTGCACGCCGATCACGACCATCTCGCCTTCTTCCACGTCCAGCCGCGTGACCACGCCGTCGATGGGCGCCGTGATGGCGGTCTTGTCGAGCAGGTCGCGAGTCCGGACGCGTTCGGCCCGTCCCTGGGCGACGCGGCGCTCGGCGGCCGACAGGGCCTGCTCGCTGCGGGCCACCGCCGCCGTGGCCGCGTCGACCTGCGCGTTGGCGGCGTCGCTGTCCGCGACCGCCTTGTCCAGGTCGGCCAGCGGGATGAGCCCGGCGGCGCGGAGCTCCTTCGCCCTCGACAGCGCATTCCGGCTTTCGGCCGCCCGCGCCCGGGCCGACGCCAGCTCGGCGCGCGCGGCCTGGGTCTGGTCGCGGGCGCCGCGGGCGTCGGCTTCGAGCGCGGCCACGCCGGACGCCGCGCCCGCCGCCGCGCTTTCCGCCTGGACGCGGTCGATCCGCGCCAGGATCTGGCCGGCCTTGACCCGGTCGCCTTCCCGGACGGACAGGCCCTCGAGCCGCCCCATGACGCTCGAGCCGATATCGGCGTATCGCGTGGCCACGATTTCGCCGGACGCTGTGACGAAGGACCTGAGCACGGGTGTCCGTTGCACCACGGCGGAATCGACATCGAGGGCATCCGTCGACCCGCGGCGGGAGAGGACGACAGCGACAAGGAAGGCCAGGGTGGCCAGGGTGACGAGGACACGGCGCGGCGTCATCGGAGGCAAGTGTATGCTTTCGACGCGCCTCCGCCGGGCGGCGTCCCCGCTGCCGGGGCCTCCGCGGCCCGCCGCGCGTCATTACTGTCGTGTCCCGCGCCCGCCCGTCGCCCGTTACGAGCCTCACGGAAGCCGTCCTGCAGGGCGTGGCCGCCGCCGGCGCCCATCGGATGCGCTCCACCCTGGGGGCGCTCGCGATCGCGGCCGCCGTGGCGACCATCGTGATCGTGGTCGCGGCGCTCGACGCGGTGGCCCTCTACGCCCGCCAGACCACGGCCCGCGCCTTCGGCGCCGAGACCTTCCTGCTGGCCCAGGTGGCCTCTCCCGGGCGGGTCTCCCGCCGCGAGCTCCAGCGCCAGCTGCAGCGCAACCCGCCCATCCGCCGGATCGACCTCGAGGCCATCGTCCGGACCAGCGGCGGCCTCGTGGAATACGCGCCGAGCGCACAGACGTCCACCGAGGTGGTCGCGGGCGGGCGCGTCTTCGAGAACGCCGCTGTGACCGGCACGTGGTCGACCCTGGCCGACCTGCGCGACCTGGCCGTCGAACGCGGCCGGTTCCTGCGGCCGGATGAAGACCGATCCGGGGCCCAGGTGGCGGTGGTCGGGGCCGAGGTGGCCGACGCGCTCTATCCGGCCGAGGATGCGGTGGGGCGGCCGCTGCGGCTGGCCGGCCGCCGCTTCGAGATCGTCGGCGTCCAGGCGCGCCTCGGCAATTCCGGCGGGGCGTCCCTGGATCGCTACGTCTGGGTGCCGCTGTCGGCGTACGAACGCGCCTTTGGCGCCCCCCGCACCCTCCAGGTCTTCGCGAAGACGACGCCCGGGCGGCCCACGGTGGCGGGCGAGGACCGCGCCCGCGTGTCGCTCAGGGCCGCGCGGCGCCTCGGACCCGGCGTCGAGGACACGTTCGACCTGTTGACGCCGGACGCCGCCCGGACGTTCGTCCTCAACGTGTCGCAGCGCATCAGCGCCGCCGCCGGCCCCATCTCGGCGATGGCGCTCCTGGCTGCGATCGTCGTCGTCGCCAACACGATGCTCGTGTCGGTCACGACCCGGACGCGGGAGATCGGGATCCGCCGCGCGCTCGGCGCGACCCGCGCCGGGATCACCCGGGAAGTGCTGGCGGAGGCGGCGCTGGTCGCGGCCGCCGGCGGCGCGGCGGGAGCGATCCTGGCCGCCGGGCTGGTCGGGGCGATCGCCGCTGCGCTCGACGTCCCTGTGCGCATCGGGGCCGGCACCCTGGCGGTGGCCCTGGGCGCGGCGACGGCGAGCGGCATCGTCGCGGGCTGGTATCCGGCCCGCCGTGCGGCGAAGCTCGACGTCATCGCGGCCCTGAGGAGCGAATGACGACGGGGGCGAAGCTGTCGGCGACGGCATCCTTCGTGGCGTCGGTGCGCGAGGCCGCGCGCCTGGCCTGGGAGTCGCTCATCGCGCAGCCGGCCCGGTCGTCCCTGGCCATCGCGGGCGTCGTCATCGGCATCGTGACGGTCGTCCTCGTGGCGTCGGTGCTCGTCGGGCTGCGCAACAGCGTGGCGCAGCTCTTTCGCGAACTCGGGACCGACAACGTGTTCGCCTTCCACAGGAACGGCGATCCGTACACGCCGGCGTCGGATCGCGACGCGCTCCGGCGGCCCCTCCGCCCGGCGTACGCGGAGGCCATCGAGCGTCTCGCCCCGGCGGTGCGCGACGTGGGCGTGCAGCTCATCGTGCCGGCCGTGACGGCCACCCGCGCGCTCACCGCCCGCGCGGGCGCCAGCGAGTCGGACACGATCCTGGTGGAGGGCGTCTCCACGAACTTCTTCGACGTGACCGGTGCGGACTTCGCCAGCGGGCGGCCCTTCACGGAGGCCGAGAACCGGGTGGTCGCCCCGGTGGCCGTCATCGGCGCGAACGTGGCGTCCGCCCTCTTCGGGCCCGAGGACGCCGTCGGCCGGTCCTTCCTGCTCGGCGGCGACCGCCTGTACGTGGTCGGGGTGCTCGCCAAGCGCAAGGGCACCTTCTTCGGCGAGAACCGGAACGACAACGTCGTGTCGCTGCCCCTGGCGACCGCGTCCCGCCGGTTCCCGGAGGCCGAGAACACCGTGCTCTACGCGCGGGCGAAGCCGGGAGCGCGCGAGCGCGCGCGGACCGAGGTCGAGACCGTGCTCCGGCTCGTCCGGGGCCTGGGGCCGACCGACGAGAACGACTTCCAGCTGTCCACGTCGGACCAGATCATCGCGCAGTTCGCCCGGCTCGGCGCCCAGCTCTTCCTGGCCACCGTGGGGCTGGCGGCCGTCAGCCTCGTCATCGGCGGGATCGGCATCGCCAACGTGATGGTGATGAGTGTCACCGAGCGGACGCGCGAGATCGGCGTGCGGCTCGCCGTCGGGGCGCGGCGGCGCGAAGTGCTGCGGCAGTTCCTGTTCGAGGCGGCGATGCTCGCCGGGGCCGGTGGGGTGGCGGGCGTGGTCCTGGCCACGGGCCTCGGCATGATCGCGACGGCGCTGGCGCCGGGCTTCCCGGCGATTCCCCCGCTCTGGGCGGTCGCCTCCGGCCTGGGCAGCTCCCTCGGCGTGGGCATGGTGGCGGGCTACGTGCCGGCGCGCCGGGCCGCGGCGCTCGACCCGGTCGAGGCCCTGAGATACGAATGACCGCCGGCCCGCCCCGTGTCGTGATCGTCGGGGGCGGATTCGGCGGCCTGTCGGCGGCGCGGGCGCTCCGCCGCGCGGCGGTGGAGGTGGTGCTCGTCGATCGTCACAACCACCACCTGTTTCAGCCGCTGCTGTACCAGGTGGCGACGGCCGGCCTCTCGCCCGCCGACATCGCCGCGCCGATCCGGTGGATTCTCCGCCGCCAGGCCAACGTCCGCGTCCTGCTCGACGAGGTCGTGGACGTCGAGCCGGACGCCAGGCGGCTCCTGCTGCGCGACAGCCCGGCGCTGTCCTACGACTTCCTGATCGTCGCCACGGGCGTGACCCACGCCTATTTCGGGCGCGACGACTGGGCGCCGCACGCACCCGGCCTGAAGACGCTGGACGATGCGATTGCCATCCGGCGGCGGGTGCTCGTCGCGTTCGAGAAGGCCGAGCGTGAGCCGTCGCCGACGCGCCAGCGGCCGCTCCTGACCTTCGTCGTCATCGGCGGCGGGCCGACCGGCGTCGAGATGGCCGGTGCGATCGCCGAGATCGCCCGCCAGGCGCTGGCCGACGAGTTCGACGCCGTCTCGCCCGAGAGCGCGCGCGTGGTCCTGCTGGAGGGCGGGCCCACGATCCTCGCCGCCTACACGGAGCGGCTGCGCGCTTCCGCTCGCGCCGCCCTGGCCGCCCTGGGCGTCGAGGTGCGCGAGTCCACGCGGGTCACCCACGTCGGCGACGGGGAAGTGCGGGCGGGCGACCTGACGATCGAGGCAGGCACGATCGTGTGGGCCGCCGGCGTGCAGGGATCGCCGCTGGGACGCGTGTTGACGCCGGCCGTGGATCGCCTGGGGCGCGTGACCGTGGCGCCCGACCTGTCGGTGCCCGGGCACCCGGAGGTCTTCGTGGTGGGCGACCTGATGAGTCTCGCGGGGGAGGACGGCGCGCCGGTGCCGGGCGTGGCCCAGGCGGCCATGCAGTCCGGGCGCCTGGCCGCACGAAACGTGCTGGCGCGGATTGCCGGCCAGGCCAGCCAGCCGTTCGCCTACAGAGACCTCGGCAGCATGGCCACGATCGGCCGGGCCCGCGCCATCGCCGAGATCGGCCGGGTGCGGCTCACGGGGTACCCCGCATGGCTCGCGTGGCTCTTCCTCCACCTCGTCCAGCTCGTCGGGTTCAAGAACCGGCTGGTGGTGCTCGTGCAGTGGCTGGTCGCCTACGTGACACGCCAGCGGGGAGTCCGTCTGATCACGGGGCAGTAGCTACCGGGCCGCGGTGCGGCGCGCGTCGAAGCGCAGCACGCGCCCGCCCAGGGCGCCCGTGAAGCGTCCGCGATCGCGGGTGAGGCGGCCGTTCACCACGATCGTGGCGATCCCCTCGGCGAGCCTGTGCGGATCCTCGTAGGTGGCCGTCTCCTTGACCGCCGCCAGATCGAACACCAGGAGGTCCGCGAAGGCGCCGGCGCGCACGACGCCGCGATCCGTGATGCCGAAGACCTCGGCGGCCAGCGCCGTCATCGACCGGATGGCGAAGGGCAGGGCCACGACCTGCCGCTCGCGCACGTAGCGCTCGAGCTTGCGCGGGAACGCGCCGTAGGCGCGCGGGTGCGGCTTGCCCTCGGTGGCCGGCTGCAGGCCGCCGTCCGTGCAGGTCATCGTCCAGGGCTGCTGCATGATGAGGGCGATGTCGTCCTCGGACATGTTGAAGGACACCAGGCCGGCATCGCCCTTCTCGAGCAGCGTCAGGGCGTACTCCTCGGGCGCCAGTCCGGCCGCGGCGGCCAGATCCGACAGGCGCTTGCCCTCGATCGACGTGTCCGGTCCGTACTCGGACACGAGGAACGTGTCGGCGCCCCCGCGCCGCACCAGGTTCGCCTTCACCTCGTCCCGCACCTTGCCGCGCAGCTCGCCGGTGAGGCGCCGCAGCATCACGTCGCGCCCGCCCACCTGGGCCCAGCGGGGCATCAGGGCTCCGACGATCCCGGTGCCGCTGGCTTCGTACGGATACTGGTCGGCGAAGACGCGCACGCCGCGGGCGCGCGCGGCCGCGATGTGGGCCACGAGGGTCTTCGAGAGTCCCCAGCTGGACGGGCCGAGGGCCTTCATGTGGGTCACGACGCCGGTCACGCGCGCCTGCTCGGCGATCGTGATGACCTCGTCCACGGCCGCAACCACGCCGACCCCGTAGTCGGCTTCATCGCGGATGTGGCTGGAGTAGCTGCCGCCGAAGGGCGCCACCTCCTTCGCCATCGCGATCACTTCGGCCGTCTTCGAGTAGCTGCCGGGCGCGTAGTAGAGTCCGCTCGAGAGGCCGAAGGCCCCGGCGCGCATGCCGTCGCGCACGAGCGCGTTCATGCGCGCCTGCTCGGCCGCCGTCGGGTCGCGATCCGTCATGTCGAGCACGGCCCGGCGCACGGAGCCGTGCGGCACCATCAGGCCGACGTTCACGCCGATCCCGCCCTTCGTCAGGGCCGCGCGTTGCGCCGCCAGGTCCGTCGGCCCGCCGCCGTCCGGATTGACGAGCACGGTCGTGATGCCCTGGGCGAGCACGGGCCGCCCCTCGTGGAGTTCCGGCGTCTGCAGGCCGGGGCCGGCGTGCGAGTGGACGTCGATGAACCCGGCCGTCACGTACTTGCCGGCCGCGTCGATGACCGTGGACGCGGACGCGCCGGCCAGGTCGCCGACGGCCCGGATCCGGTCGCCGGTCACGCCGACGTCGGCCCGGACGGGCGGTCCGCCGAGGCCATCGACGACGAGCCCGCCGCGGATCAGGATGTCGAAGGTCTGTTGCGCCCCGAGGTCCGCCGCCGCTGCCACGGCCGTCGCCAGCAGGGCCGTGAGGAACCGTCGTCCGTGCATGTCATCCGCCTCGCTCGACGCCCAGGGGAGGGGACGCCGCCCGGATTGTACCGGGCCGGACCGCCACCCCCAAGCTGCCCTGCAGTCCGGACCGCGGGATGCCGATATGCATGGTACTGACCAGATGGGCACCTGCGACCGACCCGCCGCTCACGACGCGCCGCTTGCCGGACCACCGCCCGGGTGGCGGTCGTCCGGCGACGATCCCGGGCTGCTGGTGGCGTGGGGCGAGCTGTCGGCGGACCAGGCCGACGGCTTCGCGCCCGACCTGGACGAGTGCGCCGAGTCCGGCCTCGACGAGGCCCACGGCTACGGCCACGGCGTCTAGCGCGGGGCGGCCGCGCTCCAGGCCCCCGGCGGCGGCCCGTCAGGCGCTGCGCCGCGGGTAGTGCGTGGCCACGTAGTCGTCCACCAGCGCCTGGAACGCCGCCGCCAGCTCTTCGTAGCTGCCCCGCAGCGTGGTGTGGTGGCGGCCGTCGATGTAGACGGGGCAGGTCGGCGCCTCGCCCGTGCCCGGCAGCGAGATCCCGATGTTCGCGGCCTTGGATTCGCCCGGGCCGTTCACGACGCAGCCCATCACCGCCAGCGACAGCGTCTCGACGCCCTCGTAGGTGGTCTTCCACACCGGCATCTGCGCGCGGATGTAGTCCTGCACGCGCTCGGCGAGCTCCTGGAACGTGGAGCTCGTGGTCCGGCCGCAGCCGGGGCAGGCGGTGACGCTCGGCGCGAACGACCGGAGACCCATGGCCTGGAGGATCTCGCAGGCGGCGTAGACCTCCTCGCGGCGGTCGCCCCCGGGCCGCGGCGTGAGCGACACCCGGATGGTGTCGCCGATGCCCTCGTTCAGCAGCGCGCCCAGCGCCGCCGCTGACCACGTGAGGCCCTTGATCCCCATGCCCGCCTCGGTGAGCCCGAGGTGCAGCGGCTGCCGGGTCTGTTTCGCGAGCGCGCGATAGACGCCAATGAGATGCGTCGGCCGCGAGACCTTGCACGAGATGATGATCTGCGCCTCGGTCAGGCCGCACTCGAGCGCGAGCGCCGTGGACTCGACGGCCGAGCGCACCATGCACTCGTTCAGGATCTCGTCCGACGTGAGCCCGAGCTGTCGATCGGTGTTCTCCTGCATCCGCGCCATCACGAGGTCCTGGTTCAGGGAGCCGCCGTTGACGCCGATGCGGACCGGCTTGCCGCGATCGCGCGCGACGCCGCAGATGGTCGCGAACTGCTCGTCGCGGCGCCTGCCGGTGCCGACGTTGCCGGGGTTGATGCGGTACTTGTCGAGGGCGTCGGCGCAGCCGGGATGCCGCGTGAGCAGCAGGTGTCCGTTGTAGTGGAAGTCGCCGATGAGCGGCGCGGTGCAGCCGGCGTCGAGCATCCGCTGCTTGATCTCGGGAACGGCCGCGGCGGCCTCGGGCACGTTCACCGTGACCCGCACCATCTCCGAGCCCGCCTCCCAGAGCTCCACGCACTGCCGGGCCGTGGCGGCCGCGTCGACCGTATCGGTCATGGTCATCGACTGCACGACGACCGGCGCGCGGCCGCCGACGGTCACGCCGCCGACGCGGACGGGCACGGTCCGATGCCGGGTGTCGACCTGCAGCATGGGGTCAGGGCTCTTCGCGCCAGCCGGTTCCGAGCAGCGACGCCTTGAGGTCGTCGGCGCGGAAGAGCGCGATGTCGAGGCCGTCGAAGTTCTCGGCGCGGTCCATGACGTCGCCGAGGAACAGCGTCAGCGTGGTCTGCGGATCCCCGGGGATGACGACGGCCCGTGCCTGCTCGCCCGAAGGACTCCAGAGGCGCCAGAGCACCGTGGGACTCGTCAGGTCCATCGATCGATCATAGCGCCCGGTGTCGGCCGGCCTAGCGGGCGCGGCCGGGGCCGCGCGGGCCGCCCTACTCCTCGGCGTCCTTGTCGTCCTTGTCGTCCTTCGGCTCGTCCGGCGTATCGCCGCGCATGAAGTCCGGCAGCGAGTCGTCCGTGCCTGTGGGCTCGGCGTCGTCGTCCAGGCCGAACACGCGCCCCGTGAACTTCGTCGGGATGGGGCCGCGCGGTCCCCGTTCCTTCTGCTGGAAGCCGGCCTTGGGTCCCTTCTTCCCCTTCGGCGGGGCCGGCGGGCCGAAGCGGCTCTGGCGGGCGAGGGCCGCATCGGTCTGCGCGCCTGCGCCATCGCCGCCGCCGGGGCCGCGGAAGGCTCCGGGCGGCCGCGAACCGTAGCCGCCCTCGCCGGGCGGACGCGGGGAGAAGCCGCCCGGGCGCGGTCCGCCGAAGCCACCGCCGGGCCGCGGTCCGCTGAAGCCGCCGGGACGCGGGCCGGCAGGGCCGCGGTCTTCCCGGGCCCGGGCCTCGCTGACGGCGAGCGGCCGGCCCATGAAGAGCTGCCCGTCGAAGCGCTTGATCGCTTCTTCCGCCTGCGTCCGCTCGCCGTACTCCACGAAGGCGAACCCGCGGGCCCGTCCGGTCTCGCGGTCGAGCGGCCGCACGATCTGCGTCGGTTGCGCCACGGTGGCGAAGTGCGACCGGATGTCGTCTTCAGTGGCGTTGTAGGGCAGGTTTCCGATGAACAAACGAACGGGTGGCACGGCTGGTTACTCTTGGAGGTCGTCTCTTCGACTCACGGGTTGGCGATGCTTGGTGTCTCCACGATCGGATCGGGGCGACAGGTGCCGGTGAGGAAGCGTCTGAAATGGAAGCGCGGGGGCGTTCGCGATCGCGGGGGTGTCCTCGGCTGAGGGAGCATAGCAGGGAGCGGACCGTATCTGCAACGGACGTTCCACCGGACCGGCTCCTACTCGGCCGTGCCCGGGCCCGGCCCGCGGAGATCCGCGAGCAGCGCTTCGAGGGCCGCCACCCGCTGCCGCAGCTGGTCGCGGTGGGCCGGACGGCAGGCGGCCTGGAGCTGCGCGGCGGTGTCGGCCAGGGCCAGCGCCACCGTCTCGGCCCGCTCCCGCCTCGCCCGCGCGTCCGGCGACAGCGCGGGACGGAGGCGGCCGGCGTCCCGGCGGTCGTCCTGCTGCGACTCGATGGCCTTGCTCTCCCAGCCGCGTGCCACGACGAGAGCATAGCAGGCGGGGGCCGGCGCTCCCCGGTTGCAGCCCGTCGGGACGGCCGGTAGACTGCCGGCGTCCCTCGCGGGCTCCGCCCCGGATCGCCACCAGGAGCCCCGCCCGCGTCGAGGGCTCGCCACGACGCGGACGGAGGCCCTGCGAGCACACACCGGGCGTGTGCGGCGCGGCCTCGTGATGGCCGGCTGCACCCGCGTGGAGCGACCGATGCCGACCGACGCCGTTCGATTCACCACCATCACGCCGAACCTCATCGTCCGGGACGTCGCCCGGAGCACGGCGTTCTACTGCGACGTGCTCGGCTTCCGGGTCGTCCAGACCGTGCCCCACGCCGCGCCGCACGCGTTCGTGTGGCTCGACCGCGACGGCGTCGCCGTCTTCCTGAACGACGCCGCGGCGGTGGCCCGCGACCTGCCGGCCTATGTCTCGCCGGCGTTCGGCGGCACATCCACGCTGTTCGTGGTGCTGGAGGGCGTGGAGGCGTTGCACGCCCGGGTGTCCAGGGGCACGCCGATCGTGATGCCGCTCAGGACGCAGCCATACGGGATGCGGGAGTTCGCCATCCACGATCCGGACGGCCACCTGCTCACGTTCGCGGAGCGCGTCCTCCCGTCATGAACGACGTCGGGCCTGGCGCCGTCCGCGTCTCCGGCGACGAGGCCGCGCGCCTCATCGCCTCCGGACCCGTGTCGATTCTCGACGTGCGCACGCCGGGCGAGTTCGCGCACCTGGGCCACCTGCCCGGCGCCCGTCTCCTGCCGGTGGACCTCGTCGCCTCCGCCCCGGCCGTCCTGCCAGGCGACGGGACGCCGGTGCTGGTCTGCTGCGAGCACGGCGTGCGCAGCGCGGCGGCCGCCGACGTCCTGGTGGCGGCGGGCGTTGCGCCCGTCTACGACCTGGCGGGCGGGATGGCGGCGTGGCGCGGCGCCCGTGACTTCGGCGCGGCGCCCATCGACGGTCCAGCCGGCTGGCTGCTCGAACACGCGCGGCTGCTGCCGCGTGGAGCGCCCGTCCTCGACGTGGCCGCGGGCCGCGGCCGGCACGCGCTGCTGCTCGCGGCGGCCGGGTGGCCGGTGACGGCGGTGGACCGGGACGCGGGAAAGATGGCGGCGCTGGGCCGCGTGGCCGCCCGCATGGGATGGCCGGTCACCGCGCAGGTCCTCGACCTCGAGGCGCCGGGCGTGGACCTCGGCGCCGGGCGCTACGGCGCGATCGTCGTGGTCCACTACCTGCACCGGCCGCTCGTCCCGGCCCTGATCGCGGCGCTGGCGCCGGGCGGGGTGCTGTTCTACGAGACGTTCACGACGGCCCAGGCCGCGCGCGGCCGGCCCACGAATCCCGCGTTTCTGCTCGAGCCGGGCGAGTTGCCGCGCCTCGTGGCGCCGCTCGTCGTGGAGCAGCAGCGCGAGGGGGAGGTCGACGGCCGGATGGTGGCGTCGGTCGTGGCGCGCAAGATCAACGGGCCGGGGCCGGCGTGAGGGCTTCGGCGGCGGCCGTCCACGCCTGGCGCACGCGGTCGGCGGTGACGCCGGCGTGCGACGAGTGCCACACGGCCGCGCCGCCCGCGACGACCAGCGCCTGCGGCGACTCGTGCCGCACCCGGAGGCGCGCCGCCACGTCCTGCGCGAGGTCGCGCGATTGCTGCACGACGATCTCGTGCACGGGCATGGGCAGGTCTCCCGAGACCAGCTGCGCCCGGGCCATCCAGCTCGATCCGCATGAGTCGCTGTGCTTGAAGATGACGATCGGCTCGACGTGCGAGCGCGCGATGAGGACGGTGAGCTCGTCGGCGGACGCGAGGGGGCGGAAGTCGGTCACCCCGCAATTGTACGCCGGCGCCGTGATCGTCCTGGCGCTGCTGGCCGGCGGCCCGCCGCTGCTGGCGCAGGCGCCCGTGG
The DNA here is from genome assembly GCA_050187355.1 of Vicinamibacterales bacterium. Taxonomy (GTDB): domain Bacteria; phylum Acidobacteriota; class Vicinamibacteria; order Vicinamibacterales; family UBA2999; genus CADEFD01. The sequence continues at coordinate 16,329 of JBFWXO010000068.1, forward strand.
CGCGCGGCGCCACCGAGTGGTCGGTGACGGCCGGCGTCGCGCAGGGGATCGCGATCCTGCAGTCCGGGGGCGGTGAGCGCTACGCGACCACGCACGTGGCCTTCGGACGGGTGCTGACGGACCTGCGCGGACCGGGACGCCTGCGGGGACGCTTCGAGTGGTCGAGGTCACGCCGGTCTTCGCCGAGTGGTCGGGTGGCCGGGCGCGCGGCATCGGCGTCGCGCCGCTCGCCTGGCGGTGGAACTTCGCGCCGCGCGGCCGGGTCCATCCGTTCGCCGAGGTTGGCGGGGGCGCCCTGTGGACGTCGGCGGCCCTCCCCCGCGGCACGACGGGCAGCAACTTCACCTCGCACGCCGGCGTCGGTGTACGGGTGGTCGGCGCCGGCGGCCACGGCCTCGTGCTGGGGTACCGGCTGCATCACATCTCCAACGGCAACCGCCTCCGCAGCAACCCTGGCGTGAACGCGCACATGGTGACCATCGGCTGGACCGTCGTGGGCGCGCCGTGAGCCGGGCCAGGCGCACCGACCGCCAGCTCCCGCTGCCGCTCGCGCCGGCAGGCGAGCGCGGCGCGGCCGAGCCCTCCGCGTACCTGGAGGCGCCGGCGGCCCCGCCGGCCGATCCGGTCTTCGTGCGGCGGCGCGGGACGCGGCGCTACGTGCTGCGGGTTCTCGACGACGGCTCGCTGCGGGTGACGATTCCCTGGTGGGGCACGCAGCGCGAGGCCCGCCGGTTCGTCGAGACGCAGCGGGCGTGGATCGCGGCGAAACAGGCGGCGGCGGCCGCCCGCCGCCCGCCGCCGTGGCGCCCCGGCCGACTCGTGGCCATCGACGGCGTGGCCCGGCCGATCGTGCTCGACGACGGCGGGGCCGCCCGGATCGACGACGCGCTCGTGTCCCGCCGCCCCGGCGACGGCGGCGCGCTCCGGACGGACGTGCATGCCTGGCTGCGGCGGCGCGCCCGCCGGCTCCTGCCAGGCGAGCTCCTGGCGCTCGCCGGCCGCCACGGCCTGACGGTGTCGGCCGTGTCGATCCGGAATCAGCGCTCGCGCTGGGGGTCCTGCTCGCGACGCGGCGCCATCTCGCTCAACTGGCGGCTCGTCCAGGTGCCGCCCTGGGTGCGGGAGTACGTCCTGATCCACGAGCTGATGCACCGGCGGCAGCTGAATCACTCGCCGCGGTTCTGGCGGCTGGTGGCCGAGGCGTGCCCGCGCTATCTCGAGGCGCGGAAGTGGCTGCGCGTGGAGGGCCCCGCGCTCTTCGACTAGCCGGACCGCGGCGTGGTGGCGGCGGGCCGGGTCGCGAAGCCCTTGCGCGTCATCGCGCCCCAGTCCGAGCGCCCGCGCAGGTACTTCACGAGGCCCCGCAGCCGCCAGTACACGGTCATCTGGCGGTAGCCGAGGTTCTCGGCGACGCTCCACCAGACGAGCCACGCCAGGTCGCGCGGCCGCCGGAACCGCATGAACGACGCCTGGTCGAGCAGCAGCGTCGCGACGCTCAGGACCAGGCCGATGCCGACGGCGAGCGCGAAGAAGAGCACCGCGAAGGATCGGTCCACGAGACCGACGGCCAGCGAGGCGGCCAGCACCACGAGCCCCAGCGCCTCGACCACCGGCGCGAGGAGTTCGACCACGACGAAGTACGGGAAGACGACGAGGCCCATCGCGCCGTACCGCGGGTTGCCGATCAGGCGCCGGTGGCGCCACAGCGTGTCGGTCAGCCCGCGGTGCCAGCGGTCGCGCTGGCGTCCGAGGACGCCCCACGATTCCGGCACCTCCGTCCACGCCGTGGGATCGGGGACGAAGACCACGCCGCTCGGGCCGCGCTGTTCGTAGCCCAGGCGCCGGAGGCGGACCACGAGCTCCATGTCCTCGCCGACGGTGTCGTGCAGCCACCCGCCGGCAGCGAGCATCGGCTCGCGCCGGAACAGCCCGAAGGCGCCCGAGATGATCAGGTTGCCGCCGAGGCGGTTCAGTCCCAGGCGGCCCAGCAGGAACGCCCGGAGGTACTCGACCACCTGCACGCCGGCGAGCAGCGTGCGGGGGACGGTGACGTCGAGCACCTGGCCGTTGCGCGTCGGCACGGCGTTGACGGGCCTGATCGTGCCGCCCGTGGCCACGACGCCCGAGTCGATGATCATGGGGCGCGCCAGCCGCACGAGCGCGCCGCGCTCGATGAGCGTGTCGGCGTCGATCGCGCACACGAGTTCGCCACTGGCGAGGTTGAGGCCCACGTTCAGCGCGTCCGCCTTGCCGCCGTTCAGCTTGTCCACGACGACGAGATTGGCGTGGCGGGCCGATCGGTACAGGGCCACGACGCCCTTGGTCGGCACGCGCGGCGCGTAGGCCCGGTGGACCTCGACCAGCGCGAACTCCGCCTTGAGCACCTCGACGGTGGCGTCCTTGCACCCATCGGCGATGACGACCACCTCGAGGTTCGGATAGTCCAGCGTCAGCAGCGACTGGACACTGGCCGTGATCGTGGCCTCCTCGTTGTAGGCGGGCGCGAGGATGCTGATGGTCGGGGCGAGGCGCGACCCGACGACGATGTGATCGTTGATGCCGATCGCCTCGTTCCGGCGGCGGCGCATCTCGATCACGGCCGCGGCCAGGAGCGCGACGTAGGCGCCGTTGATCACGACGAAGTACACGAGCACCGCCGCTTCGACGGGGACCATCAGGGCCTCGACGAGCGCGCCCGGCGACGGCGTCATCCCTGGGCGCCCACCGCCGCCAGGTCGAGCGCGTAGCGCGCCACCGACGACGACACCGGGTCCGGCGACTGCCGGAGCTGCCGCAGGAAGATGAGCCCCGGCGCGCCGAGCGCCCGCAGGCACAGGGCGGCCTGGCGGCGCACGTCCCAGACCGGGTCGTGCACGAGCAGGGCGACGCGGGGCGCGGCCGGCCAGTGCGTGAGGCCGCCGAGCGCCTTGAGGGCGGCCTGCCGCACGGCGGGCGCCGGATCGGCGAGCGCGCGCTCGACCGCCGCGATGCCCTCGGCGCTGCCCAGCGCGCCGAGCAGCGCGATCGCGCGTGCGCGCACGTCGGCGGCCGGCGATCCCGCCAGGACCGCCGCCGGCGCGAGCAGGCGCGCGTCGGCCATGGTCAGCGCCACGTCGAGCGCGCCCAGCGTGCCGGTGTGGCCGGCCGTGCCCAGATAGGCGATGAGCGGGGCCACCGCCGCGTGCCCGACTTTCACCAGGGTGTCCTGGGCCGCGAAGCGGCAGCGCCCGTCGCCGTCGGCCAGCATCGCCAGCAGCGTGTCGACGACGGCCGGGTCCGGCCGGTGGATCGCGCACTCGACGGCCTGGGCGCGCACTCCGGGATGGCGATCGCCCAGGAGCGCCAGGACGACGTCGGCGGGATGGCCGACGAGGGTGCAGATCTTGGCGCCGAAGAGGCGGCGCGACCAGAACCAGCTCCGGCAGAGCCGCTCCGCCGTGCCGAGCAGCCCGGCGCGCTCGGCGAGCTGGCGGAGGGACTGGCGCTCCTGCCCGGAGAGGTGGGGTGCCAGCTCGCCCAGCAGGTAGATCTGCAGGCGCATCGGCAGGCGGACGAAGTCGCGCGAGAAGGCCAGGTCGCGATCGCCGCCGGCGAGCGCCTCGCGCAGCGAACCGCGGACCGCGTCCAGCCGGCCCTCGATCCACCGGTCGTACCACCACCACCAGCCGGCATGCGCGACGAGGAGCGCGACGCCGAGGACCAGGGCCAGGGCCTCGGCGAAGAGCACCATCCGCACGAGGGCGTCAGGCGACACCGGCGCTCCCCGAGAGGGCCGAGCGCAGCCGCCGCATCAGCACCGGCAGGCTGACGGGCTTGGTGACGTAGTCCACCGCGCCGAGCTCCATGGCCGCGATCATCTCGGCTTCGACCGACCGCGTCGTCACCACCACCGCCTTCGACGACTTGAGCACGCCGGCTTCGGCGAGCTGGCCGAGCAGCGTGAGCCCGTCGAGCCCCGGCAGGCCGAGTTCGAGCACGAGGATGCGCGCCCGGACGGGCGCCTCGGGATGGGTGAGGAGCTCGAGCGCCTCGCGGCCGTCGCCGACGGTGCGCACGCGGTGCCCGCGCGTCTCGAGCGCGTGTTCCACCAGCGCGGCGAACGGCGCGTCCGGGTCGATGATCAGCGCATCCGCCGTCCACTCGACGCGGGACGCCTCGCCGCGCGTGGCGGCCTCGATGCGGTTGCCGCCCTGGCGCTGGGCCGACGCCAGCGCCGCCTCGGCCGCGCGGATGAGGTCGCCAGCGTCCTTGCCGTCCACCCGGATCTGCGCGATGCCGGCGCTGAAGGAGGCCGCCACGGCCGTGCGGTCCGCGCGCTGTACCGCCTGCTCGCGAAAGCTCTCGAGGAGCTCGGCCATGCGGTGTACGCCGTCCTCGGACTTCATGCCGAAGGCGGCGATGGCGAAGCGCCCGGGCGCGACGTGCGCCACGACGTCCTCGGCGCGGAAGGCGCGGGCGAGCCGCCGGCCCAGGAGCGTCGAGAGCCGCTGCAGGGGCTCGGCGTCGCGCGAGGCGGAGACGGGCCCGAGGCCGTCCACCTCCACCATCAGCATCGCGAGGGTGTGATCGTAGCGCCTGGCGATCGCCACCATCCGCTCGAAGGTCGGAATCACGGAGCGCAGGTGGGGCAGGCGGGTGGCGGGGTCGAGGTCCGCGGCCTCGCGCTGGGTCCTGGCGCGCTCGAGACGGTTTCGGGACAGCGGCGGCAGGAGCGACGGCACGGCGGCCGCCGGCAGCCAGTCGTCGGCGCCGGCCGCGGCCGTGCGCGCCGCCGCCGCGTCGTCGGAGGCGGGGGTGACGAGGATGACGCTGGCCGCGGCCACGTCCGGCTCGCGGCGCATCGCCCGCGGTACGTGCAGCGAGGGCCCGCCGGCGCATCGCTCGTCGAGGACGCAGAGCTCGGGCCGGAGCTGCGTCACGACGTCCCAGACGGCTTCGCTGTTGTCGTGGACCTCGGTCACGGCGCCGAGGTCCGCCAGGGCGGTCCGGGCCTGCGCGCGCAACTCGGGGTCGACGATTCCCAGCACGATGGCGGGCCGCGCCGCCTGACGACGCCGCAGGAGGTCGATGGCCTCGTCCACGATCGCGGCCGGCGCGACCGGCTTGCAGAGGGTCCGCGCCGCGGGCAGCGGATGGGCGGCGGATCGTTCGAGCAGCGACGGACCCGAGGCCAGGGCTGCGAGCGCGGCGTCGGGATGGGCGGCCATCAGGCGGGCCCGTGCCGCCGCGTCGGCGTCGCCGAGCCCGTCGGGCCCGAGGACGATCACGTCCGCCTGGTCCTCGAGCGGATCGGTGACATGCCGGACGACCTTGGCCCGCCAGCCTCGCACGGCGGCTTCGATGGGGAGTTCCCGCGCGAGCGCGTCGTCGTCGTCCACGACGAGCAGGTAGGGCGAGGTCGGTCTGCCGGCCGGCGAGAGCGCCTCGGGCGGCGGCAGCGTGCGCAGCGTGCCGTGGAGCGTCTCGACGATCTGCGAGAGCCGCAGGGCATTGGCGGTGCCGAGCAGGGTGCCGCTTTCGAGCAGCCCGGCGGCCTCCCACGCCAGGCGCGCGGCATCGCGGGCTTCCACCAGCCAGAGCGAGGTGGCGAGCTTGTAGGTTTCCCGGGCGGCGCGACGGCGCGGCGACGGGTCGAGCCGGCCCTCGAGCGCCGCCAGCGCCGCGTCTTCGAGCGTCGTCGCCCGCGCGGCCAGCGCCGAGGTGTACGCGAGCCACACGAGCGAGGACGACGCCTGGTCGACATCGGCGGCGGAGGGGGCGGCGGCGTCGTGGCGCGCGGCCAGTGGGGCGGTCTCAGTGTCCCCGACCACCGGGGCCCGCCCCGCCGTCGCCACCTCGATCCGGTGAGTCGGTTCCGGAACGCTCGCGTCCTCGGTCCGCGCCCCGTCGAGTGGCCGGGCGCTCCCGGGCGCCGCGCCGTCGACCGGCCGCGGGTCCGCCGTGCCCGCCGAGGACTTCGTGGCGAAGCCGAGGCGAAAGGGCAGGCGGACCTTCAGGACGACTCCCATCCTTTCCTGTTTCGGCTGGAGGCCTCACCCCACATAGAGGCGGCACGCCCAGGCCCGACGGGCGCGCTGGCCCCCGGCGTCCGTCGAAGCGCGCGCGCCCGCCGCCCCGGGCGAGCGATGATGGGGCCGGAGGAGCGCCCGATGGTCTCGATGCCCGTTCGACTCCGCGCCGTGCTGGCGGCCGCCCTGTGCGCGGCGACGCTACCCGCCGCCCCTGGCGGCGCGGTGCTCGCCCAGGCGCCGGCCGCCGTGGCTCCTGCCGCGCTTCCGCTCCTGAGCGGGACCGATCTGCGCTACCTGGGGACGTTCCGTCTGCCCGACGAGGACTCGCGGAAGATCACCCTGCACTACGGCGGGCACGCGCTCGGGATGGCCGCCGATGGCCAGTCGATGTACTACGGCTGCGTGTACTCGGGCGGCGCGGCGCGCGTGTCGATTCCCGAGATCGGCGGTCGCGCGGAGATCCTCGAGCCGTGCCGGGGCGTTCCGAACCTGAAGGCGCTCGACGACGGCGATCCCAACCCGAAGGTGCTCGGCGGCATCCTGGCGTGGAACGGGCGGCTGATCGTGAGCGGCTACGCCACCTACGACGCCGGGCACAACGTGACGAAGAGCCACTGGGCCGGCGAGACCCTGGCGACGGCCGAGGGCCCCTTCGCCGTGGGCGGCGAGGAGCCGGGTCTCGTGGCCGGCTACATGACGCTCGTGCCCGGGGAGTGGCGCACGCTGTTCGGCGGTCCCGCGCTGACGGGGCAGTGCTGCATCTCGATCATCTCGCGATCGAGCTATGGCCCCGCGGTGAGCGTCTTCGATCCCGACGAGGTCGGCGTGAAGCGCAGGGCGTCGGCGAAGATGCTGGTCGGCTACCCGGACGATCACCAGACGCTCGGTCCCTACGACACGCCGAACCGCTACTTCAGCAGCGTGGTGCAGATGGGCGGCATCGCCTTCCCGTCGGGGACGCGGTCGGTGCTCTTCATCGGCCGCCACGGAACCGGGTACTGCTACGGCGAAGGGACCAAGGATCCCGCCCTGCACTTCAAGCCACACCCGCGGGGGACGTGGTGGTGCTACGACCCGACCAATGGCGACAAGGGACCCCATGGCTACCCCTACCGCCACTTCGTCTGGGCCTACGACGCCAACGATCTCGTCCTGGTGAAGCAGGGCAGGAAGGCGCCCTGGAGCCTCACGCCCTACGCCACCTGGAGCCTCCCGGAGATGAGCGGCGGCACCGGCAACGCCTGGATCAACGGCGCGGTCTACGACGCCACACGCCGGCGGATCTACGTCGTGCCGACCAACGAGCCGATCATCCACGTGTACGAGGTGAAGGCGCCGGGCGCGAACTGAGCGGGCGAGGGACGGGCGCCGGGAACCGCGCGCGGCGCTGACCGCCCGTCGCGGGGGCCGTTCAGGAAAGTGGTGCCGGCGGAGGGAATCGAACCCACACGCCCGGTAAGGGGCACAGGATTTTGAGTCCCGCGCGTCTGCCAGTTCCGCCACGCCGGCACGTGGGACCCTCAGCTTACCACGCTGTCCGGCGCCGGTTACTACGCTGTCCGGCGCCGGCGGCGTCCCTGACCCGCGCTACTCGGGCCGCCACACGAGCGCGACGAGCTGCACCTGCACGCCGCCGCGCTTCGGCTTGACGACGAGGCGCTCGTAGGCCTCCCCGTCGCTGCCCCATTCGTCCTGGAGGGCGCGGACGTCCTGGTCGAGGGTCGCCTCGAGCTGCTGCTTCTGTGCCGCCAGCGCGTCGACGTTGGCCTTGGCGCGCTCCACGTCCTGCGACTCGCGGCCGATCCGGCTCACGCCGCGCGCGGCCGTGGCCACGCGCCCGACGTTGGTGACCGAGGCCGTGCGCCGTCCGAAGATCGCCCCCAGCACGGACGCGCCAACCGACAGCGCGGCCGAGAGCTTCTGCTCCGAGGCCTGCTGCTGCTCCTTCTCGACCGCCGCGCCGGCCTTCCGGATGCGCTCCTCGAGGGCCGCGATCTTCGGCGCGTACTTCGCGCGCAGTGCCTGCACGGCCGCGTCCCGGGCTTCGCGGGCCTCGTGGCTCGCGCGGATGCGGAAGGCGGCTTCGGTCTCGCCGGCGTGGGAGAGCAGGCCCGTCTTCGGCGACTTGAAGAGCTCCAGGCTCTGCGAACGCGCCGCCCACGCCGAGAAGTCCTTCGTCCAGGCCTGATAGCTCTTCGGCTTGGCCGCGGCTTGCGGCAGCGGGGCGAAGGCGGCTGCCGCGCCGGGGGCGGACGTGAGGGCGTCGAGGCGGAAGTCCGCGGGCTCCGCGTGTTCCCAGTCGGCGGCGACGGGGCCGTCGGTGAGCGGCGTCCACACGACGACGTCACCGGTTTCGTCCAGCTTCAGCTTCGCGTCGCTGTACGTGACGCGGGCGGCGCCGACGAGCATCGGCACCCAGATGGCGCCGTGTCCGGGCGCGAAGTACTGCGGGACGTCCGGCGTCAGGATCGGGCGCGTCGACACCGCCGGCGGAGCCGGCGCGGCGGGCGCCGCCGCCGGGCCTGGGGCCGGCGCCGGCGTCGCGGCCGGTGCCGGCACGGCGGAGGCCTGGCCGCGCAGCGGGTCCATCAGCGCCCGGATCTCCTCGCGCCCCATCGGACCGCGCAGGTACGACAGCGCCCATCGCGACTGCATCAGGAGCGGCGCGTGGTCGTGGACGTTGTGCAGGAGGAAGACGCGCTTCTCGAGGCCCGAGAGCAGGGAGTCGAGCCCCTGGCGGTCGAAGCCCTGCCCGGCGCCGGCGGCCACGCCTTCGAGGCCGTCGAGCACCCGCGCCTTGTCGCGCTCGGTCTGGAGCCGTCCGAGGAACCACGTGCCGGCGTTGGACAACGCCTTGTAGTCGAGGTCGACGGGGTTCTGCGTGGCGAGCACGCAGCCGAGCCCGAAGGCGCGCGCCTGCTTGAGCAGCGTCAGGAGCGGCGTCTTGCTCGGCGGATTCGCCGTGGGCGGCAGGAATCCGAAGAGCTCGTCCATGTACAGGAGCGCGCGCAGGGACGTCGTCCCGCGCTGGGCCCGCACCCACGCAAGCACCTGTTCGAGGAGCAGCGCCACGAAGAACATCCGCTCCGCATCGCCCAGGTGCGCGATCGACACCACGGCCACCCGGGGCTTGCCCGACGGCGTGTAGAGGAGCCGCGCCACGTCGAGCGGCTCGCCCTCGAGCCAGGTCGCGAATCCCGGCGCCGCGAGGACGTTGTTGAGGCGCATCGCCAGCGCGAAGCGATCGCCCGCGGGATAGAAGGACTCGAGCTCGAGGACGCCGATCTTGGTCACCGGCGGCGTCTGCACTTGGGCGATGAGGGCCGCCATGTCGAGCGCGCGGCCCTGGCGCCAAGCCTCCTGGAGGAGCGTGGAGACGAGTACGTGCTCGCGGCTGGTCGTCGGGTCGCCGGTGATGCCCGCCAGCGCGAGCAGGCTCGTGGCCACCGACTGCACGCGGGCCGCGAGCAGTTCGGGTTCGTCGACGATTACGCGCGGCGGCGCCTCGAACGTGTCGAGGATCGAGAGCGGCAGCCCGGTGCGGCTCCCCGGTGTGTAGATGGCGACCTCGGCCGCGGCCTTCAGGCGCGCGATCCGGCGGCCGTCCTGGTCCCACTCGGCCAGCCCCGCCTTCCATCGCTCCGCTTCCTTCGCCGCGAAGGCCTCGACCGGGAGCTGCTGTGCACGCGCCTCGTCCGGGTTCACCCACGGCGCGAACTCCTGCGCCGAGAGCCCGGGGAAGGTCAGCATCAGGTTGGCGAGGTCGCCCTTGGGGTCGATGGCCAGCACGGGCAGGCCATCGATGGCGGCCTCCTCGATGAGCGCCACGCCGAGGCCGGTCTTGCCGCTGCCGGTCATCCCGATGCAGACGGCGTGCGTCAGCAGGTCCGAGGAGTCGTACAGGACCGGGTCGGCCGTCCGGTGGCGGGCTGCGAGGTCGTATCGCCGTCCCAGGTAGAAGAGGCCGAGCTGCTCGTAGTCCATCTCGGCCATTGTAGCGGCGCGCCGGAGCGCCGCGTCACACGTCGAGGCCGACCGATCGCATCAGCACGAGCGCGTTGCTCGTGCCGACGACGCCCGGTCGCAGGCGGTAGTCGAAGACGAGCGTGCCGTCGTCGAACCGATCCTCGAAATGGACGTTGGCGGCGCGGATCGCCGCGTCGTCCACGAGCGCGGTCAGCGCGAGGTCGTGCGTGGTGGCCAGGCCGATCGCGCCCAGGTCCACGAGTCCCCTGAGCACTCCCGCCGCTCCACGCTGGCGGTCGTGCGAGTTGGTGCCGGCCAGCAGTTCGTCGATGAGGAAGAGCGTGCCGCACGGGCCGTCGAGCCGCGCGAGGTCGACGATCTGGCGAAGTTTCGAGATCTCGGCGAAGAACCGGGATCGGCCGCCCTCGAGGGAGTCCTGCACGCGCATGGTGCCCGCCGGTGTGAGCGGCGTGAGGGCCATCGACCTGGCCGTCACCGGGGCGCCGGCCTGGGCAAGGACGGCGTTCACGCCGATCGCGCGGAGGTAGGTGCTCTTGCCCGACATGTTGGAGCCGCTCACGACGAGCAGGTGCGGGTGTTCGCCTCCCAGAGCGACGTCGTTTCCGACGGCGTGGCCGGGGGCCAGGAGGGGGTGGGTCATCTCCTGCGCCACGAGGCGCGGCGGGCCCGGCGTCAGCGCCGGGAAGACGGCGGCCGGCCGTTCAGCGGCGAACGTCGCCAGGGCGGAGAGGGCCTCGACCTCGCCGATGACGTCGAACCACGCGGCCACGTGCGTTCCGTGGCGGGCGCGCCAGCGGTCGATGGCCCATGCCAGGTGCGTCGCCCAGAAGAGCAGGAGCGCCAGCGGGCCGAAGAACTGGTTGCGGCGCGACGCCAGCAGTTCCGCGAGGTGGGCCA
>JBFWXO010000069.1:0-26162 GCA_050187355.1 Vicinamibacterales bacterium
TCACGATCACGGGCTCCACGCTCCGGCCGCGCAGCCCGGCGGAGAAGGGCGCCATCGCGGCCGCCCTCGAAGCGCGCGTCTGGCCCCTGCTCGAGGCCCGCACCGTGGCGCCCGTCGTCCACGCGACCTTCCCGATGGCGCACGCGCCGGAGGCCCACCGGCTCATGGAGTCGAGCGCCCACATCGGCAAGATCGTGCTCACCGTGCCATGACCCGGTTCGATCGCGCGGTGGACGTCGCCGCGGCGCCGGCGCGCGTCTGGGACGTCATGAGCGACGTCGAGCGCTGGCACGAGTGGACCCCGTCGGTGCGGGGCATCCGGCGGCTGGACCGCGGGGCGTTCCGGATCGGGAGCCGCGTGCTGATTCGCCAGCCGAAGCTCCCGCCGGCGCTGTGGACGTGCACCGAGCTCGTGCCGGGCCGGGAGTTCGCCTGGGTCAGCGTCGTGCCCGGCCTGCTGCGGGTCACCGGGCGCCACGGCGTGGCCGCGGCGCCGGGCGGCGCCCGGGCCTGGATCTCGCTGGAGCTCGCCGGGGTGCTGTCGGGCGCGATGGCCCGCCTCACCCGCGACATCACCGACCGCTACCTGGACTACGAGGCCGCCGGCCTCAAGGCGCGCAGCGAGCGGCCCGACTTCCGGCACGGGTAACCCCGCTGCCGCGCCTGGCACACTGCGGCGCACGATCCGGCGGTCCCGGTCCGGCCGGCGTCCACCCCGGTGTTACCATCGAAGGCTGCCCGGAGGCCACGGGCGCGGAGGCGGCACGGTGGGGCAGGCGAGTCGAGCGAAAGCCTTGGTGGCGGGCATCGTGCGCCGCGGCCCGTTCACGCCCATCGCGGCCCCCTCGCTCCACGCGACGCAGTTCGTCCTGGGCCTGACCAACCGCGAGGTCGTGAGCTTCGCGCAGCCGCACCGCGCCGCGGCCGCTGCCCGGATCCGCGAGATCGTCACCGGCTTCCCGACGCAGACCATGGGGGTCGACGAGGCCTACATGATCCGCGCGGCGGTGCTGGCCACGGGCCGCTTACCCGGCGCGATCGCCGAGGTGGGCGTATTCCGCGGCGGCACGGCGCGCGTGATCGGCGAGGCCAAGGGGCCGCGCCCCCTCCACCTGTTCGACACGTTCCAGGGACTGCCGGCGCCTGCGGAGGTGGATCAGGGCTTCGCCGAGGGCGAGTACGCCTGCGGCCTCGACGCCGTGCGCGCCTTCCTGGGGGGCATCCCCGACGTCCATTTCCACCAGGGCCTGTTCCCGGCGACGGGCGAGGCCGTGCGCGACCTGACGTTCTCCTTCGTGCACCTCGACGTGGACCTCTACCAGAGCACCCGCGATGCCCTGGCCTTTTTCTATCCCCGGATGAGCGTCGGCGGCATGCTCATCTCGCACGACTACGTCGAGTTCCCGGCGGTCCGACAGGCCTTCGACGACTACTTCGGCGCGAGCGCCCAACCCGTGCTCGAGCTGACCGGCAACCAGTGCCTCGTCGTCAAAGTCGGCGGATGACGTCAGGCCGGCGCCGGCGGCCGGGCCAGGCGCCGGGCCCACCCGCATGATGCCGGAGGCGCCGCTCTTCACGACCCGCTTCTTCGTGATGTGCGGCTTCAACTTCGTCGTCTTCCTGTCGGCGTTCCAGCTCTTTCCCACGGCGCCCTTCCGGATCCGGGATCTCGGCGGCAGCGCCGTCGCGTCGGGTCTCTTCCTGGGGCTCCTCACCTACGCCTCGGCCGCGAGCGGCCCGGTGACCGGCGGTGTGGTGGACCGGGTGGGCAAGCGGCGCGTCCTCATGGCCGCGAGCGCGGCGTTGACGCTCTTCGCCGTGCTCTACGGCGTGCTCCCGCGGTACGAGGGCATGCTCGCCCTGGTGGTCCTGCACGGCCTGTGCTGGTCGGGCCTGCTGGTGGCGGCCAGTTCGTACGTCACCGACATCGTGCCGCCCGGCCGCAGGGCCGAGGGCATGAGCTACTGGGGCATGGCGACGATCTTCGCCGTGTCGATGGCGCCCGCGATCGGGCTGTGGGTGTACGAGCACGGCGGCTGGACGGTGCTCTGCATCGAGACGGCGGGCCTGGGCGTCCTGATGTTCACGATCGCCTGGTGGCTCCTGCCGCCCGACGCGCCCCACGGCGCGGAGGGCGCGGCCTGGCGCTGGCGGTCGCTCGTGGAGTGGCGGGTCCTGGCGATCGCGCCGACGATGTTCATGTACTCGTTCGGCTACGGGGGGCTCACCAGTTTCGTGGCCCTGTACAGCGAGGCGGCCGGCGTGCACCCGGCGTCGCTGTACTTCGCCGCCTACTCGATCGCGGTGCTGGTCACGCGGCCGCCGATCTCACGGCTGGGCGACCGCATCGGCCACGTCAAGGTCCTCCTGCCGTGCCTCGGCCTGGTGATGGTCGGCTTCGCGCTGCTCGCCGTCGGCGGCGGCCGTGCGATGTTCGTCGCGTCGGCCCTCGTGTTCGGCACGGGGTTCGGGTCGGCGTACCCGCTGTTCCTCGGCCACGTGATGCGCCACGTCGCGCCGGAACGCCGGGGCGCGGCGTTCGGGAGCATCATCGCGGCGTTCGATACGGGCGTCGGCACCGGCTCCATCACCCTCGGCTGGATCGTCCAGCACTACGGGTACCGCCCGGCGTTCGCCGCCGCGGCCGCGCTGGCCTGCCTCGCGGCGCCGTACTTCCTGCTGGTCGAGCCGCGGGTGCTGCCGCCCGACGCGCCCGTGCATTCCTGACGGCCGGCCGCGATCACACGGCGACGGTCGCCGGCTCGTACGCCAGGACCGGCCGCAGCCACCGCTCGACCTCGGACACGGCGACGCCCTTCCGCCGCGCGTAGTCGGCCACCTGGTCGGCGCCGACGCGCTGGATGACGAAATAGCGCGCCTGCGGATGCGAGAAGTAGAGGCCGCTGACGCTCGCGGCCGGCGTCATCGCGAACGACTCGGTGAGCCCCATTCCGATCGACTCGGCCCCCAGGAGGTCGAACAGCCGCCGCTTCTCGGAGTGGTCGGGACAGGCGGGATACCCGAACGCCGGACGGATGCCCCGATAGCGCTCGGCCGCGAGATCGTCCGGCGTGAGCTGCTCGTCCTGGCCGTAGCCCCAGTCGCGCCGGGCCTGCGCGTGCAGGTACTCCGCGAAGGCCTCGGCGAGCCGGTCGGCCAGCGCCTTGGCCATGATGGCGTGGTAGTCGTCGTGGTCGCCCTCGAAGCGCGCCACGAGCGCCTCGGCGCCCAGGCCCGCGGTGACGGCGAACGCGCCCACGTGGTCGGCGACGCCGCTGTCGAGGGGCGCCACGAAGTCGGCCAGCGACCGGTTCGGCTTGTCGTCGGCGATGACCTCCTGCTGCCGGAGCATCGGGAAGCGCGCCAGCTCGTCCCGGCCGTCCGGGCGGAACAGTACGATGTCGTCGCCGTCGGCGTTCGCCTGCCAGAAGCCGTACACGCCCCGCGCGGTGAGCGAGCGGTCGCGCACGATGTCGGCCAGGAGCGCCTGGGCGTGGCCGTACAGCTCCCGCGCCGCCGATCCCTGCGCCGGATCGTCGAGGATGGCGGGGAAGCGTCCCTTGAGCTGCCAGGCCGAGAAGAAGAACGTCCAGTCGATGAAGGGCACGAGCGCCTCGATCGGGACCTCCACCGTCCGGGAGCCGAGGAACGACGGCGCCGGCGGCGGGACGGCCAGGTCCACGCGCAACCGGTTGGCCGCGGCCTGCGTGTAGGCCAGCGTCGGCCGCTCGCGCCGCTCCGCGTGCCGTGCGCGCAGGGCCTCCTGCTCGCGCCGGTTGGCCGCGTCGAACGCGGCGCGGCCCTCGCTGCCGAGGAGGCCGTTCATGACGTCGACGACCCGCGACGCGTCCGGTACGTGCACGACCGGTCCGTCGTACCCCGGCGCGATGCGGACGGCCGTGTGCTGGCGGCTGGTCGTCGCGCCGCCGATGAGCAGCGGCACCGACAGGCCCCGCGCCTGCATCTCGCGCGCCACGTACACCATCTCGTCCAGCGAGGGCGTGATGAGGCCCGACAGCCCGACGATGTCGGCGCCCCGCTCGGCGGCGGCCGTGAGGATCTTGTCGCACGGCACCATCACGCCGAGGTCGATCACCTCGTAGCCGTTGCAGCCGAGCACCACCCCGACGATGTTCTTGCCGATGTCGTGGACGTCGCCCTTGACCGTGGCGAGCAGGACCGTGCCGGCCGATCGGCTGCCGCCGGCCTCCTTCTCCGCGTCCATGAACGGCTCGAGATACGCGACGGCCCGCTTCATGGCCCGGGCGCTCTTCACCACCTGCGGCAGGAACATCTTGCCGGCGCCGAACAGGTCGCCGACGACCTTCATGCCGTCCATGAGCGGCCCCTCGATGACGGCCAGCGGGCGTCCGAGGGCCTGGCGCGCCTCCTCGGCGTCTTCCTCGATGTAGTCGACGACGCCGTGGACCAGTGCGTGTGCGAGCCGTGCGGCGACCGTGCCCTGGCGCCACGTCAGATCGAGCTCGCGCTTCGCGCCGGCGCCCCTGACCTGCTCGGCCTTGGCCACCATCCGCTCGGTGGCGTCGGGACGGCGGTTGAACAGGATGTCCTCGACGTGCGTGAGCAGATCGGCGGGGATGTCCTCGTAGACCACCAGCTGGCCCGCGTTCACGATCCCCATGTCCATGCCCGCGCGGATCGCGTGGTAGAGGAACGCCGAGTGGATCGCCTCCCGCACGACGTCGTTGCCCCGGAAGGAGAACGACAGGTTGCTGACGCCGCCGCTCACCCGGACGCCCGGACACGCCGCCTTGATCTGGCGCGTGGCCTCGATGAAGTTGACGGCGTACTCGTTGTGCTCCTCGAGGCCCGTGGCGATGGCCAGGATGTTCGGGTCGAAGATGATGTCGAGCGGGTCCACGCCGGCCTGCTCGGTGAGCAGGCGGTAGGCGCGCTGGCAGATGGCGACCTTCCGGGCGATGGTGTCGGCCTGCCCCTGCTCGTCGAACGCCATCACGATCATGGCGGCGCCGTAGCGGCGGATCGTGCGGGCCTTGGCCAGGAAGTCGGCTTCGCCCTCCTTCAGGCTGATCGAGTTGACGACGCCCTTGCCCTGTACGCACTTCAGGCCGGCCTCGAGCACCGACCACTTCGAGCTGTCGATCATGATCGGCAGCTTCGCGATCTCGGGCTCGGTGGCGATGTAGTTCAGGAACTGGGTCATGCACGCTTCCGAGTCGAGCATGCCCTCGTCCATGTTCACGTCGAGGATGTTCGCGCCCCCGCGGACCTGGTCGAGCGCCACCTCGGTGGCCGCCGTCCAGTCCCCGGCCTGCACCAGCCGCGCGAACTTCCGCGAGCCGGTCACGTTGGTGCGTTCGCCGATCATCTGGAAGTTGCTGTCCTCGCGCAGCACCTGGCGCTCGAGCCCGCTGTACCGGGTGTTGGTGGCGTGGGCGGTCGCCTCGGGCGACGGCGGGACGCGGGGCGGCAGCGCCGCCACGGCGCGGGCCACCGCGGCCACGTGGGCGGGGGTCGTGCCGCAGCAGCCGCCCACGATGTTGAGGAACCCGGCGCGGGCGAACTCGCCCAGGAGCGCGCCGGTCTCGTCGGCCTGCTCGTCGTACTCGCCGAACGCGTTCGGCAGGCCGGCGTTCGGATAGCAGCTCACCCAGCAGGTGGCGAGGCGCGACAGCTCGGCCATGTACGGCCGCATGTCGCGCGCGCCGAGGGCGCAGTTGATGCCGACGCTGAACGGGCGGACGTGCTCGATCGACGTGTAGAACGCCTCGAGCGTCTGGCCGGACAGCGTCCTGCCGCTGCGGTCCGTGATGGTGACGGAGATCATCACCGGCAGGCGCGCGCCGCGAGCCTCGAACTCCTCCTCGATCGCGACGAGCGCCGCCTTGGCGTTCAGCGTGTCGAAGATGGTCTCGACCAGCAGCGCGTCGACGCCGCCGTCGATCAGGCCGCGCACCTGGTCCCGGTAGGCGGCGCGGACCTCGTCGAACGTCGTGGCGCGGTAGCCCGGCTCGTCGACGCGCGGCGACAGCGACAGCGCCTTGTTCAGCGGGCCCATCGACCCGGCGACGTAGCGCGGCCGGTCCGGCGTCCGCGTGGTCCACGCGTCGGCCGCGCGGCGCGCCACGCGCGCACCCTCGAGGTTCAGCTCGTACGCGAGCGCCTCGAGGCCGTAGTCGGCCTGGGCGATGGCGGTGCTGCTGAAGGTGTTGGTCTCGATGATGTCGGCGCCGGCCTCGAGGTACTCGAGGTGGATGGCCTCGATGACGTCGGGGCGCGTGAGCACCAGCAGGTCGCTGTTGCCCTTGAGCTCGCGGGGGTGGTCCGCGAAGCGGGCGCCGCGGAAGTCGGCGTCCTGGAGCGAACGGCGCTGGATCATCGTGCCCATCGCGCCGTCGAGCACGAGGATGCGGTGGGCCAGCAGGGAGTCGAGGGACGGTCGGATCATCGGAGGTCCTGGGTGGTGGTGCGCCGGGGCGCGGCGCGGCGGACGGGAGCCGCGGGGCTCCCGAGCAGGGTGTCGGGCTTGGTGGCCGCGGCCACGAGGACGACGAACGGGTCGCCGGCGCCGCGGGCGCCGACCTGGACGCGGGCGTCCTCGAGCCCGGCCGCCGTGAGCCACGTGGACAGGGAGCGGTCGTCGAAGCCCTGCCAGCGGTCGCCGAGCTTCTGGCGCACCCAGTCCTCGTCGTGGGTCCGGAGATCGAGGATGAGCACCCGGCCGCCGGGCCGCAGCACGCGGACGGCCTCGTGGATGGCGCGGCCCGGGTCCGCGGCGTGGTGCAGCGTCTGCGAGAGGAGCGCCACGTCGAAGGAGGCGTCGGGGGCGGGCAGGCGCTCGATCTCGCCGCGCTTCCACACCACGTTGGCGACCTTGCGCCGTTCGGCGAGCTGCCGCGCGCGCCCGAGGACGGCCGCGGAGCGATCGATGCCCGTGACCTTCCGGGCCCACCGCGCGGCCTCCAGCGTGAGGTAGCCCTCGCCGCAGCCGATGTCCACCACGTCGAGCGGGGGCAGGAGCAGACCGAGCGCGCGCGACCAGGCCGCCCAGCTGCGTCCGGGCACGAGCTGGCGTCCGTCGCGCGTGTCGGCGCCCGCGTGCAGGTCGAAGTTCTCCCGGCGCAGGCGCCGGACCTCCTGGATCCGGGCGTCGTCGGCGCGCACGTCGGGGCGCGTGGCCGTCCGCTCGAACTCCCGCTCGAGGAGCTGCCACAGGGGCGTGTCGACGCCGGGCGTCCGCGCCAGGCGGTAGTAGACGAAGATCCCGTCGCGCTCCTCGGCGACCAGGCCGGCGTCCTTGAGCAGGCCGAGGTGGCGGGAGACGCCCGACTGGGCCAGGCCGAGGATGCCCGTCAGCTCGGTGACGTTGAAGCGATCCGCCGACAGCGCCCGGAGCAGCCGGAGGCGCGCCGGGTCGCCGAGCACGCGAAACAGGGCGGATGTCTCAAGCATATCGATAAATCTATCAACGATGATATGACAGGCGGGGCTCCGGGCGCCAGCCCCGCGGACCGGCCGCACCGGCCCGGCCGGCCGGCGTGGGGGGCCGGGCGGACCCCGGACGCGCCGGCGTCACGTTTCGCGGCCGGATCGCTGAAGTACACTAGGGGGCTCCGTGCCGGTCCCGCGACCGGACTCCGGCCGGACCACGACGCAATGGGCATTCTCGACAAGCTCCGTCCCCAGGCCCGCTGGAAGCACGGCGATCCGATGGTCCGTCTGGAGGCGATCCACAGCCTCGACGACAGCGACCCTGCCGTGTTCTCGCAGCTCGCCCTCGAAGACACCGATGCGCGCGTGCGCCGTGCGGCCGTGGGCCGCGTGGCGGACGTGGACACGCTGGCCGGCGTGACGCGGAACGACGCCGACGGCGGCGTGCGAGACGCGGCGATCCAACGCCTGATCGGCCTGGCCGGCGCCGAGGGCGGCGCGGCCGCCGTCGGCGCGCTGGCCGGGCTGGGGCGCCATCGCGACCTGGCGACGCTGGCGCGATCGACCGCGCCGGAGGCGGCGCGCCACGCGGCCGTGGCCGAGCTCGCCGACTCGAAGCTCCTGGGCGGCATCGCGCGGCACGCGGCCGACGCCGGCACGCGGCTCCTCGCGCTCGAACGCCTCACCGACGCGGCCGAGCTCGAAGCCGTCGCCACCAACGGCGAGCACAACGACGCGGCCGTCGCGGCGCTCGATCGGCTGACGGGGCTCTCGGCGGATCAGCTGTCGGCCATCGCGGGTCGCGCGAAGTCGCGGGCGGTGGCGAAGCGGGCCAAGGCCCTGGCGGCCGCGATGAGCGCGCCGCCCGTCGAGGCCGAGCCGCCGGCCCCGGCCTATCGTCCGGCGGAGCAGGACGCGGCGCGCGAGCTGTGCGGGCGGATGCGCGACCTGGCGACGGGGCCGGACCTGGCGGCCGTGCGCGACGGCTACGCCGCGGCTCGCGTCGCCTGGGTGGAGCTCCTGGCCGACGCCGACATCGAGCCGTCCATCATCGCGGAGTTCGAGTCCCTGTCCGACACGGTCCGGAGCGCGCTGGCCGCCGACGAAGCCGCGCGGGCCGAGGCCGCACGGGCGGCCGCGGCACTGCGCGCGGAGCAGGCGGAGCGGATTCAGCTGTGCGAGCGCGTCGAGGGCATGGGGCCCGAGGGCGCGGCCGAGGCCCTGGTCGAGGCGCGCGCGGCGTGGGCCGCGCTGCCGCCGATGCCGGACGCCTGGGCGGGTGCGCTCGAGCGCCGGTTCGAGGACGCCTGCCGGGCCGTCGAGCGCCGTCAGGCGCAGGCGGCCCAGGCGCGCGAGCTGATCGAGCAGGCGCCGGGGGTCGTGGACGACGTCGAGAAGCTGACCGCCGAGGACTATGCGGCGATCCGCGGCCAGTGGCAGGGCCTGCGGCGCAAGTGGCAGGCGATTCTGCGCTCGGGCGAGGTCGACGCGGCGCTGGTCGCGCGGTTCGACGCCGCGGCGGCCACCTTCGATGCGCACGAGGCCACGGTCCGCGAGGGCAAGCAGCGGCAGCAGCAGGAGAACCTGGACCGCCTGAAGGGCGTCGTCGCCCAGCTCGAGGCCCGCGCCGCGGCCGAGTCGCTCACGCTGAAGGACGCCGACCAGATCATCAAGGAATCGAAGCTGGCCGTCGGCACCATGGGCCCGCTGCCGACGCCGCAGGACCGCGAGGATCTCACGGTGCGGCTGCAGGCCGTGCGCGCCGCCGTCCAGCCGCGGCTGGACGAGCTGCGCAACGCCGAGGAGTGGAAGCGCTGGGCGAACGTCCAGGTGCAGGAAGAACTCTGCACCAAGATGGAAGCCCTCGTGACCGCCGCCGACGAGGACCCCGCCAAGGCCGCCGAGGAGATGCGCCGGCTGCAGGAGAAGTGGAAGCCCGTCGCGGCGGCGCCGCGCTCGCAGGGCGAGACGCTGTGGACGCGCTTCAAGGCCGCGCAATCGGCCGTGTACGAGAAGTGCAAGGACTACTTCTCCCAGCAGGCCGCCGAGCGCCAGGAGGCGCTCAAGAAGAAGGAGGCGCTTTGCGAGCGCGCCGAGGCGCTGAAGGAGTCGACCGACTGGGTCCGCACGGCCGAGGCGATGAAGCAGCTGCAGGCCGAGTGGAAGGCGATCGGCCCGGTGACGCGCGGGCGGGAGAAGGCGGTCTGGGAGCGGTTCCGCAAGGCGTGCGACGAGTTCTTCACGCGCCGCCAGAACGACATGAAGCAGCGGAAGCACGACTGGGGCGAGAACCTCGCGAAGAAGGAGGCGCTCATCGCCGAGGCCGAGCAGCTGGCCCAGTCCACGAACTGGGACCAGGCCGCGGCGCGCCTCAAGGCGCTCCAGGTGCAGTGGAAGACGATCGGCCCGGTGAAGAAGTCGAAGTCGGACCAGGTCTGGGAGCGCTTCCGCGCGGCGTGCGACGCGTTCTTCGAGCGCTTCAAGCACCGCGACCAGGAGGCCATCCAGACCAAGTTCGTCGATCGCGACACGGCCGTCGCCGAAATCGAGGCGCTCGTGCCGGACGACGGCGCGCCGATGCCGGACGACCTCTTCAACAAGGTGCAGGCCGCGCGCGCCCGCTGGCTGCAGGGCCCGGAACTCCCGCGCCACGTGCTGACGCCGCTGGCCGAGCGCGTGAACAACGCGCTCCTCACGCTCGTGACGCGCTGGCCGGAGGCGTTCGCCGGCGGCGATCTCGATCCGGTCTCCACCGCCCGGCGCATGGAGAAGCTGTGCGCCAAGGTCGAGGGCCTCGTGCCCTCCGACGGCGCGGGTGCCGCACCGTCGGCTCCAATGTCGCCGGCCGAGATGCTGGCCAGGCAGTGGCGCGAGGCGCTCGCGGCGAACACGATGGGCGCCGGCGCGGCGCGGCAGGCCGAGGAGGCGCGGCAGCGGGCGACCGACCAGGAACTGCGCTCGGCGCAGGCGGCCTGGCTGCGGCTCGGCCCGGTGCCGCCCGACGTCAGGCGGCCCCTGCAGGAGCGCTTCGACAAGGCCGTCCGCCGCGCGCTCGATGCCCGGCGGCGTCCGGTGGCGCGCTCGTAGCCGCCGTCCGGATCGAGAATCCAGGGCCGCCCTCCGGGGCGGCCCTTCTCGTTGATCGGCGCCGCGGCCGTGCCGCCGCCCGGCGGCCCCGCCGCGCGGTGAAGGAGCCTCCTGTCGCATGACCCGGGCCACGCGGCGCCTGCCGGCGCCGACCATCGTGAACGTCGGGTGCCGGTCCACGAACTTCTGGGTCGTGTCCGCCGGCGCCGCGCGGCTGCTCGTGGATCTCGGCTGGCCGGGCATGGCGGGGGCGCTGCTCGCGAACCTCGCGCGCGCGGACATCCCGGTGCGCGAGATCGGGCACGGCGTCGCCACCCACTATCACATCGATCACGCCGGCGCGGCCGAGGACCTCAAGGCCCACGGCATGCGCCTCGTCCTGACGCCCGAGCAGGTGCCGTTCGTGGATGCGATGGCCCGCTGGACGAAGCCGGCCGATCGCTACACGCCGATCACGCCGGCGGGGAACGTCGTGGTGACCACGGCGGAGAGCCGCGACTTCCTCCGCGATCTCGGCATCGCCGGCGAGCTCGTGCACACGCCCGGGCACTCCGAGGACTCGGTGAGCCTCCTCCTCGACACCGGCGCCGTGTTCACGGGCGACCTGACACGTCCGTCGATGGCGGCGGACGACGACGAGCGGGCCGTCGCGATCCGGAGCTGGCGGGAGCTGAGGGCCCGCGGCGCCACCACCGTGTACGCCGGTCACGGGCCCGTCGGCCCGCTGCCCGCCGGCCTCTGACGCCCGGCGGGGGCGCCGGCCGCGGCCGGGCCGGCTACTCGGCGCTCGGGTCCTCGAGGTAGGTGTAGCCCTGCAGGCCTTCCTCGTAGAAGCGCAGGAGCCGGCCGGCCTCCTGATCGTGCAGCCGGCCCTCGAGCACCGCGCCTTCCACGTCGCGGCGCAGCTTCCCGAGGAGCTCTTCCGGATCGAACTGCACGTAGCGGAGCACCTCGTTGACCGTGTCGCCCTTGATGACGTGGTCCACGCGCGCCGGCTCGCCGTCGTCGCCGTTGTTGTTCAGGCGCACGTGCACGGCGTGCGTGTCGCCGAGCAGGTTGTGGAGGTCGCCCAGGATCTCCTGGTAGGCGCCCACGAGGAAGATGCCCAGGTAGTACGGCTCGCCGTTGTCGCGATGGAGCAGGAGCGTCTTCTTCACGTCGCGGCGATCGATGAACTGGTCGAGCTTGCCGTCCGAGTCGCAGGTGATGTCGCCGATGACGGCGTGGTTGACCGGCTTCTCGAGCAGGCGGTGGATCGGCAGCACGGGAAAGAGCTGCTTGATGGCCCAGCTGTCGGGAATCGACTGGAACAGCGAGAAGTTGCAGAAGTAGGTGTCCGACAGCATCTCCTCGAGGTTCTGGAGCTCCTCGGGCACGTCGGGCATCTGCGGCAGGAGGCGGCGGATCTTCTCGGCGATGGCGAAGTAGAGGTTCTCGGCGTGGGCCCGCTGCTCGAGCGGCAGGTAGCCGCCGGCGAACAGGTTCATGGCCATGTCGAGCGCCTGCTGCGCGTCGTGGTAGCTCTCCAGCGCGTTGCGCGTGTTGACGGTGCGGTGCGTCTCGATGAGGTCGATGAGCGGCTGCTCGAAGTCGTCCTGGGGCGCCGAGGGCACCTGCTCCTCGCCGAACCCGGCCGTGCCGAGGACGTTGAAGACCAGCACCGAGTGGTAGGCGGCGATGGCGCGCCCGCTCTCCGACACGATCGTCGGGTGCGGCACGTTCTCCTCGTCGCACACCTGCTGGATGTGGTAGACGACGTCGTTCGCGTACTCCTCGAGCGTGTAGTTCATGCTCGACTCGAAGTTCGTCTGCGAGCCGTCGTAGTCCACGCCGAGGCCGCCGCCCACGTCGAGGTACTCCACGCCCGCGCCGGCCTTGGCCAGGTCGCAGTAGACGCGGGCCGCCTCGTTGAGGGCGTTCTTGACGATGCGGATGTGGGTGATCTGGCTGCCGAGGTGGAAGTGCAGCAGCTTGAAGCAGTCCTCCATCCCGTGCGCCCGGAGCAGCTCCAGGCCGCGGAGGATCTCGGTGACCGTGAGGCCGAACTTGGAGCGGTAGCCGCCGGACGACTGCCAGCGGCCCATGCCGCGCGCCGCCAGCTTCACCCGCATGCCGATCCGCGGCCGGACGCCCACCTTGGCCGCGTACTTCAGGATGAGCTCGAGCTCCGTGTACTTCTCGACGACCGGGATGATGTTGCGCCCGATCTTCTGGGCCAGCATGGCCATCTCGATGAACTCGGCGTCCTTGAAGCCGTTGCAGACCACGGGCGTGTCGTTCGTGGCCATGGCCGCGACGGCCAGCAGCTCGGGCTTGGACCCGGCTTCCAGGCCGAAGCCGTACTGCCGCCCGAACTCCATCACTTCCTGGACGACCTGGCGCTGCTGGTTCACCTTGATGGGGTACACGCAGATGTAGCGGCCCCGGTAGGCGTTCTGGTTGATGGCCTGCTCGAACGCCCGGTGGATCTCGCCCAGCCGGTGCTGCAGAATGCCGGGGAACCGGATGAGGATGGGCGCGCTCAGGCCGCGCATGGCCAGCCGGTCCACCAGTTTCTTGAGGTCGATGGACCGGGCGGCGTCGCGGGTCGGGTGCACCTGCAGGTGCCCGCCGTCGCTGACCGAGAAGTAGCCCTGGCCCCAGCGCACGACGTCGTAGAATTCGCTCGCGTCGGCGGGGGACCAGTGGCCGTTCGGGGACGTGCTGCTCGACGCACGCAGACGCTCGTTCGTGGCCGTGTTCATCGGCCTTCCAGAATAGAACGAATTCGCCGGGCGTCAATGGGCGATTCGCTCCGGAGACAATCTTTTTACTACCATCGTCCGATGTCCGAACGCATGCCCGCCATCAAGGTGCTCCTCCTGCCGAAGGACACCAACAACCTCGGGACGATCTTCGGCGGCGTGATCCTGTCGCACGTGGACCTCGCCTCCGCCGTCGAGGCGCGCAAGGTGGCGCCGCACCGCTACGTCACGAAGGCCATGCGCGGCATCGAGTTCCACTCGCCGGTGTTCGTCGGCGACATCGTCAGCTTCTACACCGAGACCCTGCGTGTCGGCCGGACGTCGGTGACCGTCGCCGTGTCGGTCGAGGTCGAGCGCTGGAGCGCGGGTGCCGGCGAACGCGAGAAGGTGACCGACGCCGAGGTGGTGCTCGTGGCGATCGGCGCCGACGGCCGGCCGATTCCCGTGCGGAACGAGGCGGCGTCGTCGTGATCGCGGCCTTCGCGCCGGCCACCGTCTCGAACGTCGCGGCCGGCTTCGACGTCCTGGGCTTCGCCCTCGACGAGCCGGGCGACGTGGTGGTGGCGCGGCTGGCCGCCGGTCCCGGGGTGTCGATTGCCGCCGTGCACGGCGACGGCGGACGGCTGTCCACCGATTCGGCCCGCAACACGGCCGGCGCTGCGGCCCGGGCGCTCCTCGCGGCGCTCGGGACGTCGCAGGGCATCACGCTCGACGTGCACAAGGGCCTGCCGCTGGCGAGCGGCGTGGGCAGCAGCGGCGCGAGCGCCGTGGCCGCGGCCGTCGCCGTGAACGAGCTGCTCGGCCGGCCGGCCTCGCTCGAGATGGTGTGCCGGGCCGCGATGGAAGGGGAGCGCGCCGGCTGCGGCGCCGTCCATCCCGACAACGTCGCGCCCGCGCTCTACGGGGGCTTCGTGCTGGCGCGGAGCCTGGACCCGCTCGACGTGGTCCGCCTGCCGGTGCCCGCCGGGCTGTCGTGCGCCGTGCTGCACCCCCACCAGGAAGTCGAGACCGGCGCCGCCAGGGCGCTCCTCGGCGACACGCTGCTCCTGGCGACGGCGGTCCGCCAGTGGGCGAACCTCGGCGCGCTCGTGTCGGCGCTGCACTCCGGGGACCTGGCGCTCCTGTCCAGGGCCCTCGTCGACCACGTGGCCGAACCTCGGCGCGCGGGCCTGGTGCCCGGCTTTCCGGCGGTCAAGGCGGCGGCCATCGATGCCGGCGCGCTGGGCTGCAGCCTGTCCGGTTCGGGTCCCTCGATCTTCGCGCTCACGGCGTCGCTCGACCTGGCGCACCGGGTGGGCAGTGCGATGGCGGAGGCGTTCGGCCGTGCGTCGAGCGTCGCGGCGGACCTCTGGGTGTCCCCCGTCGGCACGGCCGGCGCGCGTGTCGTGGACCTGGCGGGGCGGCGCTGATGGCCTGCCGGAGCACACGGGCGGCCGGTGGACCGGACGTGACCTTGGGCGAGGCGATCGTCCGGGGCCTCGCCCCCGACGGCGGCCTGTACGTACCGACGTCCATCCCGGCCATGTCCCCGTCCGACGTCGCGGCCCTGGCGGGCCGCCCGATCGACGAGATGGCGGCGGCCCTCATCGCGCCCCTCGCCGAGGACACGTTCGATCCGCCCGCGCTGCGGCGTCTCCTGGCCGCGGCGCTCGACTTTCCGGCGCCGCTCCGGCCGCTCGACGACGGCCTCTACGTGCTGGAGCTCTTCCACGGGCCAACGCTCGCCTTCAAGGACTTCGGCGCGCGGACGATGGCCCGCCTGCTGGCGGCCGTGGCGAGCGGCCCCGGGGGCCCCCTGACGGTGCTGGTGGCCACCTCGGGCGACACCGGCGGCGCCGTGGCCGACGCCTTCTTCGGCGTGGCCGGCACGCGCGTGGTCGTCCTCTATCCGCGCGGACGCGTCAGCCCGACGCAGGAGGCGCAGTTCGCCACGCTGGGCGGCAACGTCACGGCCGTGGCGGTGGAAGGCACGTTCGACGACTGCCAGCGCCTCGTGAAGGAGGCCTTCGGCGACGCCACGCTCGCGGCGCGGGCCCGGCTGACCTCGGCCAACTCCATCAACATCGGGCGGCTGCTGCCTCAGATGGCCTACTACGCGGCGGCCGTGGCGCAGCTGCCGGCCGGCGCCGCGCCGCCCGTGGTCGTCGTCCCGAGCGGGAACCTGGGCAACCTCACGGCAGGCGTGATGGCGCGGCGCCGGGGCGTGCCCATCGCGCGCTTCGTCTCGGCCACCACCGTCAATGACCCCTTTCCGCGCTTCCTCGCTTCCGGCCGCTTCGAACCGCGACGCGCCGTGCCGACGCTGGCGAGCGCCATGGACGTCGGGCACCCGAGCAACCTCGAACGGCTGACGTGGCTGTACGGCGGCGACCTCGACGCGATGCGTCGCGACATCGCCGGCCTCGCCGTGACCGACGACGAGGTCCGGGCGGCGATGCGGGAACTGCACGCGCGCCACGGCTACGTCGCCGATCCGCACACGGCCGTGGCCTACGCCGGCGCGACGCGGCTGGCGCCCGGGCCGGGGCCGGTGGTGCTGCTCGCCACCGCGCACCCGGCCAAGTTCCCCGAGGTCGTCGAGCCCACGCTGGGCCTCCCGGTGGCCGTGCCGCCTGCGTTGGCCGCGCGGCTGGCGCTCGACGTGCGCGCGACGCCCATCGCGCCGAGTCTCGACGCCCTGGCGCCGGTGCTCTCCGCGGACGCCTGACCACCGCCGGCCCCTCCGTCCCCACCCCATGTCACAGACGTCGGCGCGCGTCCTGGTGCTCCTGGCGGTGCTGGCCGTCGTGACGGCGTTCGTCGCGCTCGATCTCGGCCGCTTCGCCAGCCTGGCGGCGCTCAAGGCGCAGCAGGGCGCCATCGACGCCTACCGCGAGGCCCATCCGTGGCGCGCGGCGGGGATCTTCTTCGGCGTCTACGTGCTGATGGCCGCGACCTCGCTCCCTGGCGCCGCCGTCCTGACGGTGGCCGGTGGCGCGATCTTCGGCGTGGCGCGCGGGGTGCTCCTCGTCTCGTTCGCGTCCGCGATCGGGGCGACGCTGGCGTTCCTGGTCGCGCGGTTCCTCTTCCGTGACGCCGTGCAGCGCCGCTTCGCGCGCCGGCTCGCGGCCGTCAACCGGGGCGTCGAGCGCGAGGGCGCCGCCTACCTCCTCGCGCTCCGCCTGGTGCCGGTGGTCCCGTTCTTCGTCGTGAACCTGCTGATGGGGCTCACGCCGATGGCCGCGCCCACGTTCTACGGCGTGAGCCAGCTCGGGATGCTGCCGGGCACGCTCGTCTACGTGAATGCCGGGACGGAGCTCGCGCGGCTCGGCTCGCTCGGGGACGTCCTGTCGCCGTCCCTGCTCCTGTCGTTCGCGGCCATCGGCGTCCTGCCCCTGCTGGCCCGGCGCGTCGTGGCGGCCGCGAGGGCCCGCGCCGCCTACGCGCCGTACGCGCACCTGCGGCCCGCGGTCTTCGAGAACAACGTCGTCGTGATTGGTGCCGGATCGGCCGGGCTCGTCGCCGCCTACATCGCCGCCGCCGTCAAGGCCACGGTGACCCTGGTGGAACGCGACCGGATGGGCGGCGACTGCCTGAACACGGGCTGCGTGCCGTCCAAGGCGCTGCTGCGCGCCGCCGCCCTCGCGGCGGAGGTCCGGCGCGCGCCCGCCTTCGGCGTGGGGACGTCGCCGCCCGACATCGACTTCGGCGCGGTCATGGCGCGGGTCCGGGCCGCGATCGCGGAGGTGGCGCCGCACGACTCGGAGGCGCGCTACACGGCGCTCGGCGTCACCTGCCTTCGCGGGGACGCGCGCCTCTCGTCGCCGTGGACCGTCGAGGTCACCGGCGCCGACGGCCGCACGCGGACGCTCACGTCGCGGACGATCATCATCGCCGCGGGCGCGCGGCCGGTGATGCCGGCGATTCCGGGATTGGCCGAGGCCGGCGCGCTCACCTCCGACACCGTCTGGGGCCTCCGCGAGCGGCCGCGACGACTGGTGGTGCTCGGCGGCGGGCCGATCGGGTGCGAGTTGGCCCAGGCCTTCGCGCGGCTCGGCTCGTCGGTGACGCTGGTGGAAATGGGGCCGCGCCTCCTGCCGCGGGAGGATCCCGAATGTGCCGCCGCGCTTCAGGCGGCGCTCGCCGCCGACGGCGTGGACGTCAAGGTCGGGCACACGGCGGTCCGCGTCGAGACGGCCCCCGACGGCGGCAGGCGGCTGGTCGTCGAGCACGGCGGCGTCGAGGACGCCCTGGCGTTCGACGAGGCGATCGCGGCCGTGGGGCGGGTCGCCAACACCACGGGCTATGGGCTCGACGAGCTGGGCATCGAGGTGACGCCCGCCAGGACCATCGGCGTCGATCCCTTCATGGCCACCCGCTTTCCCAACATCTTCGCGTGCGGCGATGTCGCCGGTCCGTACCAGTTCACGCACACGGCCGCTCACACGGCGTGGTACGCGGCCGTCAACGCGCTGTTCGGCCGGTACCGGTCGTTCGAAGTGGACTACTCGGTCGTGCCGTGGGCCACCTTCACGGACCCGGAAGTGGCGCGGGTCGGGCTCAACGAACAGGATGCCCGGGCCGCCGGCGTGGCGCACGCGATCACGCGCTACGACCTGGCGGACCTCGATCGCGCCATCACCGACGGGGAGGCTCATGGCTTCGTCAAGGTGCTGACGGTCCCGGGCTCGGATCGCATCCTGGGCGCGACCATCGTCGGTGCCAGGGCGGCCGAGCTGCTCCCCGAGTTCGTGACCGCGATGAAGCACGGGCTGGGGCTGAACGCGATTCTCGGCACCATCCACGTCTACCCGACGATGGGGGAGGCGGCGAAGTACGCGGCCGGCGCCTGGAAGCGAGCGACGGTCACCCGCGGGCAGGAGGCGTTTCTGACCGCGTTCCACCTGTGGAGGCGGGGGGCCGGCGGGTTCGGCCATGTCGTCGCCGCGCTCCCGGGCCTGATCCGCGACCGCCGGCCGGCCGCCGCCGGGCGGTTGCACGGCGAGTGATGGGCTGGCATGGCCGCCGCGGTTGCGGCCCCGCTAGAATCATCCGATGGCGTCCGCCTCGCTCCTCGTCACGCCCGAACGTTCGGCGATCGACCCGGCCTACACCTGGGATCTCTCCGCGATCTTCCCGAATTGGGAGGCGTGGGACGCCGGCGTCGCCGACCTCGAGCGGCGGATCGGCGAGTTCGCGGCCCTGGCCGGTACACTCGGCAGGAGCGGCGCCGCCCTGCGCCACTCCCTCGAGGCCCACGACGCGATCGGGCAGCTCAGCTACCGCGTGTGGTACTACCCGTCGCTGACCCACGACCAGGATCAGCGCGACAACACGTCCGCGGCCCGCCGCCAGCGCGTCCAGCTCCTCTTCGCCCGGCTCGAGCAGGCCACGTCGTGGTTCAACCCCGAGCTCCTGACCGTGCCGATCGACGCGATCCACGCGTGGATGGAGGCCGACGCGGCCCTGGCGGTCTACCGGTTCGCGGTGGACGACCTGTTCCGCAAGCAGGCCCACGTGCTCGACCACGCCGGCGAGCGCCTCCTGTCGCTCGGCGCGCGCCTGTCGAGCGCGCCGAAGGACGTGTACGAGGCGCTGGCGACGGCCGACGCCAGGTTCCCCGAGATCACGCTGTCCACCGGCGGCACGATCGAGGTGAGCTACAGCCAGTACCGCCGGGTGCTGGCCACCAGCCGCGTGGCCGCCGATCGACGCGCGGTCTACGAGGCGCACTACGACGTCTTCGGCGGGCGCCGGAACACGTTCGCGGCCATCTACAACAGCATCCTGCACCGCGACTGGTTCCAGGCCCGGGCGCGCGGCTACGCGTCCACCCTGGAAGCGGCGCTCTTCGGCAACGCCATTCCCACGCAGGTGGTCACGACCCTCATCGCCGAGGGACGGGCCGGGGGCGAGGCCTTCCGCCGCTACCACCGGCTGCGCAAGCGCGCGCTGGGACTCGACCGCTACTCGCTGGCCGACACCTATGTGCCGCTCGTCGAGCACGACGTGCAGTACCGCTACGACGACGTGCGGGCCTGGATCGTGGACTCCACCGCCCGCCTCGGCGCCGACTACCAGGCGCGGGTCCGCGAGGCGTTCGACCAGCGCTGGATCGACGTGTTCGAGAACAAGGGGAAGCGGAGCGGCGCGTACTCGGCGCCCGTGTACGGCGCGCACCCGTACATGCTCCTCAACTACAACGACACGCTCGACGCCGTCTTCACGCTGGCGCACGAGATGGGCCACTCGATGCACACGCTGCTGGCGCACGCCAGCCAGCCGTTCGTGTACGCCGGCTACACGATCTTCGTGGCCGAGGTGCCGTCCACGCTCAACGAGTCGCTGCTGCTCGAATACATGCTCGCGCGCGCCTCGTCCCCGGCGGAGCGCACGGTGCTCCTGCAGCACGCCATCGACGGCATCATCGGGACGTTCTACAACCAGGTGATCTTCGCGGACTTCGAGCTCGAGGCCCACCGGATGGTGGAGCGCGACGAGCCCGTGACCGCCGATGCCCTCAGCGCCCTCTACGAGCGGACCGCCCTGGCCTACTGGGGCGACGTCCTCGACGCCGACGAGCGGATGCCGTGGACGTGGGCGCGGATCCCGCACTTCTACCAGGCGCCGTACTACGTCTACCAGTACGCCACCTGCATGGCCTCCACGGCGGCGCTGATGCAGGAAGTGGGCAGCGACGACCCGGGCAGGCGGTCCGGGGGCGTGCGGCGCTACCTGGACCTGCTGAAGGCCGGCGGCAGCGACCATCCCATGGTGCTGCTGAAGCGCGCCGGCGTCGATCTCTCCGAGCCGACCGCGATTCGCGCGCTCGTGGCGCGGCTGGACAGCCTCGTCGATCAGCTCGAGCGGTCGATCTAGGGCCCGCGACGCGCGTCGTCGATCGCCCACGGCGCCGGCTCCGGCCGCGGCGCGCGGCTCAGGCTCGAAGCGCCAGTGCTGGATCGGCCCGCATCGCCCGCCTCGCCGGCACGAGCGCCGCGAGCGTCGCCCCGGCCAGGAGCAGCACCGGCACCGCCGCGTAGGTGAGTGGGTCGTAGGCCGTGACGCCGACCAGCACGCCCCGCGTGACGCCGGCTGCCCCGGCGGCGCCCATCAGGCCGACGGCGATGCCGACGGCCGCCAGGCGGAGCGCCTGTCCGAGCACCAGGCGGACCACCGCGCCGGGCGCGGCCCCGAGCGCCATGCGGAGGCCCAGCTCGGACGTGCGCTCGGCCACCACCAGCGCCAGCACGCCGTAGACGCCGACGACGGCCAGCGCGAGCGCCAGCAGCCCGAAGCCGGCGACGAGCGTGAGCACGAAGCGGCGCTCGGCGAGGGACGCGCTCCGAAGGTCGGCCATCGTCCGGATGTCGTAAAGCGCGAGCCGCGGGTCGAGCTCGCGCGCCACCTGGCGCAGGGAGCCGACCAGGGCCTCGGGGTCGCCCGTGGTCCGGACGGCCACGAAGGGCGCGTTCGCGGGGTTGTGGAGCATGTTCACGTACAGCTCGGGCGGCGGCGCGTCCTCGAGCGACGAGTGATGGATGTCGCCCACCACGCCGGCGACGGTCATCCAGGCCCCGCTCCCGTCGGGTCCCAGCTGGAGACGTTTCCCGAGCGGATCGGCGGCGCCGAAGACCAGGCGCGCCATCGTCTGGTTGATCACGACCACCGGCGGATCCGTGGGTCGATCGCTGGCGCGCAGGCCGCGCCCGCGCAGGATCGGCATGCCCATCGCCTGGAAGTAGCCGGGCGACGCGCGCCGGAACTCCACCTCCGGCAGCGCGGCCGGAAGGGCGGTGTCGCCTTCGGCGCGCACCGACGTCGTGACGTTCGTGCTGCCGAGCGGGATCCTGGTGGTGCCGCCCACCGCCTCCACGCCGGGCAGCGCGGCGACCCGCGCGAACCACTGCTCGTAGAACGCGCGCCGCGCGTCGAGGGCGGTGAGGTGGTCGGGCGTGTTCATCTGGAGCGTGAGCAGGTGCTCGGGCCGGAAGCCGGGATCGGTCTCGAGCAGCGACGCGAAGCTGCGGAAGAGCAGCCCGGCCTGGACGGTGAGCACGACCGCCAGGGCCACCTCGGCGACCACCAGCGTCGTGCGGAGCCGCGTGCCCGATCGCGACAGGCCGGCCGCGCCGCGCGATCCGTCCTGCAGCACGGCGCGTACGTCGGCGCGGGCCGCCACCCAGGCCGGCACGATGGCCAGCGCGATGCCGATGACCAGCGCCAGCGCCGCCGACGCGGCCAGCGTCTCGACGCCCGTCCCGACATCGGCGAGCCTCGGCACCGTGGCCGGC
Organism: Vicinamibacterales bacterium; assembly: GCA_050187355.1. Lineage (GTDB taxonomy): Bacteria > Acidobacteriota > Vicinamibacteria > Vicinamibacterales > UBA2999 > CADEFD01. The sequence continues at coordinate 21,518 of JBFWXO010000069.1, forward strand.
GCGAGCGCGACGAGGCCCCGCACCATCCACTCGCCGGCCAGCATCGCGAGCGCCAGCGCGAGGCCGGCGAGCAGGAGGCTCTCGATGAAGGCCTGGCGGACCAGCTGGAGGGCGCTCGCGCCCAGGGCCGAGCGCACGGCGAGCTCGCGCTGCCGCGCCACGGCGCGGGCGAGCACCAGGTTCGTCACGTTCACGGCGGCCATGAGGAGCAGCAGGAGCGCGCCGGCCTGCAGCACGATCATCTGGGTGCGCACGGATCCGGTGGCCTGCTCGTGCAGGCCGACGACCTGCGCGCCCCAGCCGGTATTGGTGTCCGGGTGCGCGGCCGCGATCGCCCGGGCGTGGGCGCGCATCTCGGCGTCGGCCGCGGCGGGGCTCACGCCGGCCTTCAGCCGCCCCACGGCCATCAGCGCGTGGAACGACCGGACGTACTTCCCGTCGGCGCCGACGAAGCGCGAGCCCTCGAACGGCATGGGCACCCAGAGATCCGCGACCTGGGGCGCGGTGGGGCTGGCGTGCCACAGCATGTCGCGCAGGGGGAACACGAACCCGGGCGGAGCCACGCCGACGATCGTGAGCGTCTCGTTCCCGCTGACGCGGAGGCGCCGGCCGACGACGCCCGGATCGCCGCCGAAGCGCGTGCGCCACGCGCGATCGCTGAGCACGGCCACGTCCCGGTCGTCCGGGTCGATGCCGCGTCCGAGCTGCGGCTGGAAGCCGAGCACGTCGAGCAGCCGTGGTCCCACCCGCATGACCTGGACGACGCCCTGATCCTCCTGGCCCTCCACCGCGACGCTCACGAGGAACGAGAGGGCGTAGTCGAGCGACTCGAACGACGTGCTCATCCGCCGGAGGTCGTCGAAGTTCGCGGGCGACAGCGGGTTGGTCTCGCCGGCGGCGCGCGGGTTCTCGCTCCACAGCATCGCGAGTCGTTCGGGCGCCGGGTACGGCAGGGGCCGCAGGAGCACGCCGCTGACGACCGTGAACACGGCGCCGTTGGCCCCGAGGCCCAGCGCGAGGGCCAGCACGGTGAGGGCGGTGAACGCGCGCGCCGACGCGAGCCCGCGGGCTGCGGCCGTCAGATCGAAGCGAAGGCTGTCCCACATGGAAGCGTGTCTCCCGGTCGAGGTGTAGAGGTGCGGGCGGTGGGAGCGCCAGGCCTGGCGCCTGAGCGCCGCGCTCCGTTCCGCGAGCCCGGAGCCCACGGTGGCGGCCAGCAGGGCCAGACGGCGGGCGAGGCGGGGAAGGCGGGGCGCCGGCGCCCGCCACTGGTCGTCGAGCGCCATCGCCAGGTCGCGCCCGAAGTGCTCGCGGAACGCGCGCGGGTAGCTCAGGAGGGCGACGGCGATGAGGCGGGCAGGTCGGGCGGCCATGCGATCACGCCGTCAGGTTCACGGCACGTGCCCGCTCGACGACGCGCGACAGGCGCGCGACCTCGGCCCGCGCCACCGATCGCCCCAGCGGGGTGACGCGGTAGTAGCGCCGGCGTTCGTCGTCGCCGCTGGCAGGCCGTTCGTCGAGCTCTTCGATGAGCGCGGACTCGAGGAGGCGGGCGAGCGCGCGATAGAGCGTGCCCGGATGGAGCGGCGCGTCGGCCTGGCGTCCCACCTCCTGGAGCACCGCGTAGCCATGCAGGTCGCCGGCGCAGAGCGCCAGGAGGATGTCGAGCCAGGCGGGTGGGAGCGGAAGGAAGCGGTCGGGGCGCTGACGGTCTGTGCTCATGAGTGCGTGACGACTATACGCGTCTGGAACATAGACGGGCGGTCCCCGCGTTTGGTTGCCGCCATGTCTTGACGGCGGTGAAAATCGACTGTATCCTCATATCCGGATTTACGGATGGACAAACGCGCCCTTGCCGTCGCCGATCGGGCCAGCATGCCGCGCCTGCTGGAGCACATGACGGCGCTGGCCGATCCCGTGCGGTGTCGGCTGCTCCTCCTGCTGGAGCGCCACGAGCTGACCGTCTCGGAACTCTGCACGGTCCTCCAGCTCCCGCAGTCCACCGTGAGCCGCCATCTCAAGACGCTCGCCGACGACGGCTGGGTCTCGTCGCGCCGCGACGGCACGTCGCGCTACTACGGGATCGTCGCGACCCTGGGGCAGCCGGCCGCGCGGCTGTGGCCGCTCATCCGCGAGCAGGCGAGCGAGACGGCGGCCGCCGAACAGGACCAGCGGCGGGCCGAGGCCGTCCTGGCGGAGCGGCGGTCGAAATCGGTCGCGTTCTTCTCGTCGGCCTCGGGCCAGTGGGATCGCCTCCGCACCGAGCTCTTCGGCCAGCAGTTCCAGCAGGACGCCCTGCTCGCGCTGCTGGATCCGCGTCTCCGCGTGGGGGATCTCGGCTGCGGCACCGGACAGTTCGCGGCGCTCGTCGCGCCGTACGTCGCGCAGGTCGTCGCCGTGGACGCCTCCCCCGAGATGCTGGCGGCGGCCGACGCGCGCCTGGCCGGCATGCCCAACGTCGACCTGCGGCGCGGCGACCTGGAGGCGCTGCCGATCGACGCCGGCGCGCTCGACGTGGCGGTCCTGACCCTGGTCCTGCACCACGTCCCCGATCCGGCCCGCGCGATCGCCGAAGCGGCGCGCGTGCTCGTGGCTGGCGGGCGCCTGGTGGTGGTGGACATGCTGCCGCACGATCGGGCCGAGTACCAGCAGCAGATGGGGCACGTGTGGCTCGGGTTCTCCGGGCCGCAGATGACGCGGTGGCTCGAGGCCGCCGGCTTCACGGCCGTGCGCGTGGACGAGCTGACGACCGATGCGGCGGCGAAGGGGCCCGCGCTCTTCCGCGCCGTCGCCGTCAAGGGTGGAACGTAGGCACGACTTCGAGAGGGAGCGAGAAAACACATGGCAACCGCAACGTCCGTTCACGCATTCGAGGCCGCCAAGGCGGCGGGCCGCGAGCCGTTCAAGGTGAAGGATCTCTCCCTGGCCGACTTCGGCCGCCAGGAGATCCGCCTGGCCGAGCACGAGATGCCCGGCCTGATGGCGCTGCGCCAGCAGTACGGCGCGGCCAAGCCGCTGGCCGGTGCCAAGATCATGGGCTCGCTGCACATGACCGTGCAGACCGCCGTGCTGATCGAGACGCTCACGGAACTCGGCGCCGACGTGCGCTGGGTGAGCTGCAACATCTTCTCGACGCAGGACCACGCGGCCGCGGCCGTGGTGGTGGGCCGTCCCGACACGGGCGGCACCGTGGCCCACCCGAAGGGCACGCCGGTCTTCGCGTGGAAGGGCGAGACGCTCGCCGAGTACTGGTGGTGCACGGTGGAAGCGCTGCTGTGGCCCGACAGCACCGGTCCGGACCTCATCGTGGACGACGGTGGTGACGCCACGCTGTTCGTGCACAAGGCCAAGGAATACGAGGCGGCCGGCACGGTGCCCGCCTTCAACGCCGACAGCGAGCCCGAAGAGTGGGGCGTCATCCTCGAGACGCTGACGCGTGAACTCAAGGCGCGTCCCGGCGTGTGGACGACGGTGGCCGACGGCATCAAGGGCGTGAGCGAGGAGACCACCACCGGCGTGCACCGCCTCTACGAGATGACCGCGGCGAACACGCTGCTGTTCCCGGCCATCAACGTCAACGACTCGGCGACCAAGAGCAAGTTCGACAACCTGTATGGCTGCCGCCACTCGCTCATCGACGGCCTGAACCGCGCCAGCGACGTGATGCTGTCGGCCAAGGTCGCGGTGGTGTTCGGCTACGGCGACGTCGGCAAGGGCTGTGCGCAGGCGCTCAAGGGCCAGGGCTGCCGCGTGATCGTGACCGAGATCGATCCGATCTGCGCGCTGCAGGCGGCGATGGAAGGCTACCAGGTGACGACCATCGACGACGTCGTCGAGACGGCCGACATCTTCATCACCGCGACGGGCAACAGGAACATCCTGACCGTCGACCTGATGAAGCGCATGAAGGACAAGGCGATCATCGGGAACATCGGCCACTTCGACAACGAGATCGACATGGCCGGCCTGGCGAAGTCCGGCGCCGAGCGCGTGCAGATCAAGCCGCAGTACGACGAGTGGGTGTTCCCGGCCACCGGCGGGCGCCCCGCGCACAGCGTGCTGGTGCTCGCCGAGGGCCGGCTGCTGAATCTGGGGTGCGCCACCGGCCACCCGAGCTTCGTGATGAGCTCGTCGTTCACGAACCAGGTGGTCGCGCAGCTCGACCTGCACTTCAGCGCGACGAACCAGCCGACGCTGTCGGGCACGAACTACGACGCGCGCCGCGTCTACATCCTGCCGAAGAAGCTCGACGAGATGGTGGCCAAGCTTCACCTCGACAAGCTGGGCGTGAAGCTGACGCGCCTCACGCAGGATCAGGCCGACTACATCGGCGTCCCCGTGGACGGTCCGTACAAGTCCGCGCATTACCGGTACTGATTCGTGTAGGGACCGGGGACCGGGGACCAGGGGCCAGGTCCACTTTCGGGTCGCGACGGGCGCGGTGCCAAGACACCGCGCCCGTTTTCTTTGTACGCGCCTGGACCGCTAGCCATAATTGCGGTGACGGTCCGCCGAAACTGTGCGCACACCGCGCGGTGTGCGCACAGTCGAGGGATTCGCGGCAGCATCGCGCCACTGCGCGAGTGGCATCCTTCGTGCTCGAATGCGTGGCGACATCGGGTCACCGGGGAGCGCGAGCAACAAG
>JBFWXO010000070.1:0-23772 GCA_050187355.1 Vicinamibacterales bacterium
CGCGGACCGGGGGCGAAGTCGCGAATCACGTACAGCCCCTTCGCCGCCGCGCGCACGTCCTGGTCGGCGAACCCGCGCCGGTCGGCGACCGGGAGGTCCGGTCGGGCGACCTCGATGGCGATGATGCCGACCTTCTTCTCCCGCGCGGCGATGGCGGCCGCGGCGAAGTAGCCGGGCGCGACGTCGTTGTAATCCCAGAAGCTCAGGTTGATGACCTGCCCGCGCGGGAAGAGCTTCCACACCTGCGGCGCGAAGATGCCGAAGTGCGTGCGCGCGTCGGCGGCGGTCTCGGGGCCGGAGTGGGCGGCGAGGATGTGCAGGACCCCGGTCTTGAACCTGCTGTCCTGGTTCTGCTGGCTCCAGACCCGCGCCGGCAGATACATGAGCGGCGTGAACGCGCCGTAGGTGCCGCTGAACGCCCAGACGCCGGCGAACGTGTCGGGATCGGGCGAGGCGTTCTGGCTGACGAGTCCGATCGCGGTCGAGACGTTGCCCGCCTCCTGGATCGCCGCCTTGAGGCGCGTGCCCAGGGGGTTGGTGTCAGGGTCGTAGTGCCCCCAGAAGCTGCCGTGCTCGAGGTTGACCGATTCGGAGAGATCCGCCGCGGCCGTCAGCACGCGGTTGCCGGTGACGTAGTTCAGCCACTTGATGATCTCGGAGATCGCCCGCCGCGCGCCGGCGGCTTCCCCGGGCGCCCGGAACAGCGCGATCTTCGCGGTCTTGCTCGCGCCCGACACGGCGTTCTCGACGGTGACCTCCTGCGGCTCGCCGGGCAGGTTCGCGACCTGGAGCCGATCGTCCAGGAAGGGATCGCGCGTGACCTCGACCCGCAGCGGAATGTCGGTGACGCGGTCGCCGAGCTCGACGAGCCGGTCCGCCAGCCAGTCGCCGAGGCCGTTCCGGTCGAGGACGGACATCGCGATGTCGATGTTGGTCTTGAACTGCAGCAGCCGCTCGCGCGGGTCGGCGACCGGGCCCGCCGACATGCCCTCGAACGCCACGCCGTAGCGCGCCTCGTAGGTCCTGGCCAGCCCGAGAATGTAGTCGGCGTTCATCTTGAAGCCGTACGGGTGACTGGGATAGCCGACGATCTGGTTGGCGACGGGCACGGGCCAGTAGCCCTTGGTCGTCCTGGCGATGGCGATCATGGGCCGGCGGTCCGCCGGGTCCCACCCTTCCATCGCTTCGAGCACGTCGAGGATCTGGGAGTAGTCGTGGCCGTCGGCGACGGTGAAGACATTCCAGCCGTAGGACGTCCACTGATCCTTCAGCACGTAGGCGTCGGCGAACGTGCGCGACACCACGCCGCCGATGAGCGCGTCGTCGATGCCGGCGTTGTTGTCGGAGAGCACCACACGCAGGCGCTTGCCAGCCTTGACGGCGATCGCCTGCGTCTTCAGCTCCTGCGCGTGCCCGGCGCACATCGCGAACTCGCCTTCGAAGGCGACCACCTTCGGAGCGTCGATGTCCGCGCCGAAGACGTCCCAGAACGCGGCCTTCCCGGCCGCGGCGGCGACGCCGACGCCCGAGGGTCCCCCGTTGACGTCGTTGGTGAGGTCGGTCGACTCGATGTGCCCGGACAGCGCGCGGATCCCGCGGCCCCTGGCCTGCGCGAACCTGGGATGATCGGCGAGACCGTGGTCCTCGAGCAGGGTCGCCAGCGCGCCGGCGCCCCGCCGGAACCCGAGCGCATCGATCGACAGCATGGCCACGTCCGGCGCGACGTGGTAGCGGCGATCCCCCGTGGCGGCGTACTTCCTGGCGAGCGCCTCGCCCATGATCATCCAGAGGGCGTAGCACGTCGGGGCGCAGTGGCCGGCGGCCAGCATGAACTTGTCGGCGTACGGATGCTTGGGACGCCGGTAATCGAAGTGCAGCCCGCCGCGGTGGCGGCCGGCAAGGTGCGTGACGACGTTGAGCGGCGTATAGGCCAGGGGCCCGCCGAAATGCCCGGTTTGCGCGTAGTTGCCGAGCAGCACCAGCGTCATGCAGGTCATGAAGCCGATGTCCTCCAGTTGGGACACATCGCCGCGGTCGAGCCGATCGTGGTGGCGTGACTGGAGGGCCACGTGGTCTGCACTCATGGTGTCTCGGTTCCTCTGTGAAACGTCGGGGGGTGGGGGTGGGTCGTGACGGACGCAGCGATCCTACTGCGACGGCCCGGGCGCGCCAAACCTGCACCGCGAGGCTGCGGCACGGCCAGCTCCCGAACGCAGGATTCGTCACGCCGAGGCGGTCGGTCGCCTCGCAGCCCGGATGTACCGGTGCACGGCCTTCGTGGCCGCGTCCGCACCGGGTCCGGCGGTGTTGGCGAACCCGAGCACGAACCCGCGCACGCGCGGCTCCCCCGCGTAGTAGCTCGACAGCGGCGCCGCGCTGATCCCGGCCTTCCGCAGCGCCCGGCTCACCGCCGCGTCGTCCACGTCCACTGTCAGCCGCACCGCCACGTGCAACCCCGCATCCGGCGGCTCGCCCACGTCCAGCACGTCGCCCGCGTGCCTGGCCAGGGCGTCCAGCAGCGCCGCCCGGCGCTCGCGATACAGGGTGCGCATGCGGCGGACGTGCGCGGCCAGGCGTCCCTCGGCGATGAAGCGCGCCAGGACGAGCTGCATCAGGCCGGGCGTGTAGCGGTCCGTGGCCTTCTTCAACTCGGTGAGGCGCTGCACGAGCGGACGGGGCGCCACCACGAACCCGATGCGCAGCCCCGGCGCGAGCATCTTGCTGAACGTGCCCAGATACAGGACCCGCGCGTGCCGGTCCAGCGCGAAGAGCGGCAACTGCGGACGTCCCGCGAAGCGGTATTCGCCGTAGTAGTCGTCCTCGAGAATCCACGCGCCGGTGGCGTGCGCCCACGCCAGGAGCGCCCGGCGCCGCGCCAGGCTGAGCGTGCCGCCGAGCGGGTAGTGATACGACGGCGTCACCACGGCCAGGCGCGCCGTGGGTGCCTGGGCGATGCCGCGGGCCACGTCGATGCCGTCGCGGTCCGCGGGCACGAGCACCGCGCGCAGGCGCGCGGCGGCCAGCGCGGCCCGGGCGGCGCCGTAGCCAGGCTCCTCGAACCACGCGGCGTCGCCAGGCGAGGCGACCACGCGGGCGGTGAGGTCGATGCCCTGCTGGGATCCGGAGACGACCACGATCTGATCCGGGTCGCAGGCGATGCCGCGGGCGGCGCCGAGGTAGTCGGCGATGGCCACGCGCAGTTCGGGCAGGCCCTGCGGGTCCCCGTAGGCCAGGGCCGCGGCCGGACGTTCGCGGAACACACGGGCGCTGATGCGGGCCCAGTCGCGCCAGGGGAACTCCTCGAGCGCGGGGACGCCGGTGGCCAGCAGCAGCGCGTCGGTGGTGGGCGTCTCGAAGTCGCGTGGCGTGTGGGCCGTCGCGAGCGCTGCTGCCTTGCGCACACGGACTGGACGGCCCGGCAGGCGGCTGAGGTACGCGTCGGTCACCGTGTCGGCGACGAACAGGCCCACCCCGCGGCGGGTGACGAAGTAGCCCTCGGCGGCCAGGCGATCGAACGCCTCCACCGCGGTGATGCGCGCCACGCCCAGGTCCGCCGCGAGCTGACGCGACGACGGCAGCCGCGCACCCGGTTTGAGCGCGCCGCGAAGCACGGCGTCCCTGAAGAAGGCGACGATCTGGTCCTGCAGCGACGCCGCGGACGCCCGGTCGAGCGCCAGGACGTTCCAGAGCGGTTGGGTGGGGCGGCGGACCATGGGGTGGCGTGGCCCTATCCTGACGCCCGCCTGCACTGGCCTGACAGGTCCACACGCAGAGCATACGCCGGGGGCGGCCGACACGCGAGTGCCCGGCCCGCGACACGTCCCGGGCCCGCGCTGCGCCGCCTGCGGTAGGCTGAGGCCGTGTCACCGACGCGCGCACTGACCGCACTGGCCCTCACCGCCGCGGTGATGACCGTGGCCGAGCGAGGCGCCCTGCGGGCGCAGGCCGTGCCGTGGCCATCGCTGCCCGCGGAAGTCGCGGACGCCATCGCCCGCGTGCCCGGCGCCGAGGTGGCCGTGTCCGTCGTGGACCTGGCCGACGATCGCGCCTGGGACCTCGGCGGCGATGTCGTGTACCACGCCGCCAGCATGATGAAGGTGCCCGTGCTGCTCGAGCTCTTCCGCCGGGCCGATCAGGGCGGCATCGCGCTCGACGAGTCCGTGCCGCTCCGCAACGAGTTCCCGTCGCTCGTCGATGGCTCGCCCTATACGCTCACGGCGACGGACGATTCCGACGACCTCGTCTACACGTGGGTAGGCCGGCGCGTCACCTGGACGCAGCTGGCCGAGCGGATGATCACGCATTCGAGCAACCTGGCCACCAACGCCGTGATCGCGCGCCTGGGCGCCGAGGCGATCACGGCCACCGCGCACGCGCGGGGCGCGAGCCCGCGCACGGTGGTGCGGCGCGGCGTGGAGGACCAGAAGGCCTTCGACCGCGGCATCAACAACGAGATGACCACCAACGACCTCGCGCGCCTCTTCGTGGCGCTCGAGCGCGGCCAGGTGGCCGGGCCCGCCGGCACGGCCCGCATGCGCGAGATTCTGCTGGCGCAGGCTTTCAACGGCGGCATCCCGACGGGCCTGCCGCCCGGGGTCCGCTTCGGGCACAAGACCGGCGAAATCCGCGGGCATTTCCACGACGGCGGCATCGTGTATCCGGCCACGGACGCGCCGTACGTGCTGGTGGTGTTCACGCGCGGGCTGGCCGACACGGCCTCGGGCGAGGCGCTCGCGGCCGGGATCGCGCGCGTGGTGCACCGCACGGTGCGGTCCGCCCGGTAGCGCCGGCCGGCCCGCTGCACGGGCCCCTCGGGCCCCGACCGGGCACTGGCGACGGAGTCACTGGACCTATCGCACTGCCAGATCTGGCACTACCTCTAGGTCCACGACACCGTCATACTCCCGGGCACCGACCGACGGAGGCCCCGATGAGCGACGCCGCTTTCACACCCACCACCCGCACGCAGGTGCGGCGCCTGCCCACGCGCGGCCACTACGACCGGGCGACGGTGCACGCCATCCTCGACGCCGGCGCCATCGCGCACATCGGCTACGTGATCGACGGCCAGCCGTTCGTGACGCCCACCGCCTACTGGCGCAGGGGCGACCGCCTCTACTGGCACGGCTCGTCGGCCAGCCGCATGCTGCGCACCATCGACGCCGGCTCGCCCGTGTGCGTCACCGTGGCCCTCATCGACGGCTTCGTCATGGCGCGGTCGGCCTTCCATCACTCCGTGAACTACCGGTCGGTGATGGCCTTCGGCACGGCGCACAAGCTCACGGGCGAGGCCGAGGTCGTGGAGGCCTTGCGCGACTTCACCGGGCGGCTCTACCCGGGCCGGTGGGACGCGCTGCGGCCCATCCAGCCGCAGGAGATCAAGGCCACCACCGTGCTGGCCATGGACCTCACCGAGGCCGTGGCGAAGGTCCGCACCGGCATGCCCGTGGACGACGACGAGGACTACGCGCTGCCGATCTGGGCGGGCGTGCTGCCGGTGGAGACGCGCGTGCTCGCGCCCATCGACGACCCGAAGAACCTGCCGGGGCTGACGCCGCCCGATTACCTGGCGCGCGTGTCGATCACGTAGCCCGGTCCGCGTCACCGCCGGCGGGTTGGGGCCCGGCGCCAATGGTTGGGGCCGTGGTATAAGCACCGCTGCCATACCCCCTTCAGCCGGAGGTCGCATGCCGAGGCTCAGCCCCCTGATCGCCGTCATCGCCCTGTCCGTCGGCGCTCCCGCGGCTGCCCAGGACAAGCCCCCCACGTCCCGCCTGGTGGCGCTGAGCCTGCCGCACGTGGCCAAGCGCGGCAGCGGCCACGTCCTGGCCCAGACCGTGACCACCACCAGCGGCTCCACGAAGGACAAGTTCTGGACGCTCGTGGAGATGGACGGCCCGGACCCGGCGAAGAGCTGCGACTGGGTGAAGGCGATGGACGCCAAGCAGTCGGTCCGGTTCGAGTGCCCGCTGACCGACGCGGCCGGGCAGAAGTTCACCGTGCGGGTCCGCGTGTTCACGGATGCGAAGCTGGAGGACCGGCACCTGTTCTACGAGCCGGAATTCACGATCACGCAGGGGATGCTGGACGCGGCCACCGACGCGCCGTCGGGCGAGGCGCCCGCACCGGTCGGCGTGTTCGAGGGCATGGACACGCCCCTGCCCGCCACCTTCAAGCCCACGTGGTACCGGCGCGTCGACAAGGGCTTCGGCATGCGCGCCTACCAGAACTCCGGCGACTTCACGGCCACCGCGGAAGGGCTGTCGTTCGTGGACGGCAAGATGACCGTCACGATTCCGAAGGCGTCCATTCTCTCGGTGCGCTGGGAGCCGCTGCCGAACGACATCGCGAACCACTGGGTGGTGGTGCGCTACACCACCGCCGAGGGCAAGGAGGACGGCGTGGCGTTCCGCGACGGCGGCCGGATGGGGACGCGCGGCAACACCGGCCCGATCTTCCTCGCCGCCAGGAAGGTGGCGGCCAGGTAGCGGTCAGAACCTGAAGCGCACGCCGATCGTCGGGAGCCGCGGGATGGCCTGGTCGCGCGTCTCCGTGATGGCCGGACGGTCGGACGCCGGGTCGTAGACGAGTTCCGGTGAGAGGGCGCCCGCGTTCTTGCGGCCGAGGGCGTTGATGAGCTCGGCGTACAGCTCCCAGCGGCCCGTGCTCCCACGCGGCCGCCACGTGAGGCGGGTGTCCACGCGCGCGAAGACCGGCAGGCGCGCGGAGTTCAGGTTCGCCACGCCGCCGTAGTCCACCACGTACTCGAGCAGCCCGCGGACGTCGCGCGCCGGCAGGATCTCGTCGGTGACGCCGTCGCCATCCAGGTCGAGCACGTCCTCGCGGCCGGCCACGCGAACGCCGAGCGGCGGCGTGCGCGGGAAGCCCGAGGCGATGCGCGTGGTCGCGGCCAGCTCCCAGCGGGGGCTGAACGCGTAGGACGCGACGGTCGTGAACGAGTGGCGCCGGTCGTACTCGAACGGGAAGGTCCGTCCGTAGGCCTCGCGCTCGGCGCGTCCCCACGTGTAGCTGGTCCAGCCGGACAGGCGCCGTCCGGTGCGTGACAGGTACACGTCCACGCCGTAGCTCGTGCCCCGTCCGTCGTTGGTGGGCACGGTAGTGATGAGCGGCTGCACCGGCAGCTCGCCCTGAAGCGCCGCCGGGAAGTCGTAGCGCGCCAGGCGCGCGAGGCGCTCGCTGTCGGGCTCGAGTCGGCCGATGAGGGCGGCGGTGAAGCGCTTGTAGTACCCCTCCACCTTCGCGGTCATGCCGCCGGTCAGGTCCCGTTCGAGCGCCGCCGACGCCAGCCACGCGCGCTCGCTCACGAGCGATCGGACGGCGCCGTTGGTGAAGTCCAGGACGTAGTCGCTCTGGGCCTGCTTCTCGTAGCCGGGGCTCTGCGTGTAGCCCCCGGCGGCGGCGATGAGGCGCGTGGCGCCGTCCAGCGCCCACGTGGCCGACAGGCGCGGCGACAGGCGCGTCTCGCGCGTGACCCCGGCGCGATCCAGGCGGAGCCCGGCCTGCACCGACAGCGCCGGGCGTGCCTGCCAGGTGTCCTGCAGCCAGGCGCCGCCGCGGCCGCCGCGCGCCGTCGAGGCCAGGAGATCCGGCAGGCCGGCGCCGCCCTGCACGCTCGATCCGTTGGCCGCGACGGGATTGCGATCGCCGCGGATCTCGAAGCGCTGCGACGTGGTGAGCCGGTGCACCTCCACGCCGGTCTCGAGGAGGTGTCCGCCGAGCGCCCACGCCAGCTCCTGCCGGAGCGAGAAGTCGCGCGCGCCGAGCGCGCGCTCGAAGACGACGTTCGCCGTGCCCACGCCGTCCTCGTCGGGCACGTTGGAGCGCTGGCTCGTGTTGCGGAACGCGGCGTCCACGCCGAAGGTGGAACGCGTGTTGGAGTAGCCGAGGATCGTCCGCGACTGCCCGCGCCCGCCGAGCGTGGCGTCCAGGCGCAGCCACGCGAGATCGTTGTCGGTGTCGTCGTTGAACTCGCCGTTCGCGTCGGCGCTGTCCACGTCGAAGGCGGCCGCCTGACGGCTGGTGAGGCTGAAGGCCGTCAGGCGCGTGGACGCGCCCGGGGCCCACGTGGCCCTGGCCTGCAGGTCCTTGAAGCCGGGAAAGTCCTGATCGGTGAGGCGTGCGGCGACCAGGTCGTAGTACGTGCGCCGGCCCGTCACCACCCAGGATCCGCGCGCCTCCTTCGGCAGGCCGCCGTCGAGCACCACGTTCGCGTCGGTGATGCTGAGCGACGCCGAACCCGTGAGGCCCTCGCCGGCGCGGCCGTCGCGGTTCTCGATGACGAGGAGCGACGACAGGCGGTCCCCGTACTTGGCGCTGAAGCCGCCCGTGGCCAGCTCGAAGCGCTCGATCGTCTCCGGGTTGAAGGCACTCGTCAGGCCGAACAGTCGGTACGGGTCGTGGACCTCCACGCCGTCCATCATCGTGAGGTTCTGATCCGGCGCGCCGCCTCGGACCGACAAGCGGCTGCCGAACTCCTCGGTGGCCTGCACGCCGGGAAGCGTCTGCAGGGTGCGGTACACGTTGTCGAGGGCGCCCGGTGTGCGGAGCACCTGCACCGGCGCGACCGTCTCGGCCGACGGGGTCGCCGCCGGCGCCGAGGCCACCACCGCCACCGAGGTCGTGAAGGCGGCATCGCGCACCAGGGCGAGTTCCAGTTCGACAACGCCGGTTCCGCCCGCCGCGACCGTCGCCGTCAGGGGGAAGTAGCCCTGGGCCGTCGCCACGACGTCCACCGGCAGCGAGGGCACGGCGAGCCGGAAGCGTCCGTCCGGGCCGGCCACCACATGGACGCTGCCTGCCGACACGTCCGCACCGGCCACGGGGGCATGCGACTGGGCGTCCAGGACGACGCCCGCAATGCTGGCGGGAGCGGGCTGGATGGCTGCCGCGTGCAGCTCAGCGAGGCCGAACGCGGCCAGCACGACGGCGAGACACGACGGCAGGCGTCGGATGGAGATCAGTGGGACGGAGCGCATGCGAGGCGGGCGACGACCAACCCGGACCTCAAGTATGACGCGCGGGCCGGAGGCGGCGTTCCCGCCGCGACGGCGCGCCAGGCGGACCGTCCCGCGGCCGGACCGTCGACGCCGCGCGGGGGCGGAGGCCGCCGCCGCTCAGGGCTGGCGCGTGAGCACGTTGTGACCTGACCCGGTGTCGATCCGGAGCCGCATGACCCGGCCGTCGCGACGCTCGAACGTCAGCAGTGTGTCGCGATCGGCGAACACCTCGCCGCCGCGATACTCGAGGGCCGCCGCGGCCCCGCCCGGCGCGCCGGGCCGGGTCAGCGTCAGGCCGCCGCGGTCTGCAGCGATCGTCACCGTGGACGCGCGCCCGCGCCCCCGGCCGGTGTACGTGCCGGCATAGGCCGCCGCGTCGCCCGTGAACGGGCGGGCGCGGCTGGGCGCCCGTCCCAGCACGGCCTCGGCGATCTTCATGGCCGTGTCGCGCGGGCCGGACGGGCCCGCGCTGTTCTGCAAGACCACGACGATCAGGTCGTCGTCGGGGTAGTACTCGGACTCCGACAGGAACCCGTGGATGCCGCCGCCGTGCGCGATCGCGCGGCGTCCCCCGATGTCGGCCACCGAGATGCCGTAGCCGTAGCGGATGGCCGTGCCGTCGCTGAGCGTCCCTGGCGTCGTCATCTCCGTGTAGGACGCGGGGCGCAGCACCTTGCCGCCGTGGAGCGCGCGGTTCCACGCGACGAGGTCCGTCGTGTTGGAGCAGAGCGACCCGGCGGCGTACGGCCAGTCGTGGTCCAGGAAGTCCTTCAGCACGAGCCCCGTCGCGTCGGTGTCGTAGCCGTGGGCGTGGTTCTTGTGGATGACCTTCTCGCTGCAGTAGTAGGAGCTCGGCATCCCGACCTTGTCGAACAGCCGCTGCTTCACGACGTCGGCGTACGGCTGACCCGCGACCTTCTCGATCACGAGGCCCAGCAGGAAGAACGCCGAGTTGTTGTAGATCTGCTCCTCCCCCGGCTCGAAATCGAACGGCTGCGCCGCGAACAGGTCCACGAGCGCCTGGCGCGGCTTGTCCAGGCGCTGGAAGTCGCCGAATGCCTCCATCTCGGTGTAGCCCTTGATGCCGGACGTGTGGTTCAACAGCCGGCGGAGCGTCACCGTCTTCCCCTGCGTCGGGTAGTCCGGCAGGTACTTCGTGATCGGATCGTCGAGCGACAGCTTGCCCTCGTCGCGCAGCAGGAGCACGGCCGCCGCCGTGAACTGCTTGGTGATCGACCCGATCTCGAAGGTGGCGTCGGCCGGCATCGGCACGTTCCACTCGAGATCGGCCACGCCGTAGCCCTTCGACAGGATGGTCGTCCCACTCTTCACGACGGCCACCGACGTACCCGCGACCTTGCCGGCTGTGATGGGCGCCTGGACGATCGCGTCGATCCGCGTCAGCAGGTCCGCGGACGGCCGGCCGTTCTGCGCCTGCAGCTGTACTGCGACGACCACGGCCAGCGCCAACAGGCCGGGCACGAGATAGCGGGTCAGGCGGGTCATCGTTCCTCCAGGGTCTGGGCCGTGGACGGTGCGGGCGGCGCGGCCCTCCGCCGCGGCCACAGCGCGAAGAGGAAGAGCGGCGCGAACGCCACCAGCTCCACGAGCGACACCTTCAATCCGCGCGCCGACAGGAACCCGAGGCCGATCGGCGCGACGGGGAGCGGCCGCCACGGCAGGAAGTAGCGCGTGTCGTCGAACGGCCAGAAGATCGCGCAGCCCCGGCCGCCGTCGGTCAGCATGTCGAGCACCGGGTGGCTCGCCACCACCAGCGCGGCCACCAGGAACGTCCGCCCGGGCGCGGCGGCCCAGGGAGCCGCGACCGCCATCACCGCGCCGACGGCGGCGGCGAACACGAACGAGTGCGTCGCGCCGCGATGCCCCCATGACGCGCCGTACGGCACGCCGAAGGCCCCGCCGACCACGTCGGCGTCGGGCAGCATCGCCAGCGCCGCGAAGATCACCATGGCCCGCGCCAGGCGACGGCGGTCCGGCGGCGGCGAGAGCCGCGACGCGGCCATGCCCACGGCGAGATGTCCGATGCTGGCCACGCGCGCGTGCCCCGCGGCTACTTCTTCTTGAGGGCCTTGTAGTAGGCGTCGATCGGCGGGAACGGGCCGATCCGGTGCTGCTCTTCCGGGAACTCGTCGGCGAAGGGCCCGTACGGGTTGTCGATCGGCTTGGCCGTCTTGTCCGGGTAGTCGCGCTCCAGGTTCGACATCTCGGGCCGCGGCTTCGAGTTGATGAACGCGGCCACGTCGAAGGCGTCGTCATCGGTCAGATTCGCGTCGCCGAGCGGCATCCGCGCCTTGATGAACCGCGCGGCCGTGAGCACGCGGTGCATGCCGGCGCCGTTGTTGAACGAGTCCGGTCCCCAGAGCGGCGGGAAGAGATAGCCCTTGGACCGGTCCTCCGTGGCGAGCAGGCCGAGCCCGTCAGCCCCGTGGCAGGCCGCGCAGCGACCGCTGTAGACGATCTGGCCCAGCGCGACGTCGGCGGCGCGGGCCGGCGTCTTGAACGGCGGGGGCTCCTCGGCCTTCAGCTTGCTCGCCGCCGTGGCCTGGTACTGGGTGCCGAGCGAGCGCAGGTACGACGCCATGGCGATCATCTCGGGGCTGTCCATGGGCAGCGGCTTACCGTTCATGCTCCGCTGCATGCACTCGTTGATGCGGTCCTCGATGTCGGTCATCGTGCCGGCGCGGCCCGAGAAGCGCGGGTAGTGCTCGTCGGTCTGCAGCAGGGTCAGCGTGCCCGGCTCGGTGCCGGTGGCGAGATGGCAGGACCCGCAGTTCAGGCGGCTGTTGATATAGCGGAGTCCGGGGTCGGACTGGTCCTGCCCCAGGAGCTCGGCCGTGTGCGCGACCAGCCGCCGGCCGTATTCCTCGGTGGCATAGGCGGGGGCCACCGGGGCCGCGGCGGCCTCGCCGGGCGCGCGCGGCGCAAAGGCCAGGGCGCCGGCCACGATCGCGGCGCCGGCCACGACCGAGGCCACGATGGCCGGGCCGAAACCCCTGGTGCTGCGGACGTCGTCGGGAGGCGTCACGAGGGTCGTCCTTCCTGGCCGCGGGCCCGGTCGTACCCGGTCACGGCCTCCTGGAACTGGTGCTTCGGACGCTCGATGCGCGTCCGCAGGCGGGGCGACGCCAGCCACGCGGCCACGAAGACCACGGCGAACGCCACGGCGCCGCCGACGATCACGTCGGAGATCACCGGGTCCCCCTGACGTCGCCGGCGTAGAACGTCCGCACGTACTGCGCGACGGCGACGATCTCCGCATCGGCCAGGCGCGACGTCCACGGCGCCATCGGCGTGCCCGCGATGCCGCCCCTGAGCACGCGCAGCGCTTCGTTGAGCGACGGGCGCTGGGTGGTGAAGTTGGCGGGCGCCATGGTCAGCTCCGGGGCGGCGGTGCCGCGGCCGTCGCCCGCCTCGCCGTGGCACTGCTGGCAGTTGGCGCGGTACACGCGCTGCCCGAGCTCCTGCAGCGCCTCCGGCAGCGCCGGTTCGGGGCGGCCTGCCCCCAGCGCGCGCACCGCCTCGACGAGCGCGGCCAGGTCGGCGGGCGGATGGTCGCGCCACGCGGGCATGGCCGTGCCCGCCACGCCGTTCCACAGGACGTCGGCCACGCGCGCCGGCGTGTAGTCGTGCTCCGCCAGAGTCGCCGGCACCGGCTGCAGGCCGCGCGCGCCGGGGCCCAGCCCGTCGCCCGCCGCGCCGTGGCAGGTCTCGCAGTGCGCCTGGAAGAGCGCCCGGCCGCGGCCGACCTCGCCCACCGGCAGGGACGGAACCTCGCCGGAACGGCGGGCCCGGGCCGGGTTGGCGTTCAGGGGCCCATCGAACGCCATCTTCGCCATGGCGTCGTCGGGACAGTGGCAGGCCTCCTCCGCGCGCGTCTCGCCCTCGGGCGCGGCCAGCTCGCGTGCACGGCCCAGCGTGTTCAGGTAGGCCACCAGGTCGCGCGCGTCCTGCCGCGGGCGATCCGGGGCGCCGTCGAACAGGCGGCGGTACGCCGGCATGACCGACTGCGGCACGACCGACCTCGGCGCGTAGAGGTGCGCGTAGTGCCAGTCGTCGGGACGCGTGCCCGAGGCCCGCGACAGGTCCGGGCCGATCCGCCGCGTGCCCCACAGGTGCGGATAGTCGAGACGCGTCTCCCAGGCCAGCGTGGGCGCTCCGAACCGGGCGCGGTCCGCGGCCAGGTAGCGGATCTGCTGCGTGTGGCAGTACGCACAGCCCTCGCGGCTGTAGATGGCGCGTCCGCGCTCCTCGCTCGCGGTCAACCGCAGGACGTACTCAGGGCCCATCGTCCGCGTCTGCTCCTCGAGCACCTGGCGTGGCCATGCGCCCAACAGCACGATGGACAGGACGAAGAACGCGACGCCGCCGATCGACGCCACGAGGTACGACATGCGGAGGGCGTTGCCGGTCTGGCCGCTCATGCCGTCTCCGTGCGCGCCGAGGCGACGGCCAGGCGGGGCGCGATCTCGGCCACCGGCGCGGTCCCGACACCGCCCTCCACGGCGTGGAGCCCGGCGCCCCGGGGGCCGGTCGTGAGTCCCCACAGCAGCGCGAGGAACCCGCCGGCCAGCGGGAGTCCGGACAGGGCCCGAATCATCCAGTACGGACGCGTCGCGTCGAGCGATTCGGTCCAGGGCGCCCCGGACTGCCACAACTGGCCCTGCACGAGCCCGGCGGCGGTCAGGTCCACCACCATGATCACGAGCCCGATCGTGATGAGCCAGTAGGCGTGGTTGATCGCGCGTTCGTTGTACGGCGCCCACGGGATGCGCTGCCACACGTGGACCAGCCCTCCGGCCGCCGCGAAGCTGGCGAAGCCGAGCATGGCCATGTGGGAGTGGCCCACGACCCAGTCGGTGAAGTGCACCGTCTGGTTGACCGCCATCTGCGCCTGCGAGGCGCCCTGCAGGCTGACGACCAGGTAGAAGAAGGTGCCCGTCGAGACGAACCGCAGCGCCGGGTCGCGCGGCAGCAGCCCCGAGCCGCGCAGCGACAGGAACAGGTTCGTCACCACGATCACCACGTCCACGCCCAGGAGCGCGGACGCGGCCACGGCGCCCATCTGCGCCGCCATCGGGATCACCGAGTAGACGTAGTGGTGGGTCCCGTTCAGCGGGTAGAGGAAGAACAGGAGCCAGAAGCCCAGCATCGACAGGAAGTGGCTGAAGACGGGCCGCCGGGTGGCGGCGGGGATGACGAAGTAGATGATGGCCAGGGCCATCGGCGTCACGAACAACCCGACGGCGTCGTGGATCCACAAGCCGCTGAAGGCGGCGCCGCTCGCGCCGGGCACCACTTCGGGCGCGACGTTGCCCATCGGGTAGGACAGCGCGGTGAAGACGAGGCCGCCGATGATGTACCAGCTCGAGACGTAGAGCGACTCGAGGCCGCGCGCGAAGAACCCCGGCAGGAACTGGATCGCCGCCAGGACGAGGCCGACGACGACGACGGCGTCCACCGCCAGCGGGAACTCGGCCCACTCCAGCGGCTGGCTCACGCCGGCGAGCACCAGGATCCAGCCCGGCGCCACGACGGCGAAGTTCCACAGGCCGAACAGCCACAGGCCCAGGCGGCGGCTCGTGACCGGTCGGCCCGTGAGGATGGGGACGGCGTGGTAGAGGAATGCGAAGAACGCGTTCCCCAGCCACCCGAGCATGATGCCCTGCGTGTGCGCGTAGCGGAGCCGGCCCCAGCTGAGCCACGCCGTGTCGGCGCCGAGGTCCGGCCACAGGAGCTCGATCGCCACGACGATCCCGAACGTCGCCGCGACGAGCAGCGTCACGAGCGACGCGAGCCCGTGCGCGTAGACGAGCCCGGTGTCGACGGACGGGGAGGGGGTCCGTGCTTCCGAGTCCAACCCGAACCTACTTGTTGATCGGGATCATGACGTGCGCGCCCGGCGTGCCGGGCTGCATCAGCCATGGCCGGCCGCGCAGCTCGAGCGCGTTGTCGCGCTGGCTCACGGTGGAGACGCCAATCGTCTCGGGCGTGGCGCCGGGCACCGACAGGACCCACAGGAGCTGGATGCGGTCGCGCTTCCCGTAGAGCCGATAGGACATCACGCCGTACGGCTGCTCGGGGATGGTGCCGTTCTTGGTCGCCTCGGCCATGGCCATCTGGATGGCCTTGGCGTCCTTGCCCTCCGCCCGGAGCTTCGCCGAGTAGTCGCGGCGCGCAGACGTGGCGGTGCTGTAGCACCAGGTGAACCCGTCGTCCCCCTTCGGCATGCACTCCACGTGGTTCGTGCCCGCGCGCAGCACCTTCCGGGCGCCCGTCGCCTTGTCGTAGGTGTACACGGTGGCGCCCGCGCGCAGATCCTCGGGCAGCGGCAGCGTCGCCTGCACGATCGGATCGGAGGCGACGTCCGTGATCTTCGACGTCTTCGGCGGCGGGTTGATCGGGATCATCACGTGCGCGCCCGGCTCGCCGGGCAGCATCATCCACGGCAGGCCCTCGCCCTTGAGGGCGTTGTTGCGCTGCGGCGCGGTGGAGACCCCCACGCTCTCCGGCGTGCGGTTCGGCAGCGACACCACCCAGAGATTCATGATGCGGTCCGGCTTGTCGTAGTCGCGGTACGAGAACATCGCCTTCGGCGGCGCGGGGAGGGTGCCGGCCTTCGTCGCCGCGGCCACGGCCTCGGCGATCTCCTTGTCCGACTTCTTCTCGGCGCGGAGCTTGGCCTCGAGATCGCGGCGCGGCGCGAAGATCTTGTTGTAGCAGCGGGCGAAGCCGTCCTCGCCGCGGGGCTGGCACTCCAGGAAGTTCGTGCCCTGGCGCAGCACCTTGCGGGCGCCGGTGGCCTCGTCGTAGGTCACCACGGTGGCCCCCGCGCGCAGGTCCTCCGGCAGGACCTTGGTGGCGGTCGCGATCTGCGCATCGACCGAGGGGGCCTGCGCCGCCGCGACGCCCGGAAGGGCCAGGGCGAGCGCCAGGGCGCCGATATATCTCGTCATGTCATGTCCTCCTACGTACCGTTGGTGCTGAACTCCGTCACTGGCGGTTGTAGGCAATGCCTGCCGCCTGGGCTTCCTCGATCGCGATGACCATGGCCGGGACGACCGTCACGCCGGGCAGCAGGTTCGCGCGAAGCTCCTTGTCGATGGCCTCCGGCGTTCCCTTGCCGCGCGCCGAGAGCTCCAGCTCCCACGCGCCCAGCGCGTTGGCGCAGATCAGGAACTTCGTCCCCATCTTCTGCAGGCTCTCGATGCCGGCCGCCGGCAGCAACTGGCCGAACGCGTCGAGGTTCGGCACCTGGATGGCGCTCGACAGCAGGTGGCGGTCGTCGGCGGTCGGGCGGTGGAAGACGTTGCGCGTGTACGGCTTGCCGCTCGCGTCCTTGAGTCCCGTGTACTCGCCGAGCGCGTACTTGGCCCAGATGGTGTCGTTGAACGCCATCGAGATGCTCGAGCCGCTGCCGATGCCGTAGAACGTGCCGACGGCCCCCACCTGTCCGGCCGTCGTCTTGTAGGCCGTGTTGTAGGTGTTCAGGTAGTTGAGGACGTGGACGAGGCCCCAGCCGTTGTTGTGCCGGGGAAAGTCGAAGAGGCACCGGTGCCGCCCTTTCACCTCGCCGAGCCAGCCGGGCGCGGCGCCCTGGCGCTCGGCGCCGAACGCCCGGGAACCGGAGGCGCCGACCGCGGCGGCGGCGGCGGCGAGACGCGTCAGAAATCCACGACGAGGCGACGACGACTCATGGGACATGGGGACCTCCCTGGCGATGGGTGTTCGGTGGACGGGGCGGGGGCGCCCGTCGAACGCGCGGCGCCCCTAGCCGACGAATAGATAGCTGTAGCCGCGCTCCTGCGCGCGGGTCGCGCCGACGACTCCGGCCACCCCCACCAGGATGTGGCTGTTCGGAATCATGTCGGCCGTCATGGTCTTCATCATGGCCGCGGAGTCGCCGTCCTTGCCGGCGAGGCGGCTCGCCAGCCCCAGGCTGGCCGATCCGCACACGAGGAAGTGCACGCCACGCTTGGCCAGGCCGCTGAGCTGCTGGCGCGGCGCGGCGTCGAACGGGTTCGCCGTCGGCGGTTCGGCCGCCTTCGAGTCGAGGAGCGTGCCGTACTTCGCCCAGATGCCCTGGCCGTAGCCGTACGCGGTGGCGGCATGCCGCAGCACGACGATGAGCGCCAGGTCGGCGTCCTCGAGGCCGTAGCCCGTCTTGGACCCGTTGAAGAGGTTGCCGGCGAAGCGGATGCCTTCGGGCATGCCTGCGGCGCTCGTGATGTCGAGGACGACCCGGTGCTTGCCGGGCAGATCCATCCAGTCGTCCTGGGAGTGCCGGGGGGGTTCAAAGGTGGATCCCGCGCCCTGGGCGGCCGCCCTGCGGGTGCCGAGCGCCACGGCGGCGGCGGTGGTGCCGAGGCCCGTCATCAGTCGTCGGCGGCCTTTCGTGTTCGAGCTCATCGCGTCTCCTCCGGACACCCACGGCGGGGGCTCACCTCCGTATGGGTCCGGCCGTGAATTATACGGGGGTTTCCGGCCCGCCGCGGGCGGCGGCGGTGGCATAGACTGGGCGCCATGATCGCGCCGTGGAGCGCCCCTCCGGGCCCGGCTCGTGCGTCCCGGGACCGCCCGGGCGCGGGAGCCGGCGCCCGATGACCCTCTCGGCGTGGGGGCTCGCGACCATCATCGGCCTCTCGCTCGGCCTGCTGGGCGGGGGCGGTTCCATCCTGACCGTGCCCGTCTTCACCTACGTCCTCGGGTACCCGGCCAAGCAGGCCATCGCCATGAGCCTGCCGGTGGTCGGCCTGGCCGCGGCCACCGGCGCGGTGGCGGCGCGCCGCCGGGGGACCCTGGCGCTCGGGCCGGCCCTTGCCATGGCCCCGGCGACGATGGCCGGGTCCTACGCGGGCGCGCGGGCGGCCGCCTACCTCGACGGGAGCACCCAGCTCACGCTGCTCGCCGTCGCCATGCTCTCGGCAGCCGCGGCGATGTGGCAGCGATCACGGGCCTCCGAGGAGTGGCACGCGACGGACCGGGCGCATCCGCTGGTCGTGGCCGGGATCGGCATCGGCGTGGGGCTGCTGACGGGCCTGGTCGGCATCGGCGGGGGCTTCATGATCGTCCCGGCGCTGGTCGTCGTGGGCGGTATCCCGATGCGCGAGGCCACGAGCACGGCCCTGCTCGTGATCGCGCTGAGCACGCTGTCGGGTCTCGCCGGCTACCGGCAGCAGGTCAGCCTCGACTGGGCCACGGTGGCGATCTTCGCCGGCATCGCGTCGCTGGGCGTGCTCGCCGGCGGGCAGCTGGCGGGACACATTCCCGCGCGCCGGCTGCAGCAGGCGTTCGCGGGCCTGCTGCTCGCGCTCGCCGCCTACATGCTGCTGCGCCCCGCCTAGTACTAGCCGTCCTGGCGCGAATCGGGACGCCGGGGCGGCCACCGGGCGCCGCGCGGCGCGGGGACCTCCGGCGCGACACGCCTGTGGCCCAGCCCGCGGTTGCGCTCGATGAGGATCGCCTGTCCGCTGTCGTCCACCGACCAGACGTCCACGCGATGGGCCGTCGCGAACCGGCGTCCGAGCGACACGCACTCGCTGATGTGGCGCGACGCGAACTGGTACTCGTTCGGGACCTGGCGGATCCCGAAGCGGAGCGGGGCGTCCGGCAGCGATCCGATCACCACGTCGCCGTCCACGGGCGCGGCGGGCCGGCCGGGTTCGGCGTCGGCGGGCGGCCCCGGCGTGGACGGCGGTGCGGCGCGGTGCGCGGGTGTGGGCATCGGGCGCTCATCGGCATCGACGCGGCTCGAGTGCGAGCGGCGGCGGGCGTTCGCACAGCCTCTCGCGGATCCACCAGCTCGACCATCGGGGCCGTCCCAGCCCGGCGTAGGGGATGCCCCGACCCCGGTCGTTCAGCCCGCGCGCCGCGCGCGCCATCCGGCACGGGCCGCCCGCCACGTCGCGGGACTGGCCCCGAAGGCCACGATGGGGCCGACGACCGACGCCGGACGGATCCGCCAGCGGAGGTCGGCCTCCGCCGCGAGCCGCCGCCCGTCGAAGAACGGCACGATCGTCAGATCGCCGCCATGGCCGCGCACCGGCCCGGCGACCGCCTGGAGCCACCCGAAGACCGCGCCAGTGTCCGCCGGGTCGTCGAGGCCGACGTAGACGACGCCGCGGGCCTCGCGGGGACGCAGCACGCGCGCGAGATCGGCCGTCAGCCTGCGGACCACGGCCGCGAACCCCGGTGAACGAAACGCGGCCACGGCGGACCAGCCGCTGCGGCGCGGCGTGGCGGCAGGTCGACCGGCGCGCGGCGCGCGCCTCCGCCGGGTCCGCGACCGCGGGCCGTCGGAGCGCCACGTCCACCGGAGCCAGCCGACGCGCACGAGCACGTCCAGCGGACGGCCGCCGGCCGAGGCGTCGCCGCGAAGGCCGACATCCACGTCCACGGGGACGGCCAGCACGACGGCGATCGCCAGGACGAGCACGACCGCCGCGGCGGCCAGCACGGCAGCCACCGTGGCCAGCACGGGCGCGCGCTCCGCCTCAGGACGCCGATGGCGCCGGCGCGCGCCCCTTGCCCTCGCGCGTCTCGACCACCCTGGCCACGGCCTCCCCGATCTTCTCGACGACCGACGCGGCCGCCCGGATCGGCTCGACCCGCGCCTTGCCGTCCTTGTCCACGATGACGACCGCGACGGGCTTGATGCCGCCGCCTCCGCCGGTGCCGGCGCCTTCCCCCTTCGCCGACGCCGACTTCTGGTCCTCGCCGACGCCGCCACCGCCGCCGAAGCCGAAGCCCACGGCGACGAGCGGCACGATCGTGTTGCCCGCCACTTCGATCGGCTCACCGACGACGGTCTTCGTCGTCAGCATCCGCTCGATTTCGGCGAGCGCGGTCTTGAGCAGGCTCTCCACGTGTTCCACGACATCCTCCAGCGCGGACACCCACGCGCCCGCGACTCAGGCCACCGCGTCGGGCTCGCGGCTGCGCGGCCGGCAGATGTCGGCCATCGCCGACGCGACCTCGGCGGGCGCCGGGGCGCCGTTCCTGCCCGCGGCGCGCGCCAGGTCGTCGAAGGACACGATGCCTTGCAGACGCCCGCTGCCATCCACCACCGGCACGCGCCGGACGTGGAAGCGCCGCATCACCTGCAGCGCGTCGGCCACGCCGTCGCCGGGCAGGCAGGTGTGCACGGCCGCGGTCATGGCCTCGCCCGCGCACCCGAGATCCGCGCTCCCGCCGCGCGCGGCGAGCGCCACGCAGATATCCCGGTCGGTGACGATGCCGACGACGTAGCCGTGGTCGTCGAGCACCGGAATGCACCCGCAGTCGTGATCGCGCATCAGCCGGGCCACGGCCGGCAGGGCCGTGTCCTGCGCGCACGTCGCCGCCGGTGACGACATCAGTTCGCGTACGGTCATGGCGGCCTCCCTGCGGCCATCGTACCGGGCGTGCGCGCCGGAGGCCATCGGGCGGGCTGGTCGGACCTGTCGGGGAAACCCCGATGGCACCGCTCACGACGCCCGGCGCCTGAGCCGGGCGGCAGCGGCCACGTCGAGGACTTCCTGGGTGCCGGCCGCCTGCCGCGCGCGGGACACCTGGCGCTGCAGCCGCTCGATCTCGCCGTCCAGCCACTCGCCCGCGGCCTGTGTGGCCACGAGGCGCATGCCATGTTCGGCGGCGAGCGCGTCCACCAGCAGGCCGTGGAGCGTGGAGTACAGGTACTCGCGCACGGCCGTGCGGGCCAGGACCTCGGGGCGGACGTACGGCGTCGCCGCCGCCGGCGCGCCGCCGTCATGCGGGGCCACGGGCAGGACGGACGTCGTGACCGTCGTGAATGCTCCCACGCCATCGAATCTGGCCGAGACGACGTCCAGCGTCGCGAACCGGCCGCCGGCGTAGTCAGCCACGACGTCGTCGGCCAGCGTCAGGAGCAGCCGCGCGGTCCCATCGAGACTGGAGACACCGTCGTAGCGGCGGGCGACCTCCACGCCTGCGCGGCGCAGGCTCGGCTCGGGCCGACGGCCCACGCAGTAGACGGGGCCGGCGGCCGTCCGCCGCCGTGCGGCGACGTGTGCGACCAGCGCCTCCGTGTAGCCGCCGCACAGGCCCAGATCCGGTCCGAGCACCACGGTCGCCGGCAGGTGCGCGGCCGGCAGCGCCTGCATGATGCCGGTCGAGGCCAGGGCGCGGTCGATGCCGGCTCGATAGGCGCGGGCCGGGGCGAGCCCGGCGCGAGCCCGCCGCAGGTGATGCGCGGACAGCGATCGCATGGCGTCGATGGCCTCGCCGAGCAGGCGGAGCGCGGCCAGCTGCCGGCGAAGCGTCTGCGCGCGCTTCATCGGGAGCCCCCGGCCGCGTCGCGCCCCTCCGGTGCCGGGTCGGCGGCGGCCCGGCCGACGATGGCCCGCAGCGTGGCCAGCCAATCGCCCTCGGGGACGCGGCCTTCGTCGAGGGCGCGTGCCACGGCGGGCTGGCTGGCGCGCACCGCGGCGGCGGCCCGCGCCGCGACGGCGGCCGCCCGCGCCGGGGCGACCTCGTCGAGCCAGCCCTGCCCGGCCGCACTGAGCGCCACGACCTGGTCGGTGCCACGACGAGGCGTGAGCCGCGGCTGCTTCATGAGCTCGCGCAGTACGCGGCCGCGTCGGATCGTGCGCGCCGTGGCGGCGTCCACCTCGAGCCCGACGCGCGTCAGGGATTCGAGCGCCTCGAATCGCGCGAGGAGGATGCGCAGATTCTTCGCCGCCACGCGCATCACGGGCGGCTGCGCCTTGCCGCCGATGCGGGACACGCTGCGCCCCACGTCCACGGCCGGCCGCTGGTTGCGCTCGTGCCGTGCCGGGTCCAGGTAGATCTGGCCATCCGTGATCGAGACGAGGTTCGTCGGGATGTACCCGGACAGGTCGCTCTCGGTGGTCTCGACGATGGGCAGGGCCGTGATCGACCCGCCGCCGAGATCCGACCGGCGTGCGCTGGCGCGCTCCAGCAGCTCGGCGTGCACGTAGAAGATGTCGCCGGGGTACGCCTCGCGCCCGGGCGGACGATCGAGCAGCAGCGACAGCTCGCGGTAGACGTCGGCGTGCTTCGTCAGGTCGTCGTAGACGATCAGCACGTCCTGGCCGCCGAGATCCCGCAGGGCCTCGGCCAGCGTGGCGCCCGCGTACGGAGCCAGATACTGCAGCCCCGGTGCGCGCGAGGCGTCCGCGGCGACGATGGCCGTGTTCTCGAGCGCGCCGGCGGCCTCGAGCGTCTCGCGCAGGGACTGCACCCGCGACAACGGCTGTCCGACCAGCACGTACACGCACGTCACGTCGCCCTGACGCTGCGCGGCGACCACGTCCACGGCGAGCGCGGTCTTGCCGGTGTCGCGGTCGCCGATGATGAGCTCCCGCTGTCCCCGCCCGATGGGGACCGCGCCGTCCAGCAGCGCCACGCCCGTCGCGAGCGGCCGATCGACGTCAGTTCGCTCGATGAACTCGAGCGCCGGCCGGAACAGCGGGCGCAAGGCGTCCGCCAGCCGGGCGCCGCCATCGAGCGGCGCCCCCAGCGGGTCCACGACCCGGCCAAGAGCGTCCGCGCCGGCGGGGAACGACGGCTGGCGATGGAGCGCCGTCACCGCCTGCCCGACGGTGATGTCGCGGGCGTCCGAGAGCAGGACCACGCCCGTCAGCGCCGGGCCCAGTTCGAGGGCCATCCCCACCGCACCGCCGTCGAACGCCACGAGTTCCTCGGAGCCGACGTCGTCGAGGCCGGCCACCCACGCCACGTCGTCGGCCACGCGCGTCACGACGCCGCGCGGTCTGAGACCCGCGCGGAGGTCGAGCGCCGGCGCCGCCTCGCGCAGCGCCCGGGTCACGCGCTCGGTCGGGGCGCCCATGGGTCACGGCTCCGCGGCCGGCGCCGCCAGGTGCGCCGCGAGCACGCGTTCGGCGTGCGTGGCAAGACCGGCGGCCGTCGCGTCGACGACGCCGCGCGCGGTCGTGATCCGCACGCCCGAGCCCAGCGCCGGCCGGACGGCGTAGGCCACCGACGACGCGTGGGCCTTGGCGGCGTCGGCGATGGCACGACGAAGGTCGTCGCCGAGGGGCGCGGCCGACTCCACGAGCACCTCGCCCAGCGGTGCGCCCGCCGCGAGGAGTTCCTGACACGCGGCCAGCACCATCGCCCGGTCGACGTCGGGGGCCGCGACGGCCGCCAGCAGGCGCTGGACGGCCTCGCGGGCGGCCTCGCCGACGGCACCGGCCAGCTGCTCCACCTCGGCCCGGTCCAGGTGCGCCAGCAGGCGGCGGCGCCTGGCGATCTCACGGTCCGCGGCGACACGGGCGGCCGCGACGAGGGCGGCCGCCTCGGCGTCGGCGGCCGACAGGCGCGAGCGCCGCTCCTCGGCCATCTCATCGTCGAACGCCCCGCGCGCCCGGTCGAGCGCGGCCTGCGCGTCCGCGATCGTCCGCGCCTGCGTTTCCAGACTGGCGCGCCGCTCGCGTTCGGCCGCCGCGCGCGCATCGAGCGCGGCGCGGACCGGCGTGAACAACAGCCAGCCGATCAACACCACGAGCAGGGCGAAATTGGCCAGCTCGAGGACGAAGGTAGTGAGCCAGGGCGACATCGCGGCGCTCCGCGGCCTATCCGCCCGCCGCCACGGTGAACGGGTTGGCGAAGAGCAGGAACAGCGCGATGACGAGGCAGAAGATCGCCGTGGACTCCACCATGGCGAGCGTGACGAACAGATTGCGCGTGATCGCGGCGCCCTCGTCCGGCTGGCGGTCCAAGGCGTCCTTCGCCGCCG
>JBFWXO010000071.1:0-23344 GCA_050187355.1 Vicinamibacterales bacterium
CCCTGGGCCTGAAGCGGTCGGTGCGCGTAAGCCTGGTGCTGATGGCGGTGTCGAACTTCAGCTTCGCGGCGCTGGCCGCCTACGGCCACAGCAACCTCGGGATGGCCGGGGCCATCGGGTTCGAGAACTTCGCCAGCGGCATCGGGGGCGTGACAGTCGTGGCCTACCTGTCGGCGCTGTGCAACCTGCGCTACACGGCGACGCAGTACGCGCTGCTGTCGGCGGCGGCGAGCATCGCCGGCCGCTTCCTGACGGCCACCACGGCGGGCTCGCTCATCGACGCCGTGGGGTTCGTGAACTTCTACCTGCTGACGACGGCGGTCGCGTTCCCGGGCGTCGTGATCTACGCCCTCATGATCCGGTCCGGCCTGGCGGACGTCTCGATGGGCACGGCCGGCGTCGAGGCCGACTGACCCGCCCCGCGCGGCGCCCCGGCGCCGGCGCGGACGATCAGCCCCCCCGAATCACGCGCTCGATCCGGCGGTCGGGCACCAGCCAGATCACGGCGACGGCCGCGTAGAGCGCCAGCGACAGGGCCGGCAGCGGCATCGCCACTATGATGGCGATCACGTACAGCAGCGGCGACAGGTTGCCCTTCCAGTCCCCGCCGACGGCCCGCTTCAGCAGCGAGTCGGGGCCCTGCGCCGCGATGATCGCGCGCTGCAGCACCCAGTAGGCGATGGCCGCCATCAGCATCACCACGCCGTAGAGCGCCGTCGGCCAGGACGTGAAGTGGTTCTCGCCCATCCACCCGGTGACGAACGGCACGAGCGACAGCCAGAACAGCAGGTGCAGGTTCGCCCACAGCACGCCGCCGGTGACGTCCTTCACCGTGTGCAGCATGTGATGGTGGTTGTTCCAGTAGATGCCGAGGTAGATGAAGCTCAGGACGTAGCTGACGAACACGCCCCACAGCGGCTGGAGCGCCGCCGGCTCATCGCCGTGCGGCACCTTCAGCTCCAGCACCATGATCGTGATGATGATGGCGAGGACGCCGTCGCTGAAGGCTTCGAGCCGCCCCTTCCCCATCCGGGTCCTACCGGGTCCGCAGGAAGGCGATGACGTCCGCGGCGTCCTGGGGCGTCATGCGGAAGCGCGGCATCGGCGCCCGGGCGCGGGTGCCGTTGCGCCGGATGGCGCCCTCGGTGAGCAGCCGCACCGCCTGCTCGTCGGAGTAGCCCGGAAGCCCGGCGATGGGCGGCGTCATCACCGGCCAGTCGGCCGGCCACGGCACGCGCGCCGGCATCGGGCCGCCGTGGAACCGCGTGGACTCGATGATGTTGCCCTGCGAGTCGCGGGTGGAGTGGCACTCGGCGCAGTGCGCGATCGACTCGACGATGTAGCGCCCGTGCTCCACGTTGCCGACGACGGCCGGCGGCGGCGCCGCGGGCTTCATCTGGGCCGAGACGGCCCCGCCCGTCCACGCGCCCGACATCACCATCACTCCGAGGCACGCCAGCGCCCCCGCCCACATCCGTACAGAACCCATGTGCCCTCCCGCCGGCCGCCAGCCCTCCCGGGACCGGCTCCGCGCGCCCATGAGGGTATCAGATGACCCACGGGGCCCGGCGCCCGGGCCCCGATTCGGGGAGGCGCGTCGCCGCCGCAACGACGATCGGCGACCCGAGAAGGGACCGGGGACCAGGGACCAGGCGCCCTGGTCCCTACGCGCATCAGTAATTGAACCAGTAACTGAACTTGACCAGGAAGGTGTTGTGCGCGGGCGTGGAGAAGAGGTCGCCGAAGTCGCGGCCGAAGCGGAAGTCGCCCTGGTCGCCGTCGCCCTGCCGGCCCTGCTGCCAGACCACGAACAGCGAGGAGCCCGGCCGGTATTCCCAGCGCAGGACGTTGGTCGTGCGGAAGCTGCGGAAGTTGAAGTCCGCGTTGTCGTCGTAGGCGTAGGGCCGGAAGCGGTCGTCGTAGGTGCCGGCGCGGGCGGCGGCCAGCTCCGAGTAGTCCACGTAGCGGCCGGCCGACACGAACGGCTCGGCGTAGCTCTGCAGCGACAGGTTCGGGCTGAGGGTGTAGTTCGCGCGGAAGGTCATGGCGACCGTCCGCTGGCGCAGCCGGCCGAACACGTAGTGGACGCGGCCGTCGTCGTCGGTGACGTTCTCCACCCACTGGGCGTTGTCGTTGTTGCGGCTGTAGCGGAACCCGACCTCGACGCGGGCGGAGCGGCTCGGGCGCCACGTGAGCCGCGGGCTCGCGTTGATGTTCGACGACCCGTCGACGTTGCCGCCGACGAAGCCGTCGTAGCCCAGGAACACCCGCTGCCGGTCGTCGGCCTGGACGTAGTGCCAGACGCCCCAGCCCCGGCCCACGCGGACGGCCGGGCCGCCCCGCGTGGCGCGGTCGCGTAGCTCCGTGGCGTTGAGGTTCACGCCGAAGCCGTTGCGCCAGTTGTTCTGCCACTGCCAGTGCATGTTGATGTTGCCGCCGCTGTACAGGCGGTCGCCGCCGAAGTTCCAGCCGGCCCACTCGTTGAAGTTGAGGGCGTAGGTCCGCTTGAAGCGGCCGGGGTTGTTGTCGCGCCACTGCACCCAGTGGCTGATCGTCCGCTCGTCGGCCCGGCGCTGGAAGCCCAGGTCGTTGGTCTCGAAGCCCGGGCTCTTGTAGCCGTAGTTGCCGGAGAAGCGCAGGCGCTCGCCGCTGATCTTCTGCAGGCTCACCGCGCCGGCGTGGCCCGCGAGCGACGTGGCGCCCTGGTCGTAGTCGAGGTAGTCCGCGTCGGGCCGCTGGAAGTAGTGGACGGCGTTCTCCTGCAGGCGCAGGATGGCCTCGGCATCGCCCGAGACGCGGCTGGCGGCCACGAAGCCCTGCAGGCTGTAGCGCTGCCAGATCCGCCAGTCGTAGTC
Organism: Vicinamibacterales bacterium; assembly: GCA_050187355.1. Taxonomy (GTDB): domain Bacteria; phylum Acidobacteriota; class Vicinamibacteria; order Vicinamibacterales; family UBA2999; genus CADEFD01. The sequence goes on from JBFWXO010000071.1 coordinate 2,856, forward strand.
CACACCACCTGCGAAGGACTGGTCGCCGAGGAAGCGCGTGTCGCCCGTGTTCTGGCGCGACGTGCTCGTGAGCATCATGCCCAGGTTCGAGGCGTCGGCGAACTCGTGGCGCACGCGCATCACGTTGAAGGACGTCAGCGGCTCCACCACCTGCTGCCGGCGCAGGGAGCCGGCGGCAATCGTGGCGCGCTCCTGCTGCGTGACGGCGCTCAGGGCGCCGACCGAGAACGCCCCGACGCGCCCCGTGAGCTTGGCCGCGCCGAGGATGGTGGCAGCCGTGGGCGTGTCGGCGTATTCGTCGTCGCCGGTGTCGGGCGATCCCTGCGGCGCGCGGCCGATCCGCCGCGAGTACAGGAGGCCCGTGCAGTTGCCGTCGTTGCAGTCCATGTTGAAGCGGAACACGCCCGAGCCTTCGACGAAGAACGGGCGGCGCTCCGAGAAGAACAGCTCGAAGGCGTCCAGGTTCAGGGCCGCCGGGTCGGCCTCCACCTGGCCGAAGTCGGGATTCAGCGTGGCCGTGAGGGTGAGACCCGGGGTGACGGCGTACTTCAGGTCGAGGCCGAGCGACGCGCCGGGGTCGGTGCGCGTCGAGAGCGGATTGCCGGCTTCCCGGGTCGCCACCTCCAGTTGCCCCAGCGAGTACGGCATGAGTTCCAGGCGCTTGCCGGACCCGCCCGGCCGGATGCCGTTCACGTCGCCGAACTGCGACACGAAGCCGTTGACGCTGCGCGCGATGAGGGGCCACGTGGAGGTCTCGTTCGCCCGCGGGATCTGGCGGATGATGGCCAGGCCCACCGGGCCGCCCCCCTTGCTGAAGCGGAGCTGCGAAAAGGGGATCCGGAACTCGGCGCGCCAGCCCTCCGCGTCGCGCGCCACCTGGACGTCCCACACGGCGTCCCAGCTCGGGTCGTCCTGGCCGTCGTTGAAGTAGTAGCGGTCGGCCTTGACGCCCACCGGGTTGACGGCGAACTCGTACGCCGTGCGCCGGTCGTGGAACGAGTCCACGACCACCTTCACCCAGTCGGACGGCGACGACTCGTCGCGGCGCGTCAGCAGCCCGACGATGCCGGCCGGCTCGCGATCGAACGCCCGGATGGCCACATACAACGCGCCGTCGTCGTAGGCCAGGCGCGCCTCGGTCCGTTCGGACGGCTCGGCGCCCTCGGCCGGCTCGCGCTGCACGAACTCGCCGATGACGGGCGCGGTCGCCCAGACGGCCTCGTCGAAGCGTCCGTCGATCACGATCGGGCCGCCGGTGGACACGGCCTGCGCCTCGGCCACGGCGCGGGTGGCCGCGTGGGCCGGGACCGTCGAGGCGGCGGCGAGGAGAGCCGCCGCGAGGACGAACGGTGGGACGAACGGCTTCACGGCGGCGGGCGGCATGCGAACGGATCTGTAGACGTTATCGGCCCCATGAAGGTTGGGCCGGCCGGCAACTCGCCAGGCCCGGGCTCCGTCAAAGCTCTGTCATGTTCGCGGACCTGCGCACGGCCGTTCGAAGCCTCCGCCGCACGCCCTCGTTCACGGCCGCGGCCGGCCTGCTCCTGGCCCTGGGGGTCGGGTGCACGATTGCCGTTTTCAGCGTCGTGGACGGCGTGCTCCTGAAGGCGCTGCCCTATCCCGCGCCCGACCGGATCGTCACGATCTGGGAGGCCACCGCCCGCTCGCGCACCATCGGGGTCTCGGCCCCGAACTTCCGCGACTGGCAGCAGGCCGCCTCGTCGTTCTCGGCGCTCGCCGCCTGGAGCGGCGGGCGGACCACCGTGATCGGCGGACAGGAGCCCGTCGTCACCGGCGTTTACGGCGTCACGCGCCAGTTCTTCGCGGCGTTCCAGGTGGAGCCGGCGCTGGGACGGCCGTTCACGGCCGAGGAGTCGGCCCTGCACGGCCCACCCGCGGTCGTCGTGAGCCATGGGCTGTGGACGCGCGTCCTCGGCGGCCGGACCGACCTGGCAGCGCTCACCCTCGAGGTGGACGGCCAGCGCGCGCCTGTCGTGGGCGTCATGCCCGAGGGCTTCGCCTATCCCGCCGGGGCCGACGTGTGGTTCCCGCTCGAGTCCCAGGAAGACACGTCGTCCAGGACGGCCCACAACTACCGCGTCGTGGCGCGCCTCGGCCCGGGCGCCTCGATGACGAGCGCCCAGGCGGAGATGACCACGATCGCGCGGCGCATCGAGGCGACCTACGGCGCCGAGAACGACGGGACCGACGCCAGCGTGATCCCACTCCTGGAGTACTCGGTGCGTGGGGCCCGGCAGGTGCTCCTCGTCCTGCTGGCGGGCGTGGGCGTGGTGCTCCTGGCCACCTGCGCGAACGTGGCGAACATGGTCATCGCGCGAGGCGCCGATCGCGTCCGTGAGTTCAGCATGCGGGTGGCGCTCGGCGCCAGCCGCACGCGCCTGGTGCGGATGCTCCTCGTGGAGAACCTGGTCCTGGCCGCCGGCGCCGTGGCCGTCGGGCTGGCCGGGGCGACCGCGCTCGTGCGCGTCCTCGTCCGGCTCGCGCCGGCGTCCATTCCGCGCCTGGGGGAGGTGGGCGTGGACTGGCGCAGCGCGGGCGTCGCCGCGGCCCTGGCGCTCGTGACGCCCGTCGTCTTCGGCCTGCTCCCGGCCCTGCACCTGTCCCGGCGCTCCACCGCCGAGACCCTCGCCGCGGGAGGCAGGACGGGCACGGCCGGCGGCGGCGGCGCGGCGCGGCAGGGCCTGGTGGCGCTCGAAATCGCCGTCGCCCTGCTGCTCGTGATCGCCGCGGCACTCCTCGGCCGGAGCCTGCTGTCGCTGCTGACGGTCGACCCGGGCTTTGCCGCCGAGGGCGTCCTCACGGTGGAGACCACGGTGCCGGGCGGACACGCCGATGGCCCGGACGGCGCCGCGCGGCTGTACGAGGCCTGGCTCGCGCGCGCGGCGGCCATCCCCGGGGTGGCGCGCGTGGGGCTCGTCAACGCGCCGCCGATGAGCGGGCTGGACGCCAACGGCGGCTTCATGCTCGACGGCCAGAACTGGGACGACGTGAAGGACGACTGGGTGGCGCAGTCGGCGATGTACCGCGTGGCCAGCGCCGGCTACTTCGACGCCATCGGCGCGAGGCTGACGCGCGGCCGGCGCTTCGACGCCCGCGACGTCGCCGGCGCGGCGCCGGCGGCCATCGTGAACGAGACGCTGGTGCGCAAGCACTTCGCCGGGACGGACCCGATCGGCCGGCGGCTGCGCTTCGCCGGCATGGACGAGGTCAACCCGTGGCTGACGATCGTGGGCGTCGTGGACGACATGCGGTTCCGCGACCTGGCCGACGAGCCGCAGCCCGAGGTGTTCGTGGACTACCGTCAACTGCCGATGCGGACCCGCTACGGACTGACGACGGCGGTCCGCCTGCAGCCCGGCGTCGCTCCCGACGGCGTGGCCGCCGCGCTCAGGGAGGCGTGGCGCACGCTGGATCCCACCGTGCCGGTGGAGATGTCGCGCCTGAGCGCCGCCGTGGAGCGGTCCACGGCGAGCCGCCGCTTCGCGCTCACCATCGTGGCAGCGTTCGGCGTAATGGCGCTCGTGCTGGCAGCGCTGGGGGTCTACGGCATCCTGAGCTACGCGGTGGCCAGGCGCGGACGCGAGATCGGCATCCGGATGGCCCTCGGCGCCTCGCCCGGCAACGTCCGGGGACTGGTGGCCGCCAGCATCGGCCCGGCGGTGGCCGCCGGGCTTGCCGCCGGCGTGCTCGGCGCCCTGGGCGCGACCCGGCTCTTGCAGTCGATGCTGTTCGGTGTCTCACCCGCGGACCCGGCCACGTTCGCGGCGGCCGTGGCGGTGCTGGCCGCCGTGGCGCTGCTGGCCGCGTGGCGCCCGGCCGCGCGCGCCGCCCACATCGATCCCGCGCTGGTCATGCGGGAGGAATAGGGGCCGCAGCCGGCCTCGCGGCGAAACCTAGAGCCCCAGCCAGGCAGCGAGGCGCGCCTTCTGCTCGGCGGTCTGGTCCGGCCGGACCTGCAGCCGCCACGGACGGCCGGGTTCGGGCGCGAGGGTGACGTCGAGCGTCGTCAGGCGGTCGCGGCGCGCGACGAGCAGGCGGATCCGGTCGCCGGCCTTGTACTGATCCATCCGGGCCGTCAGGCCGTCGGCCCTGACGCGCACGTCGTCGATGGCCAGGATCTCGTCGTCCACGTTCAGGCCCGCGTCGTAGGCGGGAGTGTTGCGGCGGACCACCGTGACCACCAGCCGGCCGCCGTCGGACCGCGTGGACGCTCCCATGGTGGCGCGCGCGTTCTTGGGATCCACCGGCGCGAAGCGCAGCCCGTAGAAGTCCAGGGCCTCGGTGAAGTCGAGCTCCTTCGTGCTGCCGGCCACGTCGGCGAACCAGCCCTTCAGGTCCTGCCCCGCCGTCTCGCCCATCGTCCCCTGGAACTGCTCGGGCGTGTAGCCCTTCGCGCCCGAGAAGCGCTCGTAGGCGAGGCGCATGGCCGCGTCCAGCGTCCTGGCGCCCGCCGTGGCCTTGCGGATCTTCGCGTCGAGCAGGAACGCGATCGTCGCGCCCTTGTCGTAGTAGTCGATGCTCGTGTTCGTGCTGTTCTCGTCGGGGCGGTACTGCTTGATCCAGGTGTCGAACGACGCCATGTCCACCGACTGCACCGCCCGGCCGCCGCGCATCTGCACGCGCTCGATCGAGCCCGAGAGCTCGTCGAGATATTCCTCCAGCGTGGAGAGGCCCGCGCGCCGGACCAGCAGCGCGCCGTAGTAGTCGGTGAAGCCCTCACCCACCCACAGGCCCTTCGTGTAGTTCTCGTGCTCGTAGTCGAACGGCCCCAGCTCCACCGGCCGCAGCCGCTTGATGTTCCAGTTGTGGAAGTACTCGTGGCCGACCAGGTGGAGCCAGCCCACGTAGGCGCGGCGCGTCCTGGTGGCGAAGCGGCTCGACATGGTGAGGAAGGCGTTCTTGTGCTCCAGGCCGCCGCCGGCCTCGGTCACCATGTTCAGGAAGAAGTAGTGGGGGTAGTCCAGGCGGCCCATCACGGCCTTGCCGGCCTCGACGATCTTCCGGACGTCGCCGGCCGCCCGGTCGGCGTCGAACAGCGACGGATCGCCCTCGAGCACGAGGTGATGCGCCTTGCCGTCCACCTCGAAGGTCCGGATCACGGGGTTGCCGGCGATGATGGGGCTGTCGACGAGCGTGTCGAAGTTCTCGGCCTGATAGGTGTGGGGCCGGCCGGCGACCGGCATGAGGGGCGTCGCCTCGGACCGCCAGCCCGCCGGGAGGTCCAGCGTCACCACGTGCGGGCGGGCCAGGGCGTCGGGCAGGGTGAGGAACGTGGGCGCGCCGTTCAACATCGCGAAGCCCGACTCGATCCAGTTGGTCCTGACGGTCATCTCGCGCCCGTACACGCGGTAGCGCACGGTGACGGCCGGAGCGCCGCCCGTCGTCACCCGCCACCGGTTCTTGGCGGGCTTCATGACGCCGAGCGGCCGCCCCCCGTCGCCGGCGGCGGTGAGCGCCTCCACGTGGCGCTCGTACTCGCGCACCAGGTAGGACCCGGGCGTCCACACCGCCATCATCAGCTCCACCTCGGGCTTCCGCTCGGTCGGGTAGACCGCCTCCACCTCGACGTAGTGCGTGTGGGGCGCGGGGAAGCGGAGCGTGTAACGGATGGGCTCCGGGCTCTGGGCGGCGGGGGTGTCGGCCATGGGCGAGACGATCGCGATCGCCAGAATCAGCGCAAGCGCGGTGTGCGTGGCACGCAGCATGGCGCTATTGTAAGGGCGAGTTCGGGCGTCCGGCGGCGGTTGCGCGCGGCCCCGTGCCGCGCTCCGCTCGTCCGATGCGCCCGCTGAACCACAAGACCCTCGGCCTGGCCTACGCCGCGACGTCCGGGGTGTTCCTGCTGGTGGGCTTCCTGCTGATGCTGCTCTTCCGGTGGCAGCTCGCTTGGCCGGGGCAGCCGATCCCGATTGCGACGGCGATCTTCGGCGAGACCAACGCCCCCGGCGGCATCCTGCTGCCCGAGTTCTACTACCAACTCGTGGCCATGCACGGCTCGGTGATGATCTTCCTGGCCGTGGTGCCGATGGCCGTCGGCGCGCTGGGCTCCTACCTGGTGCCCCTGCAGATCGGCGCGCCGGGGCTGGCCACGCCCCGCCTCAGCACGCTCGGCTACGTCATCTACGTGGTGGCCGGCGTGATGATGGCGGCCAGCTTCGCGCTGCCGGGCGGCGCGGCCAACTCGGGCTGGACGTCGTATCCCCCGCTGGCCGTCATCGCCTCGTCCGGCCAGACCGTCTGGCTGATCGGCGTCTTCCTGCTGGGCGTGTCCTCGATGCTGGGCGCGATCTCGATCGTGTCCACGGTGGTGGCCTACCGCGCGCCCGGCCTGACCTTGATGCGCCTGCCCTTCTTCGTGTGGTCGCAGGTGGTGACGGCGCTGCTCCTGCTCCTGGCGTTCCCGGCCCTGCAGGCCGCCGCCCTGTACCAGTTGATGGACCGCGTGGCCGGGTCGAGCGTCTTCCTGCCGACCGGGCTGGCCGTGAACAACACCCCGCTGCCCGTGTCGGGCGGGGGCAATCCCCTCCTGTGGCAGCACCTCTTCTGGTTCCTGGCGCACCCGGAGGTCTACGTCCTGGTGCTGCCGGCGATGGGCGTGGTGGCCGAGGTGATCACGTCGCACGCGCGGCGGACGCTGTGGCGCTACGGCCTGATGGTGGGCGCGGTGGTGAGCCTGGGCGCGTGGTCGATGGTGGTGTGGGCCCACCACATGTTCCTCACGGGCATGAGCACCACGCTCAGCAGCTTCTTCCAGGTGACGACGATCGCGGTCTCGATCCCGTCGGTGATCCTCGTGACCTGCCTGGTCGTCACGCTGTGGGGCGGCGCCATCCGCTACACGACGGCCATGTGCTTCGCCCTCGCCTTCCTGCCGATGTTCGGCCTGGGCGGCGTGACCGGCCTGCCGCTGGGCCTGGGCCCGAGCAACGTGATCCTCCACGACACCTACTACGTGGTGGGCCACTTCCACTACCTGGTCGCGCCGGGCACGATGTTCGCGCTCTTCGCCGCCGCCTACCACTGGTTCCCGAAGGTGACCGGCCGCCGGCTGAACGAGGCGCTGGGGCTCGTGCACTTCGTCGGCTCGTTCGTGGCCATGAACGCCATCTTCCTGCCCATGTTCCTCATGGGGCTGATGGGCGTGAACCGCCGGCTCTACGACGCGGGCCTGCAGTACGAGCTGGCCGGTCCCACGCTGGCCTGGAATCCCCACATGACGTGGAGCGCGGTGGCGCTGGGGCTGTTCCAGCTGATTTTCCTGGCAAATGTGTTATGGTCGGCCCGGCGCGGTGCGCCGGCGGAGAACCCCTGGCGGGCAACGACGCTGGAATGGGCCACGACGTCGCCGCCGCCGGCCGGGAACTTCGCGGTCGCCCCCGTGGTGACTGGGGCGCCGTATCGGTACGGAGAGGAACGCGCATGACGGCGATCGCGCTGGACGATCGAGAGGGCCGCGCCGCCCTCACGGCGATGTGGCTGTTCATCGGGTCGATCGTCATGTTCTACGGGGCGATCTTCTCGGGCTACGTGCTCCTCCGCATCGGCAGCGTCTCCTGGGACGCCCCCTGGCTCACGAGCCCCGCGGCCGACTGGCCGTATTCGGTGGACCACTGGTTCCGCACGATGTGGCTCGGCTTCGCCGTGATGCAGGCGCGGCGGCTCTCGGGCGCCGGCGTGCCGCTGGGCGGCATGTCGCGCTTCTCCTGGCTGGTCGTGCTCGCGGGCACGGCCTTCGTCTGGCGGTGCTGGTACATCGGGAACTGGCTGGCCAGCATCGGCTACGCGCCGTCCACGAGCGTGCCCCTGGCGTGCTGGTACGTGCTGAACGGCACCATCGCCGCCCTGGTGGCGGGCGGCACGGCGGCCGCCATCTGGATCGCCGTGGACCCGGTGCCAGCGGAGCAGCGCGCCCGGCGCGGCGCCATGCTGCAGCGCTACTGGGTGCTGATGCTCGTGCTGTGGGTCACCACGGTGGCCGGGCTGTACCTGGGGTGAACCTCCCGCTGGTGGCGTGCGTGGTGTGCGCGCGTCCGCTCGACGCGCTCCTCACGAGCGGCCTCCAGGCGGGCGTGGCCGTGCTGGCGCTGGTGGCCGTGGCCGTGGTGGCCGGGCTCGTGCGCGGCGCCGTCGCCGTCGTCCGGCACGATCGACTCCAGCAGGCGGGCGGGCCGTCCCGCGCGCCCGTGGAGACGCCCTGATGGGCGCGTGGCTGGCCCGCGTGCTCCCGGTTGGGGCCTCGGCGCACGCGGCCGAGTTCGACCGCGTCCTGTCGGCCGCCCACGTGGAGGCCGCGCTGGTCTTCGGCGGGTGGCTGGTCATCTTCGCCGTGATCCTCGTGCGGTTCCGCGCCCGGGGCGATGCAGCCCCCGGCCGCCCCGCCGCCGGAGGCTGGCCCGTGGCCATCATGGCGGCCGTCGTCCTCGGGGACGCCTGGCTCCTGGCGGGCGAGGCCCTGCCGGCGTGGATCCACCGCGCGGCGCCCCCGCCCGACGGCGCGGTGGAAGTCCGCGTGGTCGGCGAGCAGTTCGCCTGGAACGTGCACTACCCGGGCCTCGACGGCCGCTTCGGGCGGACCGAACCGCGCCTCATCACGCCCGCCGACCCCCTGGGCATCGACCGGACCGACCCGGACGGCAAGGACGACTTCGTGATCATCGGCCTGCTGGCCGTCCCCGTGAACCGGCCGATCGTCGTGCACCTGGCGAGCAAGGACGTCATCCACAGCTTCACGCTGGCGACGATGCGGGTGAAGCAGGACGTCGCGCCCGGGCTGCCCACCACGACCTGGTTCACGCCGGTGACGACGGGCACGTGGGAGCTGGGCTGCTCGCAGCTCTGCGGCCTCGGGCACTACCGCATGCGCGGCGTCTTCGAAGTGCAGACCGCCGAGGACTGGCGGGCGTTCGTCGAGGACGAGGTCGCCCGCGCCCTGGAACCGTGATCCCGACGCGCTCGGGAAAGGAGCCGACGATGAAGCTCGCCATCGCGCTGGCCGCCGCCGTGACCGCCGCGGCCTGCTCGGCGCCCGCGCCGCCGGCCGCCCCCGCCGCGCCGCGGGCCGTGCTGCCGGCCGGCACGCTCGTGGATCTGTCGCACACCTACGACCAGTCCACCATCTTCTGGCCCACGGCCGACCCGTTCCGGCTGGACGTGGTGGCCGACGGCATCACGCCCGGCGGCTACTACTACGCCGCCAACAACTTCTTCTCCTCGGAGCACGGCGGCACGCACCTGGACGCGCCCGTGCACTTCTCCGAGGGCGCGCAGTCGGTGGACCAGATTCCGCTCGACCGGCTGGTGGGCGAGGCGTACGTGGTGGACGTGACCGCGGCCGCGGAGAAGGACGCCGACTATCAGGTGACGGTGGAGGATCTGGCGCGGGCCGAGCGCGACCAGGGCCCGATCCCGGCCGACGCCATCCTGCTGCTGCGGACGGGCTTCTCCCGGCGCTGGCCTGACGCGGTGGGCTATCTGGGGACGGCCGCCCGGGGCGAGGAGGGCGCCCGCCAGCTGCACTTCCCGGGCCTCCATCCGGACGCCGCCCGGTGGATTGCCGACAACCGCCCCATCCGCGCGCTCGGCATCGACACGGCCAGCATCGACTACGGCCCGTCGACCGCATTCGAGACGCACCGCGCCCTGTATGCGAAGAACATCCCGGGGCTGGAGAACCTGACGGCGCTCGACCGCCTGCCGCTGCGCGGCGCCGTCGTCATCGCCCTGCCGATGAAGATCGGCGGGGGCAGCGGCGCGCCCGTGCGCGCCATGGCCATCGTGCCCTGACGCCGCGCGGACGCGGGGCCCGCTACTGCTTGGCGTCGATCTTGATGGCCTTGATGGCGTCCTCGGTGCCCGCCAGCTCGGCGGCGCCGGCCTTGTAGCCGTTGATGTTCAGGAAGTAGGCGATGATGTCCGCGTACTCCTGCGCGCTCATGCTGCCGGGCGCGTCCATGGGCATGGACATCACGGCCGTGTGCAGCTCGGCCATGGGCTTGTCGCTCCAGGCCTTCATGAACTCCGGCCCCTTGAACTTGCTGAGCTCGTGACAGCTCGCGCACGAGCTGTCGTACAGGTCGCGCCCGCGGGTGGCCTGCGCCTCGGTGTAGACGCCTTCGCTGGCGTTCTTCATCTGCGCGGCGCGGGCGTCGAGCACGGCGATCCAGGACGCCGCGGCCAGGGCAGCGGCAGAGAGCAACATCAGGTGCGCGGGTCGGGTCGTCATAAGCATGGTTGAGTGGGAAGCGCGTCAGCCGTCGAGAGAAGCTCCAGTGTATCGCGGGAGCGACCGGCCCTCTACTGCGTCGGGGTCATCTCCACCTTGCCGCCGCTCTTCTTCCAGGCGTCCCAGCCGCCCAGGAGGACCTTGATGTCCTTCACCCCCACCCGGGCCAGCTTGGCCGCCACGGTGAGGCTGGCGTGCTCGTCGGGACACGAGCAGTAGGCCACCACCGGCCGTTTGTCGCGCAGCACCTTGTTGGCCATGATCTCGATGTCCACGATCGAGACGTTCATGGCGCCCGGGATGTGGCCGGCGTCGTAGCCGTGCGGGTCGCGGACGTCGATGGTGAGCACGGTGCCCTTCGCATGGAGGGGCGCGAACTCCTTGACCGTGATTCGCGGGATCCTGGCCATTTCCTCGGCGGTGACCGGCGGCTGGCCGGCGGCGGACGAGGGAAGGGCCAGCCAGGCCGCGGCGACGACGACGAGCACGTGTCGGAACATCGGATCTCCTTGCCGGCGGCCGCCTAGCGGCCCGCCTTCGACGCCAGCCAGGCCGTGCGCATCGCCTTCTGCCCCGGGGTCACGGCGGCCCCCGTGGACTCGGCCGTCACGATCTCGACGCGGGGATCTTCCTCGAGCGTGATCGACGCCGTCACCGGGCCCCCGCCGCTCCGGCGGACGAACCGCACGGGAATCGTCTGGCCCGGGGCGTGCTTCGCCACGACGTCGCTGGCGGCCTGCGGGGTGGCGACGTCCACCCCGTCGAGCGACACGATCTGATCGTCCTGGGCCAGCCCGGCCTTGTACAGCGGGGAGTCGAACGGCACCACCCCCACGCGGAGCCCGCCGCCGAAGGCCTGCAGCGGCGCCCCGCCGAGCCACGCCGTGCCGGCCGCGCGCCTGCGCATGACGAGGCCCATCCGGCTCAGCAGCCGCGCGTAGTCGGGCACGTCGTGGCCCTGCACGTAGCTGGCGAAGAACTCGCGGGCGAAGGCCGCGTTGCCCGAGATCTGCGCGAGCCGGCCCTGCAGGTCCTCCATCGTGTAGGTCTTGGCCACGACGCCGGGCGGGGCCTTCATGCCCGGCACACCGTACTCGCGCCACATGAGCCGCATGTAGTCGTCGAGCGTGACCTTCCCGTCGGTCATGTCGCGCAGCGACAGGTCCATGGCCAGGCCCAGCGCCGCGCCCCACGTGTAGTAGGAGATGAAGGTGTTCTGCCAGTTCGTCCGGTCGATGCTGACGGCGGCGTCCACGAACGGCGCCAGCTGCGACATCTGCTCGGCCGTGCGGAACGTGCGTCCGGGCGAGAGCGTGACGGCGTTCACCAGGCCGGCGTAGTCGGCCAGCATGTCCTCGAGGCTCTGCAGGCCCGCGCGCTGGGTGATGAGGGCGTCGTAGTAGCTGGTGAAGCCCTCGCCGAACCACAACTCGCCGGACATGTTCGCGTCGTCGAAGTCGAACGGCTCGATGCCCCGCGAGCGGATGCGCTCCATGTTCCAGCTGTGGAAGAACTCGTGGGCGACGGTGCCGATGATGCCCGCGCGCTGGCCGGGGCTCCGGAGCGCGCCCGGCGACGAGAGCACGGTGCTGTTCCGGTGCTCCATGCCGTCGCCGTTGGCCCACGGCAGGTAGTCCGAGAGGAACGTGTAGGTGCCGCCGTCGTAGCGCGGGAACTCGCCGAAGACCTGCAGTTCCTCGCGCACGATCTTCTCGACGTCCCGGGCGAAGGCGTCCGCTTCCTGGTCGGTGCCGTCGTGGTGCAGGGCGATGCGGAAGGTCTCGGGCGGCTCCTTGCCGTCGTCCACCGTGAACGTCCGCGTGGTGAACGTGCCGACCTCGGCCGGGCTGTCCATGAGGTACTGCAGGTTCGGCGCGGTGAAGACGAGGGGGCTCCCCGTGGGGAAGAGCTGCGTGGCGACGTGCCACGTCGCGCCCGGCGGCGGCACGAACTCCACCCGTGCGGCGCGCTGCTCGAGCCCGTGGGCCCACATGAGCGACGCGGGCATGTTCAGGTGCCCGTGAGTCGCGTCCACGCTGAGATACGTGCCGTCGGTGCGGTCCCCGAACACGCGGTAGGTCACGACGACGGTGCCGTCGTGGCCGGGCACGTCCCACTGGTGCAGGTTCGGCCGGAGCGGCGTGAGCGGGCGGCCCTTGCCGTCCTTCACCTGCACGTCGAAGACGTTCTTCGCGAACTCGTGCAGGGCGTAGCGGCCCGGGGAGCTCCGGCTCATCCGGACCTGCAGGGTGCCGGCCGGCAGGTCGGGGAAGGTCGCCTCCACCTGCATCCACCGGTGTTCCGGCGAGGGGAAGGACACGCGGTAGGCCACGGGCGCCTGCGCGGCGGCTGGCGCCGCGACCAGGGTCAGCACCACCACGGCCGCGGCGAGGGCCCGACTTGACGTCCGCATGAGGGGCATTATCCCAGAACGGATGGCTCGACGGCGGTGCCGGACGCGGGGCCGGCTACGAGCCGAGCCGGGCGAGCGCGGCCTTCGCGCTGACGACGATCGGCGCCTCGGCGTCCGCCGTCTTCCAGAACTCCAGGAAGTCCGCGTAGGCCTGACGCGCCTCGTCGGTCCTGCCCGCGCGGTCGAGCGCGAGCGCCCGCCAGTACCGGGCGAGCCCATGCGTGGACGTCAGCGCCTTGCCGGCCCCGGTACGGAGCCACTCGAAGTCGGCCGCGGCGTCGTCGAGCCGCCCGGCCTGCAGCGCGAGGTAGCCGTGCAGCAGGACGTCGCCTTCGCGGCCCATGCGGTGGGCCACCGGGCCGAGCGTGGTCGCCGCGGCCTCCGAGCGGCCGGCCGCTTCCTCGGCCAGGGCGCGGGCCGACCGCGCCGCGACGTCGTCGCCGGCCCGTGTGGCCTCGTCGAGCGCCAGCGGCAGCAGTCGCCGGGCCTGCTCGGCGTCGCGCAACAGCGCCGCCACGCCCAGCCGGTCGCCAAGCGGCACGTCGGCATGGCCGGGCCCCGGCTCGAGCGCGGCGCGGGCCCGCTCGCCGAACCCCATCGCCGCCAGCGCGATCGCCGTCCGGCCACGCGCACCCCCGGCCACGTTCGAGGATCCGGCCCCTTCGAACGCTCGCTCGACGCCGGCGAGCCATCGTTCCATGTCGGCCGCGCGTCCGCGGTGCAGGGCCACCTGCCACAGCAGGGAGGCGGACTGCGGGTGGTCGTCCACGGCCAGCGCCCACTGCATCTGCCGCGCCTCCAGCTCGGCGTCCCCCGAGTAGATCGCGGCCGTCGTCAGCACGGTGTGTTCGAGGACGTCGTCGCGCAGCTGGAGGACCCGCTCGAGCTCCTTCCGCGCCTCGTCGTAGCGGCCGGTCTGGAGCAGGACCTCGCCGAGGTTCACGCCGGCCAGCGGCTCTTCGGGCGCGAGGGTGGTCGCCTCGCGCAGGAGCGCCGTGGCCGGTTCGTACTCGCCGCGGTTCATGAGGATGGCGGCGGCGTTCACGCGCGAGGTGTGGTCGGACGGATAGGTCGCAATCGACACGCGGTAGGCCTCGAGGGCCTTGGCCTCGTCGTGCTGCACCACGTCGTAGTAGCGCGCCTCGATGTACAGCCGCTCCAGCTGGCCCACGCGCTCGCGCAGCTCGAAGGCGCGGATGGTGTGCGTGCGCGTCTGGTCGGCGTCGCCGAGGTTGGAATAGGCCGTCCCCAGGCGCGCGTGCGCCAGCGCGAAGTCCGGATCCAGCTCCACGGCCCGGCGGAAGAGCGGCAGCGCGGCGAGGTCGCCCTCGGTGCGCCGGGCGATCATTCCCTGGCTGTAGGCCTTGAGCGCTTCGAGGGAGGCCGTCGTCGCCTCCTCGACGTTGGCGTCGTAGCGCGAGATGGAGGCCAGCGACTCGCCGAGCCGCTCCCGCAGCATCCGGGTGGATTCCCCGAGCTGGTGCAGGACGTCTTCCTTGCGGGCGGCCTGCACCTGCTGCTCGGCGAGGGGGTCGCCGGTGACGCAGTCGAGCGCGCGGAGCGTGATGACGTAGCTGGCCCCCAGCGACGCGAGCGCGCTCGTGAGGACGGCCTTGGCGCCGACGCGCTGGCACACCTCCCGGCCGATCTCGGCGTCCACCACCGTGTCGGCCGGCCGCTGCATCTGGCGCAGCGTGGCCTGCACGCGCTGGTCCGGCACGAGGACGAGATACGGCGACTGGCCGAGCTGCACGGCCAGGGCCTCGCGCAGCGTGTCGTCGAACATCGCGTCGCCGGTGCGGTTGGTCAGGGCGGCCACGACCACGGCGTCCCTGGACTGCAGCGCCGGCGTGCGGGCCGCCTGCCACGACACCGCCATGGCCACGACGACGGCCGTGGCCACCGGGGCGCCGAGCCACCACCAGCGGCCCAGGCGCCGTGCGGCGGGCGCTCTGGGGGCCTGGAGCGGCAGCGGCGCGCCGTCGCGCGCGCGTTCGGTGTCGTGCTCGAGACGCTTCAGGTCCGCCCGCAGTTCGGCGGCCGACCCGTAGCGGTCGTCGGGCCGCTTTTCGAGCGCGCGGGCCACGATCCTGTCGAAGTCTGCGGGAAGGCCGGCGCGCAGGCTCGACGGCGGAGGCGGCGTCTTCGTGAGGATCCCCTCGAAGACGACGGCCGCCGTCGCGCCCCGGAACGGCGGCCGGCCCGTGGCCATCTCGTACAGGACGACACCCAGCGTGAAGAGATCGCTCCGGGCGTCGATCGGCTCGCCCCGCGCCTGCTCGGGCGACATGTACGCCACGGTGCCGACGGCCGAACCGAGCGCCGTCTGGGGATCGGACCCCGCCCGCGTGGTGTCGTTCGCGCCGGCCAGGTCGGTGAGCTTCGCGACGCCGAAGTCGAGCACCTTGACGCCGCTCGCGCCGGTGAGGAACAGGTTGGCCGGCTTGATGTCGCGGTGGATGACGCTCTGGCGGTGCGCGGCGTCGAGCGCGCCGGCCACGTCCGCCCCGATCTGCAGGAGCTCCGTGAGCGGCAGCGGCCCCCGGGCCACCACCTTGTCGAGCGGCTCCCCTTCGAGCAGCTCCATCACCATGAACTGCCGGCCGTCGTGGACGCCGATGTCGTACAGCGTGCAGATGTGCGGGTGGTTCAGCGACGAGATGATGCGGGCCTCGTGCTGGAACCGCTCGACGGCCGCGCGGTCGCAGCACGCCTCGGGCGGGAGCAGCTTGACGGCCACGCGCCGGCCGAGACGGACGTCCTCGGCCTCGAAGACCTCGCCCATGGCGCCGCGCCCGAGCGGCGACAGGATCCGGTAGTGTCCAAGCGTCTGTCCAACCACGAGGGGAAACCCGGCTTCGATGATACGTCCGGCGCGCCCGGTGCTCCGGGCGGCACTCCCCCATGACTACGACGCGGAGGGGCGCGCCGTTCGGTCCGGGCCTGCCGAACCCGCCCGAGCCCGGCCGTGTTGCGCCGCGCGGACAGGTACGGGTACAAGTCCTGACCATGCCCATCGCCCGACGCCTCGGGTTCCTGCTGCTGGCCCTGTCGGCCGGCCTCGGCCCCGCCTGGGCCCAGGACCACACCTACAGCACGGCCGACGTGACGGCCGGGGTCCGGATCTACGGGGCCCAGTGCCAGTTGTGCCACGGTCCCAACGGGGACATGGTGAACGGCGTGGACCTGCGCCGGGGCCGCTTCAAGCGCGCCGTGACCGACGAGGACCTGGCCCAGGTGCTGGCGAGCGGCGTGGGGGGCGGCGCCATGCCGGCCTTCTCCTTCTCCGCCGACGAGGCGCGTGCCGTCATCGCCCTGATCCGGGCCGGGTTCGACCCGAACGGCACCGCAGTAAAGGTGGGCAACATCGACCGCGGCCGGGCGCTCTTCGCCGGCAAGGGCGGCTGCGCCACCTGCCATCGCGCGGGCGGCGCCGGTCCCCGGACGGCGGCGCCCGACCTGAGCGACATCGGCGCGGTCCGGACACCGGCCGCGCTCCAGCGCGCGCTGCTCGAGCCCACGAGCGGCATGCTGCCCATCAACCGGCCGGTGGTGTACGTCCTCACCGACAAGTCGTCCGTGCGCGGGCGGCGGGTGAACGAGGACACGTTCTCCATCCAGGTCGTGACCGACAGCGGCGAGCTGAAGACGCTCGAGAAGAGCCGCATCAGCTCGGTGATGCTCGGCAAGGCGTCGCCCATGCCGCCCGCCACGAAGGTCCTGACTCCCGACGAGATCGCCGACGTGGTCGGCTACCTGCTCTCGCTGCGAGGTGCGCAATGAGCCGTTCCCCCCTTGCCCTGGCGCTGGCCGCCCTCGTCTCGGCCGGCACGCTGGCGCTCGACGCCCAGGTGACGTCGGACCGGATCGCGCGCGCCGCCTCCGAGCCCCAGAACTGGCTGACCTACGGCGGCACCTATTCCAGCCAGCGCTACAGCACGCTGGACCAGATCACGCCGGCGAACGTCTCGCGCCTGGAAGCCAAGTGGGTGCTGCAGAACCAGGTGTTCGGCGCGTGGCAGTCGAACCCCCTCGTCGTGGACGGCGTGATGTACCTCACGCAGCGCCCCAACGACGTGATGGCCGTGGACGCGAAGACCGGCGCGATGTACTGGCTGTACCGCCACACGCCGTCCGAGGCCGCGAAGGTGTGCTGCGGGGCGAACAACCGCGGCGTGGCCCTCCTGGGCGACACCCTCTTCATGGGCACGCTGGACGCCCACCTCGTCGCCATCGATCGCATCACGGGCAAGGCGCTGTGGAACATCGCCGTGGCCGACGTGAACGAGGCGTATTCGATCACGATGGCGCCGCTCGTGGTGAAGGACAAGGTGCTCGTGGGCGTCGGCGGCGGCGAGTACGGCATCCGCGGCTTCGTCGCCGCCTACGACCCGAAGACCGGCAAGGAAGTGTGGAAGTTCCACACGATTCCGGGGCCCGGCCAGCCCGGCCACGATACCTGGGACGGCGACGACTGGAAGACCGGCGGCGCGCCCGCGTGGGTGACCGGCTCCTACGATCCGGACCTGAACCTCACCTACTGGGGCATCGGGAATCCCGGGCCGGACTGGAACGCTGAGCAGCGCCCGGGCGACAACCTGTATTCGGACTCGGTGGTGGCGCTCGACGCCGACACCGGGGCGCTGAAGTGGCACTTCCAGTTCACGCCGCACGATCCGTACGACTACGACTCGGTGCAGGTGCCGGTGCTGGTGGACATGCCCTGGAAGGGCACGCCGTCCAAGCTAATGTTGTGGGCGAACCGGAACGGCTACTTCTACGTGCTGGACCGCGTCACCGGCAAGTTCCTGCAGGGCACGCCGTTCGTGAAGGTGAACTGGGCGAGCGGCCTGGACGCGAACGGCCGGCCGATGCAGACGCCGCAGCCGCTGGGATCGCCGACCTATCCCGGCAACCAGGGCGGCACCAACTGGTATCCCCCGTCGTTCAGCCCGCGCACGCGCCTCTTCTACTTCTCGGCCTGGGAGAACTACGGCACCATCTACCGCCCGCAGGAGTCGGAGTACAAGCCCGGACAGCTCTTCACCGGCGGCGGCTTCACGGTGGTGGCGCCGGCGCCGGGCGCGCCCACGATCGGCATCGGCCGCCGCGGCCCGATCAACAACTGGACCGACGAGGTGGGCAACGGCGCCGTCATGGCGATGGACCCCACGACCGGCCAGGTGAAGTGGAAGTTCCGCCAGCACGACGTGAGCGACGCGGGCATGCTGACGACGGCCACCGACCTGCTCTTCACCGGCGGCCGCGAGGGCCACTTCATGGCGCTCGACGCGAAGGACGGGACGCTCCTGTGGCGGGCCGCCCTCGGCGGGCAGATCGTGATGGCGCCCGTGACCTACACGGTGGAGGGCAAGCAGTACGTGTCGGTGATTGCCGGCAACATCCTGGTGACGTTCGGGCTGCGACAGGACTAGCGGCTAGGGGCTAGCGGCGCGCGGCTAGACCCAACAGCTGGCACGCTGCATTGGCGCGTGGCGCGCGGACATGAGGAGCCGGCGCACGGGCGGATCCCTTCGTTCGGCGGAGCTGATCGTACAGCGTCAGTTGGCGAAGCCGGAGGAAGGGATCGACCGGGCGGCGGCGATCGGCCACGCGGTCACCGGAGCTTCGCGTCCAGGCGCATCCGCCCGTCGGTGGCCTGCAGGAAGAAGGCTTCCCAGGCCGTGCGCCAGCCGTCGATGGTCGCGAGGTCCTCGGCGCGCGCGGTGCTGCCGCTGCGGACGATGTAGATCCAGGCCTGGCGCCACACCTTCGGCGCGTCCACCGACGACGGCACGCGGTCGCCCATCGCCGAGATCACGTCCTGGATGAGGACGTCGCGGCGGGTGCCGTTGAAGGTCACGCCGGTTTCCGGCGACGACCCCTTGTCGCGGCCCGGCACCACGTTCACGGGCGCCTCGACGTAGAAGAACGACGGCACCTGCGACGGCGCGACGAGGCCCATCGCGTACTGATCCAGCAGGCTGTAGCGGCTCACGGTGGCGACGGTGCGGAAGGCCCCGCCGCCCAGGTCCTGGATGTCGTTCCCTTCCATCACCGAGGCGTCCGAGTCGAAGAAGAAGCTCCAGTGCGCGTCGTCGCGCCCCAGGAGCGCGTTCGAACGCTGGCGGTTGTGATCGAGGAACTGGAGGAACGCGAGCCACCGGTGGCCGGACTCCTGGCCGAGGAGGCTGAGCACCGAGTCCTCGCCCAGGAACTTCTGCGCGGGGTCCTGCGGGTACTTCAGGATGCGGTCCATGTTCACGACGCTCTGCAGGCGCTGGGCGCCGCCGAACTCGTTTCCGCTGCTGAACCGCGGCACGCCGATGCCCTGGACGGCGTTGGCCACCGTGAACTCCTGCGCGAACGCCTCGCCGAGCGGGATGAGCCGCGTCTCGCCCCAGAACACGAGCTGGTCGTACTGGTCCGGATGCGTGCGGTAGAAGCTTTGCGCCGCCGACACCAGGTCCGCGTCGCTCGTGGGCGTGAAGCGCTCGCCGACGGCCCCCGGCCCGCCCGCGGGCGCGGTGGCGGCGCTGAGATCGACGGGCGTGAAGGTGTCGGCCGCGCCGGGCGACACGCCGATCACGGCCGTGCCGAGGCTGACCGTGCCGAACTTCACGTCCACCGTGCCGTCGGTCTGCACGGTGGCCTGCATCGTGACCGTGGCGGTGCTGTCGAAGCCCGGCACCTGGCACCACGTGACGGTGAGCCCGGTGGCCTCGGCGTTCGCGAACACGCGCCCGCCGACGGACGGGTCCAGGTCCGCGAAGAACCCGGCCACGCGCGGCGGCCCGGCCAGGAACCGCCCCACGCTGCGGTCGGTGCTGGCGCTGTCGCTCGCGCCGAACGTGATGTTCCCGTCGGAGTTGACGAACGCCTCGGTGAGGCTGGCGCCGTAGTAGGCGACCGCGGCCGGCAGCGCCACGCGCACGGCGTCGTCGTCGCCGAGGGCCAGGCGCGTCCCGAGCGCCGTGCGGAACGCGGCGTCCACCTTCGTCACCTCGTACCCGGCGCCGTTGGGCCGGAAGCGCAGGCCGTTGTTCGCCAGGTCGAACACGTTGGCGGAGACGAAGATGGACCCGTCGTCCTGGATGACGGAGATGTCGCCCACGTCCTGCACGACGGCGGCCGGCTCGAGGTTCGGATCCCCGAGCGGCCCGAGGACATCGCGCCCGCCGCGCGGCGCACGGTGCCTCCACAGCGCGTCGCGGACGTCGCCCTTCGTCCGTCCGCGAAGGTTCTCGCGCTTCAGGACCGCCGCCGGCGTGGCGTTGAACGGCTCGACGAACGGCAGGTCCGCGTCCGCGGCGAGCGCGGTCGCGCAGGGATTCGCGGGCGCGGTGGTGGGCGGGTTGCCGGTGCCTGGCGACGGCTGCGAGCCGCCGCCTCCCCCGCCGCAACTGGTGCAGGCGAGGGCCAGGAGGGCCGCCGAGGCCCACGAGCCTCGTGTGAGGGATGCCGGTGTGTGCGCCACCGGTCTATTGTGCGCGGAAGCTCAGCGGCGGGGAGCCGGCGACCGCGGGCCTGTGAGCGCGCGGCTGGGGCCGCGATCGGGTCACGAGGTCAGCGAGCAGCTGCGCTCACGCGCGGGCGCGACGTCGGAAGAATTCGAGGGAATCCGGCGGGTGGGGACGAACGGACCGGAGCGAACTGGCGGTGAGGGAGGGATTCGAACCCTCGGTAGGAATTTTAAGTTCCTACAACGGTTTAGCAAACCGCCGCCTTCAGCCTCTCGGCCACCTCACCGCGACAGGCTGACTATTCTCGCACAAGAACCTGCGGAGTTCAGGCCTCTGAGCCGGTCGCTAACGGCGGGAACACCCTTCGGGT
>JBFWXO010000072.1:0-20589 GCA_050187355.1 Vicinamibacterales bacterium
CGGCCGCCCGCCCGCGGCGCCCACCCTGCACCTCGTGGCGGCCGACGGCGCCGTGCACGAGAACGGGAGAGGAAGGCTGTCGGTCACGCTCCGGATGGACCTCGACCCGAAGGCGGAGTTCCGGCAGATCTTCAACGAGGGCTGGCGCTACCAGCGCGACTACCTCTACGTGCCCAACCAGCACGGCGCCGACTGGCCGCGCATGAAGGCGATGTACGGCGCGCTCCTCCCGTACGTGCGGCACCGGGCGGACCTCACCTATCTCGTCGACATGATGGGGGCCGAGATCGCGATCGGCCACTCCTACGTGCGGGGCGGCGACCTGCCCGACGTGCCGGCCACGCGGGTGGGCCTGCTGGGCGCGGACACGGCCGTCGAGAACGGCCGCCACCGCATCACGCGCATCTACGACGGCGAGAGCTGGAACCCCGACCTCCGCGCGCCGCTCTCGGCGCCCGGCGTAGACGTCTCGGTCGGCGACTACCTGCTGGCCGTCAACGGCGTGGAGCTGTCCGGCACGGACAACCTGCAGCGCCTGCTGGACGGCACCGTGGATCGCCAGACCGTGCTGACCGTGAGCGCCCAGCCGGCCATGGCGGGGGCGCGCCAGGTCACGGTCGTGCCCGTGGCCAACGACCAGGGCCTGCGGACGCGGGCGTGGGTCGAGGGCAACCGGCGGCTCGTGGAGACGCTCTCCGGCGGCCGGCTGGCCTACGTCTACCTGCCGAACACCGGCCAGCCCGGGTACCAGAGTTTCAACCGCTACTACTTCGCGCAGCAGGACAAGGCCGGCGTCGTCATCGACGAGCGCTACAACGGCGGCGGCTCCGCCGCCGACTACATCATCGACGTGCTCGGCCGCGACTTCGACGGCTACTTCAACAACGTCGCCGGCGACCGCGTGCCCTTCACGAGTCCCTCGGCCGGCATCTGGGGCCCGAAGGTGATGATCGTGAACGAGATGGCGGGCTCGGGCGGCGACCTGATGCCCTACATGTTCCGCCGCCGGAAGATCGGCCCGCTCGTGGGCACGCGCACGTGGGGCGGGCTCGTGCACACGGCCGATACGCCGCCCTTCATCGACGGCGGGACGATGATCGCCCCGCGCGGCGGCTTCTTCACGCGGGACGGGAAGTGGGCGGTGGAGAACGAAGGCGTCGCGCCGGACATCGAGGTGGAGAACTGGCCGAAGGACGTGATCGCCGGCAAGGATCCCCAGCTCGAACGCGCGGTGTCCGAGGCCTTGGCCGCGCTCAAGGCGTCGCCGCCGGATCGGCGGCGCACCGAGCCGCCGCCGCCCACGTGGGGGAAGCGCCCGGGACGCTGAGCATCGCACGGCTGAGCTCGGAGACTGCAGCCAGCGTTGCCGTTGCCTGCGAGACGAGGTCCGGCTAACATCCGCCTCTCGACGGCCGAGCGCACGCGGTCGTTCATTCAAGACGGGAGTGCTGATGCCCACGGTTGCCTCGCCCGCGGACGCTGGCGGCTCGATGGCTCTTCCGGGGCGCTCGCGCGAGCTCACGGTCGTCGTCGCGGTGGTCGCCGTGTGGACGGCGGCCACTCCCGTCCTGGCGCAGACCGGCGCGGCCAGCGGCACCGTCACGAGCGTCGGAACGTCGATACCCGTGCCGAACGCCCGGCCGTGGTTCTGTCCGGTCTCTGGCGCCGCGTGCCTGCCCGGTCCGCTGACGGCCGCCCCGGGTACCTACACCGTCTCGCTGCCGACCGGCGGCTACGTCCCGTACGTGCTCACCACCGGGAACCACGTCAGCGAGCTGTACGGCGGGATCATGTGCCCGGGCGTCTGCACGGCCGGCTTCGCGATTGCGAATGGCACGGCGATCCAGATTACGAACGGCGGCACCACGCCCAATGTCGACTTCCACCTGACACCGGCAGCAGGGATCAGCGGACGAGTCCGCAACGCGGTGACCTCGGCGGCCCTGCCGGGCGTGACCCTGTGGGCCTATGCGAGCACCAACGGCACCGTGGTCCCCTTCGGGGGCACCCAGACCGACGCCTCGGGGAACTACGCGATTCTCGGTCTGCCGAGCGGCAGCTACTACGTGGCGACGGCCACGGCCACCGCCGTCAACGAGGTGTACGACAACGGTGCCTGCCCCGGGCCGTGCGACCTCAACGAGGTGCCGTCTCTGGGCCGTCGCGTCCTCGCGACCGCCGGCCAGCCGACGACCGGCATCGACTTCGATCTCGATCCTGGTGGGATGATCACGGGCGTCATTCGAGACGCGATCACGTCGGCCCCGGTGGCCACGATCATCGGGCTGTACCGGCCCGGCAACGGCACGGCGATCCGGGTCACGAACGCCTTCAGCGATGCGTCCGGCATGTTTGCGGTCGGCGGGCTGCCGTCGGGGACCTACTTCGCCGTGTTCCTCGGATCCCTTCCCTATGCGGTCGAGCTGTTCGGCGGCATCCACTGCTACCCGTGCGCCAGCGGCGAGCTGCTGTCGGGCACACCCATCGTGGTCACGAGCGGCGCCACGACGGCGAACGTGGACTTCGCGCTCGATCGCGTCGGCACCCTGTCGGGTACGGTGTCCAGAAACGCCGGTGGGACGGCCATCGCCAGCGCCATCGTCGGCGTGCTCAGGGACGGATCGTCGGAACCCCTGTACCACGGGTCTCAGACCGGCTCCTTCGCGGTGGCCGTGCCGGCCGGCACGTACCGCGTCTTCACGAATACCGGCCAGTTCACGAACAAGGTCTACGACGACATCGCCTGTCCCGGCGGCGACTGCGCGACGGCGTTCGCCGGGGCCAACGGCGTGCCCGTCACGGTAGGCGCCGGCGGCACGATCGGCGGCCTCGACTTCCACCTCGACCCGCTGTTCGCCGCGCCCGGCCGGCCGTCGGCCCTCGCGGCCAGGACCACGGCCGGCGGGATCGAGTTCACGTGGCAGGCGCCGACGACGGGCGGCGCGGCCGTCTCCTACGTCTTCGAGGGGGGCGTCACACCGGGCGGCACCATCGGCTCGCTGCCCGCGGCCGGCACCAGCCTCGTCGTGCCCGGTGTGCCGCCGGGCACCTACTACCTGCGGGTGCGTGCCGTGAACCCGTTCGGCACGAGCGCGTCGTCGGTGGAGCTGACCATGGTGGTCGGTGCCGGCGGCGTCGTCGCGCCCGATCCCCCGGTGAACCTGGCAGCCTGGACGGCCGGCGGACGGTTGAACATGACCTGGTCGGCTCCCGCCGGCGGGCCGGCGCCGACCGGCTACGTCATCGAAGCCGGTACGGCGGCCGGTCTGGCCAACCTGGCGACGCTGCCGGTGACGGCGCGGTCGTTCACGGTTGAACCCGTGCCGCCCGGCTTCTATTTCCTGCGCGTCCGATCCAGCCTCAGCGGGCTCGTCAGCGTGCCGACGTCCGACGTGATGATCACCGTGGGCAACGTGCCGGCGCCGCCGAGCCCGCCCAGGGCCTTCGTCGTGACCGTCTCGGGCAGCCTCGTCACGATGACGTGGCAGCCGGCGATCTTCGGCCCGGTCACGGGCTATGTGATCGAGGCGGGATCGGCGGCCGGCCTGTCGAACCTCGCCGTGTTCAACACGGGCAGCACGGCCACCAACCTGGCCATTCCCGGGGTCCCCGCCGGCACCTACTATCTGCGCCTGCGAGCCGTGAACGGAGCCGGCGCCAGCGCGGTCTCGACCGAGCGCGGGGTGACCGTCAAGTAGCGGCTGCGCGCGGCAACCGGGAGAGCGGCACGCGCCGCCCGCTCCCCGGATCGGTCACGCGCAGCTACCGCGACAGGGTCGCCGCCAGCTTCCGGAGAGACGCCAGTTCCTGCTTCTCGACCGCCCCGAGGGCGGCCTTGCGCTGCTCGATCCCCTCGATCATCCGGCGCAGCAGGTCCTGGGCCCCATCGGTCGGCGGACCGTCGCCCATCGACGCGAAGTCGATGAGCCGCGCCAGCTTGCTGTCGATGCCGGTCGGGTTCGCGATCAGGTCCTGTCCGGCCTTGGCGCGGTACTGCACGAGCCGCTCCTCGATCGTGTAGAGCTTGTTGTTCAGCTCGGTCAGCGACTTGTCGAGGAGCGCCCGCGACTCGGGCGTCCGGCCGCGGCGGCTCTGCTTCGCCTTCTCCACCAGGTCTTCCGCCATCTGCCGCGTGTCGCGCACCTGCTTCACGACGTCCATCGTCTCGGTGAGCCGGTCGCGCACCTCCAGCAGGAACGTGAACTGCGACTCGAGCTCGGCGTTGGTGTAGTCGAGGCGCGGGTCCTTCACGATGTCGGCGGTGGTCCTGGTCGAGGCGCCGTTTACGGACAGTTCGAACGTGTAGGTACCGGGGGCCGCCACCGGACCGGCCGCGCGGCCCTGGAACACGGCCCCGGGCAGCACGGTGGGCGCCGGATAGCGCATGTCCCAGAGATACGTGTTGGCGCCCGTGCGCGCCACCGGCGCGCGGGGACCGCCGGCGGCCGCGCCCTCGGGCGCGAGCGTGACGGTGCGGATCACGCCGGCGCCCGGGCCGCTCTCCTTCGAGATGGTGAGCGTGACGGGCGCGGTGGGCCGCTCCTTCAGGTAGAACGGCACGACGACGCCGTTGGGTGGATTGGCGCCGTCGATCCCGGCGCCGCCCGCGAAGTTGCCGGCCAGCGAGGCGCCGCGTCCGTAGCGGATCGTCGTCTTCGGCTGGAAGAGGTGCGCGGCGTCGCTCAGGGCCGCGGGCGTCATCTGGTGCAGGAGCGCCACGTTGTCGAGGATCCAGAACGAGCGGCCGTGGGTCGCGGCCACGAGGTCGCCGTCCTTCACCATCAGGTCGTGGACGGGCACCACCGGCAGGTTGAGCTTCAACGACTGCCAGTGGCCGCCGTCGTCGAACGACACGTAGACGCCCGTCTCGGTGCCCGCGTAGAGGAGGCCCTTCCGCCCCGGATCCTCCCGGATGACGCGCGTGAAGTCCGTGTCCGGGATGCCGGTCACGATCTTCGTCCAGGTCCGTCCGAAGTCGGACGTCTTGTAGAGATACGGCTTGTTGTCCTGCAGCTTGTAGCGCGTGGCGGCCACGTACGCCGTGGCGGCGTCGTGCGGCGACGGGTCGATGATGCTGACGAGCGCGAACTCCGGCAGGTCCGGAGGCGTGACCTTCGTCCACGACGTGCCGTTGTCACGGGAGACGTGGATGAACCCGTCGTCGGAGCCCGCCCAGAGCACACCGGCCTGCTTCGGCGACTCCGCGAAGGCGAAGATCGTCGCGTACCACTCCGGGCCGTAGGCCTCGCGCGTGATCGGGCCCCAGAACTCGCCCGGGTCCGGGCTCATGTACGACGGGGTCTTCTCCAGGGTCTTCGGATCGGCCCGCGTGAGGTCGGGACTGATGATCTCCCAGCTCTGGCCCTCGTTCTTCGTGCGGTGCACGAACTGCGACGTCACGTACACCGTGTTCGGCGCGTGCGGCGAGGTCATCACCGGATACGTCCACCAGAAGCGGTAATTGATGTCGGCCGCGCCCCAGCCGTAGTGCGTCTCGGGGTTCGGCGAGATGTCCTTCACCTGCTTGGTCCGCCGGTCGTAGCGCGTGAGGAAGTGGTGATCGGCCGCGTAGACGATGTTCGGGTCGCTCGTGCTCGGGGCGACGTAGCCGTCCTCGCCGCCGCCGACCGTCTCCCATTCCTCGATGGTGATGCGCCCGTGATCCGAGCGGCTGGGCAGCGAGATCGTGGTGTTGTCCTGCTGCGCCGCGTAGACGTGGTACGGCGTCTGGGTGTCCACGGCCACGTGGTAGAGCTGGGCGGTGGGCTGGTTCAGGATCGTGGACCACGACTTGCCGCCGTTGAACGTGATGGTCGCGCCGCCGTCGTTGCCCTCGATCATGCGCATCGAGTCCTGCGGATCGATCCAGAGGAAGTGGTTGTCGCCGTGCGGCACGTCCACTTCCTGATAGGTGGTCCCGCCGTCGGTGGACTTGTACAGGTTCACGTTGAGCGCCCAGAGCACCTCGGCGTTCTTCGGGTCCGCGAAGATGTGGTGGTAGTACCACGGCCGCTGCGTGATGTTGGCGTTGTCGGTGAGGTGGGTCCAGTGCTCGCCGGCGTCATCGGTCCGGTACACGCCCTGGTCGGCGCCCGCCGCGTCGATGATGACCCAGACGCGGTCGGGCCGCGACGGCGACAGCGCGATGCCGATGCGCCCCTTCTCGCCCTTCGGCAGGCCCGGCTTGTCGCTGATGTCGGTCCAGGTGTCGCCGCCGTCGGTGGACTTGTAGAGGGCGGTGCCGGGGCCCGCGCTCCTGAACCCCCAGGGGTAGCGGCGCAGTTCGAGCGTGGACGCGTAGAGGATGCTGGGGTTCGCCGGGTCCAGCACGATGTCGATGCCCCCGGCGTTCTCGTCCTTGAAGAGCACCTTCTTCCAGGTGCGGCCGCCGTCGGTCGTCTTGAAGACGCCGCGATCCGGGCTCGGGCCCCACGGATCGCCGAGCGCGGCGACCCAGACGATGTCCGGATTGGTGGGGTGGATCTGCAGGCGGCCGGTCTGGCGGGTGGCTTCGAGCCCCATGTGCGTCCACGTCTTGCCGGCGTCGGTGGACTTGTAGATGCCGTCGCCGTAGGAGGCGTTGCCGCGGATGCAGCCTTCGCCCATGCCGACGTAGACGATGTTCGGGTTGGACGGCGCCACCTGGATCGCGCCCACCGAGCCCGCCCGGAAGAAGCCGTCGGAGACGTTCGCCCAGTTCAGGCCGCCGTCGTCCGTCTTCCACACGCCGCCGCCGGTGGTGCCCTGGTAGAAGGTGAACTTGTTGACGGGGTCGCCGGCGACGGCGACCACCCGCCCGCCGCGCGCGGGGCCGATCGAGCGCCAGCGCAGCATGTTCAGGTACGACGGATCCACCGTCCCCGCGGGCTGGGCGGCGACGGTCACCTCGACCGGCGGCGCTTGTATCAGGGTGAGGACGAGCAGGCTCGCAAAGGCTAGACGTGAGCGGGTCATGGGGTGCGCTCCAGGAGTCCGCGCCACGATACCACGCGGCCCGCCCGGGCGCGGTTCGACCCCTCCCGGTGGCATGCGGCGCGGCACCGACGTCAGTAGCGGCGCGCGACGAACGTCGCGGTGAGCGAGCGGTAGATCAGGGTCGCGCTCGACGGGTTGCTGTTGCGGTAGCACGAGGCGTACACGGTCACGGGACCGGCAGCCGCAACCGGCAGGACGCCGCGCGTATCCACGTGTGGATAGTACGAGCTGCTGGATTCATGACTCAGCACGGGCACGAATCGCCGGGAACCCGCGATCCGGTTGGTCGCGGATTCGACGGAACTCGTGTCGGTCTTCAACGCGCACACCACGTACGAGGTGGCGCCCGTCGAGTGACTGATGGTCAGGTAGCTGCTGAAGGCGACCTCGACGTACCCCGGACCCGGCGCCGTGAGCGTGACGCTCAGGGCCAGGGTGGGCGTCGCGCTGGTGCTCGAGACCGAGGTTGCGGCATCGCTGGCCGCGAACTCGATGCCCGAGCCGATGGCCGCATCCACATACCCCTTCGTGGCCGCGTCGCTGGCGGCCGCGGGCGGCGCCAGGTTGACGATCGTGGTGCCGCCGGCCGAGAGCCCGGCGGGAAACTCCACGCGAGGCGCCGGCCGCGGCGGTCCGCCCGAGGCACTGCCGGGCGTGAGCACGAAGGCGCCGCTGTTCCCGGCACTGTCCCGCCAGGTCCCGCTGCCACTGCCGGGGCTGATCGTGGCGTCCAGGTGGAGCGGCGTCCCGCCCGGCGTCGTCACGATGGTCAGCCCGAGCCCGATGGACCCGTCGGGATTCGGGAACGCCAGGCCGACGACCGAGGCCTTCCTCGCCGCCGAACACTGATCGTCCACGCCGTCGACCTGGTAGACGCCGGCGGCGTGCACGATGCCAACCGTCAACACGTTGCAGTAGGGCTGCTGCTGCCACCGGAAGGTCCCGAGCGGCTGGGCGTCGGCAGCGGCGGCGGCCAGGGCGATCGTGCCAAGCACCGCGACGATGGAGACCCGGCGGCAACGGCCGCTCCCTCCGGGGCGCACGCGGGCGCCGCACGCCTCTGGCCAGGACTGGCCGCCGACGGTTGTTCTCTGACGGTTCGCGTCTTCCATGAGTGCCCTCCGGGGCGGCCAGCCACCGTGTGCCGCCCTCGGAGGTACGTGCGCAAACCGGGAGTCAACCGCGCAACGCGGGCGCCACGCCGGGTGACAGCGGGCACGGCCGAGAGGTGGCGGCAAGGCGCGCTATCATGCGCCCATGCAGCGCCGCCGCTTCGTCCACACCCTCGGCCTCGCCGCCGCGTCGCTCGCGACCCGATCCGTCGCGCTCACCGCCCGGGCGCCGAAGCGCGTCGCCGTCGTCGGCGGGGGCATCATGGGGGCGTCCATCGCGTACCACCTGGCCAAGCGCGGCGCCGAGGTCCACCTCTTCGAGAAGCGGGCACCGGCCTCGGGCGCCACCGCCAACTCGTTTGCGTGGATCAACGCCGGCTCCAAGCGCCCGCGCGGATACTTCGACCTGAACCACCTCGGCATGGCCGGCTGGCGGCGCCTCCAGCACGAGCTGGGGCCCTCGACGCTCGTGGTGCAGTGGGGGGGCACGCTGCAATGGCAGGCCGATGCCGAGCGGGCCGAGGCCTTCCGCATGGCCGTGGCGGCGCAGCAGGCGTGGGGCTACAGCACCCGGCTCGTGGACCTGCCCGAGATGCGGCGGCTCGTGCCGGCGCTGGAACCGGGGCCGGTCTCGGCGGCCAGCTTCTGCGACGAGGAAGGCACGGTCGATCCGGTGGGCGCGGCGAGGCTGCTCCTCGACGCCGCCCGGCGGCACGGCGCGGTCGTGCAGCATCCGGCCGCGGTGTCGTCGTTCGACATGGCGGGGTCCCTGGTGAAGGGCGTGCGCGTGAACGGCGAGGCCGTGGCCGTCGACACCGTGGTCATCGCCGCGGGCGTCGAGATGCCCGAGCTCGGGACGCAGCTCGGCCTCGACATCCCCATGGAGGAGTCGCCGGGCCTCCTTGCGCACACCCGGCCGCACGCGCGGCTCGTGGACCGCGTGCTCGTCGCGCCGGGCGCCACGCTCAAGCAGCTCCCGGGCGGCGAGATCGTGGCCGGCGTGGACTTCGGCGGGTCGCCGTCGCGCGACACGAGCGCGGCCATGGGCGCGCGGCTGCTGGAGGGCGCGGGCCGCTTCGTGCCCAGGCTCCGCGAGGCGGCGCTCGACCGTGTGACGCTCGGGTTCCGCGTGCTGCCGGCCGACGGTCAGCCCATCATCGGACGCCCGGTGTCCCGGCCGAACGTGTACCTCGCCGCCATGCACAGCGGCATCACGCTGTGCCCGGCCGTGGGGCAGCTGGCGGCCATCGAGATCCTCGACCAGGTCGAGGTGGACGTGCTGAAGCCCTACCGCCTCGAGCGCTTCGCGCGCTCGAAGTAGCGGGGCGCCCGTACCCGATCAGGCGCGGCGGATGCGGACGAAGTTCGACGCGCCGCGGTCGAGGTCGGGGCTGACGTTCACGATGACGGCCGTGGGCGACGCGGTCAGGGCGCCCATCCCGCGCAGTTCGTCCACCACGCGCGCGGCCACGGAGTCCACGTCGCCGTCGAGCGGCACGACCAGGGGCACCACGCCCCACCAGAGCGCGAGCCGGCGCGCCACCTCCGGGCGATCGGTCGCCGCGTAGATGGGCGCCGTGGGACGGCCGCTCGACAACATGCGCGCGGTGCGGCCCTCGCGCGTCACGGCCACGATGGCGCCGGCGTGCGAGCGCGCCGCCAGGCCGATGGCGGCGTCGGCGAGCCCGGCGGCGTGATCCCAGGGGCCGTCGCTGCCGCCGCGAGGCACCGCAATCGGCCGCCGCACGCCGTCGGACTCGGCATCGCGGATGATGGCGTCGAGCGCCTCGATCGCCTTGACCGGGAACTTCCCCGCCGCGGTCTCGCCGGCGAGCATGATCGCGCCGGCGCCCATGTCCACGGCGCCGGCCGCGTCGCTCACCTCGGCCCGCGTCGGCCGCGGCTCCTCGCGCATCGACTCGAGGACCTGCGTCGCGACGATCGTGGGGATGCCGCGGGCCGCGGCGGTCCTGAGCACGTCCTTCTGGACGCGGGGCACGCGCTCGAACGGCACTTCGAGCCCCAGGTCGCCGCGCGCGACCATCACGGCATCGGCGTGATCGAGGATTTCGTCCAGCCGCGCGATGGCCTCGGGCCGCTCGAGCTTGGCGATGAGGGGCACGTCGGGCACGCCGTGCTCGATGGCGAGGGCACGGGCGCGCTCCACGTCCGCGGCGGACTGCACGAAGCTGAGCGCCACCAGGTCCACGCCCAGCGCCAGGCCGAAGGCCAGATCCTCGGCGTCCTTGGCCGTGATCGCGCCGGACGGCAGCACCACCTCGGGCGCGTTGATGCCCTTGTGCTCGGCCAGCAGTCCCCCGTTGACCACGCGCGTCGTGATGGCCACGCCGTCGCTTGCCAGCACGGCGAGCTCGATGCGGCCGTCGTCCAGCAGCAGGCGGTCGCCGCCGCGGACCGAGCGGGCGAGCTCGGCGTAGGGCGTGGAGACGCGGCCGGCGCCGCCGACGAAGTCGCCGGTCGCGATGACGAGCGTGTCGCCCTCACCGAGCGCGATCGGCCGCCCGCCCTCGAGCAGGCCGGTCCGGATCTTCGGCCCGCTCAGGTCCTGCATGATGGCCACGTGCCTGCCGGCGCGGGCGGCGGCGGCCCGGGCGCGCCCGAAGGTGGCGCGGTGCGTCGCCTGCGTGCCGTGCGAGAAGTTGAGGCGCAGCACGTCCGCGCCGGCCGCGATGAGCGCGTCGAGCGTGGCGTCATCCGCGGTGGCGGGCCCCAGGGTGGCGACGATCTTGGTATGCCTCACGTGCCTCAGCCTACAGCGTACAATCGGCGGCGCGATGCGTCCCTTGACGCCTCCCGCGGTGGACACCTACCTGGACGGCCTGTCGCGGCCGCCGCATCCCGTGCTGGCCCGCATCCGCGACGAGGGCAGGACCGCGGGCATTCCCATCGTCGACCCCCTGACCGGCGCGCTGCTGCACGGCCTGGCCCGGGCGGCCGGCGCCACGCGCGTGCTCGAGATCGGGACGGCCATCGGCTACTCCGCCGTGTGGCTGGCCACGGCCCTGCCGCCGTCGGGCCTGCTCGTGTCCCTCGAGCGCGATCCCGCCCGTGCGACGACGGCACGCGCCTATTTCGCCGAGGCCGGGCTCGACGACCGCGTCAACGTCGTGGTGGGCGAGGCCAGCCGGTACCTGCACAAGCTGGCGGGCCCCTTCGACCTGATCTTCCAGGACGGCGACAAGACGCAGTACGGATCGATGCTCGACGCCCTCGCCGGGCTCCTGCGCCTCGGGGGCCTGCTCGTGACCGACAACGTCCTCTGGTACGGCGAGGTCGTGCCGGACCTGGTCGAAGCGCCGGTGAAGCCGCCCGAGCAGACGGCGGCCATCGCCGACTACAACCAGCGCCTGGCCGCGGATCCGCGGTTCACGACGAGCTGGCTGCCGGTGGGGGACGGCGTGGCGGTTTCGGTCAGGAACCCGTAGGGACTCGGGATCAGGGATCAGGGGACCAGGAACGATGGCGGCAATCGAGGCAATCGACCGGTGGCTGGCGGCGGCGGAGGCGGATGCGGAGCGCCGGGGACTGCCGGCGTTGAAGGAGCTCCTGCGCGGACTGGCGGCGGCCACCGCGACGCTGCGCCAGGCGGACTGGAACGACCGGGCGGGCGCGTCGGGCGCCGGCGGGAACGGCACGCGGCCGTGAGCGCGGACTCCACGGGCAGCATCGCCGACCTGGCCGCCGCGCTCGCGCGCGGCAGCGTCACGTCCGAAGCCCTGACCGAACGCTGCCTGGAGCGCATCGCCCGGCTGAATCCCCGGCTGAACGCCTTCATCCACGTGGCGTCCACCCGGGCCCTCGAGGCGGCGCGGGCCGCGGATCGGGCGCGGGCCGCGGGACAGGCCCTGACGGCCCTTCACGGCATTCCGATCTCGCTCAAGGACCTCATCGACGAGGCCGGCATCGCCACGACCGCCGGTTCCCGCGTCTGCAAGGCGAACGTGGCCGCCAGCGACGCCCCGGTCACCCGGCGGCTGCGCGCGGCGGGCGCGGTGCTCCTGGGCAAGACGAACCTCCACGAGTTCGCGTTCGGCACGACCAGCGAGGACAGCGGATTCGGCGCCGTGCGCAACCCGGTGGACGAGACGCGCGTCGCGGGCGGATCGAGCGGCGGGTCGGCCGCCGCCGTCGCCGCCGGCCTGTCGCCGGCCTCGATCGGCACCGACACGGGCGGCTCGATCCGGATTCCCGCGGCCGCGTGCGGCGTGGTCGGCCTGAAGCCGACCTGGGGCGAGATCCCGGCCGAGGGCGTCGTGCCCCTCAGCCGGCAGCTGGATCACGTCGGGCCCCTGACCCGCACCGTGACCGATGCGTGGCTCGTCCACGAGACGCTCGCCGGCAGGCCGCCTTCCGCCGACGCGCGGCTGGAGCCCCGCCCCGTCGGCCGCCTGCGCCTGGGGCTCCTCCGCGGCTACTTCGCGGAGCGGCTCGATCCGGACGTCGAGCACGTGTTCGACGCCGCGGTCGAGCGCCTGCGGCGCCTGGGCGCCGCGATCGAACCCGTGGAAATCGCCCACGCCGGCGACATCGGCGCGATCTACCTGCACCTCGTCCTGGCCGACGCCGCGGCCTACCACGCCGCCACGCTCGAGTCGCAGCCGGACGACTACACCCCGAATGTGCGGATCCGGCTGGAGATGGGCCGCTACGTCCTGGCCGAGGACTACGTGCGCGCCCTCGCCGGGCGCGAGGTGATCGCGCGGGAGCTCGAGGCAGCGCTGGAGGGGCGCGACGCGCTGCTGTGTCCGACGATGCCCGTGGCGGCGCCGCCGCTGGGAGCGACGACGGTACCGGTGGGCGCGACGAGCGAGCCGGTTCGCACCGCGATGCTCCGGCTGACGCAGCCCTTCAATCTCAGCCGGCAGCCCGCGCTCTCGCTGCCCTGCGGCACGACCGCCGCCACCGGGATGCCCGTGGGCCTCCAGCTCGCCGGACACGCGGGCCGGACGGCGGCGCTGCTGGAACTCGGGCTGGCCGTCGAGCGGGCGCTGGCGGGCTGAGGGGACGACCGTCTACAGGTAGCGAACCAGTCCGACCAGCGCGTTGTAGATCGCGTCGGCCAGTTCCTCGACCAGCGGCCCGTACTCGCCCCGATCCACGGCCTCGGCCACGGTGATGGGGTCGGTCAGCGCGAGCCAGATCGTGGCGACGGCCACCAGGGCCGCCACGAGTCCGACCGCGCCGGCCAGACTGATGCTGACGCGGCCGATACGGCTGGAGCGGGAGGTGGGGTCGGACATGGCACTGTCCAGGGGCGATGATACACCCCGGGACTGAGAGAGAGACGCCGCTGCGGACGCGATTGTTTCGTCGGAGTCGGGCGCGCGGCGTTCGGCGGCGGCGCGCTCAGGCCACGGCGTCCAGGTGCTCGGCCGCCAGGCCGCGGTCCTGCAATCCCGGCTCCACGGCCTGGGGATCCCCGACGACGACGGCCGTGAGCGCGTCCGCCCGGACGTGGCGCGCCGCGGCGGCGGCGACCTCGTCGAGCGTGACCGCCATGAGACGCGGCACGAACCGCTCGAAGTGATCCGGATCCAGGCCGTGCAGGGCCATCGCCGCGACCGACCGCGCCACCTGCTGCGCGGTCTCGAAGCCGCGCGGATAGCCCAGGCCCACCGCGGCCTTCGCGCGGGCCAGTTCGTCGGTCGTCACGGGCGCGATCGAGGACAGCTCCTCCACCTCGCGCAGGATCTCGCCGATGGCGTCGCCGGTGACCCGGGTCTGCACGCTGGTGTGGATGCTGAAGGGCCCGCGGTCCCGCCGGAAGTCGAACCCGGAGCGCACCCCGTAGGTGAAGCCCCGCGACTGGCGCAGGTTGAGGTTCAGGCGGCTGACGAACTGGCCCCCGAGCACCGTGTTCCAGAGCAGCAGCGCATGGTAGTCCGGCGTGCGGCGGGCGGCCGAGATCTGGCCCACCCTGAGCTCCGACTGCGGCGCCCCCGGGCGCGGCACGATCAGCACGCAGCGGCGGGGTTCCGGCGCGGCGCCCTGGGGCGAGTCGGGTCCGGCGGCGGCCGGGCCGCTCCAGTCGCCGAAGGCGCCGGTGACGAGCGCCTGGGCCGCGTCGGGATCGACGTCGCCGGCCACCACGATCGTCGTCGCCCCGGGCACGTAGGCCGCGGCGTGGAACGCCCGGATCTCGTCGCCGGCCGCGGCCGTGACGCCGGCATCGTCGCCGATGGCGAAGTGACCGTAGGGGTGCGACTGGTAGATCGCGCGCATGAACGCGCGGTCCGCGACGGCCGCGGCCTGCGCGCGCATCTGGCGCAGCCGGTCGAGGCGCAGCGCGCGCACCCGCTCGACGTCGTCGGCCAGGAAGTGCGGGCGCCGCACGAGGTCCGCGAGCAGTTCGACGCCGCGGCCGACGTGGCGCGCCAGCGTCGTGATGCTGAGCACGGTGGCATCCGGCCACACCTGGATGTCCACGTCGGCGCCGATCCGGGCGAAGGCGTCGCCCAGGCCGGGACCGTCGAGCGCGCCGGCGCCGTCGTCGAGCAGATCCGCGGTGAAGGCGGCCAGACCGAGCCGGTCCGCGGGGTCCGCCGCCAGTCCGCCCCGCACCAGCGCCACCAGCGAGACGACGGGCGCGGCCGTGTGCCGCACCGTGCGGACGTCCACGCCGCTGGCGAGCCGGTGCTGGCCGATGGACGGGAAGCGGAACGGCCGCGGGGCGCCGGGCTGCGGCAGCCGCGAGCGATCGACGGAGCTCACTGCGGATGCACCCGCGTCGATCCCGGGAGCGCCCGTTCGGGCGACTCGGCGGGGACGACGCTCAAGGCGGCGCCGGGCGCGTCTCGCAGCCAGCGCCGCACCGCGGCCGCGACCGACGCCGGGGTGGCGCGCGCATACCGGGCCCGATCCGACGCCATGTAGCCGGGCGTCTTCGCGAGCACGTTGTAGGCGTTCAGCTGGTCCGACTTGCCCCCGAAGCCGCCGATGGTCTGCAGGTGGTAGACGAAGTGCGCCTCGGCCCGCGCCGTGGCGCGCTCGAACTCGTCGGCGGTCGGCCCCGAGGTGGCCAGGTCGTCGAGCACGCGCGCGACCTCGCTCTCGATGGCCTGCAGGGGCTGGCCCGGGGCGGCTGTCGCCGCCACGTAGAACAGGCTCGACATCTCGCGCGACGCCTGGGCGGCGGAGACGTCGGCGGCGAGCCGGCGCTCGTGGACGAGGGCGCGGTACAGGCGGGCCGTCTTGCCGTTGGCCAGGATGTCGGACGCGATGTCGAGGGCCGCGTCGTCCTCCTCGAACATCGCCGGCGTGTGCCAGGCCAGGGTCAGCCGGGGCAGTTCCACCCGGTCCCCGAGCCACACGCGCGCCGGGGCGTCGAGCACGGCCCCCCGCGCCGGGTGCGCGACGGGCGGGCCCGCGGGAATCTCGCCGAAGTACCGCTCGGCGAGCTCGAGGGCCTCGTCGGGATCCACGTCGCCGGCGATGGCGAGCGAGGCGTTGGCCGGATGGTAGTAGCTCCGGAAGAAGGCGCGGACGTCGTCCACGCTCGAGGCGAGCAGATCGGCGGGCATCCCGATGGTCGGCCACGCGTAGGGATGGTCGGGCGGATAGAGCGCCGACGACAGGGCGAAGCTCGAGAGCCCGTAGGGACGGTTCTCGTAGTTCTGGCGCCGTTCGTTCAGCACCACGTCGCGCTCGGTGGCGAACTTGGCATGGTCCAGGGCCGGCAGCAGGTAGCCCATGCGGTCGGATTCCATCCACAGCGCCAGTTCGAGCGCCGGCGAGGGCACCACTTCCCAGTAGTTGGTGCGGTCGGCATTCGTGGATCCGTTCACGAGGCCGCCGGCGTCCTGCAGCGCCTCGAAATATCCCTGCGGGTGGTGCTCCGAGCCCTTGAACATCAGGTGCTCGAAGAGGTGGGCGAAACCCGTGCGGCCCGGCTGCTCGTGGCGGGACCCGACGTGATACCACACGCTCACGGCCGCCATCGGCACGTGGCGGTCGACGTGGACGATGACGTCGAGCCCGTTCGCTAGCGTCCGGCTGGTGTAGGGAATGTCCATTGGGGCCGAATCCAAACTCCGATCGTACCTCGAACTCGCCAGGGCGGTCATCCGGCCGCCGTTCGCGGACACCGATCACCAACCCCGTCGCACGCCTCGCATTCCCCGCGTGCCGCGAGGCCGCGTCGGACGGGCGCGGACGCCAGCCCGGCGATGAAGTACGGTAGGGGCCGCATGTCGTCGCCCGCCACGCTTCCTCCGGATGACGTCGTGGACGGCCGCCCGGCCTGGCGGGCTCTGGCGGCGGTGGCGGCGGCCGAACTGCTGGGGATGTCGTTGTGGTTCTCGGCCACCGCGGTGACCCCCTCACTCGTGGACGCGTTCCAGCTGTCCCCCGCCGAGACGTCGTGGCTGACGATGGCGGTCCAGGCCGGCTTCGTCGTCGGCACGCTCGTCACCGCCCTCGCCAACCTCGCCGACGTCGTCAACCCCCGGCGCCTGATGGGACTCGGCTGCCTCGCCGGCGCGGCGTGCAACGCGGCGGCACTCGGCGTCACGGGCCCGATCGCGCTCATCGTGACGCGGTTCCTCACCGGCGTCTCCCTGGCCTGGGTCTATCCGCCGGCGATGAAGGTCGTCGCGGGGTGGTTCCGGGCGCGCCGGGGCTTCGCGCTCGGCGTGCTCGTCGGCGGCCTCACGCTGGGCAAGGCCATGCCCCACCTGGTCACGGCGCTCTTCGGCGGGGCCTGGCGGCTGTCCATGCTCTTCACGTCCGGGCTGGCCGCGGCGGGCGCGCTCCTCGCCCTGGCCGTCGTACGCGACGGCCCGCTGGCCCTTACCACCTCGCGGTTCGACTTCTCCGCCATCCGCCGCATCGCGGCCGTGCGCGACGTGCGGCTCGTGACGCTCGGCTACCTCGGGCACATGTGGGAGCTGTATGCGATGTGGGCGTGGGTGGCCGCGTTCGCGACCGCCAGTCTCGCGGCCGGCGGCGATCCCGGAGCGACGCGCCTGGCCGCGCTCGTGGCGTTCGTGGCCATCGGCAGCGGCGCCCTGGGCTGCGTGTGGGCGGGCCGGCTGGCCGACCTGCTGGGCAAGGCTCGCGTGGCCCGCGCCGCCATGGCGGTCTCGGGCCTCTCGGCGCTCGCGACGGCCGTGGTCTACGGGCGCCACCCGGTCTGGCTCTTCGTGCTCGCGCTGGTGTGGGGCTTCAGCGTGGTGGCCGACTCGGCGCAGTTCTCGGCCCTGGTGAGCGAACGGGCACCGGCCGACGCCGTCGGCACGGCCCTCACGCTCCAGACCTCGCTGGGCTTCCTCCTCACGATGGTGACGATCGACCTCACCCCGCGCGCGGCCGACGCCGTCGGCTGGCAGTGGGCCTGCTGGCTCCTCGCCCTCGGCCCGGCGGCCGGATGGTGGGTGATGGGGAGTCTAGGAACGCGTAGGGACTAGGGACCAGGGACTGGAGACCGGGACGGGCGGGGATGATCGCTCGTCTCACCTGATCCCTGATCCCCGATCCCTACGGCCGTGCGCGACGCGCGGGGACGTCGAGCCCGCGGCAGCGGGAGAGGCAGCCGCGCGCGTCAGCGCACGGGGATGAGCGGGATCTTCCCCTTGTGCTTGATCGCGTTCTCGCGGGCACGAAGGGCGCAGCGGATGGCGACCTGTTCGGCCAGGGAGAAGAACGCGCGCCCGGCCGTGGAGTTGGGTTCCGCGATCACGAGCGGCACGCCGCGATCGCCGCCCACGCGGATGGGCTGATACACGGGCAGGCGGCCGACGAAGGGGACGTCCATCTCGCCGGCGAGCTGCTCGCCGCCGCCGTGGCCGAAGATGTCGCTCTCGACGTGGCAGTTCGGACAGGCGTAGTAGCTCATGTTCTCCACCAGGCCGAGCGGCGGGATCGTGAGCTTCTCGTACATCTTCACGGCGCGCCGCGTGTCGGCGAGCGACACGATCTGCGGTGTCGTCACGACCACGGCGCCGGCGACCTTCACGGTCTGGCTGAGCGAGAGCGCGACGTCGCCCGTGCCCGGCGGCATGTCGATGATCAGGTAGTCCAGGTCGCGCCACGCCACCTCGGTGAAGAACTGGCGGATGGCGCTGTGCAGCATCGGGCCGCGCCAGATGAGCGCCTGATCGTCCTTCGCCAGGAACGCCATGGAGACGATCTGGATGCCGAACTTCTCGGCGGGGACGATCTTCTGGCCGTCGGTGCCGAGCTCGGCCGAGAGGCCGAACATGATCGGCACGTTCGGGCCGTAGACGTCGCCGTCCAGGATGCCCACCTTCGCGCCCATCTCGGCCAGGGCCAGGGCGAGGTTGACCGACACGGTGGTCTTGCCGACGCCGCCCTTGCCCGCGCCCACCGCGATGATGTTCTTGACCGTCGGGAGCGGCGGCTGGCCGTGCTCGGGCCGGGTGACCGACTTCACGTTCGCGGTCACGGCGACGTCCACGCCCTCGACGCCCGGCAGCGCCGCGACCGCCGCCTCGGCGGCATCGCGAAGCTGACGCCGCGCGGGATGGGCGGGTGTCGGCAGCTCGAGCGTGAAACGCACGCGCGCGCCGTCCACCAGCACGTCCTTCGGCATCCCCAGGGTCACGAGGTCGGCGCCGAACTCCGGGTCGATCACGCGACCCAGCGCCTCCATCACGGCACCCGGTTGCAGCCCCTCTGCCATCACCACACCCCCTGCGACATCCGATCAAGCTTACCCCACGGCCCGCGCACGGACCGCGGTCCGCTGCGCCGGCCGCCCCCGCCGCGGCTGGAACGTCCCCGGGAAAGCTGGCAGCCCCGGGGGCCATTGTGTAGACTCCACCTCGGCCGGCCAGGTACGGCCCGGAAAAGGAGACACTCAGATGGCAGACGCCAGCACCCCTCCCCCGATTCCGAACGGCGGCGCGCCGTCGAGCAACCGGGGCGTGATGATCGTGCTCTCCTACCTGTGGCTGCTCGCCCTGGTGCCCCTGCTCGTCGAGAAGGACGACAAGGAGGTCCAGTGGCACGCCAAGCACGGCATCGTGCTGATGGTCGCCGAGATCGTGTTCTGGATCGCCGTCACGATCGTCCAGATGGCCCTCGGGACGATCCTGGGCTGCGTGGTCGGCCTGCTGAGCTTCGTCGTCTGGATCGGCATCGTCGTGCTGCACATCATGGCGATCGTGAAGGGCGTGAACGGCGGCCGCCTGATCATCCCCGGCGTCTCCCAGTACGCGGACCGGCTCTGAGCCGGCCCCGCTCCGGACCGATGACGGGCCGGACCCGCGGGCCGGTCCCGCGGGCTCGCGTCCCGGTGCGGCTGCCGCCGCTGGAACCTGCAGGCCGATGATCCGCACCATGAAGGCGCTCGCGGTGCTGGCCCTCGTGGCCGCCGCGTTCGACGTGTCGCGGGCGCCGCAGGCCCAGGTGGGCGCGCGCGCCGCCGTGGCCGCGATCCACGTCTACCAGGCCACGCTGTCGCGGGTCTTCGCCGCCGGCGGCGTCACCTGCCGCTTCGAGCCGACGTGCAGCCACTACGGGGAGGCCGTGATCGCGCGCTTCGGACTGGTGCGGGGCGGCTGGCTGGCGGCCCGGCGCGTGCTGCGCTGCGGTCCCTGGACGCCGGCGGGAACGGTCGATCCGCCGCCCACCGCGGGCTGATCTAATTTGCGGCGGCGGGTGGCGGCGGCGTGGGCTCGAAGACGTGCCGGCCCTCGTTGTGGAGCAGGACCCAGCACGCGTACGCGCCGAGGGCGGTGCCGAACGGCAGGAGCGGCAGGTTGCCAATCGCCAGGCCGAGGGCCAGGAGACGCGCCCGCCGCCCGTGCGCGGCCAGCGCGCGGCCGACCCACGTGTGGAGCGCGGCCCACAGCAGGGCGATGCCGGCCAGCGCGCCCATCGCCACCGCCGTGACGCCGGCGGCGACGGTCGATCCCGTGGCGACCGGACCCGACACGCGCGCGATGGCGGCCGCTCCGCCCGTCAGCGCCAGCGCCGCCGCGCCGACGATGGCGAACACGGCGCCCCAGACCCGATAGAGCTGCGCGAGGAAATCGACGTGGCGGATCACAGGACCGCGACCCGCACTTCGACGTGAGCGCGGTGGCCGCGGGGGTGCGCCACGGAGAAGGCGAACCTGGCGCCGTCGGCCACGCCGGCCGGCACCGTGACGGTGAGGGGATGGCGCTCGGTCGCGACGCCCGTGCCGTCGCAGGGCGAGCACGCGTCGTCCCACGTCTCGCCGCGGCCCCCGCAGCCCGGGCAGGCGCGGGTGAGCGGCACGTCGATGGGCACGCGGACGCCCGCCCCGGCCTCGGCCGGTGAGAGTTCGAGGCGCGCGACCAGCGGCGGGGCCTCCACGGTGTCGCCGAAACTGGCGCGCATGCGGCCGATCGGGCCGAGCATGGACGGAAAGTCGATGGCGACCTCGTCGGACAGGGTCCGCCCGATCTCGCGCTCGAACTCCGGCGAGGTCTCGGTGGCCGTCCAGCCGTCGGCGACACTCCAGTAGCGGGGCATGACACGAAGCGGGGGCCCCCCC
>JBFWXO010000073.1:0-19531 GCA_050187355.1 Vicinamibacterales bacterium
GCGTCGGCGCCCCGCAGGCCCGAGAGTCGAGCGCCGTCGCCGGGTTCCACGCGCCCGTCGAGGTCCTGCGCGATCGCTGGGGCATCAATCACCTCGACGCCAGGAACGAGGACGACCTCTTCATGGCGCAGGGCTACCTGGCCGCGAAGGACCGCCTGTTCCAGTTCGAGGTGTGGCGCCGGCGCGCCACCGGCACCGTCGCCGAGATCCTGGGGCCGCGCGAGCTCAATCGCGACATCGGCACGCGCCTCCACAAGTTCCGGGGCGACCTGGACGCGGAGCTGAATCACTACCATCCGCGCGGCAAGGCCATCGTCGAGGCGTACGTCCGGGGCATCAACGCCTACGTGGACGAGGCGATGCGATCGCCGGCGACGCTGCCGCTGGAGTTCAAGATGCTGGGCATCACGCCCGCCCACTGGACGCCGGAGGTCGTGATCTCGCGCCACCAGGCGCTCACCGCCAACGTGCCGAACGAGGTGACCAACACGCGCGCCATCGGCGCGCTGGGCGGTCCCGACAAGCTGCGCGATCTGCTGTGGCTCCAGGGCGGCGAGCCGTCGCTGGCGCTCGACCCGCTGATCGATCCGGCGACGTTCCCGGCCGACGTGCTCAAGCTGTACAACGCGTTCCGGGATCCGATCGACTTCACGCCCGAGGACGTCGCCCCCGCGTATCGCGCCCAGGCGGTGGCCGTCCGCCAGGCCGAGCCCGGGCTCACCCTGGCCCGGGCGGCCGACGGCGGCCGCATCGTGGATCCCGACATCGGCTCGAACAACTGGGTGGTGGCGGGCGCGCACACGCAGAGCACGCTGCCGATCCTGGCCAACGACCCGCACCGCGTCATCGAAGCGCCGTCGCTGCGCTACTGGGTGCACCTGGTGGCGCCGGGCTGGAACGTGATCGGCGGCGGCGAGCCCGTGCTGCCCGGTGTGTCGATCGGCCACAACGAGTACGGGGCCTGGGGCCTGACGGTGTTCGGCACCGACAGCGAGGACCTGTACGTCTACGAAACCAACCCCGCCAACCCGAACGAGTACCGCTACCAGGGCCGCTGGGAGGCGATGCGCGTCGTGAGCGAGTCGATTCCGGTGAAGGGCCAGGCCGCCGCGAAGGTGGACCTCAAGTTCACCCGGCACGGCCCCGTGCTCTACGAGGACCCGGCGCACCGGCGCGCCTACGCGCTGCGCGCGGCGTGGATGGAGGCGGGCGGCGCCCCGTACCTGTCGAGCCTCCGCATGAACCAGGCGAAGACCTGGGCGGAGTTCCAGGAGGCCTGCACCTACAACAACATGCCTTCCGAGAACATGGTGTGGGTGGACCGGACCGGCACCATCGGCTGGCAGGCCTCGGGCATCGCGCCGCTCCGGTCGTGGGGCGGGCTCGTGCCGGTGCCCGGCGACGGCCGCTTCGAATGGGACGGCTACCTGCCCATCAACGCCCTGCCGAACGAGGTGAACCCCGAGCGCGGCTTCATCGCCACGGCCAACCACTACCTCTTCCCGAACGACTACCCGTACCCGCGGGCCCGGCACTACACGTGGGCCGATCCGTACCGCGCGCACCGCATCGAGGAGGTGCTCGCCTCGGGCCGGCGCTTCAACGTGGCCGAGATGACGCGCCTGCAGAACGACGACCTCTCGATCGCGGCCCGCGCGATCGTGCCGCTCCTGCGCGACGTCGCCATCGCGAACCCGGCGGCCGCCAAGGCCCGCGACCTGGTGGTGGCCTGGAACTTCGTCCTCGACAAGAACTCGCCGGCCGCGGCCGTCTACGAGCTGTTCTCACGCCGCCTGTTCGACGCGGTCCGCGAGGCGACCATCCCCGCGTCGGCGAGGAACATGGTGCCGAACGGCCTCATCAGCACGAAGCGGATGATCGACTGGCTGCTGTCGCCCGATGGCCGCTTCGGCGCCGACGCCACGGCCGGACGCGACGCCATGGTCGTGAAGGCGTTCGAGCAGGGCGTGGCGGACGTGACGGCCCGCTTCGGCCCCGATCCGGCCGCCTGGAAGTGGGGCGACGAGAAGCTGCACCACGCGCTCATCCACCACCCCATGTCGAACGCCGTCAACGCCGAGACGAGGCGGAAGCTCGAGGTCGGCCCGTCCCCGCGGGGCGGCGACGGGACGACGGTGAGCGCCACGGGCAGCCAGGACAACCAGACGGCGGGCGGGTCGCTCAAGATCGTGGCCGACACCGAGGACTGGGACAACAGCGTGGGCCTGAACACGCCGGGCCAGTCCGGGAACCCCGACGACCCGCACTATCGCGACCTCTTCGAGCTGTGGGCGCGGGGCAGGTACTTCCCCGTGGCCTACTCGCGCGCCAAGGTCGAGTCGGTGGCCGAGAAGACGACTACGCTCTCGCCGGCCGGCGCCTCGTCGGCCGGACGGCGCTGATCCGCCAGAACCTCACAGGAGCCGCAGGCCGGGGATATCCTCGAAGTCCGCGCGGTTGAGCGTCCACAGCGCCGCGTCGTGCGCGATCGCACAGGCCGCGATCGCCAGGTCCAGATCCCGGCCGCGCGGGCGCCGGACCTGTCTGTACAGGGCCGCCGCGATGTCCGCCTCCTCGGGGCCGAAGTGTGCCGCCTCCGCCGCCGGCAGCAGCCGTTCCTGGAGCTCGAGATCATCGGGCGTCCGGGGGCCTCGCCGCCACTCGTACAGGACCAGCGCGGACACGACCAGCCTGGCGCGGGAATCGATGAGCGCCTCGATCGTCGCCAGGCCGGCGCGCGGCCCGCTGCAGGCGTTCACCAGGGCGGACGTGTCGACGTGGACGATCACTTCGGCGTCCGCCGCGCGCTCGACAGGCGGCGGGAGCGCCGAATCTCGGCGTTCTCGCGGTCGACGTCCCGCTGGGTTCCTGCGACGGGCAGGCCCTTCGCCCACGTCAGGACGTCGAGCATCCGCTTCTGCTCGTCCGGCGTGAGCTGACTGGCCTTGGCGCCGTATTCGGCGACGGCCTCACGCACCACCCAGCTCTGCGGCCTGCGGACGCGCGCCGCCGTCCGCTTGAGCGTCGCCACCGTCGCGTCGTCGAGCGTGAAGGTCACCTTGACCATATCGCCATACTACCAGACGGCCATATGGCCGACGGGGAGGCGGCTCGCGTTTATCCTGACGGCCGTGCCGTCCACACGCCGTGCGCCCCACCCCATCCGTGTCCTGGCCGCCGGCCTGACCGTCGCCCTGCTGGCGGCCGGCGCCGCGGCTCCCCGCGGCCAGTCGGGCACCGCGCCCGACGTGAAGGCCCTCTACCGCAAGCAGGACGTCAGCATCCCGATGCGCGACGGCACGCGGCTGTTCACGACCATCTACAGCCCGCGCGACGAGTCGGAACGCTATCCGATCCTGCTGATGCGCACGGCGTACGGCATCCCGCCCTACGGCCGGGACGCGTACCGTGACGTGCTCGGCCCGAGCGTCGCGTTCACGAAGGAGCGCTACATCTTCGTCTACCAGGACGTGCGCGGCCGCTTCAAGTCCGAGGGGGACTTCGTCCACCACCTGCCGCTCGGCAGCGGGCCCCGCGGCACCGACGAGAGCACCGACGCCTGGGACACCATCGACTGGCTCGTCAAGAACGTCCGCAACCACAACGGGCGCGTCGGCCAGTGGGGCATCTCCTGGAACGGCTGGGAGGTGTCGATGGGCATGATCAACGCGCACCCCGCGCTCAAGGCCTCGTCGCCGCAGGCGCCGCCGCAGGACCAGTTCTACGGCGACGACTACCACTCGAACGGCGCCTATCAGCTCGCCTACGGCTTCAACTG
The DNA here is from genome assembly GCA_050187355.1 of Vicinamibacterales bacterium. Classification (GTDB taxonomy): domain Bacteria; phylum Acidobacteriota; class Vicinamibacteria; order Vicinamibacterales; family UBA2999; genus CADEFD01. Next base: position 3,779 of record JBFWXO010000073.1, read on the forward strand.
GATGTCGAGCAACGGCCAGGTGCGCCGCGGCCCGACCGACGCGCCCGGCGAGCGCTTCCGCTTCCCGACGCCAGACGGCTACGACTTCTTCCTCGGCCTGGGCGCCGCCGCCAACGCCATCCGGATGTTCCAGCCCGAGGTGCCGACCTACGTCGACCACATGAACCACGGCAGCTACGACGAGTACTGGCAGGCGCGCAACGTCCCCAAGGACCTGAAGGGCATCGCGCACCCGGTGCTCATCGTCGGCGGCTGGTTCGACGCCGAGGACTTCTACGGCCCGCTGCGGATGTACCGGGCCATCGAGGCGCAGAACCCCGGCAACGGCAGCACGCTCGTGTTCGGACCGTGGGTGCACGGCGGCTGGGCCCGCGACGGGAGCCGCATCGGCGCGATCGACTTCGGCCCGGATCCGTCGGCGTACTACCAGCAGGACGTCGAGCTGGCGTTCTTCAACTTCCACTTGAAGGGCAAGGGCACACTGGCCCTGCCCGAAGCGCTGATGTTCGAGACGGGCACCAACCGCTGGCGCTCCTTTGCGGCGTGGCCGCCGCCGGCGACGACCCCGCTGCGCCTGGAGCTCGCCGCCGACGGACGGCTCGTGCAGCGGCCAGGCGCCGCGCCCGCGAGCCCGGCGACGCCCGCGCCGGTCGGCGCCCCGGCACGGCCGGGCGCCTTCGACGAGTACGTGAGCGACCCGGCGAAGCCGGTGCCGTTCACGAGCGCGATCACGACGGCGGAGATTCGCACGTTCGTCATCGAGGACCAGCGCTTCGCCGCGCGGCGTCCCGACGTGCTCGTCTACCAGACCGAGCCGCTCACCGAGGACCTGACCATCGGCGGACCGGTGACGGCCACCCTGCACGTGTCGAGTTCCGGCACCGACGCCGACTTCGTCGTGAAGCTCATTGACGTGTTTCCCGACGACGCCGTCACGCCGGACCCGAACCCGACGGGCGACGTCATGGCCGGCTACCAGATGCTGCTCGTGGGCGACATCTTCCGCGCCAAGTTCCGCACCAGCATGAGCCGTCCCGAGCCGCTCGTGCCCGACCGGCCGGTGACGCTCGAGTTCGAGCTGGGCGATCGCCTGCACACCTTCCGCCGCGGCCATCGCCTGATGGTGCAGATCCAGAGCTCGTGGTTCCCGATGTTCGACAGGAACCCGCAGACCTTCGTGGACATCTACCACGCCAAGCCGGATGACTACCGCAAGGCCACGATGCGGGTCTTTCGGTCCGCGCCGCGGGCCTCGCACGTGACGGTGCACGTCCTGCCCGCCGGGCAGGCTGGAGCCGCCGGTCGCTGACCCTTCGTCCCGCGTCCCACCCGGTCGGCCACTGACGCTTCGGGCCTCGGCGGGCCTTCACGGACTGCCCGGTCCGCCCGTCGCGATTGCGGCGCCGTCGCCCCGGCCACCGGTGGCGGCTGTCGAACTTGGATTCCGATCCTGTTCATGACGGCGCTCTACCACCCATCGCGCCGTGTAAGGAGCATGGTCATGAACTACCGCATTGCCACGTCCGCCCTCGTCGTCGCCGTTGCCATCGCCCTCGCCGGCGCGGATGGCGCAGGCGCCGCGCCCTCCACCCGAACGCGGGACGTCTGCCTCGTCAGCCCGACCGGTGGAGGGTCGTTCAACACGTTCATCTTGCGCGACGTGAAGACGCTGAGTCCGGGCGGCGTCATTCCGCTCGTCGGGCTGTACTTCGTGGGGACGCGCAAGGGGGCGCCGCTGCATGGCAGCGCCGTGATGGCGTCGGACGGGAGCGTCCGGATGGGGCTGTTCGTGCACTCGAGCGCCGATTCCACCAACGACTTCACCGCGGCAGGCATCGTCGACGCGACGTTCCTGGGGACGCTGACGTTCGACAACGACGGCGACTTCGTGCCCAATGGGACGCTTGCGGTATCGCCGGTCGACTGCGCGACCATCGCGATTCCGTGACCGGCGGCGCTTTCACATCTCGCTGATTCGACCGGGGATCGGTCCGGCCCGCATGAGGCCACTTGCGAGATCCATGACCCGCACACGCGACAACTCCTCCTCCACGCCGGGTTGAACTCCACGCACCGCTACGTGGAGTTCGGCTGCGGGCTGGGGTACGTGGCGCGCTGGGCCGCGACACAGGCCGCGCACGTCACGGCCACCGACCTGAGCGAGGAGCAGCTGGCCGAGTCGACACGGCTGGCGGACGCGCAGGGCCTCGCGAACATCGACTTCCGCACGGCCAACATCTACGAGCCCGGGCTTCCGCCTGACGCCTACGACGTCTCGTACTCGCGCTGGCTGCTGATGCACCTGAACCGGCCCGTGGACGCGATGCGGCAGATCCGCGAGGTGCTGAAGCCGGGCGGCCTCATGGTCTGCGAAGAGGCCGATATCAGCGCGCTCTACACGGAGCCGCCGACCGATGGCTATCACTCGTATCGCGACCTCGCGTTCGTCGTCGGGGACCGGATCCAGGTGGATTATGCGGGCGGCCGCCACCTGCACCTGTGGGCGCGCGAGGCCGGCTTCGAGGTGCTGCACGTCGGCGCCTGCCAGCCGCACTACGTCGCGGGCCCGCACAAGGGCTTCTGGAGCTGGACGTTCCAGGAGTCGGCGCCCAACGCGATCCGGATGGGACTGCTCACCGAAGAGCGCTGGCGCGAGATCGCCGAGGACATGCGCCACGCCGACGCCGATCCCAACGTGCTCGTGGCGCATCCTCGCACCGGCCAGTTGATCGCACGCAAGCCGGCCTGACCGGCGATCGTCGGGGCGTACTCCAGAGCCGGCCGAATGCCGGCGCCACGGTCACGGCGGGCTGGTAGACTGCGCGGCATGCGACATGCCCTCCTGACCCTCACGCTGCTGGCGGCCGTCGCCGGCTGTGCCGACGCCCCGCACTACGACCTGGTGATCCGCCACGGCACCGTCTACGACGGCACCGGCGCGCCCGGCGTCGTGCAGGACGTGGCCGTGCAGGGCGACCACATCGTGGCGGTGGGCGATCTGTCGGGGGCGACGGGCACCCAGGACGTGGACGCCACCGGCCTGGCCGTGGCGCCCGGATTCATCGACATGCTCAACCACTCCGAGACGTCGCTCATCGCCGACGGACGCTCGCAGGGGATGATCCGCCAGGGCGTGACGCTGAACGTCTTCGGCGAGAGCTCGATGGGCCCGATCTCCGAGGCTCGGAAGCAGGAGCAGCAGGCGCGCCAGGGCGACATCAAGTTCGACATCACCTGGAACACCCTGGGCGAGTATCTCGACACGCTGGCCGCCAAGGGGGTCTCCCCCAACGTGGCCTCCTTCGTGAGCGCCGCCTCCGTGCGCGCCAACGAGATCGGCCTCGACAACCGCGCGCCGACACCCGAGGAGCTGGAGCGCATGCGCGCGGCGGTGAAGCGCGCCATGGACGAGGGCGCCATGGGCCTGACCACGGCCCTCATCTACATTCCTGGTGTGTTCGCCAAGACGGACGAGCTCGTGGAACTGGCGAAGGTGGCCTCGGCGTCCGGCGGCATGTACATCTCGCACATGCGCAGCGAGGGCAACCGCCTGCTCGAGGCCATCGACGAGACGCTGACGATCGCGCGCGAGGCCGGTATCCGCGCCGAGATCTACCACCTGAAGGCCAGCGGCGAGGCCAACTGGCCGAAGCTCGACCAGGCCATCGCCAAGATCGAGGCCGCGCGCGCCAGCGGCCTCGACATCACCGCCGACATGTACACCTATACCGCCGGCTCCACCGGCCTGGATGCCGCGATGCCGCCCTGGGTGCAGGAAGGCGGCTACGCGGCGTGGGCCCAGCGGCTGCGCGATCCGAAGGTGCGCGACCGGGTCCGGCGCGAGATGACGGCGACGCAGGACGACTGGGAGAACCTGATGCAGGCGGCGGGCGCCGAAGGCACCCTGCTCGTCGGCTTCAAGAACGAGGCGCTGCGCATCTACACCGGCAAGACGCTGGCCGAGGTGGCGACGCTGCGCAACCGCTCCGTGCAGGACACGGCCATGGATCTGGTGGCGGAGGACGGCAGCCGCGTCCAGGTCGTGTACTTCCTGATGTCGGAAGACAACGTGAAGAAGCAGATCCGCCTGCCCTGGGTGAGCTTCGGCTCCGACGCCTCGTCGATGGCGGCCGAGGGCGTGTTCCTGAAGACGAGCACGCATCCGCGGGCCTACGGCAACTTCGCGCGCCTCCTGGGCAAGTACGTCCGCGAGGAGCACGTCATCCCGCTCGAAGAGGCCATCCGGAAGCTGACGTCGTTCCCGGCCGCCACCCTGCGGATCAAGGAGCGCGGCCAGCTCGCGCCCGGCTACTTCGCCGATGTCGTCGCCTTCGATCCCGCCACCATCGCCGAGCACGCGACCTACGAGCAGCCCCACCAGTACGCCACCGGCATGCGGCACGTCTGGGTCAACGGCGTCCAGGTGCTGAAGGACGGCGAGCACACGAGCGCGACGCCCGGGCGTGTCGTCCGCGGTCCGGGCTGGACGGGCGACACCCGGCCCTGAGTCGCGAAGGGCACGCCGAGGCCTGGGTCAGCGCACCTGGCGGGCCGCGGTGGCTACGGCCGGGGGCGTCCGGCACCCGCCGACGACGTGGCGCCGTCGTCTTCCGTGTCGCGCGGCAGCGCATTGGCGGTCTGCGCCGGTAATACCTGCTCGAGGATCACGGTCGCCCGTCCGAGAATGAGCGGACTGGTGGCGACCGTCCAGTTGCCCGGGACGAAGATGTTCATGCCATCCTGCGGCGTCAGCGTGTAGGGCGACGCCAGGGTGTAGAGACGGCACGCGGAATCCGTCCGGGACGTGCTGTCGCTGAACTGCAGCGTGCGCGAACCCGCGCCGTTGGTGTGGGTATAGGTGTTGATCTCGATGTAGTTCAGCACGGCGCTGGTGCTGGCGGTGTAGCAGAGTTCGACGCCCGTGAGCCGCAGGCGGGTGCCCGTCTGCGAGAGCGGCAGCGTCGGGTGCAGGGACACGTAGGCGGTGCCCGTGGTGCCCTTCTTGACATACAGGACGTTCGAGTAGGTTTCGAACGTCATGTTGTCCGCGGAGGAGAACGGCCGCCAATTGCCGAACCCTTCGGTGAGACGCAGGGCCGGCGCCAGCGGCCGCGGAGTACCGGACACGGTGGCGGGATTGAAGACGAAGCTGCCGTTTCGCCCCAGGTTGTCTCTCCACGTGCCGCTGATGGACGGCACGCTGATGGTCGCCTCCACTTGCAGGCCCGAGGGCGCCCCCGGGACGACGATGTTCAAGCCGAACCCGACGCTGCCCGCCGGGTTCAGGAACGCCATGCCCGTGACCGCGGCGCGGCCGCTGCCGCACAGGTCGTCGGTGCCCTGAATCGAGTAGGTATCACCCAGCTGCGTGACGAGGACGGTGATCACGTTGCAGTAGGGCTGCATCTGCCACCGGAACGTGCCAAGCGGTTGCGCCGCCGCCAGCCCGGTGGGGATGGCCGTGAGCAGGAGGAACAGCGCGATTCTGATGGGGAGTCGTCTGGTCACGATGGGGTCTCCAGAAAGATGCGGCCACGCGGTCGACCGGCACGAGTTCCGCCACTCCTGCCGACGTGCCGGCGGTGCCCCTGGAACGCGGGCGTCCCCGGGGCGTGCGGCTTGAGACTACCTCACCGAAGCGCTGTCCGGATCCAACGCCCGTTCGCGCGATCACGGAAGAGCCGCCCTTTCTGGCGGACTCCGCGCTGTGAGGGGAGATCCCCCGGCAGCGCGCTTCCAGGTGGGAGACGCGAGCCGTGGTGGCTTCACCGAATTTCATCCGCGTGGCAGTCCTGGCCGGGTGTCTGGCCTGGACCGCGATACCGGCCCTCGCCCGGCAGCAGGTGGACGCCGGCGCCGAAGTGGACGTCAACTCCGCGTACGTGTTCCGGGGCATCGTCTTCAGCGAAGGCGCGGTCACCCAGTCCAAGGCCTGGGCCAGCGTGGGCGACCTGTACGTCTACGCCTGGAGCAACGTGGCCTTCCCGCCCGCGGAGGGCGTGAGGCCGCTGGACGAAGTGGACCTGGGCGCCGCCTACACGTTCAGGCGCGGCAGCCTCGCCATCACCCCGGCGCTGGACGTGTACGTCTACCGGACCTCGGCGCTGCAGGCGGCGGCCGGCCAGGTCCCGCGGACGGCGGAAGTCTCGACGACCTTCACCTACTCCGCCGGCGGCACGGACATCTTCGTGCGCCACGTCGTGGACGCGCTGGGCTACGCCGGGGCGTATTTCGCCCAGGTGGGCGTGACGCGGTCGGGCCGCATCGCGCCAGGCACGGACCTGGGGGTCGAGGCGTCCATGGGCTGGGCGTCGGCGCGGTACAACCGGTCGTACGTCGGCGTGCGCCGGCCCGGCGTGGGCCTGGTGGCCACCCGAGTGCTGGCGACCCGGACGCTCGGTCCGCGGATGTCGGTCACGACCCACGTGGACCTGTCGGCCGTCCCTGACGCCCGCCTGCGCGTCGGCCTGCCCCGTCCCACCGTGGCCGCCGCCGGCATCACCCTCGGCGTGCACCGCTAGGCGGCAGCCCGCGGCGTCGGCTCGACCCGGGTGCGGGAGTTCCGGTACGCTCGTCGGGTGAGTTCCGACGCGTCCCTGGACAACCCGCCCGACCTCGACCCCCGCCTGGCGGCCGAGATCGGCCGCCGCCGCACCTTCGCCATCATCTCGCACCCCGACGCGGGCAAGACGACCCTCACGGAGAAGCTCCTGCTGTACGCGGGCGCGATCGAGCTGGCCGGGGCCGTGCGTGGCCGCAAGACGCAGCGGCACGTCGTGTCCGACTGGATGGACGTGGAGCGCGAGCGCGGCATCTCGGTGACCTCGGCCGCCCTCGACTTCGACCTGGGGGACTGCCGCGTGACGCTGCTCGACACGCCCGGCCACCAGGACTTCAGCGAGGACACCTACCGGACGCTCTTCGCCGTGGACAGCGTCATCATGGTGATCGACGCCGCCAAAGGCATCGAGACCCAGACGCGCAAGCTCTTCGAGGTGTGCCGGCTGCGCAAGCTGCCCATCCTCACCTTCGTCAACAAGCTGGACCTGCCCGGCCGCGATCCCTTCGACCTCCTGGAGGAGATCGAGCGCATCCTCGGCATCCAGACCTCGCCCCTCAACTGGCCCATCGGCAGCGGCGACCGCTTCCGCGGCGTGTTCGACCTGGTGACGAAGGAGACGCGCGTCTACGAGCGCGTGCCCGGCGGCGGCTTCCGCGCGCCCGTGCACTCCACCTCCGCCACCGATCCGGTGCTGGTGGACATTCTCGGCGAGCAGGCGCGCGAGCAGTTGATCAACGACACGGAGCTCATCGCGGGCGCCGGCAACCCGTTCAATCGCGAGGCCTACCTGGCCGGCGAGCAGACGCCCGTGTACTTCGGGAGCGCCCTGGACAACTTCGGCATGGAGGCGCTGCTCGACGCGCTGCAGACGCTGGCGCCGCCGCCGCAGCCGCGCGCGACCGAGCGCGGCGTGGTGTCGCCGCTGGCGCCGGGCTTCTCGGGGTTCGTCTTCAAGATCCAGGCGAACATGAACCGGAAGCACCGCGACCGCGTGGCGTTCGTCCGCGTGTGCTCGGGCGTGTTCGAGAAGGACATGGCCCTCGTGAACGCCAGGACCGGCGAGACGGTGCGGGCGGCGCGTCCCTACCGCTTCTTCGGCGGCGAGCGCGAGACGGTGGAGCGCGCCTACCCGGGCGACGTCATCGGCCTGCCCAACCCCGGCAAGTTCACCATCGGCGACACGCTGTATGTCGGCGCGCCCGTCACCTACCCGCCCGTGCCCCGCTTCCCGCCCGAGCACTTCGGCCGGGCGCGGCTGCTGGACCAGCGATCGAAGCAGTTCGACGTCGGCGTCCGGCAGCTCGAGGAGGAGGGCCTCATGCAGGTGGTCTTCCCCGTCCACGGACGACGCGAGCCGATCCTGGGCGTGGTGGGGCCGCTCCAGCTCGACATCGTCGAGGCACGCCTGAAGCAGGAGTACGGGCTGGAGTGCAAGATCGAGCCGATCTCGTACGCGGCGATGCGGTGGGTGACCGCGGATGCGCAGACCCTGAGCGACATCGAGAACCGCTCCACGGGCATCATGCGGGCCGTGGATCGCCACGAGCAGCCCGTGCTCCTCTTCGAGACGCCGTGGCACCTGAGCTACCTGCAGCAGCAGCACCCGAAGCTGGAGCTGAAATCCGTCGGATAAGGCCGGGACACGGGCCGCGGCCCCTCCCCGTTCCAACCCGCCGCCCCGGGGCGCCGTCCAAGCCGGGCGAGGTGGCGTACATGGACGGACGGAGCTGGCGGACGACGGCAGGACTCACGGCGGCGGCGCTGGCGCTCGCGGCCTGCGGGGCGGGGCTGGCGCAGTCCTCACAGGCGCCGTCGGGCGCCCCGGCGGCCGCCCGGTCGGGACAATGGACGGCCGAGAGCCGGCAGTGGCGGGACGACGACGGCCGCCGCCGGCTGCAGCTCAACCTCAGGACCGACGGCGATCGCGACCGCTGGGGCTTCGGCGTGCCGGTGGCCGACCTCCAGGGACTGCCGGAAGCGGCCGCCGATGGGACGGCCGCGGGCGTGGCGTTCTCGCTGAACCGCGAGGCGGGCACGTTCCGCTTCGAGGGCTCGTTCGACCGCGGGCGCGGGACCGGCGGCTTCCGCTTCACGCCGAACCCGGCGTACGCCTCGGCGATGGCCGGCCTGGGTTATCGCGACATCCCCGCCGACGAGATCATGCGCCTGGCCGTCCTGGACGTGAGCTCCGCCTTCGCGCGGCAGATCCGCGACGCCGGGCAGACCGGGCTCTCGCTCGACGACCTGCGGCGCTTCAAGATCCACGGCGTGTCGGCCGCCGGCATCAGGGACCTGGCGTCGCTCGGCTATCGCGATCTCGATGCCGAGACGCTGGTCCGCTTCCGGATTCACGGCGCCACGCCCGACGTCATCCGCGCCTACCAGGCCGCCGGGCTCCGGGACCTCTCACCCGCCGACCTCGTCCGCCTGCGTATCCACGGCGTCACCACCGAGTTCATTCGCGACATGGGGGCGCGGGGCTACCGCAACCTCGACGCGGAGGACCTCACCACGATGCGCATCCACGGTGTGACCGTGGCGGAGGTGGACGAGCTGGCCACCCTCGGCTTCAAGGACCTGTCGGTGAAGGACCTGGTCCAGTTCCGCATCCACGGCGTCCGCCCGGCCTACGTCCGGGACATCCGCGCGGCCGGCATCACCGGCGGCGACGGGCGCGACTACGTCCAGATGCGCATCCACGGTGTCAGCGTGGCGATGCTGAAGGACGCTCGCGACGACGGCGAGACGATCACGTCAGCCCGGGACGCCGTGCAGTACGCCATCCACGGCCGCCGCTGGCGCCGCCGCTAGGGCCGGAGGCGCACCCGGGCGAGCGAGGCGGCGGACGGATGATCCCTCCTCCAGCGGAGCTGCTCGTACAGCGTCAGTCCGCGAAGCGGGGGGAGGGATCGTCCGGCCGGTGCCTCGCGAAGGTGAAGCCCGGTCCCTGGTCCCTGGTCCCGGGTCCCTGATCCAACAGGGCTTCAGGCCCCCAGTCCCAGCCCGTAGCGATCCCGCAGAATCCCGGCGTGGTGCTGGAAGTGCCCGGGGATGAGCCACGCCAGCGCCTTGGCCGTGACCCGCAGGTTGTTGGCCACGCCTTCGCGCTCGATCGCGGCCGCGTCGAGGCTGTCGATGAGCACCCGCGAGGCCTTTCGCACGATCGTCAGCTCCTCGACGACGCTGGCGAGGGATCGCGCGTCGTAGCCGGCGACGGTCTGCCAGGCCTTCTCGTCGAACCCCGAGAGCGGCGTGGCATCGCCCCGGGCGATGCGCAGCAGCCGGTAGGCGAACACGCGCTCGGTGTCGGCCATGTGGCCGACCACCTGCCCCACCGTCCACTTGCCGTCGGCATAGCGGTGCGCCCACTTGCCCTCCGGCCATCCGGCCATGGCGGCGAGCAGGCCGTCCTGCGCGGCGAGCAGATCGCGCGCATCGGCGACCGAGGCGGACGCATCGAGATAGGGCTGGTAGAACGGCGCGTAGTCGCCGGGCTGGGGTCGGCCAATCGTCATCGCTGGACTCCTGTGGCGGCGGCCAGGGCGTCGGCCACCGGGCCGAGGCTGGCCAATCCGTAGACGTCCCTAGGGTACTGCGGCAGGTACACGCGCGGCCGGCCGGCGAACCGCGTCTCGATCTCGTCGAGATAGACGCGCTCCTGGGCGCGCCGGGCCTGCAGGAAGGCGTCGGTGGTCTCGGTGGGCAGCACGCGGTTCACCACCAGGCCGCCGATCTTCACGCCCGTCTCGTCCAGCTGCGCCAGCGCCCGCGCCGTCTCCTCGATGGGCAGGCGTTCCGGCACCAGGACGAGGACGAACGCGCTGGTCCGGCCGCTGAGCAGTCGCGCCCGCAGCCGCTGCAGCCGATCGATGCGATCACCGAGCGAGGCCAGAATCGGGTCGTCGCGGTCGTCGCCCTCGACGCCCAGCATGGCCCGGCGGGAGCGCGCCAGCGCCCGCATCCACGCGTCCATCAGCTCGGGCATCCGGACCAGGCGCAGCGTGTGGCCGGTGGGCGCCGTGTCGAAGACGACGAGATCGAACCGGGTGTCCTCGCCGCGGATGAGGCCGCCCATCCGGTCGAAGAGCGCCACCTCCTCGGCGCCGGGCATGCTGGCGGCGAGGTCGATCTGCTTGAAGGCTTCCTTGAGGATGGAGTGGCCGAAGAGCGCGCGAACGCGCTCCTTCACCTCCAGCACGTAGCGGGCGGACTCGGTCGCCGCGTCGATCTCGAGGCCCCAGAGGTTCGGCAGGAGCTCCACGGGCTCGGGCCCGATGGGCCGCTCGAAGATGTCCGCCGTGGAGTGCGCGGGATCCGTGGAGACCAGCAGCACCTTGCGGCCGGCGCGGCTCGCCGCCAGCGCCGTGGCCGCCGCGCACGTCGTCTTGCCGACGCCGCCCTTGCCGCCGAAGAAGAGCACCTCGCGGTCGAGCAGCCCCGTGAACGACGCCATCAGCAGCAGGGCAGGCTGCCCACCGGCGAGCGGTCCATGCCCATCCGGCGGTGCCACAGGTGGAACTGCTCCAGCAGGTGCGGATAGATGTCCAGCAGGTAGAACGCCGCCGGATTGGGCAGGCCGACGACCTCCATGTAGCAGAGCAGCAGGAAGTAGTCGTTCAGGTCGGCCGCCTGCAGGCGCATCTCGCGCTCGAAGCGGCCGTAGGCGAGGCCGTGCAGGAAGTCCCGGACGTTCTGGCGGAGGGACATGGGGACATCGTACTAGCGGCCAGGGGCCAGCGGCTAGGGGAGCGGCCAGGGGTGGGGGCTGGCACGCGTCTCGGGGCCCGCTGAGCGACCGACACGTCCAGCTCACTGCACATGAGCCGCGCCAGCGAATGAAATCCGAACGCCGGGTCCGTCCACTGTATTTGACAGGGTGGGGCAAGCCTCGATGGCCGCAACCGTTCGCTCGTCCGACGGCGCCTCGACCTTCGCTTATCACGCATTCATCTCTTACAGCCACGCGGCGGACGGGAAGCTCGCACCGGCCCTGCAGTCCGCGCTGCACCGGCTCGGCAAGCCGTGGTTCCGGCTGCGCTCGATGCGCGTCTTCAGGGACAAGACCAGTCTGGCCATGAGCGCGGAGCTCTGGCCCTCCATCGAGGCGGCGCTGCAGCAGGCGAAGTACTTCGTGCTGATGGCCTCACCCGAGGCAGCGGCCTCCGCGTGGGTCCAGAAGGAGGTCGACTGGTGGATCGGCCATCGGGGGCCCGACTCCCTGTTCCTGGTGCTGACCGATGGCGATCTCGTGTGGGATTCGACAGCGGGCGACTTCAACGTCGCGCGATCGACCGCGGTACCAGCATCGCTGCACGGCAGGTTCGCGGGAGAGCCGCTCTACGTGGACTTGCGATGGGCTAAGAGCGCGTCGGCGCTTTCACTCCGGCACTCACGCTTCAGGGCCGCAGTCCTCGACGTCGCCGCCGCGCTGCTGGACCGCCCGAAGGACGAACTGGACGGAGAAGATATCCGGCAGCATCGGAGGACAACGGCCGTCGCCTCTGCCGCGGCCCTGCTGATCGCCGCGGCGGCCTTAGTGGCGACATGGCAGGCGTACCTGGCTTCGCAGCGGTATCAGATCGCCTTGTCCCGGCAGTTGGCGGCGGAGGCGCTCAATCACCTCGACAGTCAGCCTGACCTCGGCCTGTTGTTGGCGGTGGCAGCCACCGAGGTCCGGGACACAGTGGAGGCGCGCAGCAGCCTGCTGCACGCGCTGGAATCGAGCCCGTGGCTCGACCGGATCTTGGCCCGCCCGACGCAGGCTCAAGGCGTTGCTTTCGGTCCCGACGGAACCGTGGTGGCTGGCTACGCGAACGGAGAGACGCTGCGCTGGGACCTCAGGGACGCAGCACAGCCGGTGGCGCGCCTGGGAGCGGGACCCGCACCGATTCGAGCCGTTGCAGTCTCGCCGGATGGGCGCTCGGTTGCGGCCTCGGACCGTGACGGTGAGGTCACGTTGTGGACGGCCGGGGCAGGGCCGACCGTGTACACCGACCACGATGCCGCGGTGGACGCCGTGGATTTCAGTGGCGACGGGCGCTGGCTGGCGGCGGCCGGCGAGGACTCCCTGCTGGTGGTACGCGACCTCGGCAGCGATCGCGAGCCGTCGCGAATACGACTCGGTGGGACTTTGATGGCCCTTGACATCGATCGGACCGGCTCGCTGGTGGCCGTGGGAAGTGCATCGGATTGGGGCGAAGACGGCACCATTACACTCTGGACCCGAGCCTCGGGCGACACCACGTCTTTCTCCGCTGGCCCTGGCGAGAGCGTCCGGAGCGTGGCGTTCGATCCGGCAGGCAGGCGGCTGGCGGCGGCCGGCACACTCGGAACGATCGTCGTGTGGGACCTCGGGTCCCTTCCGCCACGGCGGATGGTGTCGAGCCCTCCGAGCCTCGGCCCGCTGTGGTCCGTGGCATTCAGCCCCGACGGACGGACACTCGCGGCCGCTGGTGAGAGCCACGAGGTCACGTTGTGGGACGCGGCGACCATGCGGCAGGTCGGCCAGCCGCTGCGAGCGCACGCCGAGACCATCTACAGCGTTTCGTTCGACTCTGGCGGCCAGAGGCTGGCGTCGGCCGACCGCAGCGGCCGGGTGCTCGTGTGGGACCTGTCCGCGCGCCAGCCCGCTTACACCCAGGGCGACGAGGTCTGGACCCTCGCCTTGAGCAGGGACGGCCGCACGCTGGCGTCCGGCAGCAAGGACGGGACGATCGCGCTCTTCGACATCGACGCCAGCCGGTCCATGTCGCTGACGGGGCGCCACGCGTCCGGTGTCAGCAGCGTCGCGTTCGTCGGCGACGACGCGCGTCGACTGGTGTCGGCGGGACACGATTTCGCCGTCGTCGAATGGGACCTCGGGCCCTCCCCAACCTCGCGCGTGTTGACGAGGGACGGCACGAGCATCCGGGTGATGGCGGTGCCTGGCACCGATGCCCTGGTCGCAGGGGGTACGGACGGGCGCATCTGGCGGTGGGAGACGCCCACGGCCTCGCCCAGCCCCTTCGGTCGGGTCCACCAGAGCGAGGTCATCGGACTGGCAATCACCCCCGATGGACGCCTGCTGGCGTCGGTCGATGCCAGCGGCCGGCTGTATCTCTGGAACGCGGCGACCGGCGAGTGGCTGCGCGAATTGCCAGGACCTGCCCGGGCGTGGAGCCTCGCGTTCGCGCCGAGGGGCAAAATCCTGGCGGTCGGCTACGGCGACGGTCGGATCGCGCTCTGGAACGTGGAGGACGGGCAGGAGGGAGAACGGCCGCTCGGCAGCCACCGCGCGGGCGTCAAGAGCCTCGCTTTCAGCCACGATGGCGCGCTCATCGCCTCCGGAGACGAACAGGGCTCGATCGTCCTCTGGGACGTCGGCACCGGCCAGCGGATTGGACCCGAGCTGGCCGGTCACCACGGCGCCATCGTCACCGGCATGGCCTTCGAGCCTGGTAACCCGCCGGCGTGGCTGGCATCCAGCGGCGACGACGCCGCCGTCATGCTGTGGGATCTCAGTCTCACCTCCTGGCGACGGCTCGCTTGCCATCGCGCCAACCGCGATCTCTCGCTTGTCGAGCGGTCGCACTACCTTGAACACGAATCCGGACTCGTCGTCTGTCCCGCGCCGCAAGGAGGGCCGTCATGAGAACAGCACGATACGCGGTGTTAGTCACGTTCGGCGCGATGGCCCTGGTCGCAGGTGTCGTCTCGGCCACAGCGCAGCCCAAGGACTGCTCCGGGCGCTTCTGGGCCGAGTACTACAACGACCAGAACAAGCGTGTCTTCACTCGCTGCGAAGGCCAGCGCGTCAGGGCCAACTGGGGCCAGAGCGGCCCACGCCGGGGAGGCGGTGACGAGGGCAAGGCCGACTCGGTGGGATCCCTCATCGTCGGAACGGATCACTTCCGCGTCACGTGGACGGGCAGCTTCCCGTTCCAGGCTGGGGTCTACACGTTCGTCGCGAAGGCGGACGACGGCATCAGGGTCTCCGTGGACGGCACCCCGGTCATCGACATGCGCCACGCCGCGTCCGAGAACGAGCTGCGGGCGACCAGAACGATGACGGCCGGGCAGCACGTCGTCAAGGTCGAATACGTGGAGGACGTCGGAATGGCGTCGGTCGACGTCCGCTGGATGCGCTGACGGAAGGAGGCCGCGCCCGTCGTTGTGCCCATCGCCTCCGCGGCGTCCCCACCGGGGGGGCGAGTAGAGTAGAGGGCCATGACTTCCACGGGCGCGCCGCGCTGGCTGAACCGGGTGCCCGCGGGCGTGCGGCCGTATCTGGAAGCCGCGCCCCTGGCGGCGGCGTTCCTCGGGATCTCGTCGGGGTTCGGCTTTGCCATGATCGCGGCCACCCTCACGACCCGCCTGGCGCAGTACGGCATCAGGAAGAGCGCCGTCACGGCCTTCGCCCTCACGTTCCTGGCCTACAACTTCAAGTTCCTGTGGGCGCCCTTCATCGACAGCGTGCGGGTGCCGGGGCTGTGGCGCTACGGGCAGCGGCGCTCGTGGCTGTGGCTGGTGGGCGCCCTCCTGATGGCGGCCGTCGTCTACCTGGGCGCCCTGGATCCGGTGTCGTCGCTGCCACGGGTGGCCACGGCCGCCATCCTCGTCGGCGTGCTCGGCGCCACCTTCGACATCGTCATCGACGCCTACCGGATCGAGCTGCTCGAGCCCCGGCAGCTCGGCGTGGGATCGGGCATGTCGCAGTACGGCTGGCGCGTGGGCTCGGCGGCCTCGGGTGCGCTCGCGCTCGTCGTCGCCGCGCGGTACGGCTGGGCGGCGGCGTATTCCGCGTGCGCGGTCTTCGCCCTGCCGGCGATGCTCGTCGGCGCCGTCATGGGCGAACCGCCGCGGCGGCTGCCGCCGAAGCCGGCGGCCGGGCTCGTCCAGGCCGTGGTGGCGTATTTCAGCCCGCTGGCCGAGTTCCTGAAGCGCCGCGGCGCCCTGGTGGTGCTCACGTTCGTCCTGGTGCACAAGATCGGCGACACGCTGGCGAACCTCACGCTCCGCCTCCTGTTCGAGACCCTGGGCTTCACGAACGACGAGATTGCCTTCTACGACGTGGGCATCGGCTTCGCGGCGCTCCTCGCCGGGGTGTTCGCGGGCGGCGTGCTGTCCGCGTCCCTGGGCCTGAAGCGGTCGGTGCTCGTGAGCCTGGTGCTGATGGCGGTGTCGAACTTCAGCTTCGCGGCGCTGGCCGCCTA
>JBFWXO010000074.1:0-18923 GCA_050187355.1 Vicinamibacterales bacterium
CGGCCTCCTCCTGGTGTGGTTGCGACCCACAATCACGGCCATCATGCCGCGAAGAAACCGGGAGGAGTCCATACCATCCTTGCAGCCGACGGCGGCCGGTGAGATCCGGAGCCGCCGCGGCTGAAGCCGCTCGTTAGACCGCTGAGCGACTATCCGATTAGCTCGAAGAGCCCTTCAACCACTTCGGCCAGCTCCTCGTCGGCGACCCGTCCCAATCGCTTGCCGATCCGGTCTGTCGACAGCGTGCGAATCTGGCCGGTCTTCACCCACGAGCGCTTGGGCAGCTTTGCCGTGCGTAGTTCCAACGTCAGGGGGAAGCCCGCACGCGGTTCTTGGCTGGTGAGGGCCACGGCAATGACGGTGCCGGACCGGTCGTTGAACACGTCGTGGCTCAACACCAGGACCGGCCGCTCGCCGGCTTGCTCGTGCCCCCGGGTGGGGTTCAGATCGGCCCACCGCACCTCGCCCCTCAGTATTCGGGCCATGGGCTGTCCGCCCCCCAGGCTTCGTTGGCGAAGCGGCGTTCCTCGGCCGGGTCGAGCTTGGCGCACTCCTCGGCCAGGCGCGTCCGGGCCAGGCGTGCGAGCTTTTCGGCCAACGCGGTCTCGATGGCTTGGCTTCGGTTCCGAAAGCGGGCGTGGGCCACGAGATCGTCGACACGATCCAGCAGGGCCGAATCGAGCGTGAGGGCAACCTTGGTCTTGGGCATGACGGTATGACAATTTATACTACCACGCGGGCCGCGCGGTCTAACAACGGTTGCAGCCGACGGCGGCCCGGCGGATCATGAGGGCCGCGGCGGCCGAAGCCGAGGCGTTAGCCCGACAAGGAATTCACGACCACGACTCGACACGGCAGAGTGCGCGGAACCACCGGTGGTAGCCTCGGCAGGTCGCGATGAGCGAGTTCGAGTGGGACCCGCGCAAGGCGCTGAGCAACCTCAAGAAGCACGGCGTGTCATTCGCCGAAGCGTTGACCGTGTTCGCCGACACAGCGGCTCGGATCTTCGATGATCCGGACCACTCGATCGACGAGCGTCGTGAGATCATCATTGGGTACTCCGGGCGTCCACGGCTGCTGGTTGTGGGCTTCACGGAACGCGTGGGTCGGGTTCGGATCTCACTGCGCGGCGAGCCTCGCGCGCCGAGACGAAGCGTCATGAAGAAAACACGTAAGGCAAAGGCGCCGCGAAACCTCCGCACGGAGTACGAGTTCGACTACGGCAAGGGGCGGAAGAACCGTTTCGCAGCCGATGGCTCGCCGGCCGTCGCCGTGGTGCTTGAGCCCGATGTGGCCCGCGTGTTCGACTCCTCGGCCAAGGTGAATCAGCTTCTCCGGTCAGTCATCAAGGCTGTGCCTGGCTCCTCGGCGGGCGATCGAAAACGCAAAGCGGGCTAACCACCTATCTGGACTCCTCCGCCAAGTGCGTAGATAGATCGCTAGTGTTCTCTCCATCCTGGGCGTGTCGTGACGTTTGCCGAAGGTGTCTCGCGCACAGCGCGAGAGCTCGGACCGCAGTCGTATCTTCGGCCTCTCAGGGGGAGCGGCGGCGCTGCGGGCCAGCAGGGCATCCGCGCGCGGGGGACCAATCGAATAGACCGGCCTCACTCACGGGCCACGGAAGTTATCGGTCTCTCCCCGCGCCGGTCCGACCGGTGTGCCTTCCTCCGGTGAGATCGTGGCGCCTATCGTTTAGGCGGTCCGGCCGCTGCCGGTGAACGGCTGCTGACGGCTCCAGACAGCCCAGACGATGCGCGCGAGCTTGTTGGCCACGGCGACGGCGGCGACATTGTGGCCCCGGCGCTGCTCGGTGCGCAGCGCCCAGGCGCGCAAGCCATCCCTGGCGGCCTTGCCCTTGGCACTCCACAGCACCGACCGGCCGCCGTGGATCAGGAGCATCCGCAGATAGGTATCGCCGCGCTTGCTGATCGCGCGAGGCGGCGGTGCTCGCCTGACGACGTCTCCTTGGCGGTGAGACCGAGGAAGCTCGCGAAATGGCGGCCGGTCTGGAAGCGACGAATATCACCCACCGCCGCGAGCAATGCCGTGGCGGTGATCACGCCCACGCCCGGCACGGTCTGTAAGAGCGCGGCATCCGGCGCGTGGCGAGCGAGCGTCGCGAGCTGCACTTGAAATACGGACTTTGCGAGATCAACGGCGATGGTCGTAGACTCCATACGGACTCCTCCTGACCGTGGCCCGCGAGGCCGTGAACCGTGGCACGATGATGCCGCACCGGTAGGAGGAGTCCATCCCATCAAATGCAGCCGACGCGCCGCGTGACGCGTGTCGGCGCGCGGCTGATTTGGGGTCGTTGATATGGCTGTCTTCTGTCAACAGGGCAGAGAGCTTCCGCCTCCTCGTCGATGAGTGCTGTTGTCAGCCCGCTCTGTCCGGGCTCTTCATTGTTCAGGTCCGGCGGGTCGGCGGCACCGCGTTCTAGCGACGGTTGACGCTGCTGATATCCGCGGATTGGGTACCGCCCAGACTGTGGTTCGTCGCGGAGCTGCCTCGCCCTAGGCACGGACGTCTCGGTGGTGCTGAGGTCCCTAACGACGCCGAGGAGTCTCCCCCTGGCCCGCGATGCCGCCGACCCGGCGGACCTGATCGCCGCGGGCGCTACGCCGCGGGGGGCGGCACCGCCCGCGCGATCGCCCAGATGAAGCCGGTGAGTTCGCGCGCGATTGCGGTCGCGACCGTCGGCTTCGCCTTGCCGCGGGCCACGAGCCGGCGGAAGCGCGACGTGAGCCGCAGCTGCGCCTTCCACGCGATGTCACACACGGCCTTGGGCAGCGCCTCCTGGCGATAGAGCGCCTGCCGCCCGAGGCGCGGGATCCCTTGATACGCCCACGCGGCCTCCGCGCGCACGCGGCGCGCATGCGGGTTGCCGGCCTTCGTGATGCCCCCGCGCCGCACGCTCGGGCCACTCGAGTACTCCGACGGCACCAGCCCGAGAAACGCCATGAGCTGCCGCGGATGTGCGAACCGTCGGATGTCGCCGATCTCGGCGACCAGGCTGACGGCGGTCACGAACGAGACACCGCGCAACGCCTGCAACGCATCGACCACCGGCGCCCAGCGCCACGCCGGCGTGTGCTGCCGCAGTGGCTCCGTGAGGCGCTCGACGCGCCGCTCGGTCTCGTCGATCGTGTCGCGGTACTCCTGCAGCGCGATGTGCTGCGGCGCCAACGGGACGCTGAGATCCGCGAGCCACCGGCGATACGGCTGCGTCCAGCCGGTCCGCCCGGGATAGCGGCGGCCCTGCCGCAGCAGGAATGCCTTCAACCGATGCTTCGCTTGCGTGGCCACGCCGACGGCGCCTTCGCGGGCGCGGACGAGATCGCGCAGCGCCTCGTCGGCGTCGGTCGGGATGTAGATCGGCGTGAGCTCGCCGGCGCGATGCAGACGTGCGAGTGCCTCGCTATCGCGCCGGTCGGTCTTGATCCGATCGCCGCTGCGCTTCGGCATGCTCGACGGGTTGACGACCACGCAGTCCTCGCCCTGCGCGGTCAGGTAGCGGTGAATCCCGAAGCCACACGGCCCGGCCTCGTACACGAACCGCAGCCGTCGCGTCGGCGCCCGCAGCGCCTTCCGCACCTTCGCGAGGGCCTCGAGATCGCCCGGGATGCGGCCGTAGTGGCGGACCTCGCCGATACGCCCCTCCTCGGCCACGGAGATGTCGATCGAGTCTCTGTGGACATCCAGCCCCACGAACATGCTACGGTTCGCCATGGCCTGCCTCCGTCGTATGTGGCGCTACGCGACACCGCCTCGGCGTCGCGCAATCCACGATCTACTACGTGAGGCAGGTCGCTGCCTCGACAGCCATACTGTCTAGACCGCGTATGAAGAAGGACCAACTTCTCATCTTCGACCTCGACGGGACACTCACCGATCCGACGGTTGGCATCTGGCGATCGATCAACTACGCGTTGGCCGCCTTCGCTTACCCGGCTGTTGATGAGCAGACGGTCTCTCAGTACATTGGTCCACCCCTCGACGTCGTCTTCCGGCAAATCGCTCCGATGGAGGCAGATGCCCCGATCCTCGGGATGGTGGCCAAGTACCGGGAGCGGTATGGTGAGGTCGGGTACGCCGAGAACGTCGTGTATGCGGGTATCCCCGATGCGCTGGCGTCCCTAGCGTCTCATGGGGTGCCGATGGGCGTGTGCACGTCGAAGCGTGCGGATTTCGCGGAGCGGATTCTGGCGCGGTTTCACCTTCGACGCCATTTCGACTTCATCAGTGGCGGTGATGTCGGCGTGGGGAAGGACCACCAATTGAGAATGCTCCTCGAGAGCGGAACGGCCGACCCTGGCTCTGTAATGATCGGAGACCGGGCGGTCGATGTGATCGCTGCCCGTGCCGCCGGGCTGCGTTCGGTCGGCGTGCTGTGGGGCCACGGCAGTCTTCAGGAACTGCAGGACGCTGCTCCTGACCGGCTACTGGATGCCCCTGACGACTTGAAGCGTCTCGTAAATGCGGTCTAGCAGCCACGGCAGCCGACGGGCGGCGAGGGGCCAGCAGATGACCCGACAGGCTGAGGGCGCCGCGCGCGGCTGAACGGCAGGCGTTAGACCGACGAGAACAAGAGCAAGAATGAAGACACGCGCCGAAGCCAATCGCGAGACCCTCCGAGACCGGTTCGAGGGCCGCCCTGCAATCTACATCGAGGCAGGCGTCGTCTGCGTTCGAGTGCTGAATGTCTCCTGTTGAAGGACCCGGCAGCAGAACGCGAGCGCTGGCCAGCCTGTCGATTCGACCATGAACAATCGGCTCAACGCCCTGCGCATAGACATGCTCGATCCCACGCACGTCATCGGCGCGACGGTGTGGGCCGTGGTGTTCCTGATCATTGCACTGGTGCTGGCCGCCGCTGTCAGGCGGTTTGGACGTCATTTGGAATCGCGTCTGTCGGATGTAACCGGCTTGCGATTTGCCAGCGCGTTCGCTCGAGTGCTCGTTTACTTGGCGAGCTTCCTTCTTTATGCTCATCTGATTCCTGCACTGCGCGCTCTCGGCACGGCACTCCTGGCCGGAGTCAGCGTCGTGTCCGTTGTGTTGGGGCTCGCAGCGCAGAGCACGCTCGGCAATCTTGTCGCGGGCGTGTCCCTGGTGCTCTACCGGCCCGTGCGAGTGGGCGACAACGTCCAACTGAACTCTCCGAAGGGCCTCATAACGGCCACCGTAGAGCGGGTATCTCTCGGCTACACGGTGCTTCGGGACGCGGAGAGCAGTGAAATCATCGTGCCCAACAGCGTGATGGCGGGCAGTGTGGTGATTCGATTACGAGGGACAACTGCCTCGTTCGACTCAACAGCCGGCTAACACGCGTTGTCGGCGGCCGGTCTGCTGCGCGGCCCGCCGCGGCACCGCAACGTCAGGCCTACGATCAGCGGGTGCCTTCAATGGGACTCTGGAAGCGAGTGGTCAATACGGGGGCAGGTCCCGCCGCCCGGATCGATCATGAGATCCAGGAGCTGACATGGGACACGTCACGATCTTTGCGCGCATGGGAATCAAACCCGAGAACGTCGAGACAGCTCGTCGAGCAACTTGGCGGAAGACTCTGCGGGCCCGTCTGGCCTGGCCCAGGCATGCGGGTGCGCAATGTCTGCGACCCCGAAGGCAACATCATCCACTTGCGTGAGAGTGCGGCCTGAGAAGGCGCCGTCGCCGAGGAGCCGCGTGCGGCGGCGAAGCGCCGTCGGCCCCCAACGGCCGCTTCGGAGGCTGTCGCGCGGCGTCCCGTAGAATGTCGCCGGGAGGTCGCCGACGGCGCGACACGATCCGGCCACACCTGCCGCGAGACGTGCACATGAAACGCCCGACGGCGGGCATCGAGTGCCGCCTGATCGCGTCCGGTCGGCGAGGAGAAGCATGAGCGAACAAGGGTGGCGCCAGTTCCTGGCCGCCGAGGGCGTGGACGACTGGGCCGTGCTGCACGGCGGCGCCACGGCCGTCTTCCGCGTCGGATCGCTCGGCGAGGCGGTGCGCCTGCCGAGGCAATCGCGAACGTCCCCTCGGTTGCCGGCGCGGGCGTGCTGCTGACCCTTGCTGACGACCGCGTCAGCATCCGGCTGACGCGCGACCTGTGGGCCCTGGAGTCGATGCACATCGCGCTGGCGCGCGCCATGTCGACGGCCGCGCACGACCTGGGCGCGGTGCCAGACCGGGCCGCCATCCAGGAGGTGCAGCTCGCCATCGCCGCCAAGCCCGCCGCCAGTGACGTGGGATTCTGGCGTGCCGTGCTCGGCTACGCCTCGATGGCGGACGACAATGCCGTCGACCCGCTTGGGCACGGGTCAACGGTGTGGATGCAGGAACTCGATGAGGGGAAGTCGCTGCGTCACGCCATGCACGTCGATGTCTCGGTCGCCCGGCAGCACGTGCAGGCGCGACTTGCGGCAGCCGTCGCCGCCGGGGGGCGTATCGTCGACGAGTCGCACGCGCCATCACATTGGACACTCTCCGACCGGGCAGGCAACCGCGTCTGCATCTGCGCGTGGCCGGATGGGTCGTCTGAGAATCGATAGACGGAGAACGCGTGCGTGGGACGAACGCCCATGCGAAGACCTGTGGTTCTTCAACACCAGAATCGCGAGACAGTAAGGAGCCTGGTCGATGGCGACGATTGCAGCGAAGCGGGTGACCGCACGGATCGACGGTGACTTCGTCGTGTTCCTGATTGGCATGCGGATCAACAAGCCGTGGAAGCTCCACAAGTGGCTGCCCGTCTTCACGGCGATGCCGAAGATGATCCGCGAACTCGAGGCGCGTCCCGACTCGGGGTTCCTGGGCTACATCATGAAGCCCGGCCTCATCGTCCAGTACTGGCGCTCATTCGAGCACCTGGAAGCCTACGCGCGAGACCACGACCAGTTGCACTGGCCGGCGTGGGTCGATTTCAACAAGCGGGTCGGAGCCAGCCGAGGCGATGTCGGCATCTGGCACGAGACCTACCGGGTTCGCGAGGGCGATTACGAGTGCGTGTACAGCGGGATGCCCGCCTTCGGCCTCGCGAAGGCCGGCGCGGCCGTGGACGCCGTCGGGTCACTCGATTCCGCTCGCGGGCGTCTCGAACGGACGCAATCGGCCCCCCCGCCGACGATGGGCATCTAGCGGCGGGCGTGCGCCGGGCCGGTCTGCCGGCCATCTTGCCGGCAGGTGCGTCGACCGAGCGGCTATCATGGCGCGTGCGCCGGTGACCATGGCCAAGCATCGAATCTTCACGACAAGCGTCGCCAGCGTGTACCCCCACTACGTCGCCAAGGCGGAGAAGAAGGGGCGCACGAAGGTCGAGGTGGATGAGATTGTTCGCTGGCTCACCGGCTATTCCCAGGGCGAGCTGGAGAAGCACCTCGCCGACAGGACGGACTTCGAGACGTTCTTCGCCGAGGCGCCCCGCCTGAATCCCGCCCGTGCGGCCATCAAGGGCGTGATCTGCGGCGTGCGGATCGAAGAAATCGAAGAGCCGACGATGCGGGAGATCCGCTATCTCGACAAGATGATCGACGAGCTGGCGAAGGGCAGGCCCATGGACAAGATTCTGCGGAAGGCGTGAGCGAACCGCACGGCCATCGCCCATGTGCGCCGCCATCCGTCTGCTGACCGCCCTGCTGGCCTCGACCCAGGTCGCGGGTCCGCTGCTGGGGCCGCCCCGCGAGGCGCCAGCCGCGCGGCTCCAGCGGCTGATCGAGGCGCTGACGGGACCGGCGCCGGCGTCCTGCGGTCATTTCGCGATCGAACGGTTCGGCGAACCGGCGGCCTCCGCCGACGACCTTCGCGAGGGCCTTGCCTGCATCGGCGATCACGCGCGCGGGCGGCGGCCGGCCTGGTTCGTGGTGGAACTCCAGGGGATCGACTCGTGGGTCGCGAACGGCGTGCTGGTGGATGCGGACGGACGCATCCAGTCGTACAGCTACGATTCCGACCCGTCCGGCGGCTCCGGCGCGCCACCGCGGCTCACGCCCTCGCCGTGTCCTCGTCCTCTCGTCGAGACGACGCCCGAGGCCTGGGCGTCCGTCCGCTGTGACCGCTGAGGACGGTTCGCGATGGAGGCGGAGGCCCCGAATCTTCCGGCGCCGGTCGTGATCGGCTACTTCGCGAAGCGGCGGACACCGCGCGTCGACTGGCTGGCCGCCCCGCAGGTGCGCGAGATCTGCTCGGTCAGCGCCTGCATCGCCGAGGCGCCCGACGGCTGGATCGATCGCTGGACCCACAACCACCTCTGGGTGTACGACACGCCCGAGCGCGCACGGGACGTGGTGAGCGCCGCCCAGCGCGAGCACTTCGACCTGTTCGCGTATCGTCTCGTGCCGCTCCTCTTTCGCGACGGCCGCACCGAGCCGCTCGAGCTGCCGCCCACCGCCCCATCGCCGATCCCCGAAGGCTTCGAGGCCCTGGGCTTCGATGCCGTGAGCCGGAGCGCCGGGACCTCCTTCGAGTGCTCGCCGCTCTCCTGCTGCAACCTCGCGGGCGCCCATGGCGCCAACGAGTGGTGCCTGTTCGACTCGAGCGAGCGCGCCGCCGCGGCGGCGGCCGAGTGGTCGCGGGGGGGCGCGGAACCCGGCCCATACGTGGTCATCGAGGTGCTCCGGCAGCGCGCGGCCGGCCTCCCGGCGACACCGCCGGCGGCGGAGGCCTGATGCGGACTGTGATCGCCGCGCTCATCGTCGGGGCCGGGGCGACGCTGCTGATGGACGTCTGGAATGCGTGGCTGAAAAGGGCGTTCGGCATCCGGTCCCTGAACTACTGCTACCTCGGTCGCTGGCTGTGTCACCTGGGTCGTGGCACGTTCACGCACGAGAACATCTCGGCGGCCACGCCGGTGGCCGGCGAATGCGCGGTCGGGTGGGCCGGCCACTATTCCATCGGCCTCGGCCTGAGCGTCGTCCTGGCGCTCGTGATGCCGGGCTGGCTGGCAAGGCCGACGCTGTGGCCGGCACTCCTCTACGGGCTCGGCACCGTCGTGTTTCCGCTCTTCGTCCTGCAGCCGGCGCTGGGCCTCGGGATCGCCAGCGCCCGGACTCCGCATCCCCTCCAGGCCCGGCTCAAGAGCCTGGCCACGCATACGGTCTTCGGTGTGGGCCTCTACGTGTGGGCCCTGCTCGTGGGCCGCCTCGGGCGCGGTCTCTGACGCGGAGGTCGATCGGCTCGCGCATCCCTGATGGTTGATCTTCCCTGACGCCGGACGGACCGCTCCCGGCTAGAATTCGCGGGTCGCCACCCGCGCCCCGCAGACGGAGTGGTCCACCGACATGACACGCGCATCGTCCCACGCAGGACTGGACGTCGTGCTGACCGCCGCGTCGCTGGCGTCGATCCTCCTGATGACGTTCCATCTCACCGACGACGTCGTGCGCGGATTCGAGCCCGGAGGCCTGAAGAACGAGATCGGCGTGCTCATCCTGGCCGTCTGGTTGTACGGCACGCTGGCGATCGCCGGCCGCGCGGCCCGCTACGTGGTGATCCTGCTCGGGTCCGTGCTGGGATCGGGTGTGCCCGTCGTGCACATGATGGGTCCGGGTCTCGTGGGCGGCCGTGTCGCGGGCTCCGACGGCACGTTCTTCTGGGTCTGGACCCTGCTGGCACTCGGGGTGACCGCGCTCTTCTCCGTGGCCCTGGCCGTCCGCGCGCTGGTGGGCCTGTGGCGGGGCGGGTCGGCACAGGACCAGCCATCGTGACGCGGAGCGCGCGGTAACTGGCGCGTCGAGACGACCGAGGCACCAGTGGCGCTCGTAGCGTTCCTCCGAGGGCTCAACGTGGGCGGCCACCGGCGCGTGCGCACCACCGCGCTCGCGCGGCAGCTCGCCCACCTCGATGTCGTCAACATCGGTGCGGCAGGCACGCTGGTGGTCCGACGGCGCGTGTCCCAGGCCGCCCTCCGCGCGGAACTGAAGGCGCGGCTGCCCGTGGACGCCCACGTGGCGATCTGCCGGGGATCGGACGTCGTCGCCCTGGTGGCGCAGGACCACTTCGGCGCGCGACGGCCGCGGCCCGATTGTGTGCGATTCGTGAGCGTCCTGGTCCGACGGCCGCGCCTCGCGCCCGCCGCGCCCCTGCGCCTGCCGGCCAGCGGCCGGTGGCTCGTCGACGTGCTCGCGCACGACGGGCGGTTCGTCGTCGGGGTGCACCGGCGCGAGATGAAGGCCATCGGCGCTCTCGCCGCCCTGGACCGCCTCTTCGGGACTCCCGCGACGGCACGCGGCTGGACGACCATGGAGGCCGTCGCGAAGATCCTCCAGGCAGCGCCCGCCGCCACCAGGCGAATCGGCTCGAGAAGGACCGCGCGTTCCGCTCGGCCCGCCGTGGTGAAATAGCCGTCGCCACTTCGCCGGCCACGGCCGGTTCAGGGGCGCCTCGCGTGGTCGGGAGGCAACGCCGGGAGACGGGGAGCGCGACGATGGCGACGGGTGTGATCAGGCTGATGCGGTTCGAGACGGCGGCGAGGCAGGACCCGGCCGTCAGGGCGTGGTTCAAGGAGCAGCCGTCCGATCTCGGCGCCATTGCGCGGCGCTGGTTCCAGATGATGCGGGCGTGCGGCCAGGACGTGTGCGAGCTGGTCCACGACGACCAGCCCACGGCGTGCGTGCGCGGCGCGGCGTTCGCGTACGTGGACGCGTTCACGGCCCACGTCAACGTGGGGTTCTTCCAGGGAGTGGCGCTCGACGATCCGGACGGGCTGCTGCAGGGGGCCGGCAAGTACATGCGCCATGTGAAGGTGCACCCGGATCGACCGGTGGACGAGCAGGCGCTGGCGCGCCTGATCCAGGCGGCGTACGCCGACGTGCGCCGCCGCGTCGGGACCGCCATGCTCTAGCGGCTGCCTCGCATGAACGACGCGATTCGAAGCTTCCTCGTCGGCACGGCGGGTCTCGACGCCGCCCTCCTGGCGGCCGTGTGGCTGACCGTGGTGCGCCCGCCGCGAGCGACGGGTGCGCGTTCGTGGCGCACGCTCGGCACCGTCGCGGCCGTTGCGTTGGCGTGTCACGCCCTCCACTTCGGCGAGGAACTGGTCACCGGATTTCCCCGGCGCTTTCCCGAGCTGGTCGGCCTGGCGCCCTGGCCCACGGCCCTCTTCGTCGGATTCAACGTTGCCTGGATCGCCGGCTGGGCCGCCAGCGCCTGGGCGGTGAGGTCCGGCACGCGCGTGGCGTTCTTCCCGTTGTGGTTCCTCGGGCTGGCGTCGGCGGCCAACGGCGTGGCGCATCTCGCGCTGGCCTTCCGCGTGGGCGGCTACTTCCCCGGGCTCGCCACCTCGCCGATCGTCGGGATCGCCGGGGTGGTACTCCTCCGGCGCCTGGTCAACGCGACCGGCTGAGCGGGCCACCGCGGCGCCCCGGTTCCCCGCGATGGCGAGCGTCCCGCGGCGCGGGCAGGAAGGCGTGCGCCGTTGCCCTCACGGCCGGCAAGGCCCGGCGGGGCATAATGGCTGACTGCGGCCGGCTGACGCCGGCCGGGGGAGCAGTCAGGTGAGCGAGCAGGAAGACGAAGATTTCGCCGCGTTGTTCGAGGCGTCGATCAAGACGGCGAAGCACTTCGAACGGGGTCAGGTCGTGGACGGCACCATCGTGTCCATCGGGCCGAAAGTCGCCCTCGTGAATATCGGCGCCAAGAGCGAGGCCGAGATCGACGTCTCGGAGCTGAAGGACCACGAAGGCGACATCGAGGTCGCGGTCGGGGATCGCATCCAGGCGAAGGTGGTCGGCACTGCCGGGGGCCTCGTCCTGTCGCGCAGGGGCGTGCGGAGCGCCGCCACGCAGCGCGAGCTGGAAGACGCGCATGCCGCCGGCCTCGCCGTGGAAGGCCGCGTGGAGCGCGCGGTCAAGGGCGGCTTCGAGGTGAAGATCGGCCGCGAGCGCGCCTTCTGCCCCATCTCGCAGATCGACATCGTCCGGACGGTGGATCCGGCCGTGCACGAGGGCAAGGTCTACGCCTTCCGCATCATCGAGATGAAGGGCGGCGGCAAGGACCTCGTCGTGTCGCGGCGGGCGGCCCTGGAAGAGGAGCAGCGGGCACAGGCCGATGCCGTCCGTGCGTCGGTGATTCCGGGCGCGGTGCTCCCAGGGCGTGTGGCCTCGGTGCTGGACTACGGCGCCTTCGTGGACCTGGGCGGCGGCGTCCAGGGGCTGCTGCACGCGTCGGAGATGAGCTGGTCGCGGGCGACGCGTCCGGCCGAGATCGTCCAGCCGGGCGACGAGATCACGGTGAAGGTGCTGCGCGTGGACGAGGAGTCCGGCCGGATCGGCCTCGGCCTGAAGCAGCTCCAGAACGATCCGTGGACGACCGTGGCCGCCAGCTACGAAGTGGGCCAGGTGCGGGAGGGCCGCGTGACGCGGCTGGCCGACTTCGGCGCCTTCGTGGAGCTCGAGCCGGGCATCGAGGCGCTGGCCCACGCCTCCACGTTCCCGCCGACCGGCGGCCTCAGGGGCTGGATGAAGGCGGTGCCCCCCGGCACGACGGCGGCGTTCGAAATCCTGTCCGTCGACGTCGCGCAGAAGCGCATCGGCGTCGCGATGGTGGAGGAAGGCTCGTCCCGCGCCTCCGGCGCGCGCGAGGCGCAGGCCGCCATCGTGCCCGGCGCGCTCGTGACCGGCAAGGTGGAGCGGCACGACAAGGTGGGCGTGTTCGTGTTCCTGGCCCCGGGCCGCACGGGGCTCATGCACGCCGCCGAGACCGGGCTCGACCGCGACGCGGACCTGAAGAAGGCGTTCCCGGTGGGGAGCGAGGTCCAGGTGGTGGTGCTCGACGTGGGCGAGGGCGGCCGGCGCATCAGGCTCAGCAAGAAGGCCGTGGCCGAGCAGCAGGAGAAGGCCGAACTGCAGGACTACGCGCAGCGGCAGGATCAGGCGGCCGCCCCGTCGCTCAGCACGCTCGCCGAGAAGCTGCGCGGGGCCCTCGGCGGACGCTGACGGCCGGCGGGGCGGCGCCGGTCGCGGCGGCGCCCTCGATCAGGGGGCCGCGGCGGGCCGGACCGGACGCGTGCCCGCTTCCTCCAGCGTCAGGCGCCAGTCGAGACCGTCGGACTGAATCTCGAGGTACGACGTCCGCGGGTCGTCCTGCAGCTCCACCGACGCGCCGCCGTTGCCCTCGTGGTTCACGATGGTCTGGAGCACGCGGCCCGAAATGGCGCTGTTCAGGGTGACCGTGAGGTGTCCGGCGCCGGTCGCCGCGTTCAGGGCTTCCCAGCGCAGGCGGAGCGCGCCGGTGGTGACGTCGAAGGACTCGGTCTGCCGGCTTCCGCGGCCGGACCACTCGCCCAGGGTGCGCCAGGCCGTGGCGCCCCGATCGGACGGTCGCGGGGACTCGGCGGCGGGCGGCGGCGCCTGACCGCAGGCGGCGGCCAGGACGACGAGGACCGCGGGCACGGCGAGCCGCCGCGCCCACGACGCTCTCGACACCGACCGTCGCTCCGGGCGGTCGCCCGGACGGCCCGTGCTAGGTGGTGGACGCCGCCAGCGGTCCGCCACGCACGGCCCGGCGCACGAGGTTCCGCATGAGCGGAATCTTGTAGGCGTTGTAGCGGAGCGCCTTCGCCCCCTGGATGGCCAGCTCGCCGGCGGCGGTCGCCGTCTCCTCGTTCACGGGCTTGCCCGCCACGAGCTGTTCGACGGCCGTCAGGCGCAGCGGCCGGGCGGCCACGGCGCCCACGGCGATCCGTGCCTCGGCAATCCGCCCGCCGCTTTCCTTGATGGCGGCGGCAACGTTCACCAGCGGGAAGTCCCACACCTGGCGGTCGCGCACCTTCTCGAAGTAGAAGCGGGCCCCGGCGAACGTCGCCGGGATGCGGATGGCGGTCAGGAGCTCGCCCGGCTGCAGCACGGTCAGCCGGGTGATGTCGATCTCCGGGCCGAGGAAGTAGTCGGCCGCGTTCACGACGCGCTCGCCGCCCCGGCTCCGGACCACCATCTGCGCGTCGAGCGCGATGAGCGCCGGGGCCGTGTCCGACGGACTGACCGCCACGCAACGGTCGGCGCCGAGGATGGCGTGCTCGCGGTTGATCGCGGTGGGCGTGTCGGCGTAGCAGGTGCTGCCGCCGGCCCGGTAGCAGCTCCAGCCGCGCCGGTAGTACCAGCAGCGCGCGTCCTGCGACACGTTGCCGCCCAGGGTGCCCTGGTTGCGGATCTGCGGCGAGGCGACCAAGCCTGCCGCCTCGGCCAGGACGTGGAAGCGCTCGCGGACCAGGGGATGCTCCGACACGTCGGTCAGGGTCGTGAGCGCGCCGATCTCCAGGCCGCCGCCCGCGTCCTTGATGCCGCGGAGCTCGTCGATCTGGCTCAGGTCCACCACGGCGCTCGTGCGCTTGGTGCGGTCCTTCAGCCAGTCGAACGAGTCCATGCCGCCGGCCATCACCCAGGCCTCGGCGCCGCGCTCGGCCAGCAGCGCCAGCGCCTCGTCCACGCTGGACGGCTGGAACAGCTGGAAGGGAGGCATTACGTCGTGCACGATTGCCATGGCGTCTCTCCCTCTAGATGTGGGCCGTCAGCGGCTCTTGCATCGGCCGGCCGTTCTCGAGCGACGTGAGCAGGTTGTCGAGCGTGATCGGCGCCCGCTTGAAGACGTCGTCGCCGAGCGCCGCCGCGATGGCGTTCATGATGGCGCAGGCGCCGGCGGCCACCGGCGGCTCGCCGATGCCGCGCGCGCCGACCGGCGTCTCGGGATCCGGCAGGTCCACGGCCTCCCACTGCATGTTGCGCGGGATGTCGAGAATCGTGGGCGGCCGGCTCTGGTAGAGCCGCGTCGCCAGCGACACGCCGTAGTGCTGGTCGTACACCGTCTTCAGCGCCAGGCTGTGGCTCATGCCGAGGACGGAGCGGCCCAGGAGCTGCCCGCCGTACGCCCGCGGGTGGACGATGGTGCCGGAGTCGCCGACGGCCGTGTAGTCGAGCACTTTGTAGGCGCCGGTCTCGAGGTCCACTTCCACTTCTGCGAAGCCGGCCACGAAGGACACGGTCGTGCCGTCGCGCGGATAGGTGTCGCGCGCCACGCCCATCAGGCCCTCGCCAGCGAGCGCCGTGGCGGCCGCGGTGGTCACCTTGTTGATGTTGTCCGGCAGCTCGTGGCCGTCGTACTTGCCGCCGAGCTCGATGGCCTTCTTCGCCACGTCGGCCAGCGACATGCTGCGGCCGCCGCCCGTGATGCGCCCGTCGGCCACGCGGTAGGAAGAGGGGCTGCCGCCGAGCGTCTTCGCCGCGATCTCCTGGGCCTTGGCGATGGCGTCCGACGCGGCGGCGTGCGCCGCGCGGGTCATCGCGTGGGTGGTCTGGCTGCCGCCGGAGACGCACGTCCACGGCAGCGGCTGCGAGGTGTCGCCCCACGCCACCTCCACCTGATCCCACCGGAGGCCCATCATCTCGGCCGCCACGCGGTGGACGTCGAACACGGATTCGGTGCCCAGGTTGCCGACGCCCGATTTGACGTACATCTTGCCGTCCGGCTTGATCACGAAGAGGCCGTCGAAGCCCGTGGACCCGGCCACGAAGCTGCTCACGGCCACGCCGGATCCGCGTACGAGGGATCCCGTCTTCCTGCCGGACCGCGCGGCCCGCGTCTTCCAGTCGAAGAGCTCGGCGCCCTTGTCGAGCGCTTCCTTGATGAACGCGCTCGTGACGTGGCCGCGGTTGCCGTCGCGCCCCGCCGGTCCCCAGAGCGCCTTGCCCTCAGGGGCGTTGATCCGGCGCATCTCCACCTGGTCGATGCCGAGCTGCCGCGCCGCCTTCGCGATGACGGGCTCGACCATCATGATGGCCTGCAGGCCGCCGGGCTGGCTCTGGGCGCGCCGCGGCGGCGTGTTGGTCAGCACGGTGATGTTGCGCGAGCGCATGGCGGCCGGCTGGTAGAGGAGCGAGATGAACCGCCCGCCGCTCGCCGAGTCGTTCTGGGCCTCGTAGGCGCTGTTCTCGCCGATGAGGTACAGGTCCATCGCCAGCAGCTTGCCGTCCTTGGCGAAGCCGGCCTTCACCCGGCCGTGCATGCCGGGCCGGATGCCGCCGATGTATTGCTCTTCTTCGCGGGTGATGCGGAGCATCACCGGCGCGTTGGCCTTCTTGGCGAGCAGCGCCGGCACCATGTAGATCACGGCGCCGGTGGCGCGGCTGCCGAAGCCGCCGCCCGTGTACTCGGTGATGAGGACGACGTTCTCGGGCTCGAGGCGCATCCACCGGGCGATCGACGCCACGGTCTGCACCGCGCTCTGGGTGCCCGCGTGCACGTGCAGCTTCTCGCCGCGCCAGTAGGCGAGCGCCGTGCGCGTCTCGAGCACGTGATGCGGGTTGTTGGCCATCGAGAAGGTCTCGTCGAGCACGAGCGCGGCGTTCTTGAAGCCGGCCTCGACGTCGCCGTACGACCACTCCTGCTGCGGCTCGCCCATGGGCATCTTGCCCTGGTCGAACTCGGCGAAGTCCTCGGCCGTCCACTTCATCGGCATCACGGTGAGCGGGCCGGGCGGCTTGCCGGCTTCCGCCGGCGGCCGGCCCCACGTGTTGCCCTCGGCGCGCGGGTTCCCGCCGTTCGGGCGCAGGCTCTCGAGCGGGTCCACCACGAAGGGCAGCGGCTCCCAGTCGATCTCGATGGCCTCGATGGCGGCCGCCGCCGTCTCCTCGTCCACGGCCGCGACGGCGAGCACCGGCTCACCCGCGTAGACGGGTTCGTCGGAGAGGGCCTTCTCGCCCATCGGGTTGGCCTTGATGGTCTCACCCAGGTCGGTGACGATGTCGGCCGGATCCGGCAGTTCCGACGCGCGCAGGATGGCGCGGACGCCCGGCATGGCCTCGGCGCGGCTCGTGTTCACGCTGCGCACGCGCGCGTGCGGCAGGGGGCTGAGCAGCAGCTTCGCGAAGAGCATGCCGTCGACGCGGAAGTCCTCGGCGTACTTGGACCGCCCCATGACCTTCGCGAGAAGATCGGGTGTCGTGTAGTTCTGACCGACCAGCTTCTCAGCCACGGGCCACCCCCCTCGTGAGCTCGGCGCCGCGGTGAAGCGCCGTGAGGATCTTGTCGTAGTCCTGGCACCGGCAGAGGTTCCCGGACACGCCGTGCGCGAGCTCCTCGCGCGACGGATTCGGGTTCTTCTTCAGATACCCGACCGCCGACATGATGAAGCCCGACATGCAGAACGCGCACTGGAAGCCCTGCTCCTGGATCACGCCGGCCTGCATCGGGTGCAGCGTGCCGTCGGGATCGGCCAGGCCTTCGATGGTCTGGATGGTCCTGGTGCGGACCGAATGGGTGAGCACCGAGCAGGAGTAGCGCGGCACGTCGTCCACGAGCACCGTGCACGCGCCGCATTCGCCGCGGTCGCAGCCGATCTTCGTGCCGGTCAGGCCGAGCTTGTAGCGCAGCGTGTGCGCCAGCGTCTCCTGCGGCGCGACGTCCACGCGCCGGGCCTGCCCGTTGACCGTGAGGGTCAGGAGGCGTTCGACCCCGCCCGTCCGCGCGGCCTGGCCCGACAGGAGCGGGCTCGACCGGAACAAGTACGCGGCCGATGAGACGGCCACGCCGCCGGCAATCACGCCTTTGATGAAGTTGCGCCGGGTGACGTTCGCGGGCGCAGAACCGGTCGCGGGAGCGTCCTCGTGAGACATGGCATTCTCCGTGGCAACACTGGCGGCGAGGGTCCGCCACCCAACTCGATCCGCTCGATCGGCCGACTATAACAAAGAGAGGTCACGCGGGCGACACCGGACGCCCGGTTTTTCCAGCTCGTCCGGCTCAGCGGGGGACGTCCAGGCGGACGGCGTTCGGACCCACTCGGGGGAAGCGGGTGAAGACCTCCGGATCGTGCCCGGGGACGATCAGGCCGGGCCGCGAGGCGAGGGTCCGCATCCGGGCGATCGCGGCCACGTTGGCGGCCGGATCGAGCGTCTGGGCGATGGCCACGCCCTGCTCGATGTTCCTGTAGAGGTAGGCGTTGTCCGACGCCAGCACGACCGTGCCCGACACGGTGGCCACGGTGACGTACTGCGACTCGTAGGTGTGCTTGCCGCCGGTGTAGACGCGGATGCCGGGGGCGATCTCCCGGTCGTCGCCGTCCACCAGCCGCAGGCGCCCGGCCCTGGCCACCTCCGCCAGGATCGGCGCGTCCACCGCGTCCACGCCGCCGCGGGCCAGCACCTCGCCGCCCGGTCCGACGTAGTGCTCGAACTCCGCCTTCTGCATCCAGATCCGGGCCGTGGGGAAGAGGTCCACCCCGTCGGCGTGGTCCCAGTGGCTGTGGGACAGGATCACGTCGGTCACGGCCGCCGGAGGAATGGCCAGGCTGGTCGTCAGCGCCTCAGCCGGCGTCACGTGATCCAGCGGCTTCCACGAGTCCAGGAACTTCTGCCTGTGGAACCCGGCGTCCACGAGAATCACCCGGCCGCTCGCGGCGTCCCTGATGGGCCAGACGGTGAACGCGATGTCCACGGTGGGGCCCTTCTCGGCGCCGGCCACCAGACTGGCCAGGCCGTACGGCACGTGCGCGAAGCGGACCGCGTAGACCTCGTAGCGGGGACGGGGCTGGGCGCCGGATACGGCGAGCGTCGCGGCCAGGGCGGCGGCCAGCGCCGCGGCGGCCGCGCCCCCCGGCTTCACGGGCGTGGCCCCCGCTTCACGCCGTCGAGCGGCTTGCCGCCTGGATTGCGCGTGGCCGTCCGGGCCGCCAGGTCGAAGTGGTCGCCGGGCGCGAGCAGGTAGAAGCCGCCGGGCGGGTCCTGGCCGCGCGCCCCGTCGTAGACGGCGACGTAGCCGTTGCCCAGGACGTCGAACGCGGTCTGCGTCACGACGATGGCCGTGTCCTCGTCGATGCCGATCCCGAGCAGCTGCGGCCGCTCGGCAATCACGGGGACGTGGTCGAACTGCCGGTTGCGGCGGAGCAGGTGCTGGTCGATGGCGCTGTCGGTGAGAAGGCCGAAGCCCACCAGGTGATCGCCCACCATCAGCTC
>JBFWXO010000075.1:0-18422 GCA_050187355.1 Vicinamibacterales bacterium
TTTCGCCGGCCGGGAGATGAGGCCGGTCGCGCTCGTCGGCACCACGGGCTTCGTGCTGCTGGGCGGCGTGGCGTTCGAACTGGCGCGCCGGCGCGCGATGTCCTCGCAGTAGCGCCGCCCGGACGGCCGCGGCCGCGTGGTAGGCTGGCGCCATGGACGCCAAGCTCCTCAAGGGCATGAACGAGCACCTGAAGCTCGAATTCAAGGCCGCGCACGAATACCTCGCCATGTCCGTCTGGCTGTCGGCGAACGACCTCCCGGGCTTCGCCACCTGGATGCGGCAGCAGTCGGGGGACGAACTCCTCCACGCGCAGAAGTTCATCGATCACATGGTGGAACGCGACCAGCAGGCGGTGCTCCCCGCCGTCGCGCAGCCCCCGGCCTCCTGGGCCTCGGCCGAGGCGCTGTGCCGGCACGTGCTCGAGAACGAACAGGCGGTGACGGCCTCGATCAACGAGCTGTACGCCATGGCGGAGGCCGCCAAGGACCGCCCCGCGATCGTCCTGCTCCAGTGGTTCGTGAATGAGCAGATGGAGGAGGAGGCCGCGGCCCGCGCCATCCTCGGCCGCATTCGCCTCGGCGGCACGACCGGCGTCGGCCTGCTGATGATCGACCAGGAGCTGGCGAAGGGCACGGTGCCCGGGATGCCGGCGGGCCCCGACGCGGGCGCCGGAGCGTAGGCGCCGGTGCGGGTCCGCCGCTGGAACGCGGCCGCCGACGGCCCTGTGACCGAAGCGGCTCTCCGCGCCAGGCTCGAAGCGCTCGGCTACGCCGTCGCCCGCTACGTCTATCCCCCCGGCACCCGCTTCCCGGACCACGCGCACGACGTCGACAAGATCGACGCCGTAGTCGCCGGCCGCTTCCGCCTCGTCATCGGCGGCCACACGTGCCAGCTCGGCCCCGGCGACTGGGTGGAAGTCCCCCGCGGCCGGCGCCACAACGCCACCGTGATCGGGGAGGAGGCGGTGGTGAGTCTGGATGCGGTGCGGCTTGAAGCGATCGACTAGGGACCAGGGACCGGGGACCTGGGACCAGGAGACCCGCCCGCGTGACCTCGGGCACCTCCGTCGGCGTCGTTCAGTCGCCCTAGTCCCTGTTCCCAAGTCCCCGGTCCCTGCACCTCGAGCGAAAGGTCCGACATGAGAATCGTGTTCTTCGGCGCCGGCGGCGTCGGCGGGTATTTCGGCGGGCGGCTGGCGCAGGCGGGTGTCGACGTGGCGTTCGTGGCGCGGGGCGCGCATCTCGACGCGCTCCGGCGCCAGGGGCTGCGCATCACGAGCCCCAAGGGCGATGCCCACGTCGTGCCGGTGCGGGCCAGCGACGACGCGGCCGATCTCGGGCCGGCCGACGTGGTCTTCCTGACGGTCAAGATGTACGACGTGGACGCGGCCGCCTCGCGCCTCGGACCGCTCGTGGGGCCGTCCACGATGGTGGTCACGCTGCAGAACGGGGTCGAGGCGCCGGACATCGTCGCCCGCCACGTCGGCGCCGCCCACGTGGCCGGCGGCGTGGCCTATGTGGCGGCCGTCATCAGCGAGCCCGGCGTCATCCGACACACCGCGCTCGATGCCCTGATCGTCGGCGAGCTCGATGGCGGGATGTCGCCGCGCCTCCTGGCGCTCAGGGACGCGGTGGCCGGCGCCGGCTTCTCGTTCACGGCCAGTCCCGACATCCGCCGGGATCTGTGGTCGAAGTTCGCGCGCCTGTCGGTCTTCAGCGCCATGACGGCGGTGACGCGCTCGCCCCTCGGCGTCCTGCGCGCCCACCCGGCGCTGATGCACATGATCGAGGCGGCCGTGGAGGAATCGCTGGCCGTCGGCCGGGCGATGGGCGTGGCGCTGGGCCAGGACATCCGCGACGAGGTGTACGCGATGTACCGGGCCATGCCGCCGCAGGCCAAGTCGTCGATGCTCGAGGACCTCGAGCGGGGCCGGCCGCTGGAGCTGCCGTGGCTGAGCGGCGCGGTCGTCCGCCTGGGACGCGAGGTCGGCGTGCCCACGCCCGTGCACGCCACGATCGAGGCGCTGCTCACGCCCTTCGCCCCGGGCGGTGCCCCCGAGATGGCGTAGGCCCGGCGGCCGCGCGGCGGCAAGGGCCCGTCAGGGCACGCCCGCCGCCGCGAACGCCACGGCGATCCAGCTGAGGCAGATCGCCACGGTGCCGACGACGTCGCTCGGCCAGTGGGCGCCCGGGACGATGCGGGCGCAGGCGGCGAGCGCCAGGACGGCCACGCCCGCCACGATCACGGCGGCCCGCAGGGGGCTGCGCTTGAGCCGCCAGGCCAGGACCACCAGCGAGCCCACCGTGACGGAGTACAGCGTCATGAACGTGGACGGGAAGGAGAGGCCCGTGGGGTTCCCCATGACCGCGACGAGGCTGCGGGAGGGCCGCGGCCGTCCGAAGATCCCCTTCGACATCTCGCCGAACGTCTGCTCGATGACGATGGCGCCCGCCACGACGAGCGCCGCGCGCGTGCCCGCCAGCCGCCACGCACCCAGCACGGCGATCGCCATGAGGATGTAGCTCACGGGCGCGCTCGCGGTCCGGATCATCGGCGCGACCCAGCCGGTGCCGGGTGACAGGGCTTGGATGAGCCGCTCCACGGCCACGTCGCCGGGCAGGTAGGCCAGGAAGCGGGCCTGGGCGCCGACGACGATCGTCACGAGGAGGGCCACGCGCGCGAGCTGTCGGGTGGTCATGGCGCGGCCATTATTCCAGACCGGCGCCGGGCAGGGTCAGCGTCGTCGAGATCGCCGCCAGGCGATCCCACCGCCCGGCCTCCTCGCCGCCGCCGATTCGGTCGAGGACCAGGCGGCGCCCCACCGGGTAGGCCAGGATCTTCGTCCGCTGCTTCTCGATGAACGACACCATGCCGCCGGGATCGAGGACGAGGGCGTCCTCGCGGAGGCGATCGGCCACGTCGACCGCGCGCGCCGCCGTGTCGAGGTAGTCGGCGGCGATGTAGGCCACCTCCAGGTCGAGCTCGGCGGCGAGCCGCTCCACGCGGACGAGCGTGCCCGCCATCGACGGCGGCTGGCCGGCCGCCGGGAGCAGCACGTCGCGGCAGACCGCTTCGCGCACCTCGACGGGCAGCAGCAGGGCGGCCCCTGCCTCCGCGGCCCCCTCGGCCAGCAGGCGATGCGGACCGAACGAGGGCAGCAGGAGCCGCTCGGTCCAGCCGCGTCCCGTGACCAGCGCGTCGGAGGCGAGGACGAGCTGTGCGTGGTGGCCGGGCGTGCCCTCGTGGGCGGCCAGTTGCAGGAGGTGCGCGGCATCCGCGCCGCCACCCTTGGCCACCCAGAGGTCCGACGTGAGCGGCCCGGTCGGCCGCGAGAACGCCGCCCACCCCGTGGTGTCCTCGGCGCGCGTCGTCAGCGACTCGCCGTCCGGGAGGGGCAGGCGCGCGGCGGCCTCGCGGCGGCACCAGTCGACGGCAGCCCGGAACACCTCCTCCACGCGCTCCGGGGGCACGGCGGCGGCCCGGCGGAATGTCGCGTGCCGGTCGGCGAGGGAGCCCGGGCCCGGCAGGAGATCGTCCAGGGAGCGCCGGACCACGTCGAGCCCGGAGGCATCGCGCGGCGGGGCGGTGTGCCCGAAGCTGCGGCGCGCTTCCTCCTGGAAGGGATGACCCTCGCCCACGAGCCGCCCCGCCGCCTCGTCCAGCGCCCTGACCTGGCCCACGAGGTAGGCGACGCGCATCGGGTCGCCGACGCCGGCCGGCCCGGCCACGCGCTCGGTCCGGGCGGCCAGATCCTCCGCCTGGGCCAGCAGGGCGGCCGCCTCGGCCCGAAGCTGCGGCGCGGGAACCCGCGGGCCGGACGCCTGGTCCGGCGGGCCCAGCCACACCTCGACGAGTGAGGGCTGCTGCCGGGCGAGCGCCAGCGTCAGGCGGACGTATTCGGCGGCCAGGGCTTCAGGCGTGAGGGAGGGGCCCGCGGCGGTGTCGGGGCCGCCCGTGCAGCCCGCCAGCGCCGTCGCGACGCCGCCCATCGTGGCGAAGCCCGCCATCCGCAGGACGCTCCGGCGCGACGGACCGCGCGCGCCGCGGACGAGCCGGTGGCCGGAGACCATTGGAGACATGCGACATCTTGTCACATCGAGGCATTGACAACGCTCACGCTGGCGAGTTCAATTCGGCAGCCCGGCGTCGATGTGCGGCGTCCGGCCATGTTCGAGGAGATTGCCGATGCGACGGCTTCAGTTCCTGCCCCTCGCCGCCCTCGGGTTCGCCGTGGCGTGCTCGCAGCCGAGTTCGCCTGCGTCTTCTGCGGCCGACGCGCCGGCCGCCACCACACCCACCCTCGGGATTCGTGCCCAGGCTGACGAAGAGATCCAGCCCGATATGAGCCGCGTGCCCGAGGACGTCGCGAAGGTGTTCACGCACATCGACGAGAACATCGACCAGCACGTCGTGAACCTCCAGAAGTGGATCCAGCAGCCGAGCATCTCGAACTCGGGCGAAGGCATTCCCGAATCGGCGGAGATGGTGAAGGGCTTCTTCGACGAGCTGGGCTGCCAGCAGACGCAGGTCTACGACGTGGGCGTGACCGAATACGGCTCCCCGGGCAATCCGGTGGTCTACGCCAAGTGTGACGAGGGCGCCGAGAAGACGATCCTCATCTACTGGATGTACGACACGATGCCGGTCACGCAGCCCGACGCGTGGCAGTATCCGGCCTTCGAGGGCCGCATCGTCGAGCAGGCGCCCTACAAGAAGGTGATGATCGGCCGCGGCGCCACCAACTCGAAGGGCCCGCAGATGGTGCAGCTCAACGCGTTCCGCGCCATCAAGGCCGTGCACGGCAAGCTGCCCGTGAACCTCATCGTCATCGCCGAAGGCGACGAGGAGCGCATGGACATCGGCCTGCGCAAGTTCGTCAAGGACCACCCCGAGCTGCTCGAGGGCGCCGACGCGATGCTCCGGTTCGGCAGCCAGTCCAACAGCGGCGGCGGCGGCTACGGCGGCGGCTCCGAGGGCTGCGTGTACGTGGAGCTCACCACGTCGGGCACGGCGTGGGGCCGGGGCCCGACGGTGTCGGACATCCACGGCAGCAACAAGCGCGGCACCGACAGCCCGGCGTGGCGCCACATGAAGATGCTGGCGTCGCTCGTGAGCGACGACGGCAACACGCCCAAGATCGACGGCTTCTTCGAGGGCATCGAGCCGCTCACGCCGCAGCAGGAAGCGAGCCTGCGGGCCGCGGCCAAGAACACGGACCTGAAGGTGGCGGCCCAGAACCTGGGCGTGGCGCGCTTCATGTTCGACGACCCGTACCAGGTGCTGAAGACCCAGCGCTACGGCACCTCGTTCAACCTGGACGGCATCTGGGGCGGCAACATGTATGCGGGCGGCGCGGGCGCCATCCTGCCCAACAAGATCACGAGCAAGCACAACTTCCGCTACGTGCCCAACATGCACGGGCCGGACATCGTCGAGAAGCTGAAGAAGCAGCTCGTGAAGAACGGCTACCCGGACGTCGAGGTGAAGCTCATCGGCGACGTGCCCTGGGCCAAGATGAACTCCGACAACATCGCCGGGCAGGCGATGAAGGCCGCCTACGAGGTGATGAACATCCCGCACGGCAACCTGCGCGAGGACTGGGGCATCGGCGGCGGCGCCGCGGCCGGCGGCTACTGGCCCGCCTACCTGTTCGGCAACGGCGAGGTCGGGGAGCGCGTGTCGCCGTTCAAGGGCGTGCCCATCGTGGGCGGCGGCGGCGGCAACGGCGGCCGGGCCCACGCGGCCAACGAGTACTGGGTGATCGAGGGCGCGGGCAAGGTGTACGGCATGGCCGGCGCCGAGAAGACCGCCGTGGCGGCCCTGTATGCGTTCGCCGGCAAGATTCCGCCGGCCTCGACGAACTGAAGACCGAGACAACTGGAGGATCGTGATGCGTCGGCTCACCCTGTCGTTCCTGTGCCTCGCCGCGCTAGCGGCAGCCGCGTGCCAGCAGTCCGGTGCGCCCGCGGCGGATGCCGAGAAGCCGGAGAACCAGGCGGCGGCGGAAGCGCCGAAGCTGGGCATCCGGCCGGACGGCGACACCGAGATCAAGCCGGACATGAGCCAGGTGCCGCCCGATCTCGCCCAGGTCTACCAGTTCATCGACGAGCACATCGACGAGCACGTCGTGAACCTGCAGAAGTGGATCCAGCAGCCCAGCATCTCGAACTCGGGGGAAGGCATTCCCGAGTCGGCGGAGATGGTGAAGGGCTTCTTCGACGAGCTGGGCTGCCAGCAGACGCAGGTCTACGACGTGGGCGTCACCGAGTACGGCTCGCCCGGGAACCCCGTGGTCTACGCCAAGTGCGATGAGGGCGCCGAGAAGACGCTCCTCATCTACTGGATGTACGACACGATGCCGGTCACGCAGCCCGACGCGTGGCAGTATCCGCCCTTCGAGGCGCGCATCGTCGAACAGGCGCCGTACAAGAAGGTGCTCATCGGCCGCGGCGCCACCAACTCGAAGGGCCCGCAGATGTCGCAGATGAACGCGTTCCGCGCCATCAAGGCCGTGCACGGCAAGCTGCCCGTGAACCTGATCGTGGTGGCCGAGGGCGACGAAGAGCGCATGGACATCGGCCTGCGCAAGTTCGTCAAGGACCACCCCGAGCTGCTCGAGGGCGCCGACGCGATGATGACGTTCGGCGGCCAGGCGCCGAGCGGCGGCGGCGGCTACGGCGGCGGCTCCGAGGGCTGCGTGTACGTGGAGCTCACCACGTCGGGCACGTCGTGGGGCCGGGGGCCGACGGTGTCGGACATCCACGGCAGCAACAAGCGCGGCACCGACAGCCCGGCGTGGCGCCACATCAAGATGCTGGCGTCGCTCGTGAGCGACGACGGCAACACACCCAAGATCGAGGGCTTCTTCGAGGGCATCCGCCCGCTCACGCCCGAGCAGGAAGCCAGCCTGCGCGAGGCCGCCAAGAACACCGACCTGAAAGTGGCCGCCGAGAACCTGGGCGTGGCGCGTTTCATGTTCGACGACCCGTACCAGGTGCTCAAGACCCAGCGCTACGGCACCTCGTTCAACCTGGACGGGCTGTGGGGCGGCAACATGTATGCGGGCGGCGCGGGCGCCATCCTGCCCAACAAGATCACGAGCAAGCACAACTTCCGCTACGTGCCCAACATGCACGGGCCGGACATCGTCGAGAAGCTGAAGAAGCAGCTCGTGAAGAACGGCTACCCGGACGTCGAGGTGAAGCTCATCGGCGACGTGCCCTGGGCGCTCATGAACTCCGACAACGAGATCGGCCGGGCCATGCAGCGGACCTACGAGATCATGGACATCCCGCACGGGCCCGTGCGCGCGGACTGGGGCATCGGCGGCGGCGGCGCGGCGGCCGGCGGCTACTGGCCCGCCTACATGTTCGGTAACGGCGAAGTGGGCGAGAAGATCTCGCCGTTCAAGGGCGTGCCCATCGTGATGGGCGGCGCCGGGCTGGGCGGCCGGGCCCACGCGGCCAACGAGTACTATGTGATCGAAGGCGCGGGCAAGGTGTACGGCATGGCCGGCGCCGAGAAGGCCGTCGCCACGACGATCTGGGCGTTCGCCGGCAAGGTGCCGCCCAAGGGCGGCGCGAAGAGCACGAACTGACGGCCGCAGCGGCTAGCGGCTCGCGGCTAGCGGCTAGGGACAGGGGCTAGCGGCTAGAGGGACTACTGAATGATCGGGGTTCGCAATCTGGAGAAGGAGTACCACGTGGGCGACCACGTGGTGCGGGCCCTGAGGGGCGTCACGCTGGACATCGCGGCGGGCGAGTTCGTGACGGTGGTCGGGCCGTCGGGGTCCGGCAAGTCCACGTTCATGCACATCCTGGGATGTCTCGACCGGCCCACGCGGGGGCAGTACCTGCTGGGCGGCCGGGACGTCTCCACGCTGCCGCACGACGAGCTCGCGCGCGTGCGCAACGAGACGATCGGGTTCGTGTTCCAGGGGTTCAACCTCCTGGCGCGGACCTCCGCGCTCGAGAACGTCGAGCTGCCGCTGCTCTACACGCGCACGGGCGCCGTCAGGGCGGCCGAGCGGCGCGACCGCGCCCGACAAGCGCTGGCGGCCGTGGGGCTCACCGACCGCGAGGAGCACCACCCGAACCAGCTGTCCGGCGGACAGCAGCAGCGCGTGGCCATCGCCCGGGCGCTGGTGAACCAGCCCTCGCTGCTGCTGGCCGACGAGCCAACCGGCAACCTCGACACCACGACGAGCCACGAGGTGATGGAGGTCTTCGCGAAGCTCCGCGCGGAGCGGGGCATCACCATCGTCGTCATCACGCACGAGCGCGACATCGCGGCCTGGGGCACCAGGACCATCGACTTCAAGGACGGGGTGGTCGTGCAGGACCTGCAGCACCAGCCGTCGATGGGGTCGCATGCCACAGCGTGAGGCGGCCCAGCAGTCGTCGGCCGTCGCGACGGCCGGGCGTCTGGATGGGCGCCCTAAGGGGCGTCGTGGGCGACAATGGGATCGGCCGGTTTGGCCGCTGGCTCAGCACGAGGGAGTAACACACCGTGGCGTCACCGATTCAGCGACTTCGCGCCCTGCACCCGTCGATCGACATCGGGTTCAAGGCCCTCACGCGTAATCGCCTGCAGACGGGGCTCACCATGCTGGGCATCACGGTCGGGGTAGCGACCGTCCTGGCGATGATGGCCGTGGGATCCGGCGCGCAGGAGTCCATCGAGCAGCAGGTCCGCGCCGCCGGGCTGAACCAGCTCACGGTGACCGCCGGCAACTGGAAGCCGAAGGTGGAGGACACGGGCGGCGTCGTCGCCCACCAGGGCGACGCCGAGGACACCATGCGGCTGCCAGTGGAGGAACTGATGCCGGCGCTGCCGGAGGCCGGCGACGCGTTCTTCGGCGCCGACGTCCTGCCCATCAGGTTCCACCCGGAAGACGATCCGATGGAGAAGCACGACCACCCGCTGGCGTGGCAGCGGCTGGGCGACCTCGAGGCCGGGCTCGGCGCGGCGGCCACGCTGTCGTTCGACGACGCCGAGGCCATCCGCGAGCTCGACGGCGTGCAGTACGTGGCGTGCGGCGTCCACGGCAACGCGCGGGTGCACCTGGGCGACAAGCGGTGGTTCACCCGGATGCACGGGACCGACCTGCACCTGCTCGACATCAAGCGGACCTGGACGCTTCGAAGCGGGCGGTTCTTCAACGACACGGAACAGGAGCAGAAGGCGCAGGTGCTGGTGCTGGGATCCGTGGTGGCCGAGAAGCTGTTCGGCCTCGGCGTGGATCCCACCGGCCAGGACGTGATGCTCTGGAACCAGCCGTTCCGGGTCGTCGGCGTCGTGACGAGTTCCAGCTGGGTCGTGCGCCCGGCCGCGGGCGACGACGAGTTCGACGCCGTCTACATGCCGTACACGACCACGCACGCGCTGCTGAACCTGTCC
The DNA here is from genome assembly GCA_050187355.1 of Vicinamibacterales bacterium. GTDB lineage: Bacteria > Acidobacteriota > Vicinamibacteria > Vicinamibacterales > UBA2999 > CADEFD01. The sequence continues at coordinate 9,401 of JBFWXO010000075.1, forward strand.
AAGCTGAACGACATCACCGTGACGTCGGCGTCCACCGGCGAGGTGTCCGAGGTCAGCAAGCGCATTACCGCGCTGCTGCGCCAGCGCCACGGCATCACGGAGGAGAAGCCGGACGACTTCACGATCTCCACGCAGGCTACGCGCGCCATCGCCACCGGCGGACTGCCGCCCAGCGTGGCCCAGGCCATCGCCGGGAACGTGAAGGAACTGGAGCGCGTCACGCTCGAGCAGCTCGCCGGCACGCTCGAGCGGGCGAGCACCACGATGCGATGGCTGCTGGCGGCCGTCGCCGCGGTGTCGCTCCTGGTGGGCGGCATCGGGATCATGAACATCACGCTCCTGTCGGTCACCGAGCGCACCAAGGAAATCGGGCTCCGCATGGCCGTGGGGGCGCGCGGCCGCGACGTGACGCGGCAGTTCCTGACCGAGGCCGTGGCCATCAGCCTGGCCGGCGGCGCGATCGGCGTGGTGCTGGGCATCGTCGCCTCGTTCACCATCGCCAGCACCCTCCGCTGGTCCACCGTGGTGTCGCCAGGCGCGGTGCTGGTGGCCTTCGGCGTCTCGGCCGCCGTCGGCGTGCTCTTCGGGTGGTATCCGGCGCGGCGGGCTGCGGAGCTGGACCCCATCGACGCCCTGCGCCACGAGTAGAACGGACCTGCCATCGTGTTTCGATTCCTTGCCGTCAGCGGGCAGATTGCCTGGAAGGCCCTGGGCCGCAACCGTCTCCGGTCGGGCCTGACGACGCTGGGCGTCGTCATCGGCGTGGCGGCCGTGATCGCCATGGTCGCGCTGGGCAACGGCGCCCGCTCGTCCGTCGAGCGCACCATCAAGTCCGCCGGGACGAGCATCGTGCAGGTGACGGCGGGCAACTTCATCCGCGGCGGCGAGAGCATGAACATCGCCTCGGGGCTGGGCGGCGCCACGACATTGACCCGGGCCGACGCCGAGGCCATCCGGGGACTCGACAACGTCGAGCACGTGTCGTCCGGGCTCCGCGACCGCACGTTCGTCGCGCTGTCGCCCGAAGCGCGGGTCTTCGCGCTGGTGAACGGCGTGGAAGCGTCCATGGCCGACATCCACGGCTGGACGTGGATGGAAGGCCAGGGCTTCACCGAGGCCGACGTCACCGCGGCGGCGGCGAAGGTGGTGTTCGGCCGCGTGGCGGCCGCGCGCCTGTTCGGGCCCGGGGTGGATCCGACGGGCAAGACGGTCACTATTCACGAGAAGCCGTTTCAGATCGTGGGCATGATGCGGGCCGTGGACGTGGACCAGGACGAGGCCGTGTTCGTGCCCGTGACCACGCTGGGTCAGATCACGGGCCGGACCACGTACCTGCAGACGATCACCGTGGGCGTCACCGAGGCCGGGGTGGCCACGGCCGTGGGCGACGCGATCACGGCGCTGCTGCGCGAACGCCACGCCTCGCACATCAAGGAGGCGACGTCGAAGGCCGCGCTCGGCGGCCTCCAGATGCCGGGCAACGACCGGATGGGGCCCGCGGACGACTTCGTGGTGAAGACGCTGGCCGCCGCACAGGTGACGAAAGGGCTCTACACCGAGGTGGCGGCATTCGCCCTGGCGAACATGCCGAAGCTGGACAGCGCCACGATGGAGGAAATGTCCGGCACGCTGAACCGCGCCGGCACCACGATGACGGCGCTCCTGGCGAGCATTGCCGCCATCTCGCTCGTGGTCGGCGGCATCGGCATCATGAACATCATGCTGGTATCGGTCACCGAGCGGACGAGGGAGATCGGCCTCCGCCTGGCCATGGGCGCCCGCCGCCGGGACGTGCTGGTGCAGTTCCTGGTGGAGGCCGTGGTGTTGAGTCTGCTGGGCGGCATCGTGGGCATCGGCGCCGGCATCGGCGCCGCTCGCGGGCTGACGGCCCTCATGAGTTGGCCGACCAACGTGTCGCCCCAGACCATCCTGCTGGCGTTCGCCATCTCCGCCGTGATCGGCATCGCGTTCGGCTACTACCCGGCCCGCCGTGCGTCGCGTCTGGACCCGATCGTGGCCCTGCGGCGCGAGTAGCCGTCTTCGCACGGCGCCCTGACGCCGGCGTCCCCGATCGCGTCGCCCTCGACGCGGCATCTCTTTCCGCTCCACCTTCGCGCGGCGCGGCTGCCAACGCCCTTCCCGTAACCGACGCGCCGCTGCTCAGAGTTCCGCGGCAAGAGACGCCACATCGAGGACGCCGCTGCCTGCCGGCGGCGGTCCGGCGACCCGTCCCCGCTGCCGGTGCCCGTGGACGCGGCCCCAGGAATCGGGCGGACGGGTGCCAGATAGCAGAAATAGGCCGACCTGCATATTGCCTGTCTGCGGGGGACGGCAATCACCGCAAGTGCGCGAATACCAGGACCTTCGGGTGAGCCGGCGACACCGACGCTGGTGCTATGCTGCCACGCGGCAGTTGAGCCCGACTGTGCGGGTCTGCCTACTGCTTGTTGGGCAGACCGGCGAACGGCTACAGGTCCTCGGGGCGCAGGCCGGTGGTCTTGCTGATACGGGCGGGCATCTTGGGGCCGAGTTCTTCGTCGTCGTGAAACGCAAAGACAACGTCAGGCCCGCCGGGTCTCGCGAGGGTACGGTGCGAACCCGATTGACGCTTCACAACCCAGTCGGTGCGCACCAATGCGGCCGCACACGGCGAGCCTTCGTGGCGGGCCAGCTGCTCACGCGGCGTGGAAGGTGACGTTCAAGAAGTCCGAGGGCGTCTCGCGGTGTTCGAGGCGCTCGGCGATCACCCGCAGGGCCAAGGCTTGCACCCTGGCCACGGCCTCGCTGCGCTCAGCTCCGTAACAGAGCACACCTGGCAGCGCTGGTACTTCTGCGAGCCAGCGGCCGTCGTCTTCCCGTTCAAGCTCGATCGTGAACGTCACGAACTCACTTTATACCCTATCGGCTGCCCAACAACCGCTTGCACCCGGCGGCGGCCGGAGCGATCCTGAGCCGCCGCTGCGCCGCTTGCCTCTCGCGGAGGTTGCGGCGCAGGATCAAGACGCCTCACCGCACGGCGTTGCGAAGGCTCACCACGCAGTCAGCATTCTCAAATCTCCACGTCCGCCTATGAAGCGATCGGCCGTAACCGTGTGGGTGTGCCTGCTGACGGCGGGTGTCGGTGTGCCGCCGCCCGGGCTGTGGGCGCAAGCCATCGCACGTGATCGGTATGCTGTGCCGGCGACGCTGCGTGATGGCATTGCGACGGGCACGCTCTCGATGGCGCAGCTCGATGCAGCGACGATCGGCGCTGGCACAACGGCCATTCTGAACGGCGTCTATCCGGGCATTCGCAGTCTCCTGATCTTTCGCCACAACAGACTCGTCTATGAGCAGTACTTCACCACGAACCGCAACGGACGGGCCACCGCCGTGCAAGGCCGCGAGGTGCTGCAAGATCTGAGAAGCGTGACGAAGACCGTCGTGGGCACCGCGGTCCTGATGGCGCACGCGCAAGGCAAGATTCGGAGTCTCGATCAGCCCATGTTTGATTTCTTACCCGAGTACGCGGCCTATGCCGTCGACGGGAAGACGCAGATCACCATTCGCCATCTCCTGAGCATGACGGCCGGTCTGGAGTGGAATGAAGACGTGTCCTATCTGGATCCGGCAAACAGTGAGTATCGGATGAACCGCGCCCCGAACGCGCTTGCGTTTGTGCTGAGCCGAACTCTCGTGGCGAAACCCGGATCGACCTTCGCGTACTGCGGCGGATGCAGCCATGTGCTCGCCGAGATCGTCCGCCGCACCACGGGGATGCCGGTTGATCGATTCGTGGCGACTCACCTGTTCACGGCGTTAGGGATCACCAAATTTGCCTGGGCGAAAGGGGCCGATGGCCTGCCATACGGCTTTTCGGGTCTGCGTTTGCGTTCGCGCGATCTGGGAAAAGTCGGGCTGCTCTTGCAGAACAAGGGGAAATGGAGCGGCACGCAACTCATTCCGGCCGAGCTCGTGGCTGATGCGTTGGCGGAGCACGCCGTCGTCTCGTCGAACGATGCCGCAGGGGAGCGGGTGGGGTACGGATATCAGCTCTGGCGGTATTCCTTCGTCGAGAACGGGCTCCGCGAGCAGCTCGTGCAACTGAGCGGCAACGGTGGGCAGATCGTCTATTTGAGCGATGCGGCCGACTTGGTCGTGGTGATCACGGCGGGCAACTTCGATCGGACGGTCGCGAAGTCCTCGTTCGATTTCTACCTCGACCATGTCTATCCGGCGGTCCGCGATCGCCGATGATTGGCTGAGGGTCGGGAGCGGCCCGCGGATCAACGTGCGTTGACCCGTGGGAGATTCGCCTCTGCCACGAGGATGTGGGTCGAGCGCAGGTGCTCGTGTTCGGCCGGAAGGCCAGCCGCGCGGCCAGGCAGGCGTTCGGCGAAGGCCCGAACGAGTCCGAGAAGATCGCGGCCTTCTCATGAGCCGCCCAACCAGCGTATCCAGCCGACGGCGGCTGGGCGCTGTGGCATCATGCGAGCACCAACCGCCGCGGCTGAACCGCGGTCGTGAGACCGTCAGTAGCCACCCATTGCTTCGGACTGGCAAGGATGCCCCCACCGAGATCACCCCACACGCGTGCCTGGGTCGCCTGTGACGTCACGAGCCGCGCAGTGGCGGACGTCGACCGGACGCCAAGGGCAGCGATGTGATGGCTGAAGCCGCACTCGTCGGGCGCGCCGACGAACACCGCTTCTTTACCGGTCTGGCGCTGGCGATGCTGGGGCTGACCGTGTTGGGGTTCTCGCGAACGTACCTGCTCGTGCCACAACTCGGCTTGCCTCCAGACACGCTGCCGTTCACGCCGCTGGTGCACCTGCATGCGGCAGTGGCCTTCGGATGGTGCCTGTTGTTCGCGGTGCAGGCATGGCTCGTGGCGTCGGGTCGCACACGGCAGCATCGCAAGCTGGGCCTGCTCGGAGTCGCGCTGTACGTCGCCCTCGTGCTGCTGGGGCCGTTTGTGGCGATCAACTCCGTCGCGCGTTATGGCGCGCCGCCGGACGAACTCGCCTTTCTCGCGGTCAGTGTCGGCAACATCGTCGCGTACACGTCGCTGTTCGGCGCCGCATTCTATTGGCGACGGCGCCCGGATGTGCACAAACGACTGATGGTGTTGGGAATGGTAGCCATGCTGACGGCCCCCTTCGGCCGCCTCCTGGCGCTGCCTTACCAGCTCGACCACGTGGCTGGCCCGGGTCTCGTTGCAGTGGCCCTGGTCTGGTGGGACTACCGGGCCCTGGGGCGGATGCACGCGGTGACCTACTACGGAGCTCCGGCAATCGTGTTGTGGGAACTGTTGCCCAACATGTACATGAACACGCCTTGGTGGATGAGCACCGCTCAGTGGCTGGTATCAACCGTCGCGGGATGACGGCCGCGTATCGTCACGCCACGCCGCGCGTTCGTCGCGCACATCTCCGCATACGGTTCAAAGCAGCGCTTGCAGCCAGCGACGGCGCGCGCAATCATGAGGCCGCCGAGGCTGACTGAGGCCGCTTCGGCAGCGAGACGACACCAGGGACGTGGGCGATGAACCTCACAACAGTGGCCATTGGGCTCGCGGCCATCGGCTATGGGTTGTACACGGCCTGGGCCCGCCGGGCGCGCCCGGTACAGCTCAAGAAGCTCGACGCCATGAAGCACACCTGGGGTGAGGCCGGGGGGCACGTCGTGCATGTCATTGGCTACACGGTCGTTCCAATTGTGGTCGGCGTCGCGTTGGTACTCAGCGGGCTCCGCGGTGGCTCCGTCTTCTAGGGCCGTCGCGAACGGGTGTGAAGGATCGGTGCCACTCGCACCGGTCTGGTGATGGACCACGCGTCTGGAGGGTGTCTCTTGAGCGTCGCCTTCTCTCCGTGGGCCATGGGCGGCCTCGCCGGCGCCGCGGCCGCGGTCGTGTCCGCGGCCGGCAATCTCCGGCGGGGCGATCCGCATGCCCTCTCGACCGCGCCGGATCTGGCAACCCTGGCCGTCATCGCCGTGCTCGTCGGTCTGGCCGTGTGGCGCTCGGCCACCGGCCATAGGGACCAGGCCTTCAGTCGAGGACGGCGCGCCGCCATCGGCGCGGGCGCGACGTTCGCCGCGGGCATCGGCGCCTTCGCCTGGTGGTACTTCCCCAATCACCCGATCGCGCTCGCGGCATACGCCGCCGTGACGGGCTTCGCGCTGGCGGGTGTCGTCGGCGTGATGACGGCCCGCCTCCTCGCGGCGCGCCAGGCCTGACCCGCTCGTCCAGCGCGAACCGCCGGCGGAGGCGCCGGCCAGTCGTGCCGTGTGCCGTCGTGGGTTCGGGTCGGGACGAGAAGGGGCGATCGTGGACGCGATGCGATCGAGGTAGAGTGGCGGAGGGGCCGCCCGTGCCGGAGCGTGGGCTCCCGTCCGACGCAATGATTCCCGTTCCACGGCACCACCGCCGGCTGGCGCTGCGCCTGACCACGGTCGCGGTTCTCATCGGCCCGATTGCCGCCTGCGGCCGCTCGCAACCGGAGCCGACGGCCGCGCCGGTGGCCACGACGCCGCTCCAGCAGGCCGCGGCCACCTTCGAGGGCGGCTTCCCGGAGCGCGAGATCAAGGCGCGGCTCGACCGGGCGATGCCGTTGTACGGGCTCACGCCGTCGCCGGACACCTACCGTCAGGCCGTCGGGACGCTGGTGGCGCTCCGGAAGGCCAACGGCGTGGGCGAGATGGCCATCCTGGACTACATGATTCAGTCGCACGTGCCCGGCGTGGGCCTGAGCTTCCCGGAGGCCGCGCAGGTGGCGGCGGAGTTCCTGAAGCACCCCGATCGATAATCGACTGGCCCGCCGCCGCGGTGTCCCCTCAGCCGGCTGGAGTCCAGCAACATGCATTCGCCAACGCCCACCATTCGCCTGGCGCTGTGGGCGGCAGCCGGAGTGAACGCCGCCGGCGCGGCGCTTTTCGGGTGGATCGCCGTCGGAGGCCGTACCGGGCTCGTGCCCGTCCCGCCCCAGCCGTTCTACGCGGCGCAACTCGCCCTCGTGATCGCGCTCTTCGGAGGCGTCTACGCCTGGCTGGCCAGGCGCCAGCCGATCGACCGCCCGCTGCTGGTGGTGGGCGCGCTCGGCAAGCTCGGCTTCTTCGCGCTGACCGCCACGTACGCCGCGGCGGGGCACCTGCCGGCGACGATGGCCGTCAGTGCGACGCCGGACCTCGTGCTCGGCGCCGGGTTCCTCCTCTGGGCGTGGACGTCCGACTGACGCCGCCGGCCTAGGGAATCGGCTGCCTGGGCATGCGCGATCGCCGTCCGTCCGCGGGCTCGCGGGACGCCGGCGTCAGCGGCGGAGGCGTCAGCGTCATGCCGCCGGACAGCGCCGCGCGCCACATGCCGCGGCCGTGCGTGGCCGCCACGACGAGACCGTTGGCGCTGTCGATCTGCACGTCGTACACCGCCACGCTCGGCAGGTTGACGGACTCCGGCACCCACGTCTCGCCGCCGTCCCGGCTGGCGTAGATGCCGTAGTCGGTGCCGACGAACCAGGCGGCGCTCGCGAAGTCGATGGCGAGCGACATGGCACGGACGCCCGCGGGCAGCGACCCGGTCGTGTCGATCCAGGTCTGGCCGCCGTCGGTCGTCCGGTAGAGGCGGCCGCCCGACGAGCGGTCCACCGACAGGTAGGCCGTCTGTGGATCGGTCGGGCTCGCGACGATGTCGGAGATCGTCTGGAACGCGGGCAGCCCCGTGCTCCTCGGCAGCCAGGTCGCGCCGCGGTTGAACGTGGCGTACACGAAGCCGTCGCTGCTGCCGCTGTAGATCACGTTCGAGTCCAGCGGCGCGATGGCCAGCGCCCGCAGGAAGCCGCCGGCCGTGAGGTCCCCGCTGATGGCGGTCCAGTTCGTGCCGCTGTTGGTGGTCTGCCACACGCGATGGGTGCCGGCCAGGAGCGTGGTGGCCAGGTTCGGATCCACCACGAGCGGGCCGTTCGCCCAGCTCGCGCGGTCGCTCGACCAGGGACCGGTCACGGTGCCCTGGGATGCCAGCGGACGCAGCCAGCGGTAGAGCGGCGACATCCGGACGTAGGTGGTGAAGTACCGGCTCGGGTTGCTCCATTCCACGGCCACCGGGCCGCCGTCGCCGCCGATCACCTGCGGCCATGCCTGCGCGCCCTGGTACTGCACCGAGCCGTTGTCCTGCGTGCCCGCCACCAGGAAGTTGCCGTCCGTCGTGTGCACGCCGACGGTGTAGAAGAGCGCCGTGTCGAGGCCCTGGTTCAGGTTCACCCAGCTCGCGCCGGCCGTCGCCGTCTTCCACACGCCGCCGTCCGCGCCCACCCAGAGCGTGCCGTCCGGGCCGAACGTGAAGTAGTGCTGATCGGGGTGCACCTGGCTGCCGTTGGTCCCGACGGTGACGTAGGTCCACGACGTGCCGCCGTTGGTGGTCCGGGCGATGCCGCCGCTGCAGTAGGAGAAGACGCCGCCGGCGTAGACCACGTCGGGATTGGACGGCGACACGGCCATGCCGTTGTCGTACCAGCCCTGCGTGCAGACGTAGTTCGGCGTGGCCGTGAGGCGCGTCCAGGTCGCGCCGCCGTTGGTGGTCTTGTACATCCCCGCCAGCGATCCGGACGCCGCGATGAAGCTGGCGTAGACGACGCTGGCGTTGCTGTCGGCGATGGCGAGGTTGACGCGCTGGAATCCCGTGGTCGGCAGGCCGCCGCCCAGTTGCGACCAGGAGGCGCCGTCGTCGATCGACTTGTATACGCCGCTCCCGTAGAAACCCGCGAACAGGACCAGCGGCGCCTGCGCGCTCCGGACCAGGTCGTTGCACCAGGCCACGCCGCCCGGCGTGAACGCCGTCCACGTCGCGCCGTCGTTCACGGATCGGACGTAGCCGCGGTCGCTGCAGACGTGCAGCGTGCCCGGCGACAGGCCGACCCGCGCGATGTAGTTGCCGACGTCCGCCTTGAGGCCGATCTTCGCCCAGCTCGCGCCGCCGTCGAACGACCGGAACAGCCCGTCGCCGTAGAGGCTGTCGGCGGAGTAGTGCTGTTCGCCCGTGCCGTACAGGATC
>JBFWXO010000076.1:0-17909 GCA_050187355.1 Vicinamibacterales bacterium
CCTGCAGCGCCTGCTGCTCGACGCTCTTGACAGGCACAGGCTGAATGCCGGCGCAGCGGTGCGCTTCCAGCATGCCCTCGACGTCGGTCCGGTCCGTCTTGTTGCGGCGCACGTACGGCCGGACGTACTGCACGGGCAAGAGGCGGACGTGCAGGCCGTGCGCCTGGCCGCGGCGGCCCCAGTAGTGCGCCGTGCCGCACGCCTCCATCACGACGGTCGTCCCTGCTGCCAGCCCGTCGAGGAAGGTCTCGAACTGGCGCCGCGTCAGGCGGCGACGGTCGACAATGCGATGAGCCCGGTTGGCCACGGCCACTTCAAAGACATCCTTTGCGAGATCCACCGCCACCGTCGTAGCATCCATGTCGGCCTCCTCCTGGTGTGGTTGCGACCCACAATCACGGCCATCATGCCGCGAAGAAACCGGGAGGAGTCCATACCATCCTTGCAGCCGGCGGCGGCCCGGGCGCATCATGAGGGCCGCCGCGGCTGAAGCCGAGGCGTTAGCCGGACACGGACTCTAGACACACCATGCCTCGGACAGTTCGCGTCTTCTTCGCATCGCCAGGGGACCTTGAGGAAGAACGGCATCTGGTTCAGGAGGCCCTTCAGCACCTCTCAGGTCGGTCGCCTCACACGTTCGAGTATCTCGGATACGAAGAGCTGAAGGCCCACACCGGTAGCCGCCCACAGGACCTCATCAACGCTCTCGTCGATCAGTGCGATGTGTTTCTCGCAGTGTTTCATCGACGGTGGGGGCAGGCTTCCCCAGACACGGCAACGTACACTTCCTACACGGAAGAAGAATTCGAGCGTGCCCGCCGCCGCCTGTCGGCGACGGCCTCACCAGAGATCTTCTGCTTCTTTAAGCAATTGGATCTTGCTCTGCTCGCCGATCCGGGGGAGCAGTTGGCAAAGGTGCTTGAGTTTCGCCGCCGGCTGGAGGAATCTCGGCAGATCCTCTACCGGACGTTCTCCACTGGCCGTCAGTTCGTCGCCGACGTCGAGAGTCATTTGCTGGCATTCGCTGACGGGCAGCTCCCGAGCCCTCGAACGGCGGCGCGGCGGATTCACATCCCGATACTTGCAGACCGCGCCCCGGAGTCCCACGCAAGCTACGATGCCTCGAAGGTTCAGCAGGCAATCGAGGCCGCCGGCCAGGGGCGGGTCGAAGAAGCGGCGATTCTGATGGCGGGCGTCTCTCAAACCACAAGGAACATTGAGATGCTCGACATCATCCGCGACTTCTTCGCCGCGGTCGACAACGCAGATGCGGCTCAGGCGGTGCTTGAGAAGAAGCTGACTCTTCTTCATGACCGCAGGCTCGCAGCGCAAGAATACGCGGCTGTCGTGATGTCTGGAGCGTGGCTGGATCAACTTGTGGCTGGAACGCTCAGGCAGGTTCCTGAAGAGAATCATCTTGAGGCCGAACAGGCTCTCCGGAAGCTCTTCACCGGTCCTCGCTTCCGAGAGCTCATGATCGAGTCAATGGCGGAGCACTTCACCGTTGGCGAGCTGCTGTCGCTGGCAAGGTTCTTCAAGGGCGAGGCGGCAAGCATCACAGCAAAGTTCGGCCACTACATAGGGGTTGCGGTGCCGCGCATCAACGCGATTCTCGCCGCGGAGAATCCCGAACTCTTCTGAATGTTCGCCGGCTAACTTGCCAGACACCGGCCCAAAGCGACATGGTGAACACGTGACCCTGGAAGCAGTGCTGTGACGCTACCCCCTTCACTACCTGTGGCGGACGCGCCGGGCAGCCGCGCGCCCACCAGGAGTCGCGGGACCCGTGCGCATCTCGTCGACGCCGTCTGGTGGAGTGCCCTCGTGGTCGCGGCCGTGTACTTCATGCAGCGCGACGTGCCAGGGTATCTCGAGTACACCCCGGCAGCATTCGGCGAGCTCTGGCCGCGGGCAGGCTCCGCCGTGTCGCACGTCTTCGCCGCCGCGATCGCGTTCGCACTCGGGTTCCTGCAATTCGTCCCGTCGTTGCGTACCCGGTACCCCGCGGTGCACCGACTCGCCGGACGTGTCTATGTGATCGGCACCTTGGTGGGCGCCCCGGCCGCGATGTCGCTCGGCGCCCAGAGCAGCTGCGTGCTGTGCCGACCCCCGCTGGTCACGCTGGGGTTCCTCTGGTTCTTGACGACGGGACTCGCCTTCGTCGCCATCAGGGTGGGTGATCGGGCCCAACACCGCGCGTTCATGATCCGGAGTTTCGCGTTGATGAACGTCTTCTCGCTCATTCGTTTGAGCGAGCCCCTGACGTTTGGCTTGGCCCCCGGAGACGCGCGCGTCATCCGGGAATGGAGTTGCATGGCGCTCATTATGCTCGGTACCGAAGTCGCGCTCACGTGGTGGCCGGCCGGCCGACGTTTGCTCCAGCGCCGGGGCGCGGGTTCCCGGATGCGCGGCGCGGAGGGTGTCGCGTAACAGCGTGCTGCACGCTGACGGGCCGCGGGGCTGGCCGGCTTGATTCAGATTGCCCGCAGGTGAGCGCGGGTCGTTTGGCGGCTCAACGAGGGTCCCCGAGCCTCCGTCCTCGCTGGCCCCCTACCGCGGAATGTGGCCCGCCGGTGGCCAGTTCACCGTCGAGCCCGCCAGAGTGGCGACGGCATTCGAAGCCAGCGAAACCTGACACCAGGAACCCATGCGCCATCGCCGACTGCATCGAATTGCCACCGCGACGCTGATCGTCATTGGACTGACCACGTCGTGTCTTCGCGCCGCCCCGGAGGAATACGATCTCGTGGTCGCCGGCGGCCGGGTCATGGATCCGGAATCGGGCCTGGACGCCGTTCGCGACCTCGGTATCCGTGGTGGTGCGATCGCCGCGATCTCGGTGTCGCCTCTGCGGGGACGCGACACGCTGGATGCCGCGGCCTGGTGGTCGCCCCCGGCTTCGTCGATCTGCATCAGCACTCGTTCGACTCGGTCAGCCTGGGGCTCAAGGCGCACGACGGGGTCACCAGCGCCTTCGAGATGGAGGGCGGCGTGCCGGACGTGACGTCCTGGTACGCGAGCTCGAGGGCCGTTCCCCGATCAGTTTCGGGGCGGCAGCGGGGCACGGGGGACACCGTCCTGTGGCCGCCGATCGGCCGCTCGACGACAGCGCGCTCACCGCCATGACCGCCGCACTCCGCCGCGAGCTCGCGGCGGGCGCGCTTGGGATCGGGATGATCCTGGAGGAGACGCCGGGCGCCACCCCGTGGGAGGTGCTCGAGGTGTTCCGCACCGCCGCGGCCTTCAAGGGCGCACGGGTGCATGTCCACGTGCGGGGCACCAAGGCGCCGGAGTACTGGCTGGAAACCGAGGAGGTGCTGGCCGCCGCGCTGGTGAGCGGCGCGCCGCTCCAGATCGTGCACATCAACAGCAGCTATGGCGAGGACGCCGGGAAGCTGCTCGATCTCATCAGGGCGAGCCGGGCGCGTGGCCTCGACGTCACCGTCGAGGCCTACCCGTACACCGCCGCGATGACCAGCATCGAGTCGCCGACCTTCGACGATTGGCCGTCCTGGGCACCATCGCGCTTCGCCCGGTTCGAGTGGCCGGCCACCGGTGAGCGCCTCACCCGCGAGTCGTTCGCGCGCCGCCGGCAGGAGAAAGGCCTGGTGATCATTCACGGCGACGACGAGGCCGCCGTCCGGTCCATTCTGTCGGACAGCCTGGTCATGGTGGCGAGCGACGGGCTGGCCGACGCCAGCGGCGCCCATCCCCGCGGCGCGGGCACCTTCGCCAGGGTGCTCGGCCGCTACGTGCGCGAGGAGTCCTTGCTGACCCTGATGGATGCCCTGCGGAAGGCGACGCTCCTCCCCGCACGGGCTCTCGAAGCACGCGCCCCGGCGATGCGCCGGAAGGGGCGTGTCCAGCCGGGGATGGATGCGGACCTCGCGGTGTTCGATCCCGCCTCGATCGCCGACCGGGCGACCTACCGCGAGCCTCGGCTGCCGTCGGCTGGAATCCGCCACGTCGTCGTCAACGGGATGCCGGTGATCCGGTCGGAGCAGCCGGTGGCCGGCGCCTGGCCCGGTGCGGCCATCCGGGCACCACGCGAGCAGTAGTTCCGAGAACGGCGCCACGCAGGGGACCTCGAGCCGAGCAGGGCGTGCCGGTTCGGCCATGGTAGCCTCTGCGCAGCGCGATGAACGAGTTGGAGCGGGACCGACGCCGGGCGGCGAGCGCGCTGGCCGGGTTCACAGTAATCACGGCGCGTCGAGTGTCATGGTATTTATCCTGGACCGGGGGGTCTGATGAGCGGAATCAAAGCGACGGCTGAGCAGTTCTTCGATGCGTGCGAGACCGGAAAGGGATGGGACGTGTGCCGGCAGTACTGCCATCCGGGTGCGACGTTCTCGGCCCAGGCCGGGGCGCTCGCGGGCGTTGACACCTTGGAGGCGTATACCGAGTGGATGAAGGGCCTGCTCACGCCCGTGCCCGATGGCCGTTACGAGGTGCGGTCCTTTGCGGTCGACGAAGGTCGCAACAACGTGGCCGCCTACGGCGTCTTCCGGGGGACTCACACAGGTGAGGGCGGGCCGGTGCCGCCGACCGGACAACAGGTAGAGGCGGACTATGTGTACGTGATGCAGTTCGACGGGGACAAGCTCCGCCACATGACCAAGATCTGGAACGACGGCATCAGCCTCAAACAGCTTGGATGGATGTGAGGCCAGTCTCGGGATTCCGCGCCTGACGTACGCTAGGGGACACGTGCCCCTGCTGACGTTCGACCACCTCCACCACGCCTACGGCCACCTGCCCCTGCTCGACGACGTCTCCCTGGCCATCGAGCCGGGTGAACGAACCGCCCTCATCGGCCGGAACGGCACCGGCAAGTCCACGCTGCTGAAGATCGTGAGCGGCGAAATCGCGCCGGACCGGGGCGTGGTGTGGCGCGGTCCGGGGACGCGGGTGGCGCGGCTCGAGCAGGACGTGCCGCTCGACACCCACGACAGCGTCTTCGATGTGGTCGCCCAGGGGCTCGGCGGCCTGAGCACGCTCGTCGCGGCCTACCATCACGCCGCCGTGGACGTGGCGCACGGCGTCGACGGCGCCCTGGCGCGCATGGGCCGGTTCCAGCACGAGCTCGAAGAACGCGACGGCTGGACGCTCGAGCAGCGCGTGGAGCTGGTCCTGACACGGCTGGACCTCCCGGCCGACGCCCCCGTGGACACGTTGTCCGGCGGATGGCGGCGGCGAGTGCTCCTGGCGCAGGCGCTCGTCGCCTCGCCCGACGTCCTGCTGCTGGATGAGCCCACGAACCACCTGGACATCGAGGCCATCGAGTGGCTCGAGACGTTCCTGGCGTCGTACGCCGGCGCGGTGCTCTTCGTCACCCACGACCGCGCCTTCCTGGAGCGGCTCGCCACGCGGGTCATCGAGCTGGATCGCGGGCGCCTCACCTCCTGGCCCGGCGACTACGCCACGTTCCTCAGGAAGAAGGAGGAGTGGCTCGCCCACCAGGCGACGGCCGAGGAGAAGTTCGACAAGAAGCTGGCCGAGGAGGAAGCCTGGCTGCGGCGCGGCATCAAGGCGCGCCGCACGCGCGATGAGGGCCGGAAGCTGCGGCTGCTCGAGATGCGCAAGGAGCGCGCGGCCCGGCGGGCGCAGATGGGCACGGTGGCGCTCGCCATCGAGCAGGCCGAGGTGTCCGGGCGGCTGGTGTTCGCGGTGGAGCAGATCTCGAAGGCGTTCGACGGCAGGCCGGTCGTCGCCGGCTTCTCGACGCGCGTGATGCGCGGCGACCGCATCGGCCTCATCGGCCCGAACGGCGCCGGCAAGACCACGCTGCTGCGGCTGCTCCTGGGCGAACTGGCGCCGGACGTCGGCACCGTGGAGCGCGGCGCCAACGTGCAGATCGCCTACTACGACCAGCAGCGCGAGCAGCTCGACCCCGAGCGCACGGTCGTGGACACGGTGGGCGACGGCAACGACCGCGTCACCGTGGGCGGCCGCGTCCGGCACGTCCACGGCTACCTGGAGGACTTCCTGTTCTCCAGCGAGCGCGCGCGGGCGCCGGTGAAGGCGCTCTCCGGCGGCGAGCGCAACCGCCTGCTCCTGGCGCGCCTGCTCACGCGGCCCGCCAACGTGCTCGTGCTGGACGAGCCCACGAACGACCTGGACCTCGAGACGCTCGAACTGCTGGAGGCGCAGCTGGTCGAGTGGCCGGGCACGCTCCTGCTCGTCAGCCACGACCGGCGGTTCCTGGATCACGTGGTCACGAGCACGCTGGCGTTCGAGGGCGACGGCCGCGTGGTCGAGTACGTGGGCGGCTACGAGGACTGGCTGCGCCAGCGCCCGGCGCGGTCCGCCGAACCGGCGCCGGCAGCCGCGCCGGCCCCCGGGAGCGTGCCGCCGGCGCCCGCCGCCCCGCCCGGCACGCCGCCGTCCGGCGCCGCCCCTCGCAAGGCCACCAACAAGGAGCGGCTGGAGCGCGAGGCGCTGCCGGCCCGGATCGACGCGCTCGAGGACGAGCAGCGCCGCCTCACCGCCGAGGTGCACGCGCCGGACTTCTACAAGAAGCCGGCGGCCGAGATCCACGCCGTCATGGCCCGCCTGGAGGCGCTGCCCGGGGAGATCCTGGCCGCGTACGCCCGCTGGGAAGCGCTGGACGCCCTCCGGTGACGGGCTGGAATATTCGGTCCGCCATCCCCTGGGGCGCGGGTGTAGAGTAAGGCGCCACGTGAGTCCCGAGCAGCCGTCCCGCCCCTGGCCGATCCGCCTGGCCCGCCATGCGGGCTGGCGGCGGGCGCTCGTCGTGGGCGCGCTGGTCCTGGCCACGCTGGCGGCCGGCATGTCGGTCCTGACGGCGATGACCGATCCCGTCGAAGTCGAGCAGTCGCAGTCCTCCGAGATCGAACGCGACCTGTTCGCCCCGGTCACGACGGTGGCGGCCGCCACGCCGCCCACGGCGGCCCGCGACCTCGGCCCCCACGGCGCCGACGCCACCGCCCTGCCCGCCCCCGTCCTCGACGTCCCCGAGAACCCGCCCGAGCGCGCGTAGCGTCGCGCGTCATCGGTCGTTCCTCTCCGCCGCCGCACGCCCGGGCGCCGCGCGGCGGGCGAGGTCTGGCCACGTCAGGTAGCCGCTGCGCTCCGCGCACGGCTGGGTCCGCCTGGAGGCTGTCACCCCATGTTCTCGCGACTGTTCCGCTTCGATCTCTCCAACCTGCGCGGCGATCTCTTCGGCGGTGTCACCGCCGGCATCGTCGCCCTGCCGCTGGCGCTGGCCTTCGGCGTCCAGAGCGGCCTCGGCGCCGCGGCCGGCATCTACGGCGCCATGGCACTCGGCCTCGTGGCCGCGTGGCTCGGCGGCACGCCGTCCCAGGTCAGCGGGCCCACCGGGCCCATGACCGTCGTGAGCACGGCCGTCGCCGCCAACGTCGCCTCGCGGGCCGAGAGCCCCGAACAGGCCGTGGGGGCCGTGTTCCTCACGTTCTTCGTGGCGGGTGTGTTCCAGGTGGTGCTGGGCCTGATGCGGGTCGGCAAGTACATCCGCTACGTGCCGTATCCCGTAGTGTCGGGCTTCATGACCGGCATCGGCGTGATCATCATCCTGCTGCAGGTCTTCCCCATCCTGGGGCACCCCTCGCCCGGCGCCGTCATCGACGTGCTGCTGCGCATCGCCCAGCCGCTCTCGGCCATCAACCTGACGACGGTGACCCTGGCCGCCCTCACCTACGGCGTGATCGTGACGCTGCCGCGGGTGACCAAAGCGATCCCCGCGACGCTCGTGGCGCTGCTCGGCGTGACGGGCCTGTCGGTGGCCCTCGGCTGGGACGTCCCCCGCATCGGCGAGATCCCCCAGGGCCTGCCGGCCCTGCACCTCGCCGGGTTCCTGAGCATCGAGGCGCACCTCTGGAGCACGATCGTGAGCGACGGCATCGCGCTGGCCGCGCTCGGCGCCATCGACTCGCTGCTCACGTCGCTCGTCGCCGACAGCATGACCCGCACGCGCCACGACAGCGAACAGGAGCTCTTCGGCCAGGGCGTGGGCAACATGGCGGCGGCCCTCATCGGCGGCCTGCCCGGCGCCGGCGCGACGATGCGCACCGTCGTCAACATCGGCAGCGGCGGCCGGACGCGCATCAGCGGCATGGTGCACGGACTGCTGCTCCTGGCGGTGCTCCTCGGCCTGGGCCGCTTTGCCGCCTACGTGCCGCTGGCGGTGCTGGCCGGCATCCTCGTGTCCGTGGGCCTGAGCATCATGGACCGGCGCGGCATCCAGCAGCTGCGCCACGTGCCGCGCGCCGATGCCGCCGTGCTCGTCCTGGTGCTGGTGTTCACGGTGTTCTTCGACCTCATCCAGGCGGTCGCGCTCGGCGTGGCGCTGGCGTCGCTGCTCTTCCTGAAGCGCATGGGCCAGGAGTCGTCCGAGCGTTCGCGCGTGGCCGGCCTCGAGGCGTTCGTGCGCGAGCCCGCGCATCCGGAGGACGCGGCGCGGTTCGGCGAGGTGGCCGGGCTGGTCACCGTGAAGTACCTGCACGGCCCCCTGCACTTCGGCTTCACGTCCGCGCTGCAGGAGCTCGCCGCGTCGCTGCCGTCCACGCCGTACCTGGTCATCCGCATGGGCGACGTGCCGTTCATCGACCAGAGCGGCCTGAACGCGCTCTTCGACATCGTCGCCGACGTGCAGTCCCGGGGCACCGAGGTGTTCGTCACCGAGATGCGCCGGCAGCCGGCGCAGGTGCTGCGCGACGCCGGCCTGGCGCCGGGCGTGGTGCCGGGCACCCACGTGCTGTCCGACGTCGCCGAGGTGGTGCCGCTCATCCAGCGCCAGCGCGCGGCGGCCGCGCCGCCCGCCGCCCCGGGCCTGACCCGCGCGTCGCGCGCGCCCGTGCCCCGCAACGCCGATCTCGAACAGGCCCTCCTCGCCCGCAACCGGGAATGGAGCGAGCGGATGCGGCGGGAGAACCCGGGCCTCTTCGCCGAGCTGGCGCGGCACCAGCAGCCCTTCTGCCTGTGGATCGGGTGCAGCGACTCCCGCGTGCCGCCCGACCTCATCACGGGCACGATGCCCGGCGACATGTTCATCCACCGCAACGTGGCGAACATGGTGGTCCACACCGACATGAACCTCATGAGCGTGCTCGACTACGGCGTGTCGGTGCTCGGGATCAACGACATCATCGTGTGCGGCCACTACGGGTGCGGCGGCGTGAAAGCCGCGATGGGCCCGGAGCTGGGCGGGCTGGCCGGCACCTGGGTGCGGCACATCCGCGACGTCATCCGCCTGCGCCAGGCCGAGCTGGACGCGATCCCGGACGAGCGGGAGCGCTTCGACCGCATCGTGGAGCTGAACGTCGTGGAGCAGGTGTACGACCTGAGCCGGACGGTGGTGCTGCGCCAGGCGTGGGCGGCCGGCCGGCCGGTGCGCGTCCACGGCTGGGTGTACCACCTGTCCGACGGCCTCATCAAGGACCTCGGCGTGCCCGTCACCGGTCCTGTCGAGTCGGCGGGCTCCCTCCGTCCCCCGGCCCTGGCCTCCGCGCGCTGATCCTGCGAACGGCGGCGGCCGGACGGCGGCCGGACGGCCGCCGTCCCGCCTCGGAGACACCGCGCGACATCGCGCCCGTGCCCCCGGGACGTAAAATGCAGGCCCCGCCGCTTCGTGACGGGACTGGGAGGACGTCGGTATGAAGAGGATCGCGAGCCTGGCGGCGTGCCTGGCACTTTCGGCCGGGCCGGCCATCGCGCAGGTCGGCAAGCCCGTGGGCGAGACGGTGGAACTGGAGTACCTGACGCACAGCGAGGTGGCGGCCAAGATGGCCGCCGGCATGACCTCGGTGCTCATCGTGAACGGCGGCACCGAGGAACGCGGACCGCAGAACATCCTCGGCGGGCACACGATCATGTCGCGCGCCACGGCCATCGACGTGGCGAAGCGGCTCGGCAACGCGCTGGTGGCGCCGGTGATGCCGATCGACGTCGGCGCGACGGGCGTGCAGGATGGCACCAACACGCCGGGCGGGATCACGCTGCCGCCCGACGTCTTCAAGCAGCTCAAGATCGCCGAGATCGAGAGCATGGCCTGGAGCGGCTTCAAGCACATCTTCGTGATGGGCGATCACGGCGGCGGGCAGCGGCAGATGAAGGAGGCGGCCGAGGAGATGGACGCCAAGTGGGCGCCCAAGGGCATCCGCGTCCACTACGTGCCGGACTTCTACACGAAGTACCAGGACGACGTGCAGATGTACCTGTACGAGCACAAGCTGCCGGTGGGCGGGCACGGCGCCGTCATGGACACCTCGAAGATGCTGTACCTGGAGCCCTCGCCCGGCGCCTACGTCCGGCCGATCTACAAGACCGTGCCCTTCGATCCCACCGGCCAGACACCGGAGGAGTGGAAGGCCGCGCGCGATGCCCGGATCGCGCGCGAAGCGGCGATTGCCGCGGGCCAGACGCCCCCCGCCCGCCAGGGCGGCCAGCGCCGGGCGCCGGACCCCAACGCCCCGCCCCGCGTGAACAACGGCCTCACCGGCGACCCGCATCCGTCCACGAAGGAACTCGGCAGGATCTTCCAGGAGTTCGGCGTCAAGAACACGGTGGCGCAGATCCAGCGCCAGCTGGCCGGCGAGAAGCAGTAGATCGAACCTCGATTCACGGTGAATCGACGAAGAGCCGGCTTCCCCACCGGGGAGCCGGCTCTTTCTGTTTGCACTGAACGCGGCTCGATGCGACGCGATAACAGGCGGTCCGCAGTGGACTTCGCGGGGCCCCGGCTCGGGAACAGCCCGGATGCTCGCTCGCTATGACGCTCGCTCGGCATCCGGGCGCCCGTTCCCGGCCGCCCCACTGGAGACCCCTGCCGTCAGTGGAGACGCCGTCTCGCCGCTCGGTGCGTGGTCTCGCACTGTTCAGAACTTAGTCCCACGCTGTCTGCTGCAACCGCCGGCTCGCCAGTCAGACCCGCCGGCTCGACGATGGTCCACTCTCCGTCGAAGTCCATGAGGCTCTGGGCTTCGACCACGTAACCTGGAAGGCTGAGCGCGACAAGCCGGCACGCGCAGCGCATGGTGGCGGCCCAATCCGGGCGCGCTCGCGTCCTCACCACCGATACGCCGCGGCGGCGCGGCATCATGTCTCGCGCCAGCGGCTGTGATCTACAGGCGAGAGCGTCCTGCCCGAGCGGTGTGCTGGGCTGGCGGAAGGCGCGAGGTGGGTGCTCACGGCGGCGATTCCGTTCGCACCATGCTCTGAACGCGCCGCCGTGGGCTCCTCGCGCCGATCCGCCTGGGTGCCCAGCGAGCCGCTCGTGGCTTCTTGGGGCGAAGCGCACCCAGCCGTAGGCGCGAGACGTGATGGCGCGATGCCGCGGCTCACCGGCATCACGTGAGCGGGTGATGCATCTGCCCAGCTGAAAGGCAAAGGGCCGGCCCTCCACGTGGACGGCCGGCCCTCCTCATTCGCTCGTGCGCCGACTTACAGCGGCGGCGGCTCGTAGTACATCCACGCCGCGGGATTCTCCTCGTTCCACTGGCAGCGCATCGGCGAGAACAGCCAGTCCTGGCCCAGGTCGCCGATGGGCGCGCCGGGAGGCGCGGGCGAGGGATTGATGATCTTGGCCGGATCGGCGCTCGGCCGCTCCAGGAAGCGCTTGATGTCGGCGGCGAGCAGCGTCTGCTGCGCCTGATCCGACTCGGGCTTGCCGGCCAGGCCCGTGCGCAGGCGGTCGCCGAGCTGCTGCAGCTTGAAGGACGCGACGGCGCGCACCTGGCCGTTCTGCGCGGCCATCCCCAGCCACGTCAGCCGGTCCACGAGCACCCGCTCGGTGGCCCGCCGCACCTCGGCCTCGTACGGCGTGGCCGTGGCGGCGTCGAAGGTCGCCTTCACGAACCGGTCGATCACCTCTTCCAGGCCGGGCAGCGACGGATCCACCGCGTGCTGGGCGACCATCCGCGCCGCGCGGTCCGGCTGCAGCGCGAAGCCGATGGTCACCTCGGCGGCAATCGATGCGGGGTTCACCGGGTCGAACGCCTCGCCGGTCGTGCGCGGGAAGAGCTCGCGGTGCAGCCCGTAGCCGGGCGGCCGCGGCGGGATCGCCTCGAGGATCTGCTTCGACAGCGTCAGCTCCGAGGGCGCCAGCGTGGAGGCGAGCGCCTCGAGCGCCTTGCGCTGGTTGGCGGCCGTCTCCCACTTCACCGGGGTGCGGCCGTCGCCGCGCATGGCGTACACGAAGTCCTGGCCGCCGAGCATCGACGAGGTGCTCTCCACCGCGTAGCGGTGATACATGTAAATCGGCACCAGCGGCTCTTCGATGGTGGTCATGGCCGCGCCCTTCCGGATCGTCTTCTCGCCGATGCGGTTGAGCGCGGCCCGCCGCACCTGCATCAGGCGGGTGAGCTCGTCGGCCTGGTTCACGCCGTTCGACCACTGCTCGGTGCGCGGGTGGATGTCGGTGTCCTGGTTGGTGAAGTAGCGCAGGTCCTGCGCCCAGGCGTCGTCGATGATCTTGTCGAGGGCGGCGTTCTCGTCGGCGCCGGCCGGGAACTGCCGGTAGCCGAAGTTGATGGCCACCTTGTCCCAGTCGCCGATGCGGGCCGGGTAGGCGTTCGAGATGTCGATGGTGCCGTCGGCCCGCAGCTCCTCGAGCGGGTGCGGATAGTCCATCACCGAGATCCAGCCTTTGGTGCTGTCGTAGTAGTTGTGGCCCAGGCCGAGCGTGTGGCCCACCTCGTGGGCCGAGAGCTGGCGGATGCGCTTCAGCGCCGTCTCGTACAGGATCGACGGGCGCTCGGTGCCGTTCTCGTAGGGCGAGAGCAGGCCCTCGAAGATCATGTAGTCCTGGCGGTCCCGCAGCGAGCCGAGGGTCACCGTCGCCTTGATGATCTCGCCCGTGCGCGGGTCGCTCACCGAGCCGCCGGAGCTCCAGCCGCGCGTCGAGCGGTGGACCCAGTTGATCATGTTGTAGCGGATGTCCATCGGATCGGCGTCGCCCGGGAGCGGCGCCACCACGAAGGCGTTGCGGAAGCCCGCCGCCTCGAACGCCTGGTTCCACCACATGGCGCCCTCGATGAGGGCCTTCTGCACGTCCGCCGGCGCGCCGGGGTCCACCCAGTAGCGGATCGGCTCCACGGGCTCGCTGATGGCGGCGTTCGGATCCTTCTTCACCAGGCGGTGCCGGCGGAGGTAGCGGAACTGGATGGAGTCGCCGATCGGCTGGCTGAAGTCCACGAACGTCGTGCCGCCGTAGCCGGCGCGCGGATCGTCATTGCGCGGGCGGAAGTTGCCGTCGGGCAGTTCCACGAACGACATGTGCTCGCGCAGCGTGACCGCGTCCGCGGTGGGCGTCACGCTGGCCACGGTGCCGGTGAAGAGGCCGCCGCCGAAGCCGCCGCCCCCGCCCCCCGTCATGCCGATCGGGGTGGGGCCCTGCGTCGGACCGCCGCCGCCCCCGCGCCCGCCGCCGGCCGCCTCGTTCACGAAGGTGAGCGTCATGTCCACCTCGGTGTTCTTCGGGAAGCCCTTCGTGTTCGGCAGGTAGAACGCAGTCCGCGTCCGGTCCACGCGGTAGGTGCCGGGCCGGAGGCCGCGCACGGCGCCGTGGACGTCCCGCAGGAAGAAGTCGGTGGCGTCCACCAGCAGGCGGCCGTTCGACTCGGCCGCCACGGTGAACCCCCACAGGATCGAACGGGCGAAGGAGTCCGCCACCGAGCGGCGCTCGAGGGGATTGGCCGCCGTCGAGCGGAACGACTGGTTGCCCTGCACGAGCATGACCCGGGGGCCGACGCGCTGGAACGTGACGATGCGGCCCTGGCCGCCCTGGCCCCGGTCCAGCCCGAGGTCGTTCGAGCCCAGGCCGGCCGACAGGCCCGTCGACAGGAGGAACTCACGGTCGAGCCAGGGGATCTCCATCAGCATCGTGCCGGCGCGCTCGTCCCAGTACAGGGGCACGAAGCCGTCGATCTTGCGGAGGCTGGCGGTCCGGTCCTCGACGGTGGGCGGGGGACCGGTTCGCGCGGGAGGCGCCTGCTGGGCGCCGAGCGGCGCCAGCGCCGCCAGGGTCAGGACGACGACCGGAAGGAATCGCTTGGACATTCTGGGTTTCCTCGCCGTCGGGAAGACGCGGCACGGCACTCCGGCGGCGCGCGCGTGACGGCGGGCCGATGATACCCGACTCCGCGCCGCCGCCGGCCGCCCGGAGGCATCGGACGTATGCTGACGGCCCATGACGTTCGTGCTCGCGCTGAGCGGACTCGGGCTGCTGCTGGCCGGCGGGTTCGCGCTCCGGCTCGCCGTCCCGGCGCTGGGCCGCCTGCTGCTGCCCGTCCCGCTCCTGGGTGGCCTGCTCGGCCTCGCCGCCGGACCGCATGGGCTGGGTCTGGTGCCGGCAGACGTCCTCGCCGTCTGGTCGGCCGCGCCGGCCGTGCTCATCACCGTCGTCTTCGCGGCGCTGTACCTCGGGACGCCCGTGCCGTCGTTCCGCGCCGTGGCCGGCGATGCGCTGCCCCTGGCGCGCTTCTCGATGGTGACGGCGCTGGGGCAGTACGTGGTCGGCCTGCTCGTGACCGTGCTGGTCCTGACGCCGATCTTCGGCGTGTCGCCCCTGTTCGGCTGCCTGATCGAGGTGGGCTTCTCGGGCGGCCACGGCACGGCCAGCGCGATGACGGCCGTCTTCGAGGGCCTGGGCTTCCCCGCCGGCGGCCCGCTCGGGCAGATGTCGGCCACGATCGGGCTCGCCGCCGGCGTGCTCGGCGGCCTCGCGCTCATCCAGTGGGGCGTCGCCCGCGGGCATACCTCCGCGATCGGCGGCACGACGCTGGCGCTGCCGGACGCCGCGCTGCGGCCGGTGCCGCGCGAGGCGCGGCGGCCCATCGCCCTGGGCACCGTGGCGGCGGCGACGATCGAGCCGCTGGCGCTTCACCTCGCGGTGGTGTCGCTCGCGATTCTCGCCGGGTGGGGCCTGTGGTCGGGACTGCGGGCGATGGGCCCCGCTTTCGACGGCTTTCCCCTGTTTCCTCTGGCCATGATCGGCGGCATGGGCGTGCAGGCGGCGGCGGACCGCACCGGCCTGGCCGAGTGGCTGGATCGCGGATCGTTCGAGCGGCTGATGGGCCTGTCGCTCGACCTGCTCGTCACCGCCGCCGTCGCGTCGATGCGCCTGGACCTCGTGGCGCAGTACCTCCTGCCGTTCGCGATCCTGATGGCGGCCGCCGTGGCCTGGGTGGTCGCGACGTTCCTGTGGCTGGCGCCGCGCATGCTGCCGCGCGCCTGGTTCGAGCAGGCGATCGTGGTCTACGGCACGCAGACCGGCGTCGCGGCCGTCGGCCTGCTGCTCCTGCGAGTGGTCGACCCGGACGCCAGGACACCGGCGGCGCGCGCGTTCGCGGCGCGGTCGATCGTCACCTCGCCGCTCGTGGGCGGCGGCTTCGTGACGGCCGCCATGCCGCCGTTCGTCGCCGGCGCCGGCGTCTGGCCCGTGCTGGCGGGCACGACGATCGTCGTGCTCGCGTGCTGGCTGTGGCCGTCGCCGCGCCTCAGGGCGTGAGAGCCGGGAACCGGGCCAGCGTGAACGGCGCCAGGAGCGGCGGCGTCTCGCCGTCGAGGACCCACGCGGCCAGGAGCGGCGCCACGGCGGGCGCCAGGGCCCAGCCGTGTCCGGTCCAGCCGCACCCGACGAACGCATTGGACGTGCCCGGCACGCGGTCGATGACGGGCACGTGGTCCAGCGCGTTGGTCTCGCCGCGATCGGCGCGCGCCTCGGCCACCGACAGCGCCCCGATCGCCGGGAACACCGCCACCGCCTCGGCCCAGTTGCCGTCGATCGAGGCCGGCGTCGGCTCGGCCTGGCCCGACTCGGGATTGACCCGCCCGCGCCATCCGCCCGAGAGCATCACGGCCCCGCCCGGCACCATCTTGAGCGCGACGGGACGGTGCGCGTGGCCGACATAGCAGCGGAACGGGGGCGCCGCCGCGGGCGTCGAGAGCACGACCTGCGGATGCACCGTCCAGATCGGCAGGTCG
Source organism: Vicinamibacterales bacterium (assembly GCA_050187355.1). GTDB lineage: Bacteria > Acidobacteriota > Vicinamibacteria > Vicinamibacterales > UBA2999 > CADEFD01. The sequence continues at coordinate 15,961 of JBFWXO010000076.1, forward strand.
AGCCCGAACGTCCTCGCGAGCAGGTCGGCCGTGCCGGCGTTGGCCAGCACGGCGAGGCCGCGGTCCACGGCCACCAGGCCGCCGCTGGCGAGCCGGACGGCCACCACGCGCGAGCCGTCGCGCTCCACGCCCGTCACCTGGACGCCCGTGACCACGGTGGCGCCGGCCGCCACCGCGGCGTTGGCGTACGCGCGCGTCGTCGCTTCGTGGTCGGCAATGCCGTCGAGCGGCGCGTGCAGGGCGCCGAGCACGCGGTCGGAGACGCCCGGCTCCAGGTCGCGGAGGCGCGAGCCGTCGAGGTGCGTCGTCGGGATGCCCAGCGCCGACTGGACGCGCGCGCGCACCTCGGCCTGGCCCTCGTCGTGGTGCCGCTCGTAGAGTTGCAGGTGGCCGATCCGCTCGTACCCGGTCGGGGCGCCCAGCGCCTCGTGCAGGCTCGGCCAGCGCGCGTAGGCCTCGCGCATCAGCGGCAGTTCCCGCAGGTCGCGGCCGTTGGCGCGCACCCCGCGCTTGCCGGGGCCGCCCGACGCACCCGCGGCCACCGCCCGCCCCTCGAGGACCGTGACGCCGGCCCCCCGCGCGGCCAGACTCCAGGCCGTGGCCAGGCCGTAGATCCCGCCTCCGACGATGACGAACTCAGACCGCACGGCGTCGCGCTCCAGAAAATGACGGCCGCGGTAGCCCACCTACTGCGACCTGGCCGGGGGAGGGGCACCGGTCACATGGCGGCCGCCAGTATACGCGCGTGCGGGCGCTAACATACGCAGGGTGCCGCGCACCCCGACACGAGACGCGATTGGCGACCCGACGTTCGACGCCCTCGACTAGCGCCGCGCTGTTCCTCGCCGCGTACACGTGTTCGGGCCTCGCCGGGCTCGTCTACGAGGTGACGTGGACGCGCCTGCTCACGCTCCATCTGGGCCACACGACCGCCGCCGGCAGCGCCGTCGTCGGCGCCTTCCTGCTGGGGCTGGCGCTCGGCGCCGCCCTCATGGGCCGGCCCGCGGCCGCCTTCACGCCGTCGCAGGCGCTCCGCACCTACGCCCTGCTCGAAGTGAGCGTCGGCGGGGTGGCGCTGGCGCTGGCGCCGCTCGTCGCCGCGCTCACGCCCGTGCTGCGGTGGGCGTACGAGGACGGGGCGCCGGGCCTGGTCTTCGGCGTGGTCCGGGTGCTCGTGGCCGTGGTCCTCGTCATGACGCCCGCGACCGCGCTCGGGGCGACCTTCCCGCTGGCCATCCGGTGGTTCGCCAGCGAGTCGGCCGGCCGCACCCGCCTCACGGCGATGCTGTACGCGGCCAACACCCTCGGCGCGGCGGCGGGCGCGCTGCTGGCCGGGTTCGTCCTGGTGCCCCGCCTGGGCGTGCACCGCACGATTCTCTGCGGCGTGGCGGCCGGCGCCGTGTCGGCCGCGCTCGCCCTCCTGGCCAGTCGGCAGCCGGCGCCCGCCGATGCGGCCGTCCCGTCGCCGCCGCCCGCGCGGGGCCGCCGGGGGCCCGTCGTCCAGGACCGCGAGACGCCGCCGCGACGGCTCGGCCTCGCGGCCGGCGTGCTGGCGCTGTCCGGCCTGGCCGCCCTCCTCCACGAACTGGCCTGGACGCGGATCCTGGCGTTGGCGATCGGGCCGACCACGTACGCGTTCGCGGCCGCCCTCGCCGCCGTGATCGCCGGGTCGGCCGCCGGCGCGTGGATCGGTACATGGCTGGTCGGCCGCGTGCGCGCCGCGGCCGGCGCGCTGGCGCTGGCACTCACGGGCGCGGCCGTCCTGGCCGCCGTGACCTATGCGCTGGCGGGGCGGCAGGTGCCGCTCTACGTCGCCACCCAACTGGCGGCGGGCGGGGGCGGCGGGGACTGGATCGCCCGCGGCGCCTGGATCACGGCCGCGCTCGTCGTTCCCACCGCGCTCTGCCTTGGCATGGCCTTCCCCCTCGCCTTTGCGGTGGCAGGGGCCT
>JBFWXO010000077.1:0-17167 GCA_050187355.1 Vicinamibacterales bacterium
GGGCGGCCTCATGAAGGGCCTGGCCGGCGGACAGTCGCTGCAGACGTCGGCCCAGATGGGCAGCGTGGCGGCCACGTGGGCGCTCGAGCACCTCGGCGGCCAGAGTCACGCCTACACCTGGACGGAGTTCCGCCAGCGCTACGAGCGGCATTTCGGCCCGCTCGCCTAGGCGCCGGGCCGGGTCGCGGCGGCGGGAGGCCGCCGGTCCGTCGGATGACCATTACGAGACGCCCGCCGCGAAGCGCGCGCGAGCCGCGGCGACGATCCGCGCGTACTTCGCCTGCTGCAGCTGCCACTCCGTCTGCAGCAGGGCCACCTGGGCGTCGTTCAGCTCGGCCGACGTGATGACGCCGTTCTCGTACGACGTCTGGGCGATGGCCACGCTCTCGCGGGCGAGCTCCAGCGCCTTCTGTTGCGTCGCCACGACCTCGGCCGCGGCCTGCAGGTCCGTCCAGGCGGTCTCGAGCTCGAGGTGGCCCGCATCGAGCGCGGCCCTCAGGCCGTGCTCGGCCTGGCGCATCTGCGCCTCGGCCACCGCTCTCCGGGCGCCGGCGGCCGGGGCGGTCAGGAGGGGCACGCGGACGGCGACGCCGAACGTGTAGTTCTGGTTCGTCTGCCGGAGCAGGCGCGCCGCGTCGTTGTTCTGATACGCCACGTTGCCCACGAGCGAGACGGTGGGCTTCCAGTCGGCATTCGCCAGGGCGGCCGCGTTCACGGCGACCTCCCGCTGGGCCTCGAACGCGCGAAGGTCGGGTCGTCCCGGCAGCGCCGCCAGCAGGTCGTCGCGGGAGTCGGGCGGCGCCAGGTCGTCCAGCGTCCCCTGGAGGCGGAGGGCCTGGGTCTGGGGCAGGGCGAGCAGCGTCCGCAGCGCCTGATAGGCCTGGTCCGCGGCGGACTGGTACTGGATGCGCCGGGCGCGGGCATTGGCCAGATCCACCTCGGCCCTGAGCACGTCGAGCCGCGCCACCGATCCGGCCTCGAAACGAATGCGGGCCAGGTCGAGCTGGCGGGCGGCCAGAGCCACGCCCTCGTCGGCCACCTGGGTGCTCTGCTCGTTGAGAAGGGCGGCGTAGAAGGCCTGCACGACGCGCAAATGGAGGTCCTGGCGCGCGCGCTCGAGCGTGCGCGCCGACGCCGCGAGCGAGGCCTCCTGGAGCTCACGGCCTCGCGTGAGCCGCCCTCCCGTGTAGACGGCCTGCGACAGGTCGAGCTGCACCACGTTCTTGCGCACGAAGTTGGCTTCGAACCGCTGTTCGTCCGGTCCGAAGACGCCGGCCGGGATCACGATCTCGGGAAACTTCTGAATCGGCTGGTACTGGTAGCTGACCGTCGCGCTCGGAAGGAAGGCCGCGCGCGCTTCGTCCACCCGGGCCTCGCCCGCCCTGACGCTCTCCCCGGTCACGCGGAGTGCCTCGTTCGCCGTCAAGGCCCGCTCCAGCGCCTGATCGAACGTCAGCGTCATCGGCGGCGCGGCGGGCGTCTGGCCGAACGCGGCCGAGGCGCCCCACGCCCAGCCGGCGATCGCCAGCAGTGCCACGAGGCCGGCCGCCCGCGCGGCCCGCGCGACCTTCGCGCCGGCGGTCCCCTGGCGCCATGCGGCCAGGCGCGCCAGGAACCGCGAGAGCAGGAGGTAGGCCACAGGCACCACGAGCAGCGTCAGCGCCGTCGACGTGATCAGGCCGCCGATCGTGGCGATCGAGATGGGCGCCCGGAACTCCGCGCCCTCGCCGGTCGAGGCCGCCGACGGCCACATGCCCAGGATCATGGCGAGCGTCGTCATCAGAATCGGCCGCAGGCGGATCGGGCCGGCCTTGAGGATGGCGTCCTTGACCGAGAGCCCTTCCTCGCGGTGGAAGTGGTTGGTGAGGTCCACAAGCAGGATCGCGTTCTTGGTCACGAGTCCCATCAGCATCACCACGCCGATCATCGCGGGCATCCCGATGTTGTTGCCCGTGACCAGCATGCCCAGCAGCGCGCCGACGACGGCCAGCGGCAGCGACAGCATGATGAGGAACGGCTCGGTGAAGGACTCGAACTGCGAGGCGAGGACGATGTAGATGAAGGCGACGGCCAGCATCAGCGCCAGCCCCATCGCCTGGGCCGACTCCTGCATCATCTCGACGTCGCCGGCGAAGCCCCACTCGAAGTTCGGCGGCATCGTGACGCCGGCCATCACCTCGGTGAGGTCGCGGGTGACGTCGCCCAGCGGGCGGCCGTCGAGTTCGATGGCGATCTTCGCCTGCCGGCGGCGCTGCTCCCGCTCGATGTTCGTCGGCCCGATGGCGGGTTCCATCCGCACGATGTCGCCCGTGCGCACGACGGCTCCGCGCGGCGAGTAGAGGGGCGTCCGCGAGATGATGGCGAAGTCGTTCCGGAATTCCGGGGCCAGCCGGACGCGGATGTCGTACTCCTCGTTGCCGTCGCGGAGCTTCGTCGGGACGACGCCCTCGACCATCCCGCGCAGCTGGGACGCCACCGACGCGACCTCGAAGCCGAGGTCGGCCGCGAGCGAGCGGTTGACGTTTGCCACCATCTCCGGCTGGCCGCTTTCGAGCGTGCTGTCCACGTCCGCCGTGCCCGGCACCTGGCGCGCCTTCGCGACGATCTCGTCGCTGAGGCGCTGGAGCGCCCCCATGTCATCGCCCCGGACGAAGATGTTGACGGGCGCCTCGCTGGGCGCGCCCTGCATGAACTCCGGATCCGTGACGGTGGTGCGGAGCAGCCGCAGCGTCGAGAGGCGCTCGCGGGCGTCGGCCTTGATGGCGAGGATGCCCCGATCGCGCGCGCCCTTGGGCGTCACGCGCACCTGCAGGCGGGCCTTGAGCGCGTCGTTGTTCACGCCCACGGTCGAGAAGATCTGCGTCACCTCCGGGATGCCGCGGATCACGGCCTCCACGTTGCCGACCTCCGCCTCGCTCTGTTCGAACGACGTGCCGGGCGGCAGCTCGACGAGCACCTCCATCTGGCCGCGATCCTCGAGGGGCACGAACTCGGTGCCCAGGATCCGGAGCGTCGACAGGCTGCTCAGGAAGACGACGGACGCGATGGCCAGCACGCTCCAGGGGTGTTCGACCGCCCAGCCCAGGACCCGGTGGTACCGCTGGTCGACGCGGTCGTACAGCTGGCCCCAGCGCTCCAGGAAGCGGCCGACGCGGGTGCGACGGCGTTCCTCGGGCGGCACGAAGCGCACGAACCGCGACGACAGCATCGGGTCGAGCGTGAAGGCCACCAGCAGGGACATGGCCACGGCGAACGCGATCGTGAGCGCGAACTGCTTGAAGAACTGGCCCACGATGCCGGTCATGAAGCCGACGGGCAGGAAGACCGCCAGGATCGTGAACGTCGTGGCCATCACGGCCAGGCCGATCTCGGCCGTGCCGTCGCGCGCGGCGACCATGGGCGGCTTGCCCATCTCCATGTGACGGAAGATGTTTTCGCGGACGACGACGGCGTCGTCGATGAGGATGCCGATGACGAGCGACAGCGCCATCAGCGACATCATGTTGAACGTGAAGCCGACCACGTACATGAAGAAGAACGTGGCGATGACCGACGTCGGAAGCGCGAGCGCCGTGATGAGGGTGGACCGCCAGTCGCGCATGAAGAGGAACACGACGAGCACGGCCATGATGCCGCCGAACACGATGTGGCTGCGGACGTCGCGGACGTTTTCCTTGATGAAGTCCGCGTCGTTGTGCACGGGCCGGATCTGGAGGTCCGGCAGCGTGCCCTCCCGCTCGATGCGCGCCAGCGTCGCCTCGACGCGGTCGGTGATCTCCACGGTGTTGGCACCCGACTGCTTGCGGACCGAGAAGGAGACGGCGTCGGCGCCGTTCAGGCGGGTCGTCGTCTTGCGCTCCTCGAAGCCGTCCACGACCGTGCCGACGTCCTTGAGCCGCACGGTGGAGCCGCCTTCGGAGCGCACGATCACGTTGGCGATCTCGGCCGCGTCCCGGAACTCGCCCTTCGTCCGCAGCGTGACGCTCCGGCCGTCGCGCTCGACGCTGCCCCCGGGCAGGTCGAGGTTCTCGGCCGCGAGCTTCGCCGCGACCTCGGTGATGGGCATGCCGAGGGCCTCGAGCCGGCGGGGGTCGAGGTTCACCTGGATTTCCCGCACCTGGCCGCCGTTGACCTCCACCGCGGCCACGCCGTCGATCTGCTCGAGCAGGGGCTTCAGCTCGTCCTCGACCTGGCGGCGCACCCGGTCCGAGGGCTGCGTCGATCCGACCGCGAAGACCATCACCGGGAGGGCGGCCACGTCGAAGCGCTGAATCGTGGGGTCCTCGATGTCGGGAGGCAGGAGGGCCCGGATCGCGGCGACCTTCTCGCGGACCTCGGCCGCGGCGGCCTGGGCATCGACCTCGAGCCGGAGTTCGATGCCGACGCGGGAGAAGCCCTCGGTGGACGTCGAGATCACGCGCTTCACGCCGTTGATGCCGGCGACGGCGTCCTCGACGCGTTCGGTGACCAGCGACTCGACCTCCTCGGGCGCGGCGCCTGGAAAGACGATGCTGACGTTGATGAAGGGGAAGTTGACCTCGGGGAAGAGATCGATGCCGAGGCGTCCCATCGACACCAGCCCGAGCACCACGAAGCTCAGGATGGTCATGGTCGCGAAGACCGGGCGCTTGATTGACGTATCAGAGATCCACATGACGCGTGTCGGTGTGCGAAGACGGGAGCGGGACTAGTTGACGCTGGCGCGGACCTTCGTGCCGTCGCTCAGCTGGCGGCGGGCGTCGGCCACGATGACGTCGCCGGCCGCGAGGCCCGAGACGATCTGGACGCGCTGTCCGTCGGAGAGGCCCTCGGCGATCTCCACGGCCTGCACTGCGTCGTTGGTGATGCGGAGGACGACACGCTTGCCGCTCCGGGTGGTGATGGCTTCGCGGGGCACCACGACGCCCTGGTTCGCCGACGCGGTCACGACGCGGGCGGTGGCGTACATCCCGGAGAGGAGGGTGGCGCCTGGGTTGGGGACCCGGATCTCGATGCGGAAGTGCCGGTTGCGCTCGTCCACCTCCGGGGCGATGGCAGCCAGCGTGCCCGCGTAGCGCTCGCCGGCGCGCGCCTGCACGACAACCTCGGCCGGCATGCCGACCTTCAGCCGTCCGGCTTCGAGCTCGGAGACGCCGGCTTCGAGCTTCAGCGTGCGCAGGTCCGCAATCACGACGACGGGCGCGTCGCCGGGCAGGGCGCCGGGATCGTAGTTGCGCTCTACCACGTGTCCGGCCACGGGGGCCCGCAGCGTCGTGTCGCGCTGCACTTCGCGGGCTCTCCGGAGCGCCGCCTCGGCCTGCGCGAGGCTCGCGCGCGCCAGCGCGCGCTGGGCAGCCGCCGCCTTGCCGGCCGTCTCGGCGGTGTCGAGGCGCTGGCGGGGCAGGGCGCCCTTCTCGAACAGGTTGCGCGCGCGATCGAGCTCGGTCGTGGCATTGCTGAGAGCGGCCTCGGCCGCGTCCACGCCGGCGGACGCCACGGCCACGGCGGCGGTGGCGGCATCGGCCTGCGCGTCGATCTCGCGGCGGTCGATGGTGGCGACGACCTGGCCCTCGGATACCGGGGCGCCGATGTCCACCATGATCTGCTCGAGGGCGCCCGGCACGCGGGGCTTGACGCCGACCCGTGCGCGCGGCACGAGATTTCCCGAAATCTCGAGCGCGGATTCGACCGTCCCGGCGCGCGCGGTGATGGCGGCGACATCCACCGGCGGGGGAGCGGTCGGCGCGGCGGCTTCGGGGGCGGCGGCGCCGCCACACGCGGCGGACGAGACAAGCGCGAGGGCGCCCACGGCGGCCCCAAGGAAGCGACTAGCCAGCATCTGACTCAGCTCCAGGTGTGAGGGAAGGGTCGACGGCCGTGCCGCTGGAGGGATGGCAGGGCGTGAAGGTCAGGGGGGCGCCGGCGGCGAGGCCGGCAATCGTCGTCTCGAGCACATCGCGGGCCAGGGCGTCGCAGTCTTCGCCGGGCGCCAGGCGGCACGAGCAGCCGAGGACCGCGGGCCCGGTCAGGGCCCCCCACAGCACGTGAAGAGCGACCTGTGCGTCGAGCGTCGCCGGGAAGCGCCCGGCGTCGATCGAGCGGCGGATGCGTGACGCCACCCGGTCGAGCATCTGCTCGAGGAGCCCGAACCCCTGCCACTGTTCGGTGATCGCGGGCACGGAGCGGTCGACGAACATCAGGTGGAAGAACTCCCGCTGCTCCTTCGAGAACCGGTAGTAGGCCCACCAGCAGTTGCGAAGGTCCTGCATCGGGTCGGGGTCGCCGGCGACCCGGGTGATCGCGTCGTCCAGCCGGGCAAAGCCTTCGGCGGCGAGCGCGAAGAAGATGTCGTCCTTGCCGGGGAAGTAGCTGTAGATGGCGGCGGGGCTGTACTCGATCCGCTCGGCGATCTTGCGAATCGAGACGTTCGCGTAGCCCTCGTGCATGAAGAGGTCGCGCGCCGCCGTCAGGATGGCCTCCCGGACGGCCAGGCGCTCTCGGTCGTGTCGTTCTCGTATGCCCATTCGCACTCGGCTGAACAGTGTTCAGAAACCTAATAGCGTTTGACGGCACGATGTGGACCTTGGTTCCGGGCTACACTAAGCGGCGGTGCGAGCGACGACAGCTGAGCGGGCCCAGACCCTGCCGCCCGTGGGCGCCGCGGCTCTGGCGTGGGTGGTCCCGGGCGCGGCGCATCTGGTGTTGGGTAAACGCCAGAAGGGCGTGATTTTCCTGCTCGCGATTCCGTGCATGTTCGCCATCGGCCTGGCACTCGACGGCCGGATCTTCCCGTTCGACCTGACTCAGCCGCTGGCCGCGCTGGCGGCCGTCGCCGCGCGCGGCGTCGGTGCGCTGGGCCTGGCCGCCGGGTGGCTCGGGTTCGGGAAGGGCGTGGTCACGGCCGCGTCCTACGAGTACGGCAACACCTTCATCATCGTGGCTGGTCTGCTGAACATGCTCGTGGCCCTCGATGCCTTCGACGTGGCGTCGGGCCGCAAGTGAGATGACGAGCCACCTGCTCCTGCTCGTGCTGTTCGCGGCGTTCGTCGCGCTCGTGTTCGCGACGATCGCGCACGACGAACCGCGGGAACAGGCTCGGCTTGGCCTGCGCATCATGGCCGGGTTCGTCGCGGCGGGCCTGGTGCTCGGCTGGCTGATGTACCCCCTGCCGTTGTGAGCGCGCCGACCGGGGCGGCCTCGAGGCGTGGCGCGGGTCCGGCGTCCGGTCTCTCGCTCTGGGGGCCGGTAGCGCTCTACATGGCGCTCATCTTCTGGGCCTCCTCCCTCTCCTCGCCCCCGTCCCCCGTCGAGGTCAGCGACAAGGTGCAGCACTTCGCGGCCTACGCCGGCCTGGGCCTAGTCGCGATACGGGCCACCGCCGGCGGTCGCGTGCGCGGCCTGACCCTGACGGGTGTGGCCGCGGCCTGGGCGCTCGCCGCCGTCTACGCCGTGACCGACGAATGGCACCAGGCGTATGTGCCGGGCCGTACCTCCGACGTCGCGGACGTCGCGGCCGACTGGCTGGGCGCGGGCGCCGCGGCGGCGGCAGCTGGAGCGTTCGGTATAATCGCTCGTTCGCGCCGGGGCCCCGACGCGCACTGAGGCGCCGATGACCTACGACAACCTGCTGGTCGAGCGCGATGGCGCCGTCGCCGTCGTGACCCTGAACCGCCCCCGCGTGCTGAACGCCCTGGACTCCCGGACCCTTGCCGAGCTCGGTGACTGCCTGAGCGCGTTGGGCGCGGACGCCGCGGTTGGCGCGATCGTGCTGACCGGGGCCGGCGAGAAGGCCTTCGTGGCCGGCGCGGATATCAACGAACTGGCGGCGCTGTCGCCCGCGGAGGGCAAGGAGCACGCCGCGACGGGACAGCGCGTCTTCGATGCCATCGAGGCGCTGGGCAAGCCGGTTGTCGCCGCCATCAATGGGTTCGCCCTGGGCGGGGGCTGCGAGCTCGCCATGGCGTGCACGCTGCGAATCGCGGCCGACACCGCGCGCCTCGGCCAACCCGAGATCAATCTCGGGCTGATTCCCGGCTACGCCGGTTCGCAGCGGCTGCCCCGGCTGGTCGGGCGCGGTCGCGCGCTGGAACTGCTGCTCACCGGGGAGATGATTGGCGCCGCACGCGCCTACGAGATGGGCCTGGTGAACCGCGTGGTGCCGGCGGCCGATCTTCGCGCCGAGGCGGTCAAGCTGGCGGCTGCGCTGGCCGAGAAGGCCCCGATCGCCACACGCTACATCCTCGAGGCCGTCCGTCACGGGGCCGAGATGCCGTTGGCGGAGGCCCAGCACCTCGAGGCCACGCTCTTCGGTCTCGTCGCCTCCACCGACGACATGAAGGAAGGCACGCGCGCCTTCCTGGAGAAGCGCAAGGCGGCGTGGAAGGGCCGATAGTGCCCACCTTCGAGGGCGCGCGGGACGCGCGCGGACTGAGGTTCGCCGTGGTCGTGGCGCGCTTCAACGACTTCGTGACGACGCGGCTGCTGGCCGGGGCCCGCCAGGCGCTGGCCGAGGCCGGCGTGGCGGCCGACGACGTGGACGTCCTGTGGGTGCCGGGCGCCTTCGAGGTACCGGCCGCGGCGAAGGCGGTCGCGCGTCTCCGGACGCCGGCGGCGGTCGTCTGCCTGGGCTGCGTGATTCGCGGCGGCACGCCGCACTTCGAGTACATCTCCTCGGCGACCGCGCACGGCCTCATGACCGCGGCCCTCGACACCGGCGTGCCGATGACGTTCGGCATCCTGACGACCGACTCGGTCGAGCAGGCCGTGGAGCGCGCCGGCGCTGGCCCGTCGAACAAGGGGTTCGAGGCCGCACAGGCCGCCGTCGAGCTGGCCACGCTGCTGCAGCGCCTCGGAGCGACGTCGTGACGTCGCCACATCCGGGCGGTGCGCGCTGGGAGACGCGGCATCGGGCGAGGGAGGCCGCGCTGCGGGCGCTGTACCTCATCGCCGTGGGCCACGTGCCGTCCGACGCCGCGCTGGACCTCGTCGCCGGCGCCGCGGCCGACGACGACGCCGTGGCGCTCGAGCCCGAGGCCCGCGCCCTGGCCGAGCGGCTTGCCGGCGGGGCCTGGGAGGCGCGCGAGGACCTCGATGCCTTGATCGCCCCCCACTGCGTGAACTGGCGCATCGAGCGGCTCGCCGTCCTGGATCACCTCGTGCTGCGGCTGGCCGTCCACGAGTGGCTCACCGAGAAGGCGACGCCCCCGAAGGTCGTGCTGAGCGAGGCCCTCGAGCTCGCGCGCGTCTACAGCGGCGACGCGGCCGTGCGCTTCGTCAACGGGGTGCTCGACGCCGTCTACCACCGTCTGCGCCGCGAAGGCCGTATCATCGACTGACGGCGGACGCCTCCTGCGCCCGTCCAGTTCCCACGAGGAGTCGAAGCCCGCGATGTCGAGCGAAGCCGCACAGGGTGAACAGCGCCGAGCCAACCTCGCCGCCATCGAGGCGCTGGGAGTGCCCGCCTATCCCCATCGCTTCGACGCGACCCACACCGTGGGCGACCTGGCCGACCGCTACGGCGACGCGCCGGCCGAGGCGCTGGAGCGCGACCGGGTCGAGACCATCGTCGCCGGGCGCGTCTTGAGCATCCGCAACTTCGGCAAGGCGGGCTTCCTCGTGCTGTCCGACGGACGCCGGCGTCTGCAGGTGTACGTGCGCCAGGATGCCCTCCCCCCGCGGGACTACGCCGTCTCGAAGCTGCTCGACTTCGGCGACATCGTCGGGATCAGCGGCCACCTGTTCCGCACCAAGACCAACGAGCTCTCGGTCTGGGCCGCCTCGCTCACGTTCCTGGCCAAGTGCTTCCTCCCGCTGCCCGAGAAGTGGCACGGCCTGCAGGACGTCGAGGTCCGATACCGGCAGCGTTATCTCGACCTCATCGTCAACCCCGACGTCCGGCGGGTGTTCGAGATCCGCAGCCGCACCGTGGCCGCCATCCGCGACGTGCTGACCGCCCGGGGGTTCCTGGAGGTGGAGACGCCGATGATGCAGCCGATCGCCGGCGGCGCGCTGGCCCGGCCCTTCGTCACGCATCACAACGCCCTCGACATCAAGCTGTACCTGCGGATCGCGCCCGAGCTGTACCTGAAGCGGCTCGTCGTCGGCGGCATCGAGCGGGTGTTCGAGATCAACCGGAACTTCCGCAACGAAGGCATCTCCACCCAGCACAACCCCGAGTTCACCATGCTCGAGTTCTACTGGGCGTACGTGGACTACCAGACCCTGATGGCCTTCACCGAGGAGCTGCTCTCCACGGTGGCCGAGCGCGTGACCGGCGGCACGACATGCCGTTTCGGCGACCACGAGATCTCTTTCGCGGCGCCGTTCCGCCGTCTGTCGATGCGGCACGCCGCCGCCGAGGAGGCGAGCCGTAGGCTGGGCCGGCCCGTGGCCCCGGACGACCTCCGGACGCTCGACGGCGCCAGGGCGGTCGCGCGGGACCTCCACGTCGAGGTGGCGCCGGGCGCCGGCGCGGGCAAGGTCACGAGCGACATCTTCGAACACCTGTGGCAGGCGTCCCTCATCCAGCCGACGTTCGTGTACGACTTCCCGACCGAGGTCTCGCCCCTGTCGAAGCAGCGGGCCGACGATCCCGACACGGTGGAGCGCTTCGAGCTCTACGTCGGAGGCTTCGAGGTCGCCAACGCCTTCAGCGAGCTGAACGACCCCGACGAGCAGCGCCGCCGGTTCGAGGCCCAGCTGGCGGACAAGGCCCGGGGCGACGACGAGGCGCACGCCATGGACGAGGACTACGTCCGGGCGCTCGAGTACGGGCTGCCGCCGACCGGTGGGGAAGGGATCGGCATCGATCGGCTCGTCATGGTGCTGAGCGACAGCCCGTCGATTCGCGACGTGATCCTCTTTCCGCAGATGCGTCCCCGCGAGTAGCCCGATCGAGCGCACCGTGCCCTACGAGCTCTTCGTCGCCCTGCGATACCTGGTCGCCAAGCGCAAGCAGGCCTTCATCTCGGTGATCTCGCTGGTCTCGATGCTGGGCGTGACCGTGGGCGTGATGGCGCTCGTGATCGCGCTCGCGCTCATGACGGGCCTGCAGCAGGGGGTGCGGGACCGGATGCTGGGGTCGCAGGCGCACGTGTACGTCTGGAAGCCGGCCGGCCTGTCCGACTACCACGCCGACGTGACCCGACTGACGGCGCTGCCCGACGTCCTGGGCGCGGCGCCGGCGCTCATGGGGAAGGCCCTCGTCAGCAAGGAGGACCAGCAGGCGTTCATCACCATCAAGGGGATCGATCCGGCGCTGGAGCCCGAGGTGACCGACATCGCGGGCGCCGTCACGTCCGGCTCGTTTGCGGACCTGGCCGACGGGACCGAGGACCAGCTGCCCGGCATCCTGATCGGACAGGAACTGGCAGGCCAGCTCGGGGCGCTCGTCGGCGACACGGTGAGCGTGCTGACGCCGAACGGCACGCTCTCGCCGATGGGCGTCATGCCGCGCCAGCGCCGCCTGCGCGTGGTGGGGATCTTCCAACTGGGCCTCTTCGAGTTCGATCAGGCCTTCGGCTACGTCACGCTGGAGACCGCCGGCCGGCTGGCGGGCAAGACCGAGCCCGATCACATCGAGCTGCGGGTCCGCGACATCTACGAGGCCCCGGCGATCGCCGACGAGGTCTCCACGCTGGACGGGACGACCTACGTCGCCCAGGACTGGGCCGACCTGAACAAGTCGCTCTTCTCGGCGCTGTGGCTCGAGAAGGTCGCCATCTCGATTGCGATTGGGCTCATCGTGATGGTGGCCGCGCTCAACATCGTCGCGTCGCTCGTGCTGCTCGTGATGGAGAAGAGCCGCGACATCGCCATCCTGAAGACGATGGGGGCCTCCGGCACCGGCATCCGGCGGATCTTCATGCTCCAGGGGCTCGTCATCGGGCTCGTCGGCACGCTCGTCGGCGCGACGCTGGGCGTGGCGATCGCCACGGCGCTGGATCGCACGCGCGCGATCCGGATTCCGGCCGACGTCTACCAGCTGTCGTACCTCCCATTCACGATCGTGCCGCGCGACGTCGCTATCGTGGTCGCCGCCGCCGTCGTCATCTGCTTCCTGGCCACCATGTACCCGTCCCGACAGGCGGCGCGGCTGGATCCGTCCGAGGCGCTGCGGTATGAGTGACGTGCTGCTGTCCGCGCAGGGCGTGCACAAGTCCTACATGCCGGCCGGCCAGCGCCTGGATGTCCTGCGCGACCTCGACCTCGAGGTCGGCCGCGGGGAGATGCTGGCGATCATGGGGGCGTCGGGCGTCGGCAAGAGCACCTTGCTGCACGTGCTCGGCGGCCTTGACCGGGCCGGTTCCGGGCGCGTCGTGGTGGACGGCTTCGACATGACGTCGGCCGACGACGCGGCCCTCGTGGCGTTCCGGAACCAGCGCGTCGGCTTCGTCTTCCAGTTCCACCACCTGCTGCCGGAGTTCAGCGCCCTCGAGAACGTGGAGATGCCGCTCAGGATTGCCCGGGTGCCGGCCGCCGACGCGCGGCCCGTGGCCGCGGGCCTGCTCGAGCGGGTGGGGCTGTCCGAGCGCCTGTCCCACCGGCCTGGGATGCTTTCCGGCGGCGAGCAGCAGCGGGTAGCCGTCGCCCGCGCGCTCGTACGCCGCCCGGCGCTCCTGCTGGCGGACGAGCCCACGGGCGATCTGGACGAGCGGACCGCGGATGCCCTCCACGCGCTCCTCCGGGAGATGCACCGGGAGTTCGGGCTCACCGCCGTGATCGCGACGCACAACCCGCGCCTGGCGGAGCAGTGCGACCGGGTGCTGCGGCTGGAGCAGGGCCGCCTCACGCCGATGTGACGCTCGCGGCCGCGCGTCAGTCGCCGAACGTGATCCCCTGGGCCAGCGGCAGCGACGAGCTCCAGTTGACGGTGTTGGTCTGCCGCCGCATGTAGGCCTTCCAGGCATCGGACCCCGACTCGCGCCCGCCGCCCGTCTCCTTCTCGCCGCCGAACGCGCCGCCGATCTCGGCGCCCGACGTCCCGATGTTCACGTTGGCGATTCCGCAGTCCGAACCGCGCGCGGAGAGAAAGGCCTCGGCCGTGCGCATGCTCTCGGTGAAGATGGCCGACGACAGGCCCTGGGGCACGCCGTTGTGCAGGGCGATCGCGTCGTCCAGCGTGCGGTAGTCGAGGACGTAGAGGATGGGCGCGAAGGTCTCGTGCAGGACGACATCGGCCTGCGCCGGCATCCGCACGATCGCGGGCTCGACGAAGAGCGGGCCGAGGTCCGGCCGCCGCCCGCCTCCGCAGAGCACGCGTCCGCCGGCGCTCACGGCCGCGGCCAGCGCGGCCTGCATCTTCTCCACCGCCGCCTCGTTCACGAGCGGGCCCATGAGGGTCGCCGCGTCCAGCGGGTTGCCGATGCGGACCTGGGCGTACGCCTTCAGGAGGCGGTCGGTGAGGGCGTCGACGACGTCGCGGTGCACGATCAGTCGGCGCGTTGACGTGCAGCGCTGACCGGCGGTGCCGACCGCGCCGAAGAGGACCGCGCGGACCGCCATGTCCAGATCGGCGTCGGCGGCGATGACGATGGCGTTGTTGCCCCCGAGTTCCAGCAGCGCACGCCCGAACCGCCCGGCGAGCGCCTGCGAGACGCGGCGGCCGACGGCCGTCGACCCCGTGAACGAGACCAGTGGCAGGCGCGCGTCGCCCAGCATGCGCTCGCCGATCGTCGCGCCGGTGCCGACGGCCAGCGTGAACACGCCGCGCACGCCGTGATCGGCCATCACCTGGTTGGCGATCCGCTGGACGGCCACGGCGCAGAGCGGCGCCGGTTCGGCCGGCTTCCACACCACCGTGTCACCGCACACCGCCGCGATGGCGGCGTTCCACGACCAGACGGCGACGGGGAAGTTGAACGCGGTGATGACGCCCACGGGCCCGAGCGGGTGCCACTGTTCCATCATCCGGTGGCCGGGGCGCTCCGAGGCGATGGTCAGGCCGTACAGCTGCCGGGACAGGCCGGTCGCGAAGTCGCAGATGTCGATCATCTCCTGGACCTCGCCGTGGCCCTCCGCCCGGATCTTGCCCATCTCGAGAGTGACGAGATCCCCGAGCGGCTCCTTGGCGGCGCGCAGCGCCTGGCCCAGGTCTCGCACGATCTCGCCGCGTTTCGGGGCCGGCGTCTCGCGCCACGTCCGGAATCGCGCCGCTGCGGCCTCCACGACCCGGTCGTACTGCGCGGGCGTTGCGAGCTGCACGCGTCCCAGCAGGTCCCCCGTGGCGGGGTTGTGCGACGCGAGCGTCTCGCCCTCGCCGGCGAGCGCCCAGTCGTCGGCGCCCGAGGAGACGCCGGGATTCAGGTCGGCCAGGCCGAGGCGTTCGAGCACGGTTTTGGCGGTCGGCATGACGGCAGGCGACATGGCAGCGTCCTTCGGCGTTGGCGGCGGGCCTCAGTCGAGGCCCGCAAGATGGAAGATCGTCTTGGCGATTCCGGAGTAGTCGTCCTCGCCTCCCCCGGCCGTCAGCTGCGCGTGGACGAGCTGCTGCACGAGCGCGGTGGACGGCGCGGCCACGCCGTGCTCGGCGAGGGCCTCGACCACGATGCGCATGTCCTTCCTGTAGAGGCGCGCCTTGAACCCCGGGACGTAGTTGCCGGCGAGCATCCGCTCGCCGTGGACCTCGAGGACGCGGCTGGCCGCGAACCCGCCCAGCAGCGCCTGGCGCACTTTGGCCCCGTCGACGCCGGACTTGCGCGCCAGCGCCAGGGCCTCGGCGACCGCGACCATCGTGCCGCCAATGACGAGCTGGTTGCAGACCTTGCAGATCTGTCCGGAACCGGACGGTCCGACGTGCACGATTCGGTCCTCGCGGCCCATGTGCGAGAGGAGGGGACGGACGCGGGCGAGCGCCTCGCGATCGCCGCCGACCATGAATGTCAGGGTGCCGTCCACGGCGCCGATTTCGCCGCCGCTCACCGGGGCGTCCAGGTAGGCGCCGCCCCGCTCGGCCACTATCGCCGCGAAGCGCACGGCCGCCGCCGGCGCGATCGTGCTCGAATCCACCACCACGGTGCCCGGCTGGAGCGCGTCGAGCAGTCCCGACTGGCCCTCGAGGACCTGTGCGACGTCCGGGGCGTCGGGCAGCATGAGCACGATGGTCTGGCAGAGGGAGGCGACGGCCGCGGGCGACGTCGCGACGCTCGCGCCGGCCTCGACGAGCGCCCGTTCGGCCGGATGGCTCCGGTTGTGCACGACGACCGGCACCCCATGCTTGCGCAGATTGACGGCCATGGGCTTGCCCATGGCGCCGAGCCCGATGAATCCTACGGTGTCGGCCACGATGTCCCCCGCGCAGATTGTATCCGTGGGGGGCGCCGCGTGCAGCCGCGGGCGGGAAGCGATGAGCGCCGGAGCCGCCCGGTGATTCCCGTATAATGTGAATTGACGAGCGGGACCGAAGGTCCGCAAAGGCGATCGGATGTTCGAGCGCTACACTGAAAGAGCACGGCGGGTGTTGTTCTTTGCCCGGTATGAGGCCAGTCAGCTCGGCAGTATCTCGATCGAGACCGAGCATCTGCTGCTTGGCCTCATTCGCGAGGGCAAAGGGCTGACCAGCCGGATATTCCAGCGGTCACACCTCTCGCTCGACACGATCCGCAAGGACATCGAGGGGCGCACGGTATTCCGCGAGAAGGTCTCGACCTCCGTCGAGATTCCCTTCAGCGGCGAGACCAAGCGCGTGCTGCAGTACGCGGCCGAAGAGGCCGATCGCCTCCTGCACAACTACATCGGGACCGAGCACCTGCTGCTCGGCCTCCTCAGGGAAGAGCGGTCGGTCGCGGCCAGCATCCTGATGGAGAAGGGCATGCGCCTGCATGCCGTCCGCGAGGACATCGTCCAGCTGCTGAACGAGAAGACGACCTCCACGCGGGTGAAGGAGACGCCCCTGCTGGCCGAGTTCAGCCGGGACCTCACGGACATCGCCCTCAAGAATCAGCTCGACCCGCTGGTCGGGCGCGACTACGAACTCGAGCGCGTGCAGCAGGTGCTGTGCCGGCGCACGAAGAACAACGCCGTCCTCATCGGCGAGCCCGGCGTGGGCAAGACCGCCATCGTCGAGGGCCTGGCGCAGAAGATTGTCTGCGGCGACGTGCCGCACTTCCTCGCCGACAAGCGCCTCCTGGCCCTGGACATCTCCCTCATCGTGGCCGGTACGAAGTACCGCGGGCAGTTCGAGGAACGCCTGAAGGCCATCATGAAGGAGCTCACCGACAACCCGAACATCATCGTCTTCATCGACGAGCTTCACACGCTGGTCGGGGCCGGATCGGCCGAGGGATCGCTCGATGCGGCCAACATCCTGAAGCCCGCGCTCAGCCGCGGGGAGATCCGGTGCATCGGCGCCACCACGCCGGCGGAGTACCGGAAGTACATCGAGAAGGACCGGTCGCTGGAGCGCCGGTTCCAGGCGATCAAGGTCGAGCCGCCGGGCGAGCAGGAGACCATCCGCATCCTGATGGGCGTGAAGGACCGCTACGAGCAGTTCCATCACGTGGAGTACTCCGCCGACGCCATCGAGGCCGCCGTCTACCAGTCGAGCCGGTACGTGACCGACCGCTTCCTGCCCGACAAGGCGATCGACCTCCTGGACGAGGCCGGGGCCCGGGCGAAGCTGCGCGAGGCGTCGTTCAGCGAGGAGTTCGGCGAGATCAACAAGAGCATCCGCGTGGCCGTGGAGCAGCTCGAGAACGCCGTGTCGGCCAAGGACTTCGACCGCGCCCAGTACTACCGGGACCAGGAAGCGAACGCCCGCGAGAACCTCGCCCTGGTGCGCGAACGGTTCGACGTGCGGCCCAACCAGCGCCGCGTCCTCGTCGGGCGGACCGAAATCGACGAGGTCGTGTCGAAGTGGACCGGCGTGCCGCTGGCGTCGATCAACCAGGACGAGAGCGACAAGCTGATGCGGATGGAGGACGAGCTCCACCGCCGCGTGATCAGCCAGGAGCGCGCGATATCGGCCGTGTCCCGCGCCATCCGCCGCTCGCGCGCCGGCCTCAAGAACCCGGCGCGCCCCGTCGGCAGCTTCATGTTCCTGGGGCCGACCGGCGTCGGCAAGACCGAACTGGCCCGGGCGCTGGCGCAGTTCCTGTTCGGCAGCGAACAGGCGCTCATCCGCTTCGACATGTCGGAGTACATGGAGAAGCACTCCGTCTCGAAGCTGATCGGGTCGCCGCCGGGATACGTG
>JBFWXO010000078.1:0-15483 GCA_050187355.1 Vicinamibacterales bacterium
CGACGCGGCCTACACCTGGGACAACCCGGCCGGGTACGTCGCGGTGTACGTGAAGGTCGGCCGCCGCTTCGTCACCGTCCAGCGCGACGTGCCCGTGGGCCGCGCCGCGGCCGCCGTACGGCCCGGGGCGATCGCCCTCGCCAAGGCGCTGGCCGCCCGCGCGCGCTGAGGCGACGCAGGCTGGGATCCGGGAGTCAGGATCGCCGTTCCTCAGGGCTCGTGGGCCAGGCGTTCGGACCGATCCGCGAGCGGACCTCGAGCCAGGCCCTCGAGGGGCTGCTCCCGGACGGCGCGGTCAGGGACGCCGACATCGAAATCGGTGAGGGCTTTGCACGCCGGGCGCCAAGGCGTTCGCCGGGTCGCGGCGCGAGGTCGAGATCGCGTGGCAGGACGACGCGCGGACGCATGTCGCCTTCGTCCGCGCCACCGGACCGGGCTGGCGCACCGCCCGCGGAGTGTCGGTCGGCACCCCGGTGCGCGCGCTCGAGCGGCTCGCCGGACGGACGCTGGAGAAGCGACGGCGCAGCCCCTGGTCCCTGGTCCCTGGTCCCTGGTCCCTGGTCCCTACAGGTCTTCAGACACCTAAAGCATGAACCCGACGTCGGTCGACGGGAACTGCGCGAGGTTCGGGAAGGCGACGGCCAGTTCGCCCGGCGACGCGCCGAACCACTTGCCCAGCGTGGCCCCGAACTGCGACGTGGAGATCGTCGGGATCCAGGCGCCTCGGTTGCCGGAGTCGTCGGGCCCGCCGAGCGCGAGCTGCGGGAACTGGCCGTAGATGCCGCCCTTGACCGCGCCGCCCACGACGAACTGATGCCCGCCCCAGGCGTGGTCGCTGCCGGTGCCGTTCGGCTGCAGCGTCCGGCCGAACTCGGACTGGGTGAAGGCCGTGACCTGCTGCGCCATGCCGATCTCGACGGTCGCGTCGTAGAAGGCCTTCATGGAGTTGGCGAGGTCGCTCAGGAGCGAGCTGTGCGTGAAGCTCTGCGAGGTGTGCGTGTCGAAGCTGCCGATGTCGCAGAAGAACACCTGGCGGCCCGGGCCGAGCTGCGAGCGCAGCCGGATCAGCTGGATGACCTCTTCCATCTGGTTCCCCAGGTTCGACCCGGGGAAGACCGTGCTCAGGCCGCCCACGTCGCCGATGGCCTCGAGCGAGGCCGCCAGCTGCAGCCCGTTGTCGAACGCGGTGTTCGCCGCGGCGCGGATGGGGCTGCCGCCGTCGAGCGCGAGCATCTGGGTGACGGCCTGCTTGCGGGCGGCCGCCGCCGCCGGCGGCCAGAAGTTCATGCCCGACAGCCCGATGCTGGCGCCGGGTGGAATGACGTTCGGCGCGCCGCCGCCGCTCTGCAGCCACGGCGCCGGTGACGACACGGACACGGCGCCGAGCGTGTCGGTCGTCCCGAAGACGTCCAGCAACCGCCCGCCCCAGCCGCCGATCGTGTAGTTCGACGTGGCGGTCTGCGCCTGGATCGTCTGGTCCGAGTGCGAGAAGAGGTTGCTCGGCGCCAGCACGCCCGACTGGTACTGGGCGCGCGTCAACGGCCGTTCGAGCTGGCCCGTGTTGAGGACCACGGCCACGCGCCCGGTGCCGAAGAGGGCCTGCAGCGGCGCGAGGCTCACGTGGAGGCCGTAGGGATTGCTCGCGGCGTCGGCAATCGGCGCCGTGAGCTGCGAGGCCGACAGGGTCAGCCCGGCGCGAATGGTCTGGTACTGCGTGTAGCGGGCGTTGTCGAGCGGGATGACCGTGTTGTTGCAGTCGTTCCCACCGAACATGTACACGCAGACGAGCGCCTTGTAGTCGCTGACCGGGCCGGCGGCCTCGGCATCGGCGACGAACCAGGAGCGCGAGGGTCCCAGCCCCAGGCTGGTGATGCCGAGGGTGGCCAGGCGGGTGCTGAGCTTCAGGAAGTCGCGGCGGGCCGGTGCGTGGGTGTGCATGATCGGGTCTCGACTCAGCGAACGGTGACGATCTGATACGGCGTCATCGGCCCGCCCCCGCAGGCGTTCACGGCCTGCAGGATGAACGTGTACTGGCCGGGCGGCACGGCCGCCGAGAACCCGCGGCCGTACATCGGCACGCTGGCGCTGTAGGTGCCCGAGACGTGCAGCAGGTAGCCGGTGGCCGGCGTTCCGCTGAGCGGCGAGTCCCAGGACAGGTTCAGGACGTGGCCGGCCGCCTCCGCGGTGAAGTTCGCGGGGACGCCCGGCTGGTTGCAGCGGTCCGACGGGGCCGTGACGGTGGCCGACCCCGACTGGCCGCTCGTGCCGTACGCGTTCAACGCGCGGAGACGGAAGGTCCAGGTGCCATCCGGCAGGCCGTCGAGCGCGAACGACTCCGACAGCCCGAGGGGCACCGTGAGGCTGACGGGCCCGGTCACGTCCAGCGCCAGGCTGGTGGGCGTGCCGCCGGTGAAGGTGTTCCGCCACGCGAGCCACAGCGAGCGGTTCATCAAGCCGGCCTGGAAGTAGGCGGGCGTGGACGGCTTGATCGCGGCGTTCACGTTCAGCTTGACCTCATTCGAGGCGAAGCTCAGCACGCCTTGCCGCGAGGACTTGATGCGCACGTAGAACTGGCCGCTGGGGGCCGTGATCGTCATCCCCGGCAGGGTGCTGCCGGTGGGCACGCTGGCCAGCGTCTCGCCCGCCTTCGTGCCGCCCTCGAGCACGTAGCCGTCGGGCGCCGGGCCCAGGGCCGGCGGGGTCCAGCGCAGCGTGGCCACGTTGCCCTGGACCGACGCGACGTAGAGGTTCGACGGACCCTGCACGGTGGTCGGAATCACGGAGCTGGCCGTGACGCCGCCCGAGTACACGGAGTACTCACCGGAGATGGCCGCCAGGTAGAGCGCGCCGAGCGCCCGCTGGCGGGTGTCCGACGGGGGGACGGCCGCGGTGGCGTTGATGATCAACTGGCGCAGCGTGGCCGACATGCGCCCCATCATCAGGGTGTTGTTCACCTTGTCCACCAGCGCGTCGGGGTTGGTCGCGATCGCCTGGTACGGCGTGAGGTCCACGCGGAACGACGCGCCGAAGTTGCCGTTGAGGATGCCGTAGATGAAGTTGGCCCGCTGGATCGCCAGCGCCGGGGGATACAGCTGGAATTCCGGACCGAAGTACGTCTGGTTGCTCGGGATCTTCGCCAGGGGCGAGTAGAAGCTGAACACCGTGGTCGGCGTGAGCACGCGCTCGCTCAGGTTCGTGAACACGTACTGGAAGCTCGACGGGTCGCCCAGCTGCGCGTTGAGCGCGCGGCCCAGGCCGATGATGTGGAGCAGCGGGTCCTTCAGCCGTCCGTGCGCGATGGCGCTGGGATTCAGGGCTTCGGGGTCGAGCAGGATGGCCGCGAACACCGCCTTGAGGTCGCCCCGCACGCCGTTGCCGTTGTTGTTGAAGGCGTTGGCCACGCGCTGGATGTAGCCGGGGCTCGGGTTGCTCGTGACCAGCGACCGGATGAGGCGTGTGGCCAGGAACGGCCCGACGTTCGGGTGGCTGAAGATGTTGTCCACGACCAGCTCGAGATCCTGCGCGGCGTTGTAGCCGGCCGGCGTCACGAATCCACGAAGGAGCGTCTTCGCGCCGGTGTCGTGGCGGCTGGCGGACGACGTGGGCACGAGCCGCCCCACGAAGTACTCGGGATTCGAGTTGCCCGAGGTCGCGCCCGGCTTGGGCGGGTAGGTCCAGCCCGTGAGCGCACGGGCGAACTCGGCGATGGTGGACTGGGAGTAGGTGGGAATGGGGTTGTTGGACCCGTCCAGCTTCAGGCTGCCGTCCGTGTTGAGCTCCCAGAGCCCGATCGAGAACAACTGGAGGACTTCGCGCGCGTAGTTCTCGTTGGGGGACGTCGTGGCCGTGGCCTTGCGGTTGTAGACGTTGTCGAGGTACTTGCCCATCGACGGGCTGAGCGAGACCTCCTTGAGCAGGGTCCGGAAGTTGCCGAGCGCGTGGTTCGACAGGAGCCGCACCCAGGGCGCCAGCTGGTCGCCCCCGTTCAGCTTGTTGGCCGAGACGACGATGGTCTGGCTCAGGGCGAAGATGGCCCGCTGCCGGACCTGGTCCGGCCCGCTCGCCATGTTCGAGTAGACCTGCGCGCGGAGTCCGCTGCTGGACAACCCGTCCGGCACGGGGCTCTCCGGCATATTGAACTGCTGCTGGAGCCACGCCGCCGGCCCCATGGCCTGCACCGCGGCCAGGTCCTGGACCCGCGGGCCGAACGTGGCCTGCTCCAGGAAGTGGACGGCGGTCGTGGGGTCGGTCCCTTGGGCCCCGGCGGCCGCGACGTACAAAATCTGGACGCCGAACGTCAGAAGTGCAAGTCGTCGACGGCGGCCCGGACGGGCCTCACCCGCGGGGACGATCGGATGTAGGGGCATTTCAGGCGCGTTCATGCGTCTTTCCTCGTCCTGGGCTGCAGCTCCTGAGATGGAGCGGCTAGCCTGCTGGCAGGAAGCGTGCCACCAGCTGAACGGTTTGGCGCAGGACGGCGCGCGGAGGCGGGGCGACGGCCGGTTCGACCGGGACTCAGGCGCTCGTCGGCTCGTAGTACCGCTTGTACATGCCCCGGCGGAACAGCCAGCCGCCGAGCGGCCCGAGCCAGTTGAGCACGTGGTACATGTAGCCGAGATCCATCAGCTCGATCAGGTTGCCGTCGAAGTCGCGGATGAAGAAGAACGAGTGCCCGCGCGGCGACTTCTCGGGCGGACAGACGATCTCGACGCCCGCCGCCTTCAGCCGGTCGTGCCACTTCCGGAGGTTCGTGACGTTGAACGAGAAATGGGTCAGCCCCACGCGGTTCCATGGGATGACCTCGGCCGGCTGCTTGGGCTCGAACGCGAAGATCTCGAGCACGCCCCCGCCGGGCACGCGGATCCAGCCGATCTTGCAGGCCGGGGCGGGATGGTCCACGCCGAAGAAGGCCCGCACCCGCTCGGGCGGCGTGTCGGCCACCCCCACGAGCGGACACCCGAAGTGGTCCGCGTAGAAGCGGACGGCCGTGTTGAAGTCGGACACCGTGAGGCCGACGTGACTGAAGGTGCGGGCGCGCATGGCGGGATCCTAGCGTGGGGGAGTACTGACATGTAAGGAGTAGGGACTGGGGACCAGGGACCAGGGACCAGGGACCAGGGACCAGGGACTGGGGACCGGGGAGCTCGGGCCGGGGGCCGAGCCGAGGCTGGTCGCGGCCCTGGGGTCGTTGCCGGCCCGCCGGCCCATAATGCGGGGCGGCGAGTGCACGCCGCACGGGGCTCACGACATGACCGACCACGTTTCCGCGAACGCGACTGGCGCGTCGGCCGCGGCCGCCGCGCTGCTGGCCCTGGCCATGGCGCTGGACGGCCTCCCGGCGCACGCGCAGCCGCTGGCGTCCCTCGATCAGGTCGACGGCATCGTCCGGAGCGAGATGGCCCGGCAGCACATTCCCGGGCTGGCGGTGGCCATCGTCAAGGACGGCACCCCGGTGCTCGTGAAGGGCTATGGCCTGGCCAACGTCGAACACGACGTGCCCGTGACGCCCGAGACGGTGTTCGAGTCCGGCTCCCTCGGCAAGCAGTTCACGGCGGCGGCGGTGATGCTGGAGGTCGAGGCGGGCAGGCTCTCGCTGGAGGACCCGATCGCCGGGTTCTTCCCCGGCGCCCCCGCCGCCTGGCGCGCGATCAGGATCCGCCACCTCCTGACGCACACCTCCGGCCTCCCCGACTACACGGTCGGCACCTTCGACTACCGCAGGGACTACGACGAGGACGCGCTGGTCCGCGAGGCGATGGAGCTGAAGCCCGAATTTCCGGCGGGCAGCCGCTGGAACTACAGCAACACCGGCTACGTGCTGCTCGGCGTCATCGTCCACAAGGTGTCGGGCCAGTTCTACGGCGACGTGCTCGCGGCGCGCGTCTTCGCGCCGCTCGGCATGCCCACGGCCCGCGTGATCAGCGAGGCCGCGATCGTGAAGCACCGCGCCGCCGGCTACCAGCTGCGGGAGGGCGTGCTGGAGAACCAGGACTGGGTGTCGCCCACCCTCAACACCACCGCCGACGGCTCGCTCTATCTGTCCCTGCGCGACTACCTCGCGTGGGACGCCGGCGTGCGCGGCCGCAAGGTGCTCTCGGCCGACAGCTGGGCCCGGGTGCTGCAACCGGTGCGGCTGGCCAGCGGGAAGTCGTACCCGTACGGCTTCGGCTGGGGCATCGGCGAGCGGGGCGGCGCCCCGCTCCACGCCCACGGCGGCTCGTGGCAGGGCTTCCAGACGCAGTATTCCCGCTTCCTCGGCGACGACCTGTCGGTCGTCGTGCTCGCGAACCTGGCGCAGGCCGACCCCGGCCACATCGCGGATCTCATCGCCGGCGCCCTGAATCCGGCGCTCGCGGAACCGGCGCTCACGCGCATCGAGGACCGCGACCCGGCCGTCACGGCGCGGGCGGCGGCGCTCCTGCAGCGCACGCGCGACGGCACGCTCGTGCCGGCCGATTTCGCCTACCTGCGCGCCGGCTTCTTCCCGGACGGACCGGCCCGGTATGCCCGGCTCCTGGCGTCCGCCGGTCCCACCACCCGGCTCGAGCTCCTCGATCGGCGGGAGCTCGGCGACGATCGCGTGTCGGTCTACGACGTGGTCGGCGCGGCGGCCCGCCTGCGCCTCACCGTGGCCCTCGCCCCGGACGGCAAGGTGGCCGTCTTCAATCTGAGGGAGCGCTGAGGGGGCGTACGTGATCCCGTAGGGAGCGGGGATCAGGGACCGGGGACCAGGGGGCGAGGCAGTCTCGCTGGTTCCTGGTCCCTGGTCCCTGGTCCCTAGTCCCTAGTCCCTGGTCCGTGAGTTCCCTCCCCCCCAATGTGCTCCGCCACCCTGAGCGCCTGCGCGACGATCGTCAGGCCGGGGTTGACCGCCGCCGATGACGGGAAGAACGAAGCGTCCACCACGAACAGGTTCTCCACGTCGTGGGTGCGGCAGAACGGATCCAGGACGGAGCGGCGCGGATCGGTACCGAAGACGAGCGTGCCGCACTGGTGCGTGGTGTTCTTCGCGCGGTGGGAATGGGCCATGACCTTCCAGAAGCCGAGCCGCCGGAGCACGCGCCGCATTTCGGCGACCAGCCGCTCGTGCGCGGCCACGTTGTTCGGCGTGTAGTGCAGCCGGATGCGGCCGTCGGGCGCCAGGTCGACGCGGTTGTCGGGGCTCGGCAGGTCCTCGGACATCGCCAGCCAGTCCATCCCCCGCGCCACCCAGGCGTCGTAGGCCGCCAGGGGAATGCCCGGAATCATCGTGTCGCCGACCACCTTGGCCATGATGCCGTGCGTCCGCCCCTGCGACTGGACGTGGCCCAGCGGGTGGACGGAGTCGGGGCCGGAGAAGTAGTAGTCGTTGATGGCGACGGTCTTCTGGAAGACCGTGTCGTTCTTCCGGAAGGGATGGAACCCCTGCATCATCGTCGCCAGGTGGGCCATGTAACGCCGGCCCACCAGGCCCGACGAGTTCGCCAGGCCGTGCGGATGACGATCCGAGGCCGACCGCAGGAGCAGCACCGCGGAGTTGACGGCGCCGCACGACACCACGACGGTCGAGGCCTCGACCGTGCCGACCACCCCGTCCCGTTCGATCTCCACCCCGGTCACGCGCGTCCCCGCCGGGTTCGTGAAGAGGCGCCGAGCCGTGGCCCGCGTCCAGAGCGTGAGGTCGGGCGCGGCGAGGGCCGGCGAGACGGCGCAGGCCTCGGCGTCGCTCTTGGCCCCGCGCCGGCACGGGAAGGAATTGCAGGTGTTGCAGAGCACGCAGCCGTCGGGCGACCCGGGATCGAGCAGCCCCAGGGGCAGCGGCGACGGCGTGAGTCCCAGGGCCTTCAGGTCGTGCACGACGGCCTGCACCGCCGGCGCGTGGGGCACGGCGGGAAACGGGAACGGGCCGCGCGGCGGCTCGGTGGGATCGATCCCGGCCTCGCCGCGCACGCCGTAGAGGCGTTCCGCGCGGTCGTAGTAGGGCGCCAACGTGTCGTAGTCGATGGGCCAGGCCGGCGACAGCCCGTCCTGATGCTCGAGGTCGAGGAAGTCCTCGCGGCGGAGCCGGTAGAGCACGCTGCCCCAGAACTTGGTGTTCCCCCCGACGCAGTAGTGCGTGTAGGGACGGAACTCGCGGCCCTCGGCGTCCAGCCAGCGTTCGTCGGTCCGGTAGCGCAGATCCCGCCAGACCGCCGCCGGATCCCAGTTCTCGGCCTCGCGCGGCACGCGCTCGCCGCGTTCGACGAGCAGGATGCGCGCCCCGCTGCCGGCGAGCGCGCGCGCCATGGTGCCGCCGCCGGCCCCGGACCCGATGATGACGACGTCGAACCGCTCCGCCATGCCCGTCGCGTTCAGCCCGCCGCCGGCGCGCCCGCGTCGTCCAGGCTCGCGTAGATCTGGTCCATCAGGACGTGGTCCTCCATCGCGCGGTCGAGGCTCATCTCCGGCGCCCGGCCCTGGCGGATGGCGTCCACGAAGTCCCGGTACATCGCCCGATACCCGCGGATGTCGCGGAGGCCGGGCTGGATGAGGCGGGGAAACCCGCGCCCGCGCGCCACGACGAAGGCGCCGTTGGACTCGAACGAGATGACGCCGCGGCGGCCGAAGATCTTCGACAGGCGCAGGCCCAGCAGGAGCGATGGAATCTCGCGGGAGTAGTAGAGCGCGCCCACCGCCCGGTTGTCGAACTCCAGCGCGACCATCATGCTCTTGGCCCGGCGGTCCGGCCCTTCGCGGCTGACGTCGGGCCGATAGCCGCGCGCCCGGACGATGCGCGGGCCGAGGCTGCCGGCCACGTGCAGCCAGTGGATGCCCTCTTCGAAGAAGGCATCGCCGCCGGCGATGGACTCGTCGTTGCGCCAGTCGTCGGCGGACTTGAGGCGGTGGGCGATCGTGGAGAAGTGGACGAAGACCATTTCCCCGATGAGGTCGGCCGCCAGGAGGCGGCGCAACGTCACGGCGAGCGGCTTGTAGTGGTCGTTCTCCCCGACCAGGACGACCCGCCCGGCCGCGTCCCTGGCGGCGCGGACCACCTCGTAGTCGGCGAGGGTCGGGAACGCCGGCTTCTCCACCAGCACGTGCTTGCCGGCCGCGAGGGCCTCGAGCGTGAGGCCGCGATGGAGGACCGGCGGCACGGCGACGACCACGGCATCCACCGACGGGTCGCCGATGGCGCCGTCATAGCTCCCGAACGCACGGCGTCCGCCGAAGCGCCGGCAGAACTCGTCGGCGCGGCTGCGGTCGCGGCTCGCGTAGCTCAGTTCGACGTGGCGGCCGAGCGCCCGCAGGTGGGCGCTGTGGACGCGCGTGATGAAACCGCAGCCGAGAAAGGCGATGTGGACGCGGGAGGCCATGCCGAGCCGGGCGGTGCGCGCCGGCCGTCCGGGACGAGTCCCCGGGGGCGGCGGGACACCGGTCGTGCGACCTGGAGTGTACAACGTCGCGATCGCGGCCGGCGGGGCCGCCGGGCGGGCGCGGGATTCGGGGTATGCTCACCCGGTTCCGGAGGAGTGACGCCATGCCGCGAAAGACCGCTGCCGACTTCGAACCCGAGGTGCTGATCCTGTTCGACGCCTACGTCCACGGCGCGCTCGACAGGCGCGGCTTCCTGGACAGGGCCGCCAAGTACGCCGTGGGCGGCGTCACCGCGGCGATGCTGCTCGATGAGCTGAGCCCGAGGTTCGCCGAAGCCCAGCAGGTGAGCAAGGACGACGCGCGGCTGAAGACCGAGTACGCGCAGTACGCGTCGCCCCAGGGCTCCGGCACCATGAAGGGCTACCTGGCACGCGCCGCGAGCGGCGCCGGCGCCCGCCCCGGCGTCCTCGTCATCCACGAGAACCGCGGGCTCAACCCCCACATCGAGGACATCGCGCGCCGGATCGCGCTCGACGGATACGTGGCCTTCGCGCCGGACGCCCTCACGCCGCTCGGCGGCTACCCGGCCGCGGGCGAGGACGAAGCCCGCGCGCTCTTCGGCAAGCTCGATCAGGCGAAGACCCGCGAGGACATGGTGGCGGCGGCCGCGTTCCTCCGGACGCACGCGGAGTGCAACGGCCGTATCGGCGTCGTGGGGTTCTGCTACGGCGGCGGCATCTGCAACCTCCTCGCGACGCGGGTCCCCGAGCTCCGGGCCGCGGCGCCGTTCTATGGCGGACCGCCGCCGATCGACGACGTCCCCAGGATCAAGGCGCAGCTGGTCCTCCACTACGCCGGCAACGACCAGCGCGTGAACGCGAGCTGGCCCGCGTACGAGACGGCCCTGAAGGCGGCCGGGGTGAAGTACGCGATGCACCTGTACCCGGGCGTGGAGCACGGCTTCAACAACGACACGACGCCGCGCTACGACAAGGCGGCGGCGACGCTCGCGTGGACGCGCACGATGGAGCTCTTCGCCGCCACGCTCAAGTCGTAGCGTGCGTCCCACCCGCCCGGGCCCGGACGGTCCAGCCATCGCCCGCCTCGCCGCCCTCGCGCTGGCGCTGGCGGTCACCGCCCACGCCGGCGCCCAGTTCGATCCGGCGCGCGCGGTCCGCGAGGCGCCGGCGGTCGCCGCGCGCTTCGCCGATCCCGCGCCGCCGGCGACGCCGGCCTTCGGCGACGGCCGGACGGACCTCACCACCCACGACGAGGCCCTGGCGTTTCTCGACCGCCTGGCCGGCGAGGCGTCCGGCCGCGTCGCCATCGAGACGGCCGGCCGCTCGCAGGAAGGCCGCGCGCTGGTGCTGGTGGCCCTCACCGGCGCCGGCGGCCACTCCGCGGCGCGCCCGACCGTGCTCGTCCTGGCCCAGCAGCACGGCAACGAGCCGTCGGGCGGCGAGGCCGCGCTGGCCCTGGCCGCCCGCCTGGCCGGACCCGATCGCGCGCTGCTCGACAGGGTCAACGTCTACGTGGTGCCGCGCGCCAACCCCGACGGCGCCGAGCACTTCGTGCGGGCCACCGCCAGCGGCGCCGACGTGAACCGCGACCACCTGCTGCTCCAGACGCCCGAGGCCCAGGCCATCGCCGCCGTCACGCGTCGGCTCCGGCCCGACGTGGTCCTCGATCTGCACGAGTTCACGGTGGCCGACCGCTGGGTGAAGAAATACGGCGTCGTGCAGTACTACGACGCGCTCCTGCAGGGCGCCACGGTCGGGAACCTGTCGCCGGCCATCGCACGGGAGACGGAGGCGGGCTTCCTGGCGCCCGTGCGCACGGCGCTCGGCCAGGCGGGCCTCCACGTGTTCCAGTACCACACGACGTCGACGGACCCGGACGACAAGGTGGTGTCGGCCGGGGGCGTGCAGCCGGACACGGGCCGCAACGTGAACGGCCTCAGGCAGGCCGTGTCGATCCTGATCGAGACGCGGGGCGTCGGCGTCGGGCGGGCCCACCTGGCCCGCCGCGTCCAGA
This sequence comes from Vicinamibacterales bacterium, assembly GCA_050187355.1. Classification (GTDB taxonomy): domain Bacteria; phylum Acidobacteriota; class Vicinamibacteria; order Vicinamibacterales; family UBA2999; genus CADEFD01. Next base: position 11,368 of record JBFWXO010000078.1, read on the forward strand.
CGCACGTGACGGCGGCCCTGACCGTCGTCGCCCAGGCCGCCCGGCGCGGCCCGCGCCTCCTGGCCGTGACGCGCCGGGCCGATGCCGACGTCGCGGGCCTGGCCTGCACGGGGACCGTGATCGTGGCCGCCGGGCACACGCCCGGACGCCTGCCCATGACGTTCCTCGACGCCCAGTCGGGCGCGGAGCGCCGCCTCGTCGTGCCCTGGCGCTCGGCCGACACGCTGCGGGTCGAGCGCGCACGGTCCCGCCCCTGCGGCTACCTGCTGGCGCCCGGGGAGACGGCCGCCGTCGGGAAACTGCGCCTGCTCGGCGTGCAGGTGGACCCGGTGACGGGCGCGGGCCGCTGGACGGTGGAGGGCTACCGCGTCGTCCGCCAGTCGTCGGGGGCGCGTGAGGACGCCCGCGGCGCCATCGACGGCGGCGCGCCCATCGCCGTCCTGGACGTCGCGCTGGTCCCGGCCGAGTCGCCAGTCGCGCCCGGCGCGTGGTTCGTGGACATGGCGCAGCCGCTGGCCTCGCTCGCCGCCGCCGCGCTCGAGCCGGATTCCCAGAACAGCTTCGCCGCCAGCGGGATCGTGGACGTGGCGGGCGGCGGCGTGCGCCGCGTCACCGCCCCGGTCCCCCGCGGCGTCCTCGGAGGAGACGCCCGATGACCCAGCGACTGAACGCCCTCGGGCAGCCCGTCGGCGAGCCGGTGGAAGGCTGGACCCCGCGCGCGCGGCCCGCCATCACGAGCCTGGACGGCCGCTTCGCCCGCCTCGAGCGCCTCGACCCGGACCGGCACGCGCGGGCGCTCTTCGACGCCAACGCGCTCGACGCGTCGGGCGCGAACTGGACCTACCTGCCGGTCGGCCCCTTCGCCACCTTCGAGGCCTACGACGCGTGGCTCCGCGCGGTGGCGCCGGGCGAGGACCCGTACTTCCTGACGATCCGCGATCGGCAGGACGGGCGGCCCGTCGGCGTGGCCAGCTACCTCCGCATCGATCCGGCCGTGGGCACCATCGAGGTCGGCCACATCAACTTCTCGCCGCTGGCACAGCGCCGCCCCGTCGCCACCGACGCCATGGCTCTCATGATGCGCTACGCCTTCTCGCTGGGCTACCGCCGCTACGAGTGGAAGTGCGACGCGCTGAACCACCCGTCCCGCGCCGCCGCCGAGCGGCTCGGTTTCACCTTCGAGGGCGTGTTCCGGCAGGCCACCATCTACAAGGGCCGCAATCGCGACACCGCCTGGTATGCGATCACGGACCGCGAGTTCCCGGCCCTCGACGCCGCGTTCACGGCGTGGCTCTCACCCGACAACTTCGACGCCGACGGGCGCCAGCGGCGCCGGCTCGCCGACTTCGCCGTCGGCGCGGATCGTCGGTAGGCCGGGCACCTCACAAAACCCAGGCACCCTCGGCCCACGCATGGAAGGCTCGTCTTCGCCTGTCACGCCGTGTCTCCAGCCGCAACGAAAGGGCCTTGTATCCTAGGGGGCCACATGCGACGGCGATTCCTCCTCGCGGCGCTCGCGGCGGCGCCCCTGGCCGGCACGGCCGCGGCCCAGACCGACGACATCCTCACCTCCGGACGGCGCACGATGACGGCCGAGCGTCTGCGCGACGACGAGCGCATCGTGCTCGACGGCATCCTCGACGAGCCGGCATGGGCGCGGGCCCAGCACGGCGGCGAGTTCATCATGCAGGACCCGGTGCTCGGCGGCACGCCGACCGAGCGGACCGAGGTCCGGATCGTCTTCAACCGCGAGCACCTGTACATCGGCGCGACGCTGTACGACTCCGAACCGGACAAGCTGAAGGGCAACACCAGGAAGCGCGACGAGTTCCTGAGCGCGGACGACCGGTTCATGTGGACGATGGACACGTTCCTGAACCAGCAGACCGGGTACTTCTTCGAGATGAACCCCTCCGGCCTGATGGCCGACGCCCTGATGGGGCCGGGCGGCACCAACGCCCGCGAATGGGACGGCATCTGGAACGCCCGGGTGCGCCAGAGCGAGATCGGGTGGGTCATCGAGATCGACATCCCGTTCCTGACGCTCGCCTTCGATCCCAACGCCCCGGCCTGGGGCATCAACTTCCAGCGCACGGTCCGGCGCAAGAACGAGGAGCTGCTCTGGACGGGGTACCAGCGCAACCAGGGCCTGCGCCGCATGGCCAACGCCGGGCTGCTGCTGGGCCTGAAGGACCTGCACCAGGGCCGCGGGATGGAGCTGAAGCCGTACGCGTCGGGCAACGTCTCGGACGCGCCGGGCCGGGTGCCGCGCCAGGACTGGAAGGGCGACGGCGGCGTCGGCGTCGACTTCACCTACAACTTCACCCCGAGTCTGCGCGGGGTCGCCTCGGTGAACACGGACTTCGCCGAGACCGAGGTGGACCAGCGGCTCGTGAACCTGACCCGCTTCCCGCTCTTCTTTCCCGAGCGGCGGTCGTTCTTCCTCGACGGCGCGACGTTCTTCGACTTCGCCAACCGCGCGTTCTTCTCGCGGCGGATCGGCCTGGACAGCCAGGGCCAGCCGCAGCGCATCGACATCGGCGGCAAGGTGACGGGCCAGGCCGGCGCGCAGGACGTCGGGGCGCTGTACGTGCGCACGGCCGAGGACCACGACGTCCGCGGCGAGGACTTCCTGGTGCTGCGCACGCGGCGACGCATCCTGCAGCAGTCCTACGTCGGCGGCCTGTACACCGGCCGGGCGACGCGCGGCCAGGAGGCGCTGGGCACGCGGCACACCGTCGGCGTCGACGCCCGCCTGGCCACCCGCGCGTTCTTCGGGAACAGGAACCTCGAGGGTTCGGCCTTCTGGCTGCGGGCCACGAACACCGACGGGAACGGCACCAGCGACTCGTTCGGCACGTTCGTGAACTACCCCAACGACGTCTGGGAGGCCGGCGGCGGCTTCACGCAGGTCGGCCGGCGCTTCGACCCCGCCGTCGGGTTCACGGCCCGCCGCGGGTTCCGCCAGTACAACCCCTTCGCCTTCTACATGCGGCGCCCGGCCACCCGGCACCCGACGATTCGCCGGTACGGATGGGGCGTGGCCACCGACCTCTTCACCGATCTCGACAACCGCTGGGTCACGCGGGTCGTGAACGCCCGGCTCGGGCGGCTGGAGCTCCACTCGGGCGACAACGTCGAGGTGAACGTGATCCCGTCCTACGAGCGTCTCGAGCGCGACTTCGACATCAGCGCGGGCATCACCCTGCCCGCGGGCAGCGACTACACGTTCACGCGCTACCGGGTCTCGGCGAACACGGCCAACCAGCGGCTGATCGCGCTGCGGCCGAGCGTGGAGTGGGGCGGCTTCCTCTCGGGCACCCGCCGCGAGGTCGGGTTCGACGTCGGCATCCGGCCGCGGCCGGGCGTGACGCTCAACCTCACGAACGAGTGGAACCACGTGGACCTGGCCGAGGGCGCCTTCTCGACGCGCCTGCACCGGGCCATCCTGGACACGCAGTTCAGCCCCTTCATGTACCTCGTCAACAACGTGCAGTACGACTCGGTGAGCCGCGGCCTCGGCTGGCAGGCGCGCTTCCGCTGGATCGTGACGCCCGGCAACGACGTATTCCTCGTCTACACGCACAACCTCGTCGACGACCCGCTCGATCCGCGCACGCGCTTCACCACCCTCGATCGCCGGGGCGCGGCGAAGGTGGTGTACACGAAGAGATTCTAGGGACCAGGGACCAGGGACCAGGGACTGGGGCGCGGCGCCAGCCAGTGGCGCCCGACCGCACCAGCCCAGCCCCCATCCGCCGCGTCGATCAGTGCATCGACGTCTTCAGGCGCGCGGTGGCCGTGGCGAGGCCCCGGACCGACGGCGTGCGGTTCGGCGTGCGCAGCAGCGCCTGCTCGAACGCAGCGGCGGCCGCCTTGTCCTGGCCGGCCTCGGCGAGCAGCTCGCCGTAGAGCTCGAAGGCCGGCTTGATCGGATCCGGCGGACCCGATGGGGCCGCCATCGTGGCCTCGATCTCGGCCGCGGCTTTCGCGTCCGCCAGGGCCGCGTCCTTCTGGCCCTTCGCCCACTTGACGATGGCGCCGAGTTGCTTCTCCCGGATGGCGTGCGGCTTGGCGGCGTAGGCGTTCCCGCCGCGCCCGGCCTGCTCCCGGATG
>JBFWXO010000079.1:0-15110 GCA_050187355.1 Vicinamibacterales bacterium
CCAGCGGGACGCCGAGACCGGCAAGGACCAGCGGCGCGTGGCGCACCCAGGCGAGCCGCGAGGCGCGCACGCGCAGCACCGCCGGCACGGCGACCGCGTCCCGCCACGGGCGGGCGCCGCGCGCGAGCCGCCAGGCGACGACGACCAGCGCCAGCCCGACGAGCGCGCCGGCGGCGAGCAGCGGTTCCTCGCGGTAGGCGAACTGCACGCCCTCGCCGACGGCCCGCCAGTCGGCGAGGAGGCGCGCCGCGAACGCCCGCAACTGCTCGACGCCCATCAGAACTCCAGCGACGGCGCGCCCGCGGCGTCCGCCCGGCGCCACGGCCGCCACGCGAGCAGCCGCTCCCGGGCCGTCTCGCGCGCCACGTCGCCGGCGGCCCGGACCGCCTCGTCGAGGCCGGCGGGTGTCCCGTCGGCCGCGGCGTCCCGCGTGAACTGCGCCCGGGCCAGGACGTCCAACGCGTCGCGGAGCCGTTCGAGCGAGGCCCGCGTTGCGGCGCTGGCGTCGGCGCCCAGGGCGTCGACCGCGCGGGCGACGTCGCCCGCGGTCGCGGACGCCGTGACGGCGCTTCGCGTGCGGCGGAGCCCGTGCGGCACCACGAGGCGGCCCTCGGGGGCAGCCTCGCCTCGCGAGAGGCGGCGCTGCCGGACCCCACGGCCGAGACGGACGCCCGCCACGAGCCGGGCCGTCGCGTGCGCGTCCCGCACCGCGTCCGCCGACCAGCCGCCGGCGCCGGCGCGCGCCAGCTGGTCGAGGCGCGCGGCCGCCCACAGCAGGACGGCGCGATCCGAGGCCAGCCCCGGGGCGCCCACACGCGCCCGCCGCACCCGGCCGGCCAGCGGCACCAGGGCTGCCACGACGCTCACGCCGGCCAGTGCCGCCAGCACGGTACCGGTCGTGCGGTACGCATCCGCCCGGAATCTGAGCGCCGCGATCTCGCCCAGGCTCGCCGCCGATCCGTCACGGATGTCGGATGCTTCACCCGGCACCTGCCCGACGATCCGGATCGGCGTCTGCGGCATGAGCTGTGTCAGGTCGCGGCCCGACATCGCGGTGTCGGCTCCCATGCGGCTCTCCACCCGGTAGGGGATGAGGAGCGGGGGCAGGCGGACGTCGCGGCCGATGGCGGTCGGTTCGAGCATCCGCAGTTGGTAGACGTACTGGAAGATGCGGCGCGAGCCCGCCCGGATATCGGCCGGGTGCGTGCCGCCGACGATCTCCCAGGGCGCCATCTGCACGGCCGCGACCGTCAGGCGGGTCTCGTCGGGCACGGCCCGGGCGGCCTCGCTTTCGAGGGCCGAGCACGTCAGCGTCACGTCGACGACCTCGCCGATGTGGATGGCGCCCTTCGAGGCGCGCCACCAGCACTGCAGCGGCACCTCGCGTCCGGGATCCACGGCCGGGGCCGCGCCGGCCCGCGCCTGGGCGCCAGCCGCGGCCGCCGACACCAGCAGCGCCAGCGCGGCGCCGATCGCGGCACGGGCTCGCCTCACCGCGCCACCTTCCGCAGCCGGCGCTCGGCCACGAATTCCGCCAGGGCGAGTTCGTCCGTCGCCTGGGTGCCGCCGAGGCGGACCACGTCGAGGTCGGCAGCGCGGGCGGCCGCGCACACCTCGTCCTGCCACGCCCGCGCCCGCTCGGCGAGGGCGCGGTAGGCCCGGCGGGAGACGATCCGGGTGCCGCCGTGCTCGACGTCACGGACCGAGATCCAGCCCGACGAGAGGCCGCCGGCATGAAAGGCGAGGCCGCTGTCGACGACGACGAGGAACACGTCGTGCACGACGTTCACGGCGACGAGCTCGCGGACGAAGTGGTGCGCGTCGTCGAAGAGGAAATCCGAGATGACGGGCACGAGCGCCGCCGTGCGCAGGCTGCCCGAGAGCGCCGCCGCGACCGTGGTCCCGGCCACCGGCTCCAGCCCCCGGCGCGCCTCGTAGGCCTCGAGACAGTGGACGACGTGGCCGCGTCCCGTGCGGGGCGCGATGCCCGACACCGCGCTGAACCCGCGGTCGAACGCCAGCAGACCGAAGCGGTCCTGGAAGAACGCCGCCGACAGCCCGATGGTCGCCAGGGCTCGGGCGACCACGGCGGCCAGCGGCGCGCCGTCGACGCCGCACCGGGTGGAGAGCGACGCGTCGGCCACGGCCAGGACCGTCGCCGAGCTCGGCTGATCGAACTCGCGGACGATCAGGGGCGCGAAGTTCGTGATCGTGGACTGCGGCCAGTCGATGGCCGAGAAGCGATCGCCGGCCTGCCAGTCGCGCAGGCCGACGAAGTCGAAGCCGTGCCCGTCGGCCCGGCTCCGGTGGTCGCCGGTGGTGCCGCCGGCGAGCCGCTTCAGGATGAGCAGCTCGATCTTGGCGATGTGGTTCAGGTCGACGAGCGACGTCGCCGCCGGCGCGTGGTGATTCATGGAATCGGCACCTCGGCCACGACGTCGTCGATGACGGCCTCGGCGGTCAATCCATGGGCGGCGGCATGAGGGCCCAGCCAGATCCGGTGGCCCAGCACGAACGGCGCGAGGGCCTGGATGTCCTCCGGGTACACCTCGTCGCGGCCGCCGATGAGCAGCGCCCACGTTTTGGCGAGGCGGCTCCAGCAGATGATGGCCCGCGGCGAGGCGCCGAGGTCCACGCCGCGCTCGACGAGGTCGGACGGGGACCGGTCGAGCCAGTCGGTGTCGGGATCGCGGGGCCGCGTGGCGCCGACGAGCCGCTGGACGTAGCGCCCGAGGCTCTTGTGCAGGAAGACGCGGTCGCTGATGACGGCGCGCAGCTGGATGATCCGCTCCTTCGACAGGAGGGGCCTGAGCGTCATCCGCTTGAAGTCGAAGTCCACCAGCTTCTCCTCCTCCGCGTTGGGGAGGTAGCCGATCTGCACCATCGCCGCGAAGCGATCCGTCGCGGCCTCCGAGAGCGGGAACGTGCCCTGGCCGAGTTCCACGGGATTCATCGTGGCGATGGCGAAGCTGAACGCCGGCAGATCGTAGGTCTGCTTCCCCACCGTGATCGTCCGGTCCTGCAGGCCTTCCAGGAAGGCGCTCTGGGACTTCAGCGGGATGCGGTTGATCTCGTCGAGGAGGATGACCTCGGCGGAGGCCATCGGACCGAACTCGGTCACGAGCTGGCCCGTCGCCGGGTTGATCATCTGGAATCCGACGACCTCGGTCGGCTGCAGGTCGGCCCGGCCCTGGATGCGGGCGAAGCGCGCGTCGCTGATGGCCGCCAGGATCACGCCGAAGAACGTCTTGCCGACGCCCGGCACGCCGCGCAGCAGGAGGTTGCCCGCGTTCACCTGGCGCTCGGACCGCTTGTCGTAGGTGGTCGGGATCTCCGACAGCAGCACGACGTTGGCGACGGCCTTCGCGGTGTCGTAGCCGACCAGGGCGCGCGCCCCCTCGGCGAGCACGGCGTGGTGGAAATCCAGGGCGTCCGTGAGATCGGCGTGCATGCGGAGGGCGGGGTGGCGAGGCGATCCTACAATGCCGCCGGCAGGGCGACGAGCCCCGGCCCCGGGGTGACCGTGAACCACCGGACGTTCGGCATGCCCGGATGGCGACGGCGGTAGGCGTCCAGCCACGTCCGCGCGAAGTGTCCCGCGTCGCCGCGATCGACGAGCGCCCACACGCTGCCGCCGAACCCGGCGCCGAAGCTCGTCGCGCCGTGGGCGCCGCACTCGCGCGCCAGCGCCGCCAGGGTGGACGTCTCCGGCACCTGGTTCTCGAGCAGACGCTCGGCGTGCCCCTGGGACGCGGCGGCCAGCTCGCCCATGGTTCCCGCATCGCCGCGCGCACAGGCCGCGGCCGCAGCCGCCACGATGGCGTTCTCCGCAAGGAAATGGTCGAGCCGCCTGGCCAGCTCGACCGGCGAGGCGGCCGGGATCACGGCGGTCGCAATCAGCCGGCGGAGCTCGGTCACCGCGTCGCCGTCGGCGATGAGCGCCGCCAGCGATGCCGCCGGTTCCGGCGCGGCGCTGTTCCAGACGTTCAGCAGCGCCCGCGCGGCGAGGGCGGCGCGGTTGTAGCGCTCGCGCACCGATCCTGCCTTGTCGGCGTGAACGCCGCTCGTGGCGACGACGAACGTCCAGCCGGGCGGGCAGGCGATGTCGGCCAGCCGCGCCGTGGGCAGAAAGCGGTAGTGGGCCAGGTGACCGGCCCGGCAGCCGAGGATGGCCGTGTGATCCTCGCTGCCTCCCTGGGTGCCGACGCCCGAGGTGCCCGCGAGCGCGCGGAAGGGCTGGCCGCTCTCGATGCAGCCGAAGTAGGTGGCGCGGTCCTCGACGCCCTTCACCGCGTCCCGCCACTCGGGGCGCTCGTCCAGCCGGGCCCGGGCCGCCAGGGCGGTGGCCACGGCCACCACGAGGGCGCTGGAGCTCGACATGCCGGCGGCGCGAGGCAGATCGCTGGCGAACACGAGGTCCAGGCCAAGTTCGGCGCCGGGAAAGTTGCGCGCGAGCCGTCGGACGGTGACGTCGATGTAGCCGGCCCAGCCGCGCAGCGGGGGCGCGTCCGACGTGACCGCGATGTCCAGCAGCGATCCGTTCACGTGGTCCACGACCCGGACCCGCTGGTCGTCGCGCGACCGGGCCGCCACGGCGAAGCCGCGCGGGGCCGCCGCGACGAGGGCCTGTCCGCCGGCGTAGTCGGTGTGCTTGCCGAAGACCTCGAGACGGCCGGGCACGAACCAGCACCACTCGGGGGGCGCGCCGGCGAGCATCTCCAGCCCGTGGGCCACCTCTTCCACGACGGCGGCGCGCGTCGCGGCGTCGTCGGCCGAGAAACCGTATCCGGCCAGCTGCTCTGCCAGCGTCATGGGCGAGGCTCCACGCCGGCGAGCGCCCGGCTCACGAGTGCCACGTCGTCGGCGGTCGTCAGGTCGAGGACGGGCTCGGACACGGCCAGCACCCGGAACGGCGTTCCGCGGGTGACGGCGAGCATCACGGCGCCAGGCAGCTCGCGCTCGCCGCGCGGCGACGGCGGCACGTCGCGGGCCGCCTCGAAGATCGTCCGATCCAGTTTCCAGATGTTCATGCTGACCAGGGCCGACCGTTCCGGGGCGCCGGGGCCCCGCGCCGGCTTCTCGACGAGCCGGACCAGCCAGCCCGCGGCATCGGCCGTCACGTCGGCGAACGTGTCGATCTTCCCGGGCGGGAATCCGCTGGCCGTCAGCAAAGACGCCCGCGTGAACGCGGGCAGGCCGCAGCTCTCGAGCGCGCACAGCGCTCGGACGGCGCTGGGCGGGTACAGGTTGTCGCCGTTCATGACGAGAAACGCGGGGTCCGTGACGGCGGCTTCCGCAGCCAGGACGGCGCCGGCCGTGCCATCCGCGACCGCCTGGACGGCGAAGCGGACGGCCAGACGGGCCGGCGGGGTGCGGGCGACATGGTCACGCACCTCCGCCGCCTCTGGCGGAACGACGAGCACCACCTCCGAGACGCCAGCGTCGGCCAGCGATCCCAGGATGTAGTCGAGCAGCGGTCGGCGGCCCGCGGCGTCCACGGGCATCATGATCTTCAGGCCGCGGAGGGCCGCGCGGCGCTGCGCGTCGGACGCCAGGCCGTCCGGGGAGCTCGCCCGCAACCGGGATCCGCGCCCGCCGGCGAGCACGACGGCCGTCATCGCGCCCACGCCCGCGCCACCGCCCGCCAGGCCACCACCCCGCTCACGACCAGCACGACCGACGCCGCCGCGCCGGCGGCGGGCCGCCCGAGGAGGAAGAAACCGGTGGCGAAGAGCGCACTGTAGATGAAGGCGCAGCTCGACACCCATCCCACCAGGGCCCCGTCCAGATCGTCGACGGGCGGCGCCGCGGCCATGCCCTGCCGGACCGCGGCCCAACCCGGCCCCGCCGGCCCGACCCGCGCGACGAACGCGCGCAGCGTCTCGGGCGAGGTCGGCGGCGTGAGGAAGGTGACGGCGAGCCACACGATCGTCGTGACGGCCACCGTGATCACGAGGGCCACGTGCTGGGGCACGCCATGTCCCTGGCGGTCGAGCACCAGGAGCGCCACGGCGAGCAGGAAGGAACTGGCCATGGCCGCGATCTCGCTCCAGGCGTTGATCCGCCACCAGAACCAGCGCAGGAGGTACAGGAGGCCCGTGCCCGCGCCGATGGACAGGAGCAGGTTGAACGTCGTGCGCGCGGACTCCAGGACGAGCGTCAGCAGGCCGGCCGCGATCATGAGGGCGGCCGTCGTCAGGCGGCCCACCATCACGTAGTGGCGCTCGTCGGCGTCGGGATTGACGAACCGGCGATAGAGGTCGTGGACGAGGTAGGACGTGCCCCAGTTGAGGTGCGTCGAGATCGTGGACACGTAGGCGGCGAGCAGCCCGGCCACCATGAGGCCGAGCACGCCCGCCGGCAGGAAGGTCAGCATGGCCGGGTAGGCCATGTCGTGCCCGACGAGCACGGGGTCCACGTGCGGCAGCGCCCGGCGGATGTCGTCGAGGGTGGGAAAGGCCAGTATCGACGCCAGGGCCACGAGAATCCAGGGCCAGGGCCGCAGCGCGTAATGCGCCACGTTGAAGAGGAGCGTGCCGCCCATGGCGTCGCGCTCGCTGCGCGCGGCCAGCATCCGTTGGGCGATGTAGCTGCCGCCGCCGGGCTCCGCGCCGGGATACCACGTGGACCACCACTGGACCGCCAGCGGCACGATGAAGATCGGCACCGAGACCGCCCAGTCGGTCAGGTCCGGCACGAAGGCCAGCGTGGGGGCCGGGAGGCGGGCCACGAGGCCCGACAGGCCGCCGACCGCGGGATGGCCCAGGGCGTAGACGGCGGCCGAGAACGACCCGGCCATCGCGATTCCGAACTGGAAGAAGTCCGTCACCAGGACGCCCCAGAGGCCCGACGTCGCCGCAAAGGCCACGTTGAGCACGCCGCAGACGAGCAGCGTGCGGCCGATGGGCCAGTCGAGGAGGACGTTGGCGATCTTGGCCGCGGCCAGGTTCACCGACGCCATGATGACGACGTTGAAGACCACGCCGAGGTAGACGGCGCGGAACCCGCGCACCAGCGTGGCGGCGCGGCCAGAGTAGCGCAGCTCGTAGAACTCGAGGTCCGTCAGCACGCCCAGCCGCCGCCACAGCCGCGCGTAGAAGAACACCGTCGTCATGCCCGTGAGCAGGAACGCCCACCAGGCCCAGTTGGCGGCCACGCCGCCCTGCCGCACCAGGTCCGTGACGAGGTTGGGCGTGTCGGTGCTGAATGTGGTCGCCACCATCGACACGCCGACGAGCCACCACGGAGCGGATCGGCCGGACGTGAAGAACTCCGCCGTGCTCGACCCGGCGCGGCGCGCCAGGTACAGCGCCGGCGCGAAGGAAAGGGCGAGGGAGGCGGCGACGATGACCCAGTCGAGCGGCGTCAGCTGCATGGGGCCGCGGGAAGTATAGTGCGCGACGCCTGCGCGACGGGACGGCGTCCGGGCCGCGGGACTAGGCGAAGTCCAGGGGCGCGCCGGTCCGCCAGCGGCCGCGGGTGAAGTCCGGGACGTCGACCGCCTTTGCGCGCGCCCGGCACGAGCGGACGCTCAGCTCCACCACGGCGCTCAGCGCCGCGGCGTCGTACACGGTCATGTCCGTCGGCCGGCCGTGACGGAGCGCCGCGATGAGGCGCTCGTCCTCGATGTAGTCCATGCCGCCGTGCCCGGCGCCGGCGGCGCGGGACTCGATCTCGCGCCAGACCGGGTGGTCGAACTCGGCCTTCAGCTCCGACCAGTCCGTCCACTCGTCCTCCCGGCCCCGCCCCTCGATGTAGGCGCGGTGGGGATAGCCCTGGAAGAGGCCCTTGGTGCCCTGCACCACGTGGATCCGGCTGTATGGCCGCGGGAGATTCGTGCAGTGCTGCACCATCACGGTCTTGCCGTTGGCCGTCTTGAGGAGGCTGGTGTTGACGTCCCCGAGCCTGTAGCGCTCGCGGCGCTCCGGCGCGTCGGCCGGGAAGTGTTCCCGCGCCCAGTCGTAGAGGCCGCGCGACGGGCCGCTCATCGAGACCAGGTAGTCGAAGCGATCGCCGCGGTTGATGTGCAGGCAGTTCGCGATGGGGCCCAGGCCGTGCGTGGGATACGGGTTCCCATCGAGCTTCATCGACCAGGCCCGCCGCCAGAGGCCTTCGTCCTTCTTCTCGAACTTGATGGCCCGCAGGTCGTGCAGGTAGCCGCCCTCGGCGTGCAGCACGTCCCCGAGCAGGCCTTGCTGGACGAGGTTGTAGGCCATCATCTCCGGCCGGTCGTAATTGCAGTTCTCCATCATCACCGCGTGCCGGCGGTGCCGCTCGGCGCTCTCGACGAGGGCCCAGCAATCGTCGATCGTCATCGCGGCCGGCACTTCGGTGGCCGCGTGCTTGCCGTTCTTCATCGCGGCGAGCATCACGGGGACGTGCCACTCCCACGGCGTGGCCGTGAAGACGAGATCGAGATCCTCGGTCTCGCAGAGGCGCTCGAAGTCGCGCGGGCCGCGCGCGTAGACCGCCGGCGCCGGATGCCCGGCCGCCACGACCGCGTGGGAGGCCCACGTGGTGCGCTCGTCGCGGACGTCGCAGACGGCCGTGATGCGGCAGCCCGGGATCTTCAGGAAGCTCTCGAGGTGCGATCCGCCCTGGAGCCCGACGCCGACCATCCCGATCCGCACCATGTCGATCGGGGGCGCCGCGAAGGCGCCGCTCCCCGCCGGCTGCGGCGGGATGGCCGGGGACGCGCCTCCCGGCAGGGCGGACGCGGCGGTCACCGCGGCGGTCCCCATCTTCAGGAACTCGCGGCGGTTCACGTCGGCGGGTCGGGTCGGGGACATGGCCGGCAGACCTGGCGGCATGCTACCGCGAATGGCCGGCGGCGCCGCGGGCGGATCCCAGCGCGGCCGGACGCCGTACGACAAAACGGGCCGCGGAGGTGCGATCCGCGGCCCGACCCGAGGAGGTTGGCCTGAGGTGACTCAGCGGGCGCGCGCCGGCGCGGGCACGGCGTCGGTCTCGGCAGCCGGCACGGCGACGTTCTCTACGACGGCGAACGCGTCAGGCTCGGCCAGGAGTTGCGCGGCGAGCTGGGTGTGCAGGGCGTGGCCGGCCCGGTGCGCCACGACGTGTCCCAGCACCGGGCGTCCCAGGAGGGCCAGATCGCCGACGGCGTCGAGGATCTTGTGGCGCACGCACTCGTCGTCGAACCGGAGCGCGTTCAGCGGGCCGGTGTCGCCGATCACGATGGCGTTGTCGAGCGATCCGCCCAGCGCCAGCCCCTGCTGACGCATCCACTCCACTTCCTTCAGGAAGCCGAACGTGCGGGCCGAGGCGATGTCGTCGCTGAAGCTCTGCTCGGTGATGCGGGTGGTGCGGGACTGGTGCCGCAGCATCGGGTGGTCGAAGCTGATCGTGTAGCTGACCTTGAAGTGATCCGACGGGTAGATGGCGATGTGCTTGTCGCCGGCGGCCACCGTGACCGGACGCAGCACCTTCAGGTAGCTGCGCGGTGCGGACTGCCGCTTGGTGCCCGCTTCCTGGATGAGGAAGAGGAAGGGCGCCGAGCTGCCGTCCATGATGGGCACTTCGCGCTGCGTCAGCTCCACGACGACGTTGTCGACCCCGGCGCTGACCAGGGCGGCCAGGAGGTGTTCCACCGTCTCGACCGTGGCGCCGTCGCGGCCCAGCACGGTGGCGTAGTGCTGCCCGGCCACGAAGTCCACACTGGCGGGGATGTCGATGCCCAGGTCGGCCCGGCGGAAGACGATGCCAGTACCAGGGGCGGCGGGCTTCAGCGTGAGACCGACCTTCGTTCCCGAGTGCAGGCCGATCCCGGCGCACGAAACCTGACGGCGGAGGGTTTGCTGAAAGGAGATGCTCACAAGCTACCGCTCATCATGAAGCAAACCGGGTGCCCGTTGCTTCACATCGGGCATGGACGACGCAAGTAGCTGTAAATGAATGACTTGCCTGATGAGGCCGAACGACGGGATCCCGGTGTGTGTGGCTATGCAACCACACCCAAAACCTCCTCGACTGTGGCTCCTGTGACACACCTACCCGGCACGGCCGCCGAGCGTCTCCGCCAGGACTTGCCCCGTATACGAGCCTTTGGCCCGGGCGACCGTCTCCGGCGGGCCTTGCGCCACGACCCGTCCCCCGGCCGCCCCGCCCTCGGGGCCGAGGTCGATGATCCAGTCGGCCGACCGGATGACGTCCAGGTTGTGCTCGATGACGAGCACGGTATTGCCCTGCTGGACGAGCCGGTCGAGCACGTCGAGCAGCTTGTGGACGTCCTCGAAGTGCAGGCCGGTCGTCGGCTCGTCGAGGATATAGAGCGTCCGGCCCGTGCCCCGCTTCGAGAGCTCCTTGGCGAGCTTCACCCGCTGCGCCTCGCCCCCTGACAGGGTGGTGGCCGACTGTCCCAGGGTCACGTAGCCGAGGCCCACGCTCTCGAGTGTCCGCAGCTTGTTGGCGATGAGCGGGAAGTTCTCCAGCAGCGGCAGCGCCTGGCTCACGGTGAGGTCCAGCACCTCCGCAATCGACTTCCCGCGGTACTTCACCTCGAGGGTCTCGCGGTTGTAGCGCCGGCCCTTGCACTGCTCGCAGGTGACGAAGACGTCCGGCAGGAAGTGCATCTCGATCGCGATGACGCCGTCGCCCTGGCACGCCTCGCAGCGGCCGCCCTTCACGTTGAACGAGAAGCGGCCCGGGCGATAGCCGCGGGCCTTCGCCTCGGGGACCATCGCGAACAGGTCGCGGATGAACGAGAAGAGGCCCGTGTAGGTGGCCGGGTTGGAGCGCGGCGTGCGGCCGATGGGCGACTGGTCGATCTCGATGACCTTGTCCACCTGCGCCACGCCGTCGACCGCGCGGTGGGGGCCCGGCTCTTCGGAGGCGCGGTAGAGCTGCTTGGCGAGCGACCGGTAGAGGATGTCGTTCACGAGCGTGCTCTTGCCCGACCCGCTGACGCCGGTCACGGCCACGAACAGCCCCAGTGGAATCCGGACGTCGAGGTCCTTCAGGTTGTTCGCGCGCGCCCCCCGGATCACGATCTCGGCCTTCCCGGGGGCGCGGCGGCGGCGCGGCGTCTCGATGACGCGGCGACCGCTGAGGAACTGACCCGTCAGCGACTCCGGTGCCTCGGCCAGACCGGCCGGCGGTCCCTGGAACATCACGCGCCCGCCGTGCTCGCCCGCGCCGGGGCCCAGGTCCACGACGTAGTCCGCGGACCGGATGGTCTCCTCGTCGTGCTCCACCACCACCACGGTGTTGCCGAGGTCGCGCAGCCGGGCCAGCGTGGAGAGCAGGCGACGGTTGTCGCGCTGGTGCAGTCCGATCGACGGCTCGTCGAGCACGTAGAGGACGCCCGTCAGGTTCGAGCCGATCTGGGTGGCCAGGCGGATGCGCTGCGCCTCGCCGCCTGACAGGGTCGCGGCGCTGCGGCCCAGCGTGAGGTAGCCCACGCCGACCTCGTCCAGGAAGGTCAGGCGCTCGCGGATCTCTTTCAGGATCCGGCCGCCGATGATGGTCTCGCGCTCGTTGAGGGTCATCGCCTCGAACACGCGCCGGGCATCGCCGATGGGCATGGCGACGTAGTCCGGCAGCGCCCGCCCCTTCAACCGCACCGCGCGGCTCTCCGCGCGGAGGCGGCCGCCGTGGCACTCGGGACAGTCGCGCAGCGCCCGGAACGCGTCGAGTTCGGCCTGCTGGTCCCACGAGGCGTCGTCGAACCGCCGGCGCAGGTTCGGCAGCACGCCCTCGAAGTCCCTCCCGTAGGGATCGCCGCCCTTCGCCGGCTTGCGGCGCGGCGGCGCCGGGGCCGCGGCCGTCCGTCCGGCGGCGCCGGGGCCGTTCAGCAGGAGGTCGCGGTGCTTCTTCGGCAGCTTGCCGAACGGCACGGCGGGATCGATGCCCCAATGCGCGGCGATGGTGTCGATGGCGGTCCTGACGAGCTTGCGATCCCCGCGGGCCCACGGCGCAATCGCGCCCTCGTGGAGGGACTTCGTCTCGTCGGGGACCACCCGCGCGGGGTCGAAGTCCCAGAGGGCGCCGAGGCCCTGGCAGGCCGGGCACGCGCCGTGCGGCGAGTTGAAGGAGAAGGCCCGGGGCGACATCTCCGGCACGCTGATGCCGCAGACGACGCACGCCAGCTTGCGCGAGTAGAGCCGATCGCCGCTGTCGAGGGCGTTGATGACGACCACGCCGTCGGCGAGATCCAGGGCGGTCTGCACCGAATCGGTGAGCCGGCGCTCGATGCCCGAGCGGACGATCAGGCGATCCACGACGACGTCGATCGTGTGGTTCTTCCGCCGGTTGAGCGACAGGTCGTCCTCGAGGTTCTTGAACTGGCCGTCGATGCGCGCCTTGGTGAATCCGCGCGCCAGCAGCGCCTGCAGCTCCTTCTTGAACTCGCCCTTCCGCCCGCGCACGATCGGCGCGAGCACGTTGATGCGGCTGTCCTGGGGATACGTCATCACCAGGTCCACGATGCGCTCGAGCGACTGCGACGCGATTTCGCGATCGCACTGCGGACAGTGCGGCACGCCCGCGTTGGCGAAGAAGAGCCGCAGGTAGTCGTAGATCTCGGTCACGGTGCCGACCGTGGACCGCGGGTTGGCGCCGGTGGTCTTCTGCTCGATCGAGATGGCCGGCGAGAGCCCGTCGATGAGATCGACGTCGGGCTTCTCCATCTGCTCGAGGAACTGCCGCGCGTAGGCGGAGAGCGACTCGACGTATCGCCGCTGGCCCTCCGCGTACAACGTGTCGAACGCCAGCGACGACTTGCCCGACCCCGACAGGCCCGTGACCACCACGAGCCGATTGCGGGGCAGGTCGACGTCGATGTTCTTCAGGTTGTGGACGCGGGCGCCGCGCACGGCAATCGAGTCGTGAGGCATGCCTTCAGTCGGGAATCCCGAGGGGATCCCAAACCTCGCATTCTACCCCGGACGGCCGACCCGCCCGAGTAGCCGCTACCCCGCGCGGGAACCAACTGCCCCGGGTCCAGGCGCGCGCCGCCGGTTCGCTCGCACCGCCAAGGAGCAACGCGAGCCCTGTTCCCGCTCCGTTTCGTAGAGGGGCCGCCCCAATCGGTGCCGACCCGTCCGCCGCCACCGCCACGGCCCGTCCCTTGCAACCGCGCCCGACGCCGCCGGGATCCACTCGCGATCGGCTGCTGGCAACGCTCCCGGATGGCAAGGAGGCACGACACCCGAGGTCGGAAAGCGAGGACGTGATGGGGCCAGGACGACAGGGAGGTCGCGTGGTGCTGGCGGCGCTGCTCACGATGGGCGCGCCGCAGCCGGGCCAGGGGCAGACGGCGGCGGGATCCGAGGAGCCCGACTTCTCAGCGATCGTGCGGATCACGCGGGCCATCGTGGACGAGAGCGGCGCCGTCGTGCGGGAGCTCCCGGGGGCGCGGTATCGGCTGGCGCGGTTCGGCGGCGGCCGGATGCGCCTCACCATGCTGCCGCCGACGCTTCCCGGTGCGCCGGACGCGCTGGCCGGGCGCTACACCGGCATGACCGTGGAGGGCGATCCGTCCACCGGCGCCCTCGACGTACGGGATGACCGCGGCAGGTCACTGGGGCTCGCCGCGCCGTCGGCCGCGTCGTGGGCGGGCCAGGCCGCCGCCGACGACCCCCTCGTGGCCGCGCCCGGAGCCGCGGGCGTCCGCCGGGCGCGGATCGAGCGGGACTTCGGCGCCAGGGTGGGCCAGGTCCGGGGGCTGGATCGCTACCTCGCCCGCCAGGGCGACACCGTGCGCGAGATCCTCGTGGCTCCAGACACCGCGCTGCCGGCGGAGCTGAACGTCGTGACCGGTCGAGTGCTCGTCGAACGCCACACGTTCGAGTACCGCCGCCTGGAGGACGGCGGGTGGGTCCGCCATCGCACGACGAGCGCCGCGCCGGTCCCGGGACAGCCGTCGCAGCGCCTGGTGAGCACGACCACCTTGGACGAAATCCACGCGATCGGGGGTGCGCGGTGAGCGCCGCGATGCGGCTGGCGGCCGCGCTGCTCGTCGCCACGATGGCCGCGCCGGTCGAGAGCCGCGGGCAGGACGTGCCCGTGGTGTTCGTCCACGGCGCCTTCAGCAGCGGGGACGCGTGGCGGGCGACGGCCACCCGGCTGGCGAACGTCCTGGCCATCACCCCCCACGTCGTCGACCTCCCGTCCGTCGCCACCATCGAGACGCAGGCCGGCCAGCTTCAGGCCGCGAAGGGCTGGCTGCCGCCGTCAACGCTCGCCGTCGCCCACAGTCAGGGCGGGCTCGTCGCCCGGCAGTGGAGCCGGACGCGGAACCTCGACGGACTCATCACCCTGGGCACGCCGCACCAGGGAGCGCTCCTGTCGCAGCGTGGGCTCGACGTGATCCACTTCAACTACCTGGCCTACAACCTCATCGGGCTGGCCAGCTCGTGGGGGGCCGGCACCGAGTACGCCTGGATCACGGCGGCCCTCTCGAGCTACCTCTCAGCGGGCCTGCAACTCACGTGGGGGACGGCGGCCGGGCTGGCGTCGATCGTCGCCGTCAACGGCGTCGCGCCCGTCGCGCCGGAGCTCGTGCCGGGCTCGGCGTTCCTGCTCGGGCTCAACGGCAATCCGACGCGCGAGGCGGCCGCCATTCGCCGCCGCGTCGGGTTGTCCTTCACGGCCGATCAGTACTGGCGGGCCGGCGTCGGCGTCGCGCTGGCGCCGGATCAGCGGGAGTGGGTGTGGGCGGTGATGCTCGTCCTGCCGCCCACGCTGGAATACGCGGCGGCCTATCTCGACGTCAGCTACCCGACGAACCTGTCGGTGGTCTCCCTGGCGATGCAGCTCCGGAACATCGCGGGCACGGTCCGCGAGCTCGATCCGCTCTGGTGCTGGGCGGTGACCAACGATCGCACGTGCCGGACGCCGCACGACGGCATCGTGGCCGTCGGCAGCCAGGCATATCCGGGCGGCGTGAACTTCGCCGTCTACGGTCCCGCGCACACGCAGGAAACGGAGCGGAGCGATCGTCCCATCTCCGATGCGCTCACGGGCGTGATGGGCGTGGCCGTGCGGACCACGGGCGGCTGCGGGGGCGGCGGGGGGACGTCGTACGGCGGCGGCACACGTCTCTACGCCGATCAGCAGCTCACGTCGCCGGACGGCACGGTGGGCCTCCGGTA
>JBFWXO010000080.1:0-14482 GCA_050187355.1 Vicinamibacterales bacterium
GCCGGCTACGTCTACGTCGCCCAGACGGTGTTCGAGTCCCTGTTCGGCGGCAAGGAAGTGGTCTGCATCCTGGAGCGCCAGGACGGGCGGCGGGGCGACTCGGGGTACGAGTACGAGCTGCTCGCCTCGAACAAGACGTCCACCAAGGACTAGGTACTGCAGAAGGCGGCGGCGGACGGCTTCGAGCTGGTGGGCCTCAGCCTGGGGCAGACGGCGATGGGCGGCTCGGAACTGGTCACGATCCTCCGCCGCAAACGCTGAGGCTGTGCCGGGCCCCCGGCAACCTGTACTATACGGGCGCCCGCGGCGGACGTCGCCGCGACGACGGGGCAGAGAGCCCCGAGGAGCGCTCATGTTCACGTCTCAGTCCAGGTTCTGCGCGATGGTCCTCGTCCTGCTCGTGCCGCTGGCGGCTGCCGCCCAGATCGACACCGGCACCATCGTCGGACGGGTGAAGGACTCGTCGGGCGCGGTGCTGCCCGGGGTGACCGTCACGCTCACGCAGGAGGAGACGGGCGTGGTCGCCAGCACCGTCTCGAACGCCAGCGGCGAGTACGTGTTCCCGGGCCAGCGCATCGGCCGCTACACGGTGGCCGCGGAGCTCGAGGGCTTCAAGAAGACGGCCTACAACGGCGTGCGCCTCAACGTGCAGGCGCGCCTGCAGCTCGACTTCGAGCTGGAGGTGGGCGCCATCAGCGAGCAGGTCACGGTGACCGGGCGCGCCGAGCTCCTGCAGACGCAGTCGGCCGACATCGGCAACATCGTGGACGAGCGCCAGGTGCGCGACCTGCCGCTCCTGGGCCGCCGCTACTCGGAGCTGGCGTTCCTCACGCCCGGCGTCGTCGCCGCGCCGGCCGGCATCGCGAGCCGCGGCGAGGACACGTTCTTCAACGCCAACGGCAACTACGCCACCTGGAACAACTACACGCTCGACGGCGCCGACAACAACTCGTTCTCCACGAACCTGCAGGAGCGGAGTCCGCAGGTGGTGCAGCCGCCGGTGGACGCCCTGCAGGAGTTCAAGGTGCAGACCCGCACCTACTCGGCGGAGTTCGGCAAGGCCGCCGGCGCCGTGATCAACGCCTCGGTGAAGCAGGGCACCAACCAGTTCCGCGGGTCCGTCTACGACTTCTTCCGCGACGAGGCGTTCAACGCGAACACCTGGGACAACAACCGCGCCCAGCGGCCGAAGGGCCAGTTCAACCAGCAGATCGGCGGCGTGACCTTCGGCGGCCCGATCCGCCGGGGCAAGACGTTCTTCTTCGGGGACTACCAGGCCACGCGCTCGGACCGCGCGCTCTCGCAGACGGCCACGGTGCCCACGGCCCAGATGCGGACGGGCGACCTCAGCGAGCTCACGGGCTCGATGGTGGCCTCGAATCCCTTCGTGCCGGCGGGCTGCGTCGACGCGGCCGCGCGCCGCATCAACCCGTCGTGCATCGACCCGGTGGCGGCGAAGCTCATCCAGCTGTATCCGCTCCCGAACGTGCCGGGCGCCGGGTTCTTCAACAACAACTTCATCTCCAACGGCATCCTGAAGAACGACATCAACCAGTTCGACGTGCGCGTGGACCACAACCTGTCCCAGCGCGACAACCTGTTCGTCCGCTACTCCTTCCAGCAGACCGACCGGTCGGAGCCGCCCGTGCTGGACGACCCGGTGGCCTCGGGCGACTTCGCCAGCCAGTACCTGATCCGGGGCCAGAACGCCGTGGGCGGGTGGTCGCGCGTCTTCGGCGCCAGCGTCTTCAGCGAGTTCCGCGCCGCCTACAACCGCGTGCGGTCCGACGCCGTGCACCCGGCGTTCGGCGTGGACTCCGACACGCAGTACGGCATCATCGGCGTGCCGAAGGACCCGCGGTTCTACGGGGGCCTGCCGCACATGCCCATCGCGCGCTTCGCGCGCCTCGGCGGGCCGTTCTTCCGCCCGCAGTTCCAGACCTCGCAGGTGTTCCAGTTCGCCGAGAACCTCACGTGGACCCGGGGCAGCCACGCCATGAAGTTCGGCGTGGAGCGCCGCCGCGATCTCGTGAACTACATCGACCTCCGGTCGCTGAACGGCGAGCTCGGTTTCAACGACGGGCGCTACACAGGCTTCGGGCTCGGCGACTTCCTGCTGGGCCTGTCGAGCACGCAGCGCCTGACGCTCTTCCATGAGCCGTTCCTGTACGCCGACGGCTGGCAGTTCTACGCGCAGGACAGCTGGCGCGTGCGCGACAACCTCACGGTGAACGTGGGCGTGCGCTACGAGCGTTTCACGCCGCTCTTCGACCGCGACAACAAGCTGACCAACATCGATCCGGCCACGGGCCAGGTGTTCACGGCCAAGGACGGCTCGGTGTTCGACCGCGCGCTCATCCGCCCCGACACCAACGACGTCGCGCCCCGCGTCGGGGTCTCGTGGACGCCGTCGTCGCGGCTCGTGCTCCGCGGCGGCTTCGGCATCTTCTACCAGCAGACCGACCGCTACGGCAGCGAGAGCCAGCTCGGGTTGAACCTGCCGCAGCTCGTCGACGCGTCGATCTCGGCCAACAGCGGCGCCGACGCCCCGGCCTTCACGTTCGCCCGGGGCTTCACCCCGCTCACGCCCGACACCGTGAATCCGGCCGTGGTGCAGTGGCGCATCCAGGACCCGAACCAGGACACACCGATCGTCTACCAGTTCAGCGCC
The DNA here is from genome assembly GCA_050187355.1 of Vicinamibacterales bacterium. GTDB lineage: Bacteria > Acidobacteriota > Vicinamibacteria > Vicinamibacterales > UBA2999 > CADEFD01. The sequence continues at coordinate 2,672 of JBFWXO010000080.1, forward strand.
GGTCCGGAGTACCAGATCTCCGAGACGATGGTGGCCGCCGTCGAATACGTCGGCAACCGGACCAGGAACGGCCGCCGCCTCCGCAACCTGAACCAGGGCATCATCCAGGCCAACGGGTCGGTGGTGTTCCCGTACGCGCAGTACGGCTACGGCAACGCGTTCCTCGAGCAGATCGTGACCAACGGGCGGGCCGACTACGACTCGCTCCAGGTCCGGATGCAGAAGCGCATGGGCGCCGGGCTCTCCTACACGCTCGCCTACACGTGGAGCAAGGCGATGGGCGACTTCCTCGACCACCTGAGCGCCGGCGGCGGCGCCACGGGCAACTTCCCCCAGAACGCCTACGACATGGCCGCCGACTACGGCCCGCTGGCCTTCGACATCCCGCAGCGCTTCGTCGCCAGCGTCATCTACGAGCTGCCGTTCGGCGCCGGGCGGCGGTACCTCGGCGAGGGCGCCGCGTCCGCGATTCTCGGCGGCTGGTCGGTGAACGGCATCCTGAACCTGAGCGACGGCCGCCCGTTCACGGTGACGGCCACCGACACGGCGGGCACCGGCAGCGGCCGCATCACGCGCGCCACCTGCATCGGCGATCCCACCCCGAGCGCGTTCGACCCGACGCTCGACCGGTGGTTCGACACGACCGCCTTCGCGCCCAACGCCGCGCGCACGTACGGCAACTGCGGCGCCAACACGCTGCGGGGGCCCGGGTCGAAGTCGATGAACATGAGCCTCTTCCGCAACATCCCGCTCGGCGGCGAGAAGCGCCTGGAGCTCCGGGCCGAGGTGTTCAACCTCTTCAACTGGGTGAACTACGGCTTCCCGGCCGCGAACGTCTCGAACCAGGGCACCTTCGGCCGCATCACGAGCACGCTCGGGGATCCGCGGGAGATGCAGTTTGCGGTCAAGTTCTACTTCTAGCGACAGGACCAGGGACTGGGGACTAGGGACCGGGGACTAGTAGGATCACGCTGTCCCGCTGTCGCGGTGAGGGTCAAGGATTGAGGTCGCTCGATGCGTAGCTCCGCTTCCGATCGTACGACTCGCACATGGCGGCCCCGCTGGGGCGCTGGGGCGGTGGCGCTCGCCGCGGCGGCCGCGCTCGTCGCGTCACCGGCGGGCCAGACCAGTCCGCCGCAGGACACGGGCGCGGCCGGGGCGTGGCAGGCGCTGCTCAAGGCGCGGACCACGGCGAGCGTGATGCACACCACCGCCCACCCCGACGACGAGCACGGGGGCGTGCTGGCGCGGCTCAGCCGGAAGGACGGCGCGCGGCTGGCCCTCATGACGCTCAACCGCGGCGAGTCGGGCGACAACGCGATCGGGCCGCAGCTCTTCGACGGGCTCGGGCTCATCCGCACCGAGGAGCTGCGCGTCGCCGGCCGCTACTACGGGCTCGACGAGCAGTACTTCACGACCATGATCGACTACGGGTTCTCGAAGCGCCTCGAGGAGGCGTTCGAGAAGTGGGGCCGCGACACGGTCCTCCGCGACGTCGTGCGCGTCATCCGGACGAGCCGTCCCTGGGTGCTGCTCTCGCGCTTCCAGGGCAACCAGCGCGATGGCCACGGCAACCACCAGACGGCGGGGCTCGTGACCCAGCTGGCGTTCCAGATGGCCGGCGACCCCAAGGCCTACCCCGAGCAGATCCAGGAGGGCCTGCGGCCCTGGCAGCCCTTCAAGGTCTACATCGGCGGCGTGCGCGAGAACGAGAACTGGACCGTCCGCATCGACAGCGGCGAGTACAGCCCGTATCTCGGCGACTCGTTCGACAACGTCGCCCGCTTCGGCCTGAGCTTCCAGCGCTCGCAGAACAGCGGGCGGTACGTGCCCGGCGCCGGCCCGAACTACGGCTACTACTCCCGCGTCGGCACCCGGCTGGCCTCGGCGCCCGAGAAGGAGACGTCGATCTTCGACGGCCTCAACCTGAGCTACTCCGGCCTGTTCTCGACGCTCGGCCGCCGCTCCCCGGAAGGCGTCGCCGATCAGCTCGCGCGCGTCGACGGCGCCTTCGGGCGGGCCGCCGCCGACTTCTCGATGACCGACCCGTCGAAGGCCGTGCCCGGCCTCGCGGCGGCGCTGCAGTTCATCCGCGAGGCCATCGCCAAGAGCGCCGGCGAGGACGAGGCGCTCTTCGTCCTGCGCATCAAGGAGCGGCAGACGGAGGCGGCCATCACCGCGTGCCTGGGCGTGGAGCTGACGGCCACGGCGCAGCCGGCCGGCCTGCCCGAGCCCACCGGCCCGTTTGCGGCCTTCGCGGCGCCGGCGTCGATGGCGGCGCCCGTGCCCGGCCAGACGTTCGAGGTGCGCGCCCGGCTCGCCAACCGCGGCACGATGACGGTCGCGCCGGCCGAGATCACGCTGGAGACCGCCCGCGGCTGGACGGCCACGCCGCTCGGCGACGCCGGCATCGCCCCGTCGGTGGCCGGCCATCAGGTGCTGCCGCGCCGCTTCGGCGTCGCGGTGGCGGCCGACGCGCCGCTCAGCACGCGGCCGTACTTCCACCGGGCGGGCCTGCAGGAGAGCCGCTACACGCTGGACGACCCGGCGGCGTTCGGCCGGCCGGCCTCGGCGCCGCCGCTCGTCGCGGTCGCCCGCTACGTGGTGGACGGATCGCCCGTGACCGTACGTGAGGTGGTCCGACGGCGCGAGCCGAAGCTGCCGTATGGCGACGTCCTGTACGAGGTGCGCAGCGTGCCCCGCCTGGGGATCACCGTGTCGCCCGGGACCGCCGTGATTCCGCGGGCGGTCGCCACCAAGGCGGTGGAGCTCACCGTGGACGTCGTCCACAACGCCGAGGAGGCGACGAGCGGCGCCGTGACGCTCACCCTGCCCCAGGGCTGGACCGCAACGCCGGCCGAGCAGCCGTTCTCCTTCGCGCGGGCCGGCGAGCGGGCCAGCTACCGCTTCACCGTGCGGGCGCCCGCCCTCGATCCGAAGCCGTACCACATCGAGGCCGTGGCGACGGCGGCCGGGCGGACGTACCGTGAGGGCTACGAGCTCATCGACCAACGCGATCTGGAAGTGCGGTACCTGTACCGGCCCTCGACGGTGGAGGTGCGCGGCATCGACGTCACCGTGCTCCCGGACCTCAAGGTGGGCTACGTCATGGGCGTCGGCGACCAGGTGCCGCTCGGCCTCCAGCAGCTCGGCGCCGAGGTGACGCTCCTCGGCGAGCGCGAGCTGGCCTCGGGGGATCTCTCGCGGTTCGACGCGATCATGACCGGCACGCGCGCCTACGCCGTGCGCGAGGACCTCAAGACCTACAACCAGCGGCTGCTGGACTACGTGCAGGCGGGCGGCAACATGATCGTGCTCTACAACACCGCCGAGTTCGTGCCGAACCGCTTCGCGCCCTTCCCGGCCGAGAACCCGCGCAACTCCGAAGAGGTGTCCGAGGAGGACTCGCCGGTCACCATCCTGGCGCCCTCCCACCAGGCGTTCCGCTGGCCCAACGCCATCACGCCCGCCGACTTCGACGGGTGGGTGGAGCAGCGCGGCTCGAAGTTCTTCAGCACGTGGGACACGGCCTACACGCCCATGATCTCCACCTTCGACAAGGGCCAGGCCCCGCAGCGGGGTGGCTGGCTCACGGCGCGGCACGGCAAGGGCACGTGGACCTACTTCGCGTACGCCCTGCACCGCCAGCTGCCGTACGGCGTCGCCGGCGCCTATCGGCTGACGGCGAACCTCCTCGCGCTCGGCAAGCAGCCGCCGGCCGCCCGCTAGTCGGCAGGGGCCGGTCCGTCCGGTGCGGGCGCGCGGCTACTCCCCGCGCAGCGCGTGCGCGGGATCGATGCCGAGCGCACGGCGCGCCGGTACCAGGGTGGCCGCGACTGCCGCCAGGACCAGCACGCTGGCCGCGACCGCGTAGCTCGGCACGTCGTTGCCCGTCACGCCGTAGAGGAACGCGCCCAGCCCACGGCCCAGGGCCCAGGCGCCCGCCAGGCCGGCGACCACGCCGGCGAGCACCGGCCGGACGCCCTCGCCGACCACGAGCGTCACCACGTCGCCCCGGCTGGCGCCGAGCGCCAGGCGGACGCCGATCTCGGGCGTGCGCTGCTGCACCACGTAGCTGACGACGCCGAAGACGCCGAGCACCGCCAGGCCCGCGGCGAGCAGCGCGAAGAGGGCCAGCAGACTGGTCCGCAGTCGCGGCTGTGCCACCGCGCGGTCCAGTACCTGTTCGACCGTCCGCACGAGGTACAGGGGCACGCCCGGGTCCATCTGCGTGAGCTCGGCGCGCACCGACGCGGCCATCGCGGCCGCATCGATGGCGGTCCGCACCACCAGCGTCATCGTGTGGTACGAGGGCTGCTGGGCGTGCGGCGTGTAGAACATCGGCACCGCCTCCTCGTCGAGCCCCAGGTGGTGGACGTCGCCGACGATGCCGATCACTTCGCGCGAGCCCGGGCCGCCGACGACCTGCTGCGCCGCGCGCGGGATGCCGCTGTTGAACGTGATCCGCCGTCCCACCGGATCCCGCCCCGGCCAGTACTGGCGGGCCATCGACTCGCTGATGACGACCACCAGCGGGGAGGTGCCGGTATCGCGCTGGTCGAACAGCCGGCCCCGGATGAGGGGCACGCCCATCGTGGCGAAGTAGCCAGGGGTCACGGACCGCGCCTGGGGCGAGGGGCCCTGGCCGTCGGGCAGCGGCCGGTCCTCGACCTGGATGCCGCGGCTGTCGTAGTCCATGCTGAGCGGCAGGATGTTGATCGCGCCGACCCGTTCCACGCCGGGAAGCGTCCGGACGCGCGCCTCGAGCCGCTCGTAGAAGGGGATTTCCTGGCCCTCCTCGTACACGGCCGTGGGCAGCGAGACGTTCATGGCCGTGACGCGGGCCTGCGAGAAGCCGGGCGGCACGTCCTCCAGCTTCCCGAGGCTCCGTCCCAGCAGACTGGCGCCCACCAGGAGCACGAGGGCCAGGGCCACCTGCGCGGCCATGAACACGTCGCGGGCGCGGCGCGGCACGCTGCCCGTCGGGGTGCGGCCCCCCTCTTTCAGGGTCTCGTTCGGCGAGGCCGAGGCGAGATGCAGGGCAGGCGCCAGCCCGAAGAGGATCGCCGAGACGACCGCGGCGATCGCCGCAAAGGCGAGGACGGTGCCGTCCACCCGGACGTCGGTCGAGCGCGGAATCGAGGCGGCGGCGAGCAGCGACGCCGCGCGCGTGACCCACGACGCGAGCGCGAGGCCGGCCGCGGCCCCGAGCGCGCTCAGCACCAGGCTCTCGACCAGCAACTGCTGCACCAGGCGGCGGCGGTCGGCGCCGAGCGCCGTCCGGACGGCGAATTCCCGCTGGCGGCCGGTGCCGGCGGCGAGCAGCAGGTTGGCGAGATTGGCACAGGCGATGAGCAGCACGAGGCCGACCGAGGCGGCCAGGACCAGGAGGCTGCGGCGCACGTCGGAGACCAGCGCGTCCAGGAGCGGAGCCACCCCGACGGACATGCCGTGGTTGCTCGTGGGGAAGTCGCGCTCGAGGCGCGCGGCGATGGCGACCAGCTCGGCCCGTGCCTGGTCGAGGGTCGCGCCCGGCGCCAGCCTGGCGACCGCCCGGATGAAATGACCGCCTCGATTCGCGGCGGCCGGATCGAAGTTCCACGGCAGGAAGACGTCGGCCGTGCGATCCGGATCCTCCTCGATGTGGCGGTACTCGGGCGGCAGGACGCCGATCACGGTGTACGGCTCTGCGTTCAGGCGGATCTCCTGGCCGACGACGTCGCGGCGCCCGGCGAACCGGCGCTGCCAGAAGCCGTGGCCGAGGACGGCCACCCGCGGCGCGCCCGGCCGATCCTCGTCGGCCGTGAAGACGCGACCGAGGAGCGGACGGACGCCCAGCGCCGGGAAGAAGCCCTCGGTCACGCGGATCATCCCGATCCGCTCGGCGCCATCGTCGAGTCCGCTGATGGTGGCCGACGACACGCTGCCATGCGCCCCGGCCCGCTGGAGCGATCGTGCGTCCCGCTGGAAGTCGAGGAAGTCGGCCGGCGACAGGTTGTCAGGGGCGTCGTCCTCGGCGTCCTGCCCCACGAGCCGGACCAGGCGTTCGGGCTCCGGGAACGGCAGCGGCGCCAGCAGGACGGCCCGGACCACGCTGAACATGGCGGCGTTGGCGCCGATGCCGAGGGCGAGCGTCCCGATGGCGACGGCGGCGAAGCCGGGGCTGGCCGCCAGGCGGCGCAGCGCGAGTCGCAGGGATGGCGGCATGCGGCCATTGGACGTCCCGGCCGGCCGCAAGGTTGGCGGTCGGTCGTCAGCGGCGGTCGAGCCGTTCCAGCAGCGCGGCGTTGAGGCGCGTGTACTCGGCCTTCAGCTCCTCGTCCGTCGCCGCCGCACCCGCCAGCGACTGCCGGGCCGCCGCCCGGGCGCCCTCGAGGTCGCCCTTCTTCTCGAGGATGAGCGCCTGCCGGTAGAGCATGCCGATGTGGCCGGGCGACTCGGCCAGCGCCGCCGCCATCCATGCGGCGGCCGCGTCCAGGTCCAGCCCGTTCTCGAAGTAGAACATCGCCGCGAGGAAGTACGGCTTCCGGCCGGTCCCGCGCATCGCCGCCTCGATGCGCGGCACGGTGAGCCCCACCACGTCCACGCCAATCGTGACGGGCACGCGCGTCCGCTCCCAGGTCACGTGGAGGATTGCCGAGCGCGCCGTCACGTCGTCGAACCCGATCGTCAGCGACTCCACGGGGCGATCGAGCCGGACCGGCGTCGCGGCCACCCGCAGGACCTCGTCGGCGTCGCGATGCGAGTAGGAGCCCCACTGTGCGGCCTTCCGGTCCAGGATCACGGTCCAGGCGTCCGGCCCTGGCATCGTGAAGAGCGCGTAGGTGCCGGCGGGCACGGGCCGGCCGTTCAGGGTGAAGGCCGTGTCCACGGCGATCGTCGTGGCCTCGTCCGAGCCCGTGCGCCAGATGCCGCCGTACGGCACGAGCGCGCCGAAGATCGTCCGGCCCTTCATGGACGGCCGGTTGTAGGTCACCGTGACATCGGTGACGCCGATGCGCTGGGTGATCGTGGCCGTCGGGTTCGTCCGCGGGAACACCGGGGCGGCCTCCTGCGCCCGCCCGGCCGCGGCGTCCGCCAGGAGCAGCGCCGCCCCGACGGCCAGCGCCGCGCGGCGGGACGCGATTAATGAATTAGCCATGTGGCGAACTATTGATCCGGGTCCCACGGCTGTCAAGACGGCCGGCTCGCGTATCATGGGCCCGTGGCTGGGACGAAAACCGTGGATCTGGACGAGGTCTTCTTCGCGTTGTCGGACCCGACGCGGCGCGCCATCGTTCGACAACTGGCGAATGGAGAAACCACCGTGGGCCGCCTCGGCCTGCCCGCGCCGCGGGCCGCCGCCACGCTGTCCAAGCACCTGCGCGTGCTGGAGCGGGCGGGCCTCATCACGCAGGAGCGCCAGGGGCGGTTCCTGCGGACGCGGCTGAACCCCGGACCGCTCTGGAGCGGCATGTCGTGGCTGGAGGACCTGCGAAGCCTGTGGGACGACCAGCTCGACGCCCTGGAGCGCTACCTGAAGACGCAGCGGAGCGAGCGGTCGTGACGGACCCGCCGATCGGCCGGCCTCCGTTCTCCAGCCACGGCGTGACGTTGACGCGCCGGTTCCCCGACGATCCCGGCACCCTCTTTCGCGCCTTCACCGACGCCGCCGCGCTGCGCCAGTGGTGGGGGCCCCGCGACTTCCTCATCGAGGCCATCGACTTCCCGGCCGTCGTGGGCGCCACCTACCGCGTGACGCTGCGGGCGCCGGATGGCAGCCGCTGGGCGCACGAGGGGCGTTTCCTGGAAGTGGACCCGCCGGGCCGCCTGGCCTACACCTGGCGATGGGTGGAGGGACCGCTCTCGCGGGCCGAGACGCTCGTGGAGCTCGGCTTCGCGTCCGTTCCCGGCGGCACGCTCGTCACCGTCTCGCACTCCCGCTTCGAGTCCGACGCCGAGTGCGAGGCCCACCTCGTCGGCTGGACCGACACGTTCGCTCGGGTCGATGCCTGGCTGCGTCCCTGACCCGACCCGCCACTCAGGCGTTGTCGCGCGCGAAGACGCGGTAGGCGACGACGCCGAGCAGGAGGAACGCGAAGGCGAACACGATGCCGTCGCGGGGCCCGGTGAAGAAGATGAAGAGCCAGAGCGCGCCGGACAGCACGGCCGGCCAGGGATAGAGCGCCATCGTGAACGGCTGCGGCACGTCGGGCCGGTAGCGTCGCAGCAGCACGACGGCCGCGCACTGCCAGACGAACTGCAGCAGCACCTGCACCTGCACCAGCCAGCTCACGATCTGCCCGAGCGAGAAGAAGCAGAACGGGATGGCCACCAGGCCGATCGTCGCCAGCGATACGTCCGGGAAGTGCTTGGTCGGGTGCACGTGGCGGAAGACGGCGAAGAAGTTGCCGTCCCGGGCGGCCGCGTACGGAATGCGCGAGTAGCCCAGGATGAGCGCGTAGAGCGACGAGGCCGAGACGAACAGGATGAGGCCCGTCATCACGATGCCGGCCAGGCGGCCCGATTCCGGATCGGCGAACGTCCGCTGGATGAAGAGGGAGGCGATCGTCCGCGACTCCCGGACCTCCGTCCACGGAATCATCCCCACGATCACGGTGGTCATCACGATGTAGACGGCGGCCACCAGCAGCGTCGAGAGGACGATGGACCGGGGAATCGTGCGGCCCGGGTCCTTCACCTCGTCGCCGAGGTTGCAGACCTGGTTGTAGCCGCCGTAGCTGTACATCGCCAGGATGGCGGCGGCGCCGATGCTCCTGAACAGGCGGCCGTCGAAGGCGTAGGCCTCGGGCGGGAAGTCGAACGCCTGCGCCGGCGAGAAGCTGAACAGGCCGGCGACGATCACCCAGCCCACGGTCAAGAGCACCACCACCAGCATCACGACGGCCAGCCGGCCGATGCCGCTGATGTGGCGCCAGAGCAGGGCCGTCGACGCCACGCAGACGGCGGCCGCGACGAGGTGGTGCTGCAGGGGCGACATCGTCGTCCACAGGAACTGCAGGTAGTCGGCGAAGCCGACGCCGCCGCTCGCGATCGACAGGGGCGCGACGAGCAGCGTCTGGAAGATGAACAGGAACGACATGAGCCGGCCCAGCCCGAACGGCTGGAACGCCTCGCGCAGGTACACGTACCCGCCGCCGCTCCCCGGCAGCGCCGCCCCGAGCTGCGCGTAGACCATGCCGTCGGCCAGCGCCAGGACGAGGCCCGCGAGCCAGGCGTAGATCACGTGGGGTCCGTTCATGGCCGCCACCATGAACGGGATCGTCAGGAACGGACCGACGCCCACCATGCTGATGACGTTGGTCGCCGTCGCCTGCAGGAGGCCGATGGCGCGATCCAGGGTGGGCGGCGTACCGGGGGCGCCAGTGGTCATACGGGCAGGAGCGCGTCGACGAGCCGCTCGGCGAGGGGGCGGGACTGCACGATCGGGTTCATGGCCAGCGCGGCCACGTAGTCGGCGCGCTCGCCGCTGATGGCCGCCTGCACGGTGGCCCGCTCGTACTCCTTCACCGCGGCGATGAGCGCCCGCGCGTGATTCGGCACCTGGTCCACCGGCCGGGCGTGCGGCCCGGCGGCGTCCACCACGCACGGCGTCTCGATGACGTCGTCGTCGGCCAGGAACGGCAGCACGCCGCGGTTCGGGACGTTCAGCGGAATGACGGCGCCGGTGTCGCCCGCGATCGCCGAGATCGTCATGAGGGCGATCCGGTCGTAGCCCGAGAGCTCGGCCCAGTCCGGCTTGAGGCGCGGCGTGGCGCTGCCGGACTCCAGCTGCATGTAGCTGGCGTCGCGCGCCGCCAGGTACTGCTGGTAGCGGGCGATCGGGTCCTCCACGCCGCGCCCCAGGTCGGCGAAGAGCGCGTCGGTGAGGGCCGCCACCACGCGGCCCCGGCTCGTGCCCGCGCGTTCCAGGTTCGCCAGGGCGACCTCCGGCCGGTAGTAGTAGTAGAGATACTCGGTGGGCAGCAGCCGCAGGTCCCGCAGCCGCTCGCGCTCGAAGAGCGGCGACCGGTAGACGGCGTCGAGCCGCGCGTCGTCGTCCCAGAGGCGCGCCATCTGCGGCTCGCCCTGGAAGGTGACCTCGCGCAGCCAGCCGAGGTGATTCAGCCCGAAGTAGTCGTAGTCGCAGGCCGCCGGCGGCAGGCCCAGGGCGTGTGCCGCGTCCTCGAAGATCTCGGCCGGCGTGTCGCAGATGCCGACGCTCCGGGCGCCGGTGTGGGCGGTGAGCGCCTGCGAGATGATGCTGACCGGATTCGTGAAGTTGACCAGCCAGGCCGACGGCGCCACCCGCGCCACCAGCCGCCCGTACTCGAGCATCGCGGGGATGGTGCGGACGGCCATGGCGAAGCCCGCCGGGCCCACGGTTTCCTGGCCCACCACGCCGAGCGCGATGCAGGCCGCCTCGTCGGCCGCGCGCGTGGCGATCCCGCCGACGCGAATGCTCGTGATGACGAAGTCGGCCCCGGAAACGGCCGCCTCGGCCGTGACCTGGGCCTCGACCGGCGTGCCCGGCGCCATCCGCCGCGCCAGGTCGGCGATCACGCCCAGCCGGGCCTGGTCGGTGTCGTAGAGGTCCACGCGGTCGAGCGTCAGCGTCGACCGCGCGAAGCCTCCGACGAGGAGCGGCACCCGGACGCCGGCGCCGCCGATGATGGCGAGCTTCACGCGGATCTCCGTGCCGGACGCGGCCGGCGCGCCGCCCGCCGCGGCCTGGCGGCCGGGCGCAGCAGGTTGGGGAGCTGGCGGGCGGTGGGGAGGGCGTCGAGCCCGCCCGCCGCCCGCGTCGACGCGGCGCCGACGCTGTTGCCGGTGGCGAGGCACGCGGCCGGCGGGGCGCCGCGGAGCCACGCCGCCAGGAAGCCGGCGTTGAAGGCATCGCCCGCGCCGGTGGTGTCCACGGCGTCCACGGCCGGGGCCGGCATCATCACGTCGCCGTCGGCGCGCAGCCAGCGGCTGCCCTGATCGCCGAGCTTCACGACGACGTTGGATCGCCCGGTCCTGAGGCGCGGATACGCGTCGGTGAGCGTGGCCGCGCCTGCGTAGAGCGGCGCCTCGAGCTCGTTGAGCAGCACCAGGTCCAGCGCCTCCATGAGGCCCGGGAGGGCCGGGTCCGCCGCGAGCGGCGGGTTCCACCCCGGATCCCACGACACCGTCAGCCCCTGCCGCCGGAGGCGCGACACGAGCCGCGTCCACGCGCCGAGATCGGCCGGGCACAGGGCCAGGTGGAGATGGGTGGCGCGGGCGGCCGCCGCCGGGAGCGCGCGGCGGAGCCGGCCGTCGAGCACGGCGTTGACGCCGTTGAAGGTGACGAACGTCCGCTCGGTGGCGGTCGAGAGGGCGGCCGTGATCGCGTGCGGCTCACCCGGCCGGCGGAGGTTCGTGACGCGCACGCGCTCGCGCCTGAGCCGCGCGGCGGCGCCGTCGCCGAGCGCACTCACGATGGCCGTCGGGATGCCGAGCCGCGCGGCGCCGACGGCCGTGATCACGGCCCCGCCGCCGATGGTCGCGTGGAAGCTGTCGGTCTTGATCTCCTCGCCGGGCGCCGGGAGCCGCTCGAGGCCGACGAACACGAGGTCCTCGAACGCCTCGCCGGCCGTCAGGAGTCGCGGAGCGGGCACGCGGGATTGTATCCTGCGCCGTCCGGGCTCCGGACCGGAAGGTGATCGCGACGCCTCCGGCGCGGGCACGGCATCATAGGACCCCTGGCCTCCAAGGTTTCCGTGAAGGTGTTCGACGCCGACGGGCGGCTCGTCGGCCCCATCGACGTCCCGAGAGTGGAGAAGTCCGACGCCGAGTGGCGCGCGCAGTTGA
>JBFWXO010000081.1:0-12641 GCA_050187355.1 Vicinamibacterales bacterium
CGGCACCCGCCGCGCTCGATGCAGTTGTCGATCGCGTACAAGTTCTGACGCGCGTAGGGACCAGGGACCGGGGACCCGGGCCCCGACACGCCCGTCGCGCTGTCACACGCTCGCCACCGGCGCCGTCACCCTCACCTGGGGGCGGCGCCGGCTGGCTGTACGGGCGCTTGTCAGTGACCGCGCCTTCGTGGTCCAGTTGTCGGCGATGTCCCCTCGTGGTTCGCGAACCGGGCGCGGGCCCGCGTCCAGCCGGTCCAATCCCTTCGACGACCGGCGGGAGTCCCGGCGTTCCGGCTCGTACCGGCCCTCGCGCACGTTGGCCGTCGCGGGCGTCCTGGCCGCGGCGGTCGCCGCGGGCGCCTACTGGTTCTGGACCGCGGAGCCGGCGCTGCCCGACCGGCCCAACGTGCTCCTCATCACGCTGGACACGACCCGGGCGGATCACCTCGGGAGCTACGGGTACGCGTCGGCGGGGACGCCGAACCTCGATCGCCTCGCCCTCGACGGCGTCCGCTTCGCCCGCGCCCTGTCGCCGGTGCCGCTGACGCTCCCGGCCCACGCCAGCCTGATGACCGGGCAGGACCCGTACCGTCACGGCGTCCGCAACAACGGGCACTTCGTCCTGCCCGACGACGTGCCGACGCTGGCCGCCCGTTTTTCGGCGGCCGGCTACGAGACGGCGGCGTTCGTCAGCGCCTTCGTCCTCGATCGGCAGTTCGGCCTCGCCCGCGGGTTCGACGTCTACGACGACGCGCTCGATCCGCCGGCCGTCGAGAGCGCGGGCCTGGAACTCGAGCGCCGCGGCGACCGGACGGCATCGGCGGCGGCCGCGTGGCTCGCCCGGCGGCCCCAGGCGCCGAGGCGTCCGTGGTTCCTGTGGGTGCACTTCTACGACGCCCACGATCCCTACGTGCCGCCCGCGCCGTTCGACGGGCGCTATTCGGCCATGCCCTACGACGGCGAGATCGCGTTCGTCGACGCGCAGGTCGGCCGGCTCCTGCAGGCGTCCGACATCCAGCAGGCGGCGCCGCCGCTCGTGATCGTGGCCGGCGACCACGGTGAGAGCCTGGGCGAGCACGGCGAGAGCACGCATGGGCTCTTCCTGTACGAGGGCGCCATCAAGGTGCCGCTCATCGTCGCCTGGCCCGGCATCCTGCGGCGGCAGGTCGTCGACACGGCCGTCCGGCTCGTGGACGTGGCCCCGACGCTGGCCGGCCTGGCCGGCATCGAGCTCGGCCCGACGGATGGCCGGGATCTCACGCCGCTCATGCGGCGGACGGGCGGCGCGCCGGCGCCCGCCTCCCCGGCCTACGCCGAAACCTACTTCCCGCAGTTCTTCATGCGGTGGGCGCCGCTGCGCGCGGTGGACGACGGCCGCTGGAAGTACATCGACGGACCGGACCCGGAGCTGTACGAGATCGCCACCGACCCGGCGGAGACGCGCAACCGGGCCGCCACCGAGCCCGCCGTGGCCCGCGCTCTCAAGCGGACGCTCGAGACGTCCGTCCGAGCCGCGGCCGCTCGATCGGCCGAGGCGCCCGTGAGCGCCGAGGCCCAGCGACGGCTGTCGGCCCTCGGCTACGTCGCGACGCCCGCGGCGGCGGCGGCCGGCGAGACGGGGCCGGATCCGAAGCGGATGGTCCCGCTCTTCGAACGGCTGCTCGCGGGGAACCGCGCGCTGGCCGCCGGTCGGGCCGGGGACGCCGCCCGCATCGCCCGCGAGGTGCTCGCACAGGATCCGGCCAACCCCTTCGCCCGGCTCGTCCTGGGACGCGCGCTCCTGGCGGGTGCCGATGCGGCCGGTGCGGTCGCCGCGCTGAAGGCCTACGTCGCGGCGGTCCCCGGCAGTGCCGAGGCCCACCACTGGCTGGCGCTCGCCTACGTCCGGCAGGACCGGCGCGACCTGGCGCTCGCGGAAGAGGAGGCCGCGCTCGCCCTCGATCCGCGGCTCGCGCCGGCCATCGCGCTCCGCGCGGGTCTGCTCTTCTCGGGCGGACGCGCCGGCGAGGGGCTGGAAGGGCTGCGCGCGGCCGTCACCGCGCAGCCCGATCACGCCACGCTCCGGACCGACTACGCGGACCTCCTCGCCGACGCCGGACGCCCGGACGAGGCCGCCGCGGAGTATCAGCGCGCCCTCGAGCGCCGCGGCGACGACACGCGCGCGCTCGTCGGCCTCGGCATGCTGCTGGCCCGCCAGGGGACGCTCGATCGGGCCCTGGCGCTCTTCACGAAGGCCCTCGACCTCGATCCCCGACAGGAGGAGGCGCGCATCGAACGCGCGGCCGTCTACAGCCGCCTGGGCCGCGTCCGCGAGTCCCGCGCCGATCTGGAACGCCTGACCGGCCCGGATGTCAGGCCCGACATCCGCGCGGCGGCCCTGCGCGAGCTGGCCAGGGGTCGGGGACGCTGACCGCGCCCCCGATCCCTGGTACCTGCGCTCAGGGCGCCTTGGTCACGATCTGCCCGGCGGCGTGCCGCCGGAGCAGCTCGTTCAGGGCGGTCACGTCCTTGTCCACCAGCCCCCTGATGGCCGTGAGCTCGGTCTGCAGGCGCTCGGCCAGCAGCTTGGCGACCTCCTGGTGCTGGTCGGTCGGCTTGAAGTCGCTGCCGGAGACGCCGTTGGCGAGGTAGTTGAACCGCGACAGGAGCTTCGCCGCGTACCGGACGCCGTCCTGGCCGCCCGTGATCCGGAGGTCGTAGAGATTCATCTCCCGGTCCGTGAGCGCGTCGTGGACCTTCTGGGCCATCTGCTTGACCTCGGCCTCCGACGACGTCCGCAGCACCTCCTGCATCTGGTTGCGCATGAACTCCAGCTGGTTCACGGCGTCCACGCCGGCGTTGAGTCCGGTGGCGAGCGTGGTCAGGAGCGTCGTCTGCCCCTGGATGTCGGCCTCGGTGCCGCCCGAGTGCGGGTCCTTCAGCACCGTGAGCGGCTGCTGGTAGTCGCGGCCGCCGATGCTCAGCTTCACGGTGTAGGCGCCGGGCGGCGCGAGGATGGTGATGCGGCCGCCTCCGGCCGCCGGCGGGCGCGTGTCGTCGTTCTCCCGCGGCAGTTCGTGGCCGTAGAGCGGGTCGGTCCGGAACCGCATCTCCTTCGTCGGCTCGTAGCGCAGGTCCCAGGTCACCCGGTTCAGGCCGGCGCCGCCGGGCACGCGCATCGTGCGCACCGTCTGGCCGCGGCCGTCGGCGATGGTCACGGTGCCGCCGCCGGTCACGGGCTTGCTCAGGTAGTAGTTGATGGCGGCGCCGTAGGGCGGGTTCTCACCCACGGTCGGGTCGTCGTAGGGGGTGGACGGCGCCGTGATGCCGCGGAAGCGGTAGGCCTGGCGCACCGGGAAGAGGTGGGCGGCCTGGTTCAGCACGTCGGGCGTCATCGCCCGGAGCGGCGTGATGTCGTCGAGGATCCAGAAGCCGCGCCCGTAGGTGGAGATCACGAGGTCGTTGAAGTGCTCCTGGACCACGATGCCAGAGACCGGCGCGTGCGGCAGGTCGTTCTGCAGCGGCTGCCACGTGTCGCCCGCGTCGAACGTCACGTAGATGCCGCTCTCGGTGCCCAGGTACAGCAGGCCGCGCCGCACCGGGTCCTCGTAGATCACCTTCGCGTAGCTCAGCATGTCCTTCGGCAGGCCGTTCGTGACGAGCGTCCACGTGGCGCCGAAGTCCGTCGTGCGATACACCCACGGGTCGCGGCTGTTCACCTGGTGGCCGTCGACGGCGATGAAGCAGGTGCCGTCGTCGTACCTCGAGGGCGCCAGGCTGCGCACCGAGCCCCAGGAGATGAGGCCCGGGATGTTCTTCGTGACGTTCGTCCACGACTTGCCGTTGTCGCGCGTCAGCTGCACCTGGCCGTCGTTGGTGCCCGCCCAGATGAGGCCCTTCACCTTCGGCGATTCCGCGATGCCGTAGACGACGCCCGCGTACTCGACGCCGATGTTGTCGGGCGTCAGGCCGCCGGAGCTGCCCATCCGCGCCCGGTCGTTCAGCGTGAGATCGGGACTGATGACCTCCCAGCTCTGTCCGCCGTTGGTGGTGCGGTGGACGTGCTGGCTGCCGACGTAGATGGTGTTGTGGTCGTGCGGCGAGATCTGGAGCGGCGCGTCCCACACGAAGCGGTACCGCACGCCCTCGGCCGGTCCGTTCGACTGGTCCGGCCAGATCTCGATGTTGCGGAACTGGCGGCGGTCCTGCTCGTAGCGCACGACGATGCCGCCGACCATGCCGGAGCCCGACGCCGTGGACCACACGACGTTCGAGTTCGTCGGGTCGGGCGTCGCCCAGCCGCTCTCGCCTCCGCCGACCGCGTTCCACATCGCCCGCGGAATGCCGGGATCGCCGCCGAAGCCGCCCTGGAGCCGGCTGTTGCTGGGCCCGCGGTAGGTGGGCTCGTCCTGCTTGTTGCCGAGCACGTTGTAGGGAATCTCGTTGTCGACGGTGACGTGGTAGATCTGGGCGTTCTTCAGGCGCTGCCGGTACCAGGTCTTGCCGCGGTTCACCGTGATCGACAGGCCCTGGTCGTGCGCCACGATCTGACGGTTCGCGTTGGTCGGGTCGATCCAGATGTCGTGGTGGTCGCCGCCCGGCGCCATGTACTCGGCGCCGCCGCCCCGGCTGAGCACCGCGAGCGTCTTGCCGCCGTCGATGGACCTGGCGTACGACGCCGTCAGGAAGTACGCCTCGTCCGGGTCGTCCGGCGCCACGGCCATGCGCGAGTAGTAGTGCGCGCGGCCCATGGCGTTGTGGTCGTAGCTCACGATCTGCCACCGCTCGCCGCCATCGTCGGTGCGCCAGAGCTGCCCGCGCTCCGTCTCCTGGCCCTTCCACGGCACGCCGTCGCCCGTCTCGATGAGGGCGTACATCCGCTGCGGGTTGGAGGCCGAGATCGCGACGGCCACCTTGCCGACCGGCTTGGTGGGCAGGCCGCGGCCGCCCGTGAGCTTCGTCCAGGTCTGTCCCCCGTCGCGGGACATGAAGAGCCCGCTCCCGGGGCCGCCGCTGTCGCGGCCCCAGGTGTGGATTTCGAGCGTCCACATCCCCGCGAGCAGGATCCGGGGGTTCTTCGGGTTCATGGCGATGTCCGAGCACCCCGCGTTCTCGTCGGTGAACAGCGTCCGCGTCCACGTCCTGCCGCCGTCGGTGGTCCGGAAGACGCCCCGTTCCTGCTGCGGCCCGTAGGCGTGGCCGAGCGCGCACGCCAGGACCACGTCGGGGTCGGTGGGGTGGACCAGCACCCGCGGGATGCGCCCGGTCTGCTCCAGGCCCATGAGCGCCCAGGTCTTCCCGGCGTCGGTGGACTTGTAGATGCCCTGGCCCACCGAGATGTGGCTGCGGATGCTGCCCTCGCCGGTGCCCGCCCACACGATGTTCGGATCGGAGGGGGCCACGGCGAGCGATCCGATGGACTGCACCGGCTGGTCGTCGAAGATCGGCTCCCAGTTCGTGCCGCCATCGGCCGTCTTCCAGACGCCGCCCGAGGCGGCGCCGACGTAGTAGGTGTAGGGATCGCCGGCGATGCCGGCCGCGGCGGAGAAGCGGTTGCCTTCCGGTCCGATGGTCCGCCAGTGCAGGCGCGCGTACTGATCCGGTGAAGGACCCGGCCGTTGTTGTGCCGTGGGCCAGGCCAGGCTCAGGCCGGCCACGAGGATTGCGAGGACGAACCGTCTCGTGCGCGTCATACCACCTCCCACCACTACCGCCGGCGACGTGGGCTGCCCGGGTACCGGACGGCCGGCGGCATCGCCTGCGGAGTTCTACTGCGAGCCGCGCTGGTAAGCAAGAGCTGGTGTGGCGCCCGCCGCGCGGGGCCGTGGGTGCGGGGCCGGGGGCCGGTCCGGGCGCGGGGCGCCAGCCCGCCGGATCGGGAGTAGTGTGGGGCAGGTGGGTCCGATGACGTGGCGGCGCCTCCTTCAGCGGCTGTCGGCCCCCGCGACGGCGTCATCGGCCTCCACGCCGGGCGGGGACGCCGGCGCCGCACGGGATCGCCGCGCCGACGCCGCCCGGATGGTGGACCGGCAGCTCCGCGCGCGCGGAATCCGCGACGAGCGGGTCCTGGCCGCGATGGCCCGCGTCCCGCGTCACCGCTACGTGCCGGTCGACGTCGAGGCCGAGGCGTACGACGACCATCCGCTCCCGATCGGGCACGGCCAGACGATCTCGCAGCCCTACATCGTGGCGTTCATGACCGAGGCCCTCGCCATCGCGCCGGCCGACGTCGTGCTGGAGATCGGCACCGGGTCGGGCTACCAGGCGGCCATCCTGGCCGAGCTCGCGCGCGAGGTCTACACGATCGAGCTCGTGCCCGCCCTGGCCGCGCGGGCGCGGGAGATGCTCGCCGCCGAGGGCTGCCGCCACGTCCACGTCAGGACGGGGAACGGCTACGAGGGATGGCCCGAGCACGCGCCCTTCGACCGGATCGTCGTCACGGCGGCGCCGGAGGTCGTGCCGCAGGCGCTCGTCGATCAGCTGAAGGTGGGGGGCACGATGATCCTGCCGGTCGGGCCGGTCCACGGCGCCCAGGAACTCCGCATCCTGACCCGCACGGCGGCTGGCGTGACGACCGAGCGCAGCCTGGCCGTGCAGTTCGTGCCCATGGTGACGCCGGCGCCCTGACGCCAGGTGCCGCTCAGCGGGACGCCGTCACCACCGGGATCTCGACCCGCGACGGATAGCGGGCCGAGCGGTACACGCGGTGCGTGGCCCGCACGAAGTCCTTCTCGGTGGCGTCGAAGATGCTCTTCGTGAACGTCTGCGGGTTGCGGTCGATGAGCGGGAACCACGTGCTCTGCACCTGCACCATGATCCGGTGGCCCGCCTTGAAGGTGTAGTTCTGCGTGTGCAGGCTGAACGTGATCGGCTCGACGGCGTTGGGCGTCATCGACACCGGCGTCTCGTAGCCCTTGCGGTAGCGCCCGCGGAACACCTCGTTCGACACCATGAGCTGGTAGCCGGCGAGGGTCCAGTTGTCGGGCAGCGACTCCGGATACACGTCGATCAGCTTCACGATCCAGTCGGCGTCCGATCCGGTCGTGGACGTGAACAGCTTCGCCACCACCTCGCCGGCGATCGTCACGTCGCCGGTCAGCGCGGGCGACTCCCAGCTGAGGACGTCCGGCCGGTCGTCCACGAAGCGCTGATCCTCGACGAGCCACGTGGACCACTTCGATCCGCCCGGGAAGTAGGTGGCCTGGATGGGCCGCTGCCGGTAGGGGACGGGGTGGGCGGGATCCGACACGAAGCTGTCGAACCCCGTCGCGCCGGCCGGCGGGGCCTCGGACAGGCGCAGCGCCTCGTCGGCGCCGAAGTACAGGCCCATCGTCTTCGTCTCCTTCACGGGCGGCCACTGCGCCCAGCGGCGCCACTGGTTCGCGCCCGCCTCGAAGGTGAGGGCTTCGGGGAAGTCGCGCGTGCCCTCGTCCTTCAGGAAGTAGGCGAAGAACGGGGCCTGCACCTGGTCGCGGAAGTAGGCCGCGGTGTCGCTGCCGAAGCCGATGGGCCCGAGCGACGTGCCGTCCCGCGTCCAGCCGCCGTGGTTCCACGGGCCCACGACCAGGTAGTTCATCCCGGCCGTGTCGAACTTCTCGAGCGCCGAGTAGATCGTGATGGGCCCGTAGAAGTCCTCCTGGTCCCACCAGCCCGCCACGTTCAGCGTGGGCACGAGCACCGACCGCAGGTGCGGGATCATCGTCTGGCGCTTCCAGAACTCGTCGTAGTCGGGATGGCGGACGTAGTCGTTCCAGGTGGGAATGGACTCGCGGAGGTACCGGCGATTCACGGCCGAGAGCGGCCCGAGCGACAGATACCAGTCGTAGGTGTCGTAGCGGTCGAAGTCGAACTGCTGGACGTCCTTGCCCGACTCCATCATCGTGGCGTATTCGAACGCGTAGCTCAGGCGGAAGGCCCCGTTGTGGTGGAAGTCGTCGCCCAGCCACATGTCGGCGGGCGAGGCCTGCGGCGAGATCGCCTTCAGCGCGGGGTGCGGCTCGACGGCCCCCATGATCGTCGTCCAGCCGTCGTAGCTCACGCCCAGCATGCCCACGCGCCCGTTGTGCCCGGGGACGTGCTTCAACAGCCAGTCGATGGTGTCGTAGGTGTCGGTGCCCTCGTCGAGACCGGTCGTGTCGCCGGGCGCGCGCGCCGGGCGCTGCATGACGAACGTGCCCTCGGAGCGGAACTTCCCGCGGATGTCCTGGAAGACGAAGATGTAGCCCTCGTCCACGAGCGCCTTGTAGTAGCGCACGAACGATCCGGCCGCGCCGTCGATCCCGTAGGGCGTCCGCCGGAACACGATGGGCAGCGGCCCCCGCTGGTCCTTGGGCACGAAGATCTTGGTGAAGAGCTTCACCCCGTCCCGCATCGGGATCATCTCGTCGCGCACCGTGAAGCCGTCGGCGGGATTCGGCGCCGGCTGGCGGGCATCGAGGACCGCGGCGGCCAGGGCCCCGAGGGCCGCCAGGGCCACGACCGGCAGGAGCAGGCGGGATGGACGGAAGGCGCGCGTCATGGCGCGAGTATACGGTGGCGGGCGCTCACGCGCCCGGAACGGCCGAGGCGAGGGCCGGGTACGTGAAGCACGTGAAATGCAGCAGGTTCAGCGCGGCGTGGGCGGCGATGCTCGCCGTGAGCGAGCCGCTCAGCGCGTAGATCCAGCCGTAGCCCGCGCCGGCCAGGGTGGCGAGGGCCACGTAGGTCCAGCCGCCGCCGGCGTGGGCCGCGCCGAAGAGCAGGCCCGACGCGGCGATGGCCGTCCAGTGCGCGCGCGTGGAGGTGCCCAGCCACGTCTGGAGGCCGCCCTGGACCAGGTGGCGGAAGACGGCCTCCTCCGGGAGCGCCGTCAGGAACGCCATGCTCCAGAGCCACGTCGGCCACCAGCCGGGCAGCTTCGGGTCCCACCGCACGTAGCCGGCGGCCAGCGTCGCGATCGTCACGATCGCTGCCGCCAGCACGAAGGGCGGGACGAGCGCCGCCACGGGCAGACGCGACCGCCGGATGGCCTGGCGGGGCGACACCAGCGTGAGGAGGAACAGGCCCAGCAGCCCCTTGTCCAGATTCAGGTAGCGGGTGTACGGCGCGGCCTCCGGTGAGATCCGCACGGCGTCCAGCACGCGCGGGTTCTCGAATCCCGGCAGCACGTGAGCCAGGATGCCGGCGCTCACGGCGAGCACGACGCTCAGGGCGAAGCCCTTCAGCGCGCCATGGGGGACCGTGGCGGCCACCCGGCACGCCCCGACCAGGACGAACAGCGTCACGAGGCCGGCCGTCGTCACGAGCCCCCCGGCCTGGGCCAGTACGAGGGTCACCAGGAAGGGCAGCAGCCACCAGCTCCAGGCGCGCGGCGACGGCCATACCCGCGGCGCCCACACCGCGACGAGGGTGGCGGTCAGCGCCGCGAAGGTGGCCGCGCTCAGGGGCGGGAGCGGCGTCATCGGCCCCCCGGTTCCGGCACGGGGCTAGCGGTCGCGGCGCGCCGGCGCCCTGGCGGCGGTCCCCGCCGGGCCTGGCACGCCCCCGGGCGGACCCACGATGGCCTGGTTCACGAGTGTCCGCACGCGCGTCGTGAGATTGGTGGTCCCGGCCGGCAGGAGCTGGCTCATGAACACCACGACGAGCTTCTCGGCGGGATCGGCCCAGTAGGTGGTGTGATACGCGCCGCTCCACGAGAACTCGCCGGCGGCGCCGTAGCGCGGCGCCCGGCCCACCTGTTCCACGACCTCGAAGCCGAGCCCCCACCCGAGCGAGCCGTCGCGGTAGAGCGTGCCCACGTGGTTCGACGTCATGAGGGCCACAGTGGTGGGACTCAGCAGCCGCGCGCCCTCCAGCTCGCCGCCGTTCACGAGCATCTGCATGAAGCGCGCGTAGTCCTGGGCCGTGGAGAGGAGGCCGGCGCCGGCCGAGAACGCCACGCCCGGACCGCCGGCGTAGGCGCCCTGGCCGGAGTGCGGCAGGTCCGGTACGGCCGGACGCCCGTCCTCGGCGCGCGAGATGGTGCCCTCGGGACCGACGGCATAGACCGCGGCCAGCCGGGACGCCTTCTCCGGCGGCAGGAAGAAGGCGGTGTCGATCATCTTGAGCGGGGTGGTGATGCGCTCGGCGACGAACGCCGCCAGCGTCTGGCCCGTGATCCGCTCGATGACGTTGCCGAGGATGTCGGTGTTGTAGCCGTAGACCCAGCGCTCGCCGGGCTGCGCCTCGAAGGGCAGCGCCGCGAGCTTGTCGATCCAGTAGGTCATCGGCTCCTTGCGGTCGGCGAAGTACCACTGCGTGAAGCCCGCGGCCTTGTAGTACGGCTCCAGGGCGCCGGCGCCGTAGGAGATGCCGGCCGTGTGGGTGAGGAGGTCGCGGATGGTGATCGGGCGCTCCGCCGGCACGATGGCGACCCGCCCGTTCCTGGTCCCGAGCACCGTCGTCTTCTGGAAGGCCGGGATGTAGCGCGACACCGGGTCCGAGATCGAGAGCCGGCCTTCCTCCACGAGCATCATGAGGCCGACGCTGACCACGGCCTTCGTCATCGAGGCGATGCGGAAGATCGAGTCGGGCCGCATGGCACGTCCCTGCTCGACGTCCTGCGACCCGGCGGCCTCGTGGTACACCACCTTGCCGTCCCTCAGGACGATCGTGACCGTGCCGGCCACCTGCTTCTTCGCGACGGCGTCCTGCATCACGCGCGTGAGCCGGGCCAGCCGCTCGCCCGACATCCCGACGGCGTCCGGCGAGTCGGCGCGCGGCAGCGACTGCGCGCCCGCCGGCGCGGCCAGGGCCAGGGACAGGGCGAGAACGGCGAACGCGCGTCGAGTCTGTCGGAACATGGCGGTCACCCCCGGCGATCGGCAACGAAATACAGCGGCCGCTTCATCGACTCGACGAAGCTCTTCGTGAGGTAGACGCCGACCGTGCCGATGGCGAGGATGATGAAGCCCCCAATCAGCACCAGCAGCGCCGCCGCCAGGTGAATGGCCTGGACGGCGGGATCGGGATCGGCCGGCGCCAGGAGCAGGCGCGCCAGGGCGACGGCGGCGATGGCCGAGATCGTGACGCCCAGCAGGACGACGAGCTGCAGCGGGACCTCCGAATAGCCGACCAGCACGTGGAACGCCAGCCGGGCCGACCGCAGGAGCGTGTACCCGCTCGAGCCTCCGCCCCGGGGCTGGTGCTGGACGTCCACCGTCGTGGTGGGGACGGCCATGATGGCCAGAATCGCGTTCACGTTCCGCGTCCGCTCGCGGTACTCCCGGAACATCGTCACGGCCCGGCGGCTGAGCAGCCGGTAGTTCCCGACGCGGTGGTCGTACTTCACCTTCACCAGGAACTGCACCACCAGGTAGAAGAGGCGCGCGAGGACCCGCTTGAGCACCGCGTCCTGGCGCCGCATGCGCCGCGTGAGCACCAGGTCGGCCCCCGTCGTCCGCGCGGCCTCGAGCAGCGCCGGCATGGCGGACGGGTCGTCCTGGAGGTCGCACGCCATGATGAACGTGTGGTCCGCGTCCACCTCGTCGAGCCCGGCCGTGATCGCGATGTGCTCGCCGTAGTTCCGGATCAGCCGGCGCGCCCGGACGCGGGGCGAGGCGGCGGCGAACCCTTCGAGGATCTCCCACGACCGGTCGGGGCTGCGATCGTCCACGTACACGAGCTGCCAGTCGTCGGTCAGCGCCGACAGCTGCGTCGTGATTCGCCGGTGCAGTTCGTGAAGCGTCGGCTCCCCGTTGTACACGGGCACCACCACGCCGAGGGTCGCCACGGGCAGTAACTATACATGGGGGGCTGACGACGCGCAGGGATCGGGGACCAGGACCCGCAGGCCGGCAAGGTCGCTACAATCCGGCCGTGCGGAGGCTGGTCGCGGCGATCGTCCTCGTGGGAGGGGTGAGCATGGCGGCGTGTGGAGACGGTGGGACGTCGGACGGCCGGGCGGCGAGGACCGTGGCGCCGTACGGCGAGTGGGCGTCGCCCCTTTCGGCCGCCGGCGCCACGGCCGGCGCTCTCAGGCTTGGGCAGATCGTCCTCGACGGCGACGACGTGTACTGGCTGGAAGGCCGCGCGTCGGAGGGCGGACGCAGCGTCCTGATGCGGCTCTCCGCGGGTGGGCCGCCCGTCGAGGTCGCCCCGGCCGACTTCAACGTGCGCACGCGCGTCCACGAGTACGGCGGAGCGGCCTTCACGGTGCATCGCGGCGCCGTCTATGCGTCGAGCTTCGCCGACCAGCGGCTGTACGCGCTGGCCGGGGGGCGGGCGCCGCGGGCGCTGACGACGCCCGGCTCCTTCTACGCGCAGTGCCAGGTGGACGAGGGCCGGAACCGCCTGCTCTGCGTCCGCGAGGACCACACCGGCGGCGACGCGCAGCCGCCGGCCGCGATCGTGGCGATCGGCCTGGACGCCGCGGCGCCGCAGGCGGGCGCGGTGCTGGCGGCGGGGGCGGACTTCTACTCGGATCCCGTCGTGAGCCCGGACGGCGCCCGGCTGGCGTGGCTGCAGTGGCGCCACCCGAACATGCCGTGGGACGGCACCGAGCTGTACGTGGCGGACCTGGATGCGCGCGGCGCGCCGCGCGCCGCCGTGAAGGTGGCCGGGGGTCCGGACGAGAGCGTCTTCCAGCCCCGGTGGTCGCCCGACGGCGAGCGGTTCTTCATCTCGGACCGTTCGGGGTGGTGGAA
>JBFWXO010000082.1:0-11611 GCA_050187355.1 Vicinamibacterales bacterium
TTGTTGAGCGACGGCTGGACGCTGCCTGCGCCGGACGTGCATCTCGCGCGTGCCCTCGGGCCCGCACGCCCGTCCGCCTCGCCGGCGCCAGGCGCCCGGCCCCCCGATGCCGCTCCGCCGCCCGAGGACGCCGCCGGGCCGAGCCTGTGGTGCGAGCGCGAGCGCGCGCTCGTCGCGCTCGCGGACCTGTCGATGGAGTTCCGGCTGATGCTGCAGCGCGCCAACCGGGCCCTCATCAGCTTCTACCCGGTGGAGCCGCGCAGCCTCGCGGCGCCGGAGGCGGCCGATGCCGCGGCGGCCCCGGGGGACGCGCGCGACCGCTCGCGCCGCACGGCGTCCCTGCGCGATCTGGCGGCGGACTCGGTCGGCGCCGTGGTGTCCTCCGAGGCCGCCGGTTCGGTCGAGTCCCGCCTGTCCGCCGATGTCGGGCCGTACTACCTCCTGGGCTACGAGCCAACCAACGCGAAGCCCGACGGACGGTATCGACGCCTCACGGTGCGGGTGCGGCGTCCCGGGACGACGGTCCGGACCCGTCCCGGGTATCTCGCGGCGTCGACGCGCCCGGCGGCGCCGCCGTCGCCCCCGTCGGCCCTGGGCACGCCGTCGTCCACCCGGCCGCGGCCCTCGTCGAGTGCGGGAAGCGCCCTGTCGCGGCTGCCGGTGTCCCGTCGTCCGCCGCCGGTGTACCTCCAGGCGGGCGGGGGCCGCGGCGACATCGCCCTCGTCGTTGAACTCGACCGCGCCACCGCGGCGCTGCCGGAGTGGGCCAAGGGTGGCGAGGTGGTGGTGGACGTGGAGCCCGCCGACGGATCCGCCCGCCGGGGCGCGTCGGTGAAGGCGGCGCTCGACCCGGGCCAGCGGATCCGTGCCTTCACGCTGCCCGTGGGCGAGACGCTCCGGCCGGGACGGTATCAGGTCCACGTCAGCGCCGGCCCAGGGAGCGGGCGGGCGGGCGTGACCGCCTCCACCGTCGTGGACGTCCCGGCACCCTCGGCGCTGCTCGGCAGCGCGCCGATCGCCTCGCGGCGCGGGCCGGGAACGGGCCGCACCTACCAGCCCACGGCCGACCCGCGGTTCCGGCGCACCGAGCGCCTGTCGCTGGCGGTGGCGAAGCTCTCGGCGGACGCGGTCGTCACCGG
Source organism: Vicinamibacterales bacterium (assembly GCA_050187355.1). Taxonomy (GTDB): domain Bacteria; phylum Acidobacteriota; class Vicinamibacteria; order Vicinamibacterales; family UBA2999; genus CADEFD01. The sequence goes on from JBFWXO010000082.1 coordinate 1,140, forward strand.
GCGCCTGCTCAACGGCGCCGAGCAGCCCATGCAGGTGCCCGTCGCGATCACGGAGCGCGTCGACGACGCCAGTCAGGCCCGCGTCGTCGTCGCCGACGTGGCGTTCGCGCCGCTGGCGGCCGGCGACTACGTGCTCGAACTGACGGCGACCGCCGGGAGGGCCACCGAGACGCTGGTCTACGCCGTCCGCATCGTGAACTGAACGGCCCAGCGGCGCCGCCCGCCCTGCGCGGGGGTCTCGTCAGTCCATCGAGCGCTGGCCGGCGCGTGCCAGGATCACAGCGAGGGCCAGGAACAGCGTCGCCCCGAACACGTGGCCCATCGCGCCTTCGCCGTGCAGGAAGGGCAGGGCGTTGCCGACCGACTGGAACGCGCTCAGCAGGGGATAGCCCTGCTGCTCGAGGCCGACGAACACGGCGAACAGGATCCCGGCGAGCGACCCGCCGGCAATCAGGCCCGAGCTGAAGAGGGTGCCCGCGCTGATGTCCGAGTCCTGCGTCACGCCGGTCGTGCGCTCCACCCACCACCGCACCAGGCCGCCGATGAAGATCGGGGCGGTCGTCGCGATGGGCAGGTAGGCGCCGACCGCGAACGAGAGCGAGTGGATGCCGCACAGTTCCAGCGTCACCGCGATGAAGACGCCCACCAGCACCAGGCCCCACGGGAGGTTCTGTGACAGGAGGCCCTGGATGAGGGTGGCCATCAGGGTCGCCTGCGGCGCGGCCACGGCCGCCGAGCCGATGCCGAAGACCCGGTGCATGTAGAGCACGGTCATGCCGATGATGAAGGCCGACGTCACGACGCCGATGGCGAGCCCGATCTGCTGGTAGATGGGCGTCGCGCCGACGATGTAGCCGGTCTTGAGGTCCTGGGACGTGTTGCCGGCGTTGGCGGCGGCGATGCAGACGATGGCGCCGACCGAGAGCGCCACCGGACCGTAGACGTCGCCGGTCCAGCCGAGCGCGACGAAGATGAGGCAGGTGATGATCAGGGTGGCGATGGTCATGCCCGAGATCGGGTTCGACGACGAGCCGATGAGGCCGGTGATCCGCGACGACACCGTGGCGAAGAAGAACCCGAACAGCACGATCAGGATCGACACCAGCACGTTGCCCTGCGTGGGCAGCCCGGGCGTGACCGCCAGGAACACGGCCAGCAGCAGCGACCCGGCCAGCACCAGCGTGATCGGCACGTCGCGTTCGGTGCGCACCTGGGCGCCCCCGGTGGAGGCCCCGAAACCCTTCAGGCCCTCGCGCGCCGAGGCGACGATCGTGGGCAGCGTGCGGGCCAGCGTGATGAGCCCCGCCGCCAGCACCGCGCCGGCGCCGATGTAGCGGATGTAGGCGCTCCAGATCTGGCCTGGGGCCATTTCCGAGATCAGGAAGGGCTGCCCGGTCGCCGGATTGTTCGCGAAGTTGGGGTGGATGGGCGGAAACGGCCCGGGGATGGCCGCGCCGAGCAGCGACAGCAGCGGCAGCAGCACCAGCCAGGACAGGACGCCGCCGGCGAACATCGTCCCCGCGATGCGGGGGCCGATCACGTACCCGACGCCCATGTATTCCGGCGAGATGTCGACGTTGAGCGTCGCGTTGGGGAACTGGCTGCTGCGCGGCATCGAGTAGCCGACCTCGGCCAGGAACACGTTGAAGATCGTCGACAGCGACTTCCAGAGCGCGCCGATGCCCAGGCCGCTGAACACGAGGCTCGCCAGCCGGCCGCCGCGTTCGCCCGCCACCAGCACCTCGGCGCAGGCCGTGCCCTCGGGGTAGGGGAGCACTCCATGCTCCTTGACGATCAGCGCGCGCCTGAGCGGCACCATCATCAGGACCCCGAGGATGCCGCCCGCGAAGGCGAGCATCGTGATCTGCGTGTAGGTGAAGTAGCGCGGCCCCTCGGGCACCAGGAAGATCAGCGCCGGGATCGTGAAGACGACCCCGCCGGCCACCGATTCACCGGCAGAGCCGATCGTCTGGACGATGTTGTTCTCGAGGATCGTCGAACCGCCGAGGCGCTTGAGCACGGAGATCGCGAGGACGGCGATCGGGATCGAGGCCGACACCGTCAGGCCCGCGCGCAGCCCCAGGTAGACCGTGGAGGCGCCGAACACCAGGCCGAAGAAGACGCCGAGGACGATCGCCTTGGCCGTGAACTCCGCCATCGACTGATCGGCGCGGACGTAAGGCGAGAAGGCCTTCGGGGCCGCGGGGCCGGGCGCCGGCGGCGTGGGTCGTTGAGCCATAGGCGGCGATGGTAGCGCAGTCTCGTCTTTACCGGCTTCACCGGTTTGCCGTATTCTGGCGGTGCTTGTGAATTCTCAGAACAAGCGGAAGGCCGCCGCCGATCAGGTCTCGGAGCTCACGACCGGCCGCCTGTCCGTCTATCTCCGGTGCCTCACGCAGCTCGAGGCCGATGGCGTCGAGACGACGTCGTCGCAGGCGCTGGCCGAGCGCTTCCACCTGAACGCCGCACAGATCCGCAAGGACCTGGCCTACTTCGGGGAGTTCGGCGTGCGCGGCGTCGGCTACTACGTGAAGGACCTGAAGCTGCAGCTGCGGCGCATCCTGGGCCTCGACCGCAAGCTGAAGGTGGCCGTCATGGGCGCGGGCAACCTCGGCATGGCGCTCGCCGACTACCCCGGGTTCCGCCGCGAGGGCTTCGAGATCGTCGCGATGTTCGACAGCGCCGAGCAGAAGATCGGCGACCGCTCGCGCGCGGGCGTGCCCATCCACGACATCCGCGACATCCGGAAGGTGCTGAAGAAGGAGCACGTGGACATCGTGGTGCTCGCGGTGCCGGCCGAGTCCGCCCAGCACGTGCTCGACCAGGTGGCGGGCAGCGGCGTCAAGGCCGTGCTCAACTTCTCGCCCGGCTCCCTGCGGGTGCCGGATGGCATCAAGCTGAAGAGCGTCGACCTCACCGTGTCGCTCGAGGGCCTCTCGTTCTTCCTGGCCCAGGGCGACGCCGCGTCCTGATCGGTATCCACGCAGGAGGAAGCTCATGCCCGCGCCGGCGCGACTCACGCATGCGGACGCCCGCGGCCGCCTCCGGATGGTGGACGTCGGCGACAAGCCCGACACCACCCGGGAGGCCGTCGCCTCCGGTCACGTCCTGCTGTCGGCCGCGACCCGGCGGGCGGTGCGCGCGGGGCGGCTGAAGAAGGGCGACCCGCTCCAGGCGGCGCGGCTGGCCGGCATCATGGCGGCCAAGCACACGGCGTCGATCGTCCCCTTGTGCCACCCCCTGCCGCTCACGGGCATCGATGTCGAGCTGGCCCACACCGCGCGCGGGATCGCGATTCGTGCGGCCGTCCGGACCCACGGCAAGACCGGCGTCGAGATGGAAGCCCTGACCGCCGTGGCCGCGGCGGCGCTGACCGTGTACGACATGCTCAAGGCGATCGACAAGGGCATGGTCATCGAGCGCATCCAGCTCGACGAGAAGCGCGGCGGCCGGTCGGGCGAGTTCCGGCGGACCGCGCGCCCAGGACGTCGGTGACGATTCTCGTCTCGATCCGGCAGCCGGTCGAGGCCTGGCAGATTCCGGACGACGCGGTCGCGCGCCTGCAGGCGCACCTGCCGGACCACGAGGTCCTGCACGCGAGGACGCCCGCCGAGCGGGAGGCGGGGCTGGCGTCCTGCGACGCCGCCTTCACCTGGGTGCTGCACGAGGCCGAGCTGGCCCGGGCGCCGCGGCTCCGCTGGGTGCACACGTCGGCCGTGGCCGTGGGCACGCTCTGCCTCGACGCGCTCGCCGCCCGGGGCGTGGCCGTGTCGAACTCGCGGGGGATCCAGTCCACGCCGATTGCCGAACACGTCTTCGCGCTGCTCCTCGCGATGACGCGCCGCCTGCCGCTCGCGTTCGAGCGGCAACGGCAGGCCCGGTGGTCGCAGAACGAGTTCGGCGGGCCGTCGCTCCCGTCGGTCCTGCGGGGCCGGACGCTCGGCGTCGTCGGCCTCGGTTCGATCGGGACCGAGGTCGCCCGGCTGGGGACGGCGTTCGGCATGCGGGTCGTCGCCACGCGGCGGGACCCTGCGCGCCCGGCGCCCCCGGGCGTGGAGCGGGTGTGGGGACCGGAGGGGCTCGACGCGCTCCTGGCCGAGGCGGACGTGGTGGTGGTGGCCGCGCCGCTCACGGGAGAGACCGAGGCGCTCCTCGACCGGGAGCGTCTCGGACGGATGAAGCCGGGCGCGCGGCTCGTGAACATCGCGCGCGGTCAGCTCGTGGACGGCGAGGCGCTGGCCGACGCGGTGGCCGGGGGCCGGCTCGCGGGGGCCGCGCTCGACGTGTTCGCCGAGGAGCCGCTGCCGCCGGAGTCGCCGCTGTGGCGGACGCCGAACGTGATCGTCACGCCGCACACCTCGGGCTTCCGGGCCGACCACTGGTTCGAGGTGGTCGACCTGTTCGCCCGGAACGTCCGGCGGTGGGAGCGCGGCGCGCCCCTCCTGTGGGCGGTCGATCCCGCGCGTGGCTACTGAGGGCGCGTCCGGCGATCGGCGCTACGTCCCGCAGCTCGACGGCCTGCGTGCGGTATCGGTGGCCGCCGTCGCCTACTCCCACTGGCTGCCGGCGTACCAGTTCGGCGTTCCCTTCGGCGCCGGCGTCCACCTGTTCTTCGTCCTGAGCGGCCTCCTCATCACGCGCATCCTGCTCGGACTGCGCGGCACACCGGCGAGGGGCCGGGCCATCGGCCGCTTCTACCTGCGCCGGGCGCTGCGGCTGTTCCCCGCGTTCTACGCGGTGCTGGCGCTGGCCTGGCTGGCGGGCGTGCCGCTCACCGCCGACACGTGGCCGTGGCACGCCGCCTATCTGTCGAACGTCTACATCGCCCGGCAGGCGGCCTGGCAGGGCCACCTGAGTCACTTCTGGTCGCTGGCCGTCGAGGAGCAGTTCTATCTCGTCTGGCCGTGGCTGGTGGTCTGGGCGCCGGCCCGATGGCTGGGGCCGCTCTTCGCCGCCACGGTCGCCGCCGGTCCGCTGGCGAGGACGGCCGCCGCCGCGCGCGGCCTGAGCGAGCCGTTCTGGGCGCTCGTCCCGGCGGGCAGCGCCGATTCGCTCGGCGCCGGCGCCCTCGTCGCCTGGACCCTCTGGGCTCCGGGCACGCGCGACCGCGCGCCGCGTATCTGGAGGTGGGCGGCGATCGCTGGCCTCGGCGCGTGGCTGGCGATGCGCGGCGCCGAAGCCGGCGGCGTCGTGCTGCCGACCCCACTGGCGGCGTGGCGGCAGGTGGCGCAGGCCGCGGTGTTCGCCTGGATCGTCCATCGCGCGTGGGCGGGCGTGGGCGGGTTGCCCGGCCGGGTGCTGTCACATCCGGCGGCGATCGCGATCGGCCGCATCAGCTACGGCATCTACCTGGTGCACGCCTTCGCGCCGCTCGCGCTCGACGCTGGACTGCGGTGGACCGGCGCGAGCTGGGGCGCGCCGTGGCCATCGCCCGTCCGTGCCGCCGCGGCGTGGGGCGTGACGATTGGACTGGCCGCGCTGCTGTGGCGCGTCGTCGAGGCGCCGGCGCATCGCCTGAAGGCGAGGCTCTGATGCGCGCCCGCGGCGCGCCCCGTCAACGCGCCGCGGAGGCCGGTGCCTCCCGCGGTTCGCAGACGACGACATCGCCGCCGCCGAGCGTGCCGGGGAAGCGGCGGACGTCGCGGCAGTTTCGGGTCATGCGCTCGACGAGGGCCGGGTCGTGCCAGAACTCGATGAGCGTGTGCACGGCCAGCACGCGGTCGGCGCCCGCGACCGCGCGCTGCCAGGCGTCGTCGGTCTCGGCACACGGCCACGCCCGCTCGAAGTACCGCTGCAGCGGCAGGCAGATTGCGCCGGCGCCGACCACCGTCCGGCCCGCCGCCGACGCCGCGTCGAGCATGGCGAGTGGTCCCTCGAAATCCTGCTTGGGCACGGCGGCGTTGCGGGCGAGCGCGGCCGCCGCGCCTGGCGCCAGCGTGAGCAGCAGGCCGACCAGCGCCGCGCCGTAGGCCGCCGGGGATTGCCGGCCGAGCCGGCGCGCGATCACGCCGGCGAGCAGCGACGCGCCGAAGGCGACGAAGAGCGCTGCGGCGCCCGAGAGGTTGAACACGAAGCGCGGCCGGATCGGCTGGCCCATCAGGGCCGTCAGTCCGACGGTCGTGACGGCGGGCATCACGAGCAGCCAGACCACGAACGGCCGGGCGCGCAGGAGGGCCAGCCCTCCAACCACGGCCGAGACCACCGCCACGAGCAGCCCCACGACGCCGAACCCCTCCGTCACGCCGCGCAGCAGGTCGCCGGCCGCGCGCCCCGCCGTGGCCACCTTCGCGGCCTGGGGCGGCGCCTTCTCCGCGAAGGTCGCGAGGAGCTCCGGCAGGTACGGCGCGTAGGTGGCGGCGATGAGGGCGATCGTGACGGCCCACATCACGGCGAGGCGCGCCGGCGCGTAGCGGCGGGCCTCCCGCGAGCCGAGGGCCCAGGCGCCGGCGACGGTCACGACGTGGGCCACGAGCACGAACGCCATCGTGAGGTGGGTGTAGACGCCGGCCACCGCGCAGGCCACGTACGCGGCTTCGAGGCGCCGGTCGTGCCTGTCCGCGAGGCGGACCAGGAGCGCCGTCGAGAGGAGCGTGAAGGTCGCGAGCATGGTGTACCCGCGCGCGTTTTGAGAGAACCACACGTGGTGGCTCGACGTCGCCACGAGCACGGCCGCGGCCAGCGCCTCGGTCCGGGAGAGCAGCAGCCGCCCGGCATCCCACACCGTCCAGACGGCGACGACGCCGAAGAGGGCGGCCGGCAGCCGCAGCGCCCAGGGCGACTCGCCGAAGGCGCCGATCGAGGCGTGGGACAGCACGCTGTAGAGCGGGTGCTGGTTGACGCCGGGGAAGTCGGTGAGGATCGTCGCCAGGGGCTGCCGTACCGAGATGACGAGCGTGGCGATCTCGTCGTACCAGAGCTGGGCGTCCAGTCCGGGCAGGCGCAGCAGCGCCGCAATCGCCAGCACCGCCGCCACGGCCAGGGCGAACGGGCCCTCCGGCTCGTCAGTCCTCGACGACATTCGACTCGAAGGTCTTGCGGGCCGCCGCCCACGCCGCGCGGTCCAGATCGCCCGACGGCTGCAGGCACCCGGCGAGCGCGTACGCCATCGCCATCGTGTGGTGCGTGTTGTCGTGCACGAAGAGCCCCTGGCGGCCGAACGTCACGAGCCCGTCGAGGCGGGACACCCACGCGTCCAGGCCGTCGAAGGCCTGGCGGTAGCCCTCGGTGTAGAGCGGATACGCGAACGGCAGCCGTTCGACGTGGATCCCGGCCACCGGCGGGAGCGGCCCGAGCCCGGCCGTCTCGATGTCGCGGCGGAAGAGTTCGAGCAGGCCCGTGTCGGACATCGACCACTCCTCGCCCTGGAAGGCGCACGGCAGCTCCGCGCACAGCACGGTACGGCCCGGACGCTCGACCAGCCCGTAGCGCTTCGGCTCCGACATCCGGCTGATGCGGATGTGCGACTCGGGAAAGTAGTGCGCGTCGAACTCCGTGAAGTAGTCGGCTTCCAGCGTCACGTAGATGAGCACCATCGCGCGGTAGCCGAGACCGGCGGTGGCCTGGAGCGGCGGCGCCTCGCCCGTCCCCGTGACGAGGCGCGCGAGCACCGGCAGCGGGATGGTCGAGAGCACCTGGCGCGACGGGAAGCGCCGCTCCTGGCCGTCCACGACCGCCGTGACCCCGGTGATGCGGTCGCCGTCGCCCGTCACCTCGCGCACGTCCGCCTGCAGCAGCACCTCGGCGCCGGCGCCCGTCGCCGCGGCGGCGAAGGCGTCGGCAATCTGCCCGAAGCCGCGGCGGGGATAGAAGAAGCGGCCGGCGCCCGGCGGTTTCAGTCCCGGGACGGCGCCAAGCACGCGCCGCACCATCTTGCCGAGCGAGGAGTTGGCGACGCGGCGGCGCGCCTGCTCCGCGTCGAGCGCCTCCGGCGGCAGCCCCCAGAGCTTCTGCGCGTACGGGAAGTAGAACTCGCGGCAGATGGTCTTGCCGAGGCCGCGCTCCAGGAGCGACGCGAAGGTGGGCGGTTCCACGGCCGGCGCGAAGCGCTTGGTGAGGGCGTCGCCGATGACGCCGGCCGCGAACGCGGGCGGCAGCCGGAGGGCCAGATCGAGCGGCTTGAGCGGGAAGTGGACCCAGCGGCCCTGCAGTCGGATGCGGCCGTGGCGCGGCCGGTCCAGCAGGTCGGCGCCGAGCAGCGCCTTGATGTCGGCGAGGAGGGCCGGCGCGCAGCTGGGATGCAGCCGGTGGCTCCCGAAGTCCACGGGGATGCCGTCGAGGAGGAAGCTGCCGGCGTTGCCGCCCACGCGCGTGCCGCGCTCGAGCACGGTCACTGCGCCCCAGCCCTGGCGCGCGAGCTGGTAGGCGGCGGCGAGGCCGGCCGGACCTCCGCCGAGAATTACGATGGGGTGACGGGACCGTTCGTTCATGGACGCTGGGGCGTGGATGCCAGGCGGGCCCGGGAGACGCCGAGGGCGCTGCCGACGGCCAGACCGACGAGGCCGCTGGTGATGAGCACGCCCTGCCACAGCAGGCCGGCGGCGAAGACCAGGGCGCTCGGGGCGCCGAAGGGGGACAGCAGCGACACGAGCGCCGCCTCACGCACGCCGATGCCCCCGAGGCTGATCGGCAGGATCGCGATGATCTTGGAGAGCGGCCAGGCGACGAACCACGGCGCCACGCCGATGTCGAGGCCGAGGTCGCGGGCCAGCCAGACGTTCGTCATCACGAAGGCGGACTGGACGGTGGCCGTGACGGCCACAGCCGCGCCGATGGCGCCGGCCCGCTCGCGGACGTGCCCGGCCAGACGCGCCAGCGTCCCGCCGAGGCTCGTGCCGCGCCGTCGAGCGACGACGACCAGGCCGCCCGCCAGCAGGGCCGCGCCGACGCCGCCGGCGGCCAGGAGCGACCAACGGATCCGGACGTCGGCGGTGCGCAGGGCCGGCGGCAGCCCGGCGACGAGCGCGCCGCCGCCGATCAGGGCGCCGAGGGTGGCCGTGTCGATCAGGCGGTCGAGGACACTCGCCACGGTGGCCGAGGTCCCGTTCACGCCGTGAGGGAGCAGGTAGGTGGCCCGCACCACGTCGCCCCCGGCCACGCCCGGGAGGCCCAGGTTGGCGACGAGGCCGGAGAAATGCGCCCGGAGGCACAGCCCGAGCGTCGCGTGCGGATCCTTGAGCAGCCAGCGGTACTTCGCCGCGTTCAGTGCGTGTCCGGCCAGGAATACGGCAAGGCTGGCCATCCACACGGCCCCGCTGACCTCCGCGAAGGCCTCGCGCAGGCCGGAGGCCGAGGCCACCGAGACCAGCACCGCGACGACCGACACCGAGACGGCGGCCCGGACCACCCAGCGCAGCATGCCGGTCAGGCCTGTGGTCCGCGCGTGAGCTGGATGCGCGCGATCATGTCGGCGAGCAGCCCCACCGACCAGACGACGATCGCCGACAGGAAGGCCATCACCGCCGTCTCGGACAGGTTCATCAGGTAGATGTCCTGCGCGAGCTTGCCCACGCCGATCGCGAAGAGGACCGCCCCGGCGGGCAGGAACACCTTGAGCGGGTTGAAGAGGACGATCGCGCGGACGACGAGCAGGATGAAGTTGCCGAAGTCCGAGGGCCTGATCTTCGACTGCCCGGTGCGGACGGCGTAGTCGATGGGCTCGTAGACCACCTCGTAGCCGTTGGCGAGCATCGCCATCGTGATCGTGCTCGTGAAGGAGAAGCCCATCGGCAGCAGCGGGAGGAAGTGCAGGAGCACGGACCGCCGCATGATCCGCTGGCCCGAGTTGAGGTCGGGGATGCGCCGGCCCACCAGGTAGCTGGCCAGGCGGTTCAGGAACCACTTGGCCGGGCGCCGCGACCACTGGACGCCAGCCGACGAGAGCGGCCGTGACCCGACCGCCATGTCGGCGGTGGCCATGTGCGCGAAGAGGCGGGGAATCGCCTCCGGCGGATAGGTGCAGTCGGCGTCGATGATGAGGACGCAGTCGGCCTTGGTGTCGAGGATGCCGGTCTTCAGGGCCGCGCCGTAGCCCTTGTTCGACGCGTGCGCCACCACGCGGGCTCCGGCGGCGCGGGCCTCGGCGGCGGTGCGATCGGCGGACCCGTCGTCGACCACGACCAGCTCCCACCGGCAGGCCATACCAGACAGTACGGACCGCACCCGTTCGACGGTGGACCGGATGCCGCCCTCTTCGTTGAAGGCGGGGATGATGACGGCCAGGTCGGGCGGCGGCGCCACGTGGTCGGGGCGCGTGGCGTCCTCGGCACGGGGCGCGTCCGACGTCGTGCCGCCGGCCGTGCGCAGGGTGTCGACCGTGCTCATCGGGGGCCCGCCCGTGGTGGACGTGCTGCCGGCCGGTCGTTGGCGCGTCCCATCCCTGCTCCTTCCTCGAATATGACTCGAGATTCTCGGTGGTCGCCGCACGGCACCCCGGCCGCGCCGTCGCAGGGTGCGGCGCCGCCTCGTGGCCTTCG
>JBFWXO010000083.1:0-11118 GCA_050187355.1 Vicinamibacterales bacterium
GCGATCTCGGGGATCAGGATCACGTCCGCTCCGCCGGCGATGCCCGCGTGCAGGGCGATCCAGCCCGCGTAGCGGCCCATCACCTCCACGACCATGATCCGCTTGTGCGACTGTGCCGTGGAATGCAGGCGGTCGATGGCGTCGGCGGCGAACGACACGGCGGTGTCGAACCCGAAGCAGCTCGTCGTGCCGACGATGTCGTTGTCGATCGTCTTGGGCACGCCGACGACCGGAATGCCCTTCAGGTAGAACTGGTGCGCGATGGCCAGCGTGCCGTCGCCCCCGATCACGACGAGCGCGTCCAGTCCCATTTCCCCGAACGTCTGGACCACGCGGTCCGAGTAGTCGGCCTTGCCGTCCTCGGTCGGGTACTCGAACGGATTGCCCCGGTTGGTGGTGCCCAGGATCGTGCCGCCCAGGCGAAGGATGCCGGTGACGTCTTCGGGCATCAGGCGGCGCGACCGCTTCGGGTCGAGCAGGCCGTCGAAACTGTCTTCGAGCCCGATGACCTCCATGCCGGTGTTGCAGCCGGCCTTCACCACGGCCCGGATGACGGCGTTCAGGCCGGGGGCGTCGCCCCCGCCGGTCAGCACGCCGATTTTTCGATGGTCTGGAGGCATGAGCCCTTGAGTATATCGGCCGCGCCCGGCACGCCTGCAATCCCGGCCATGGCGCCCGTGGCCGTCCATCGGCTCCTGGTCCGTCCGTGTCGCGATGCGCGGACACGGGCAAGCTCGGGGCGACCTCCGGGGGACATGGTGCACGGCGGGACGTCAGATTCGTCATACGTGCATCGAATGCTGACAGCCGTGACAGGCACGAGAAGGCCTCGGCCCCAGGTCTGCCGCCGCGCGCGCCGTGCCGCTCGATGGTACCGACTTCGCAAGGGCGGTCGGCGTCATGAGCCGCTCTGCCGCCCTCCGGTCCGTCGTCGTCGCCTGCTCGCTGGCGGCTCTGGTTGTCTCGACTCTGCCCGCGGCCGCACAGGTCCCGGCGGCGCCAACCCTCCAGGCGAGCGCCTCGGGGAGCACGGTCTCGGCGAGTTGGAACGCCGTCAGCGGCGCGACGGCCTACCGCGTGGAAGCGGGCATCACGCCGGCTCTCATGCTGGCCGGCTACGACATCGGCCCCCTGACGAGTTTCAGCCTGCCGAACGTCCCGCAGGGGACGTACTACCTCCGCGTCCGCGCGCGAAACGCCAGCGGGCTCGGGGCGCCGTCGAATGTCGTGGGCGTCACCGTCACCTCGGCCCAGGGCCCGCCGGCGGCGCCGACGAACCTGGCGGCGTCGGTCAGCGGCACGACCGTGACGTTGACGGTGGACCTGCCGTCCGGACCGCTCACCGGTCTCGTCCTCGTGGGCGGCACGAGCCCCGGGAGCGGGCAAGCCGCGGTCCCGCTCAACGTCTCGCCCACCAACACCCTGCCGAACGTGCCGCCCGGCGTCTACTACGTGCGGGTGGTGGCCCTGAACGCCGGCGGTCCCAGTCCCGCATCCAACGAGGTTCAGATCGTCGTGAGCGCGTCCTGCACGACGCCGCCGGGGCCGACGCTCACGGCGCAGGTGCAGGGGCAGGCCGTCCTGCTCTCCTGGAATGCCATCGCCGGCGCCGCAGGCTACCGCCTGGATGCCGCCCTCAGTCCTGGTGGAGCCCCCATCCTGTCCCAGCCGCTTCCCGCCTCGACTACCGCTGTGTCGAATCCCTCGGTGGCTCCGGGCACCTATTACGTGAAGGTCTCGGTCGCCAACGCGTGCGGGCTGACGGCCACCTCCGCGGAGGTCGCCGTGGTCGTGAACGCGACCCCCGGGGGCGGCAACCGGACCCCGAATCCGCCGGCCGGCCAGCGGCTGCCGCTCCCCGACCGGTCGTCGATCGTCAACGAGATGGCCCGCCTCTACCCTGCGGACCTCCGGAATTCCTGCGTGAGTCAAGGCGGCAACAACACGTGGCTCTACCGCGTCGTGCAGCGCCTGCGCCAGGAGGACACGCGCTGGGGCCTGAACTGGAAACGCGGGAATGTCGGCGACATGTCGCAGGACGTGATCGACTACAACTGGGGCTCGGAAGCCGACGAAGGCACTCACCAGGTCTACGTGGTCGACATCATCGGCGGCCATTGCGGCGGCTCGCCCGGGCCGGCCTGGCAAGACGTGACGGGGCCCGCCGCCGCCATCTGGACCCTGCAGCCGTACCTGGCCGCCGGATTTCCTCCGTACTAATTGCCCAAGGCACCGGCCCGGCCGGCCCCCTGTGGTACACTTTTGCCCGCAATTGGCGGGGCGCAGGCCCTGCGCCCCGCGTCACTCCCCACGGTCTGTCAGGGTAGCGGGGCGCGGTGCGTACGGACCCGCCTCGACGCGGTGACGCAAGACTGGCGAGGAGATTCGAGATGGCACGACGAGTACTGCGGAACATTGCCGTGATCGCCGCGGCGTGGTGGCTGGGGGCCGGCGTGGCACACGCCCAGGCGCCCGTGATGTCGCCCCCGATCGTCAATGGCAACGACGTCACGCTCAACTGGACCGCCACGGCGGGCGCCTCGGGCTACGACCTCCAATATGGCATTGCCAGCGGCGTGTACATCGGCAGCCTCCCCCTGGGCAACGTCACGACCTTCACGATTCCCGGGGCGCCCAACGGAGTGTTCGCCCTCCGCATCGTGGCGACGACGCCCGGCGGCCAACTGCCCAGCAACGAGGTGATCGTGCAGGTGCCGGCGCCGCCGGCGGCGCCGACCAATCTCGTGGTGGCGCGCAACGGCACCGGCATCGTCGCGGCCTGGACGCCCGGCGCTGGCGGGGCCACGGCCGACTTCTACCAGTTCCAGATCGGCTTCGGCCCCGGACAGACCGCCTTTGCGGCCAACGTGACCAACGCCGGGTGGGGGTATCCGGGCGGCGTGCCGGCCGGCACCTACTACGCCAGGGTGGTCGCCTACAACAACACGTCCGGCGTCAGCGGCGCCTCGAACGAGTTCGTCATCAACATGCCCGCGGGCGGAGCGTGCGACGCCGCGGTCAGCGACTTCAACGCCGTCGGATTCAGCCGGATCCTCAGCCTTTCCTGGACGCCCATCGCCGGCGTGGCTCACTTCGTCAGCGCGTCGCTCGACGGCGTTCCGCTCGCCACGAACGTCCAGGTCCCAGGCAACGGCCGGTTCAACTGGGGCTACACCGGTACGGGGCCTGCCACGGGCACGCTTCCGCCGCTCGGCACGTGGGACTTCGACGTGCGCACGGTGTTCGCGTGCGGGAGTGAGGCCACGAAGCACATCACGCTGGCCAATATCGGGAACCCGCCGCCCGGGCCCCGCGCTGCGGACCCTGCGCCCGGCGATTACCTGCGGGCCCCCGAGAACGCGGCTCGCGCCGTGGTGAACGCCGTGGCGGCCCGCCGCCCGGACCTGCTGAACGCCTCGTGCGGCAACAATCGCTTCATGTTCGAAGTGGTCAAGGAACTGCGGAAGCTGGACACGCGCTGGGGGCTGAACGTCAAGCGCGGCTACCAGGGCCTGTCGCAGGACATCGTCGCGTGGAACGGGTCGGCGCTCCCGGATGAGGGCGCCACGACTGGCCCCACGGGCGCGACGGTCAACATCCAGATTTTCGACATCATCGGCGGCCACTGCGGCCCGCGGCCGGGGCCGAACTGGGAAGACGTCACAGGGAAGACGCTCGCCAACGGCGACACGCGCGCCGTCTGGACGCTCACCTACTACCTTGACGCCGGCTACACGCCCTAGGACAATCGTCTAGGTTCGTCAGGAAGGGCCGATGCTCGTTCGCAGCATCGGCCCTTCGTGTTTCCGTCGATTCCTGATGCCATGGCCGTGACGCACACTGGATTTCCCCGCCCCGTCGCGCAGACGCGCGCCCTTGCCGCCTTCACCGTCCTGGCGGCGCTCGCGCACGGGACCGCCGCCGCGCAGCCAGCCGCCGCCGCGCCGGGCCTGGTCGTGCGCGGCCGCGTCTCGGGCGCAGCGTCGCGCTGGGATCAGGGAACGCTCTACACCTACGTCACCGTCGAGGTGACGCGCGTCGTCGTCGGCACGGGCGTGCCCGCTCGGGTGGTCCTGAAGCAGCTCGGCGGCGAGACGGAAGGCCTCGGCCTGTGGGTGGCGGGCCAGGCGGCCTTCCGCCCCGACGAAGACGTGCTCCTCGACCTGGCCGCCGATCGCACGGGCGCGCTGCACACGCGAGGTCTCGCGCGCGGCAAGTGGAGCGTCGAGCGCGACCGCGGGGTGGGAATCGACATCGCGGTGCAGCCGGCCGGAGGCGGCGCCGACGTCCGCACGCCGCTCACCAGCCTGGAAGCGACCCTCACCGCGAACACGGCACCGCTCGCGGCCTTCGTCGCATCCCCGCCGGAGTTCCCGGCGCCGAGCGGCCCGGGGGCGCTGTATGCGTACCTCCCGACCGACGGCGGCTATCCGGCCCGCTGGCACGAGGTGGACAGCGGCACGGCCGTCCCCGTGGACTACCCCTCCTCCCTTCCCGCGGGATGGCCGGGCTCCCCATCAGACGCGACGGCCGCCGTGAACCTCTGGCGCAACTCCGGGATGGACCTGGACCTCGCCGGGAACGCGAGCCTGCCGCTCGGACAGTGCCCGGCCCTCTTCACGGGCAACGGCCGGATCGCCGTCGCGTTCACCAACAGCTGTGGCGTCGCCGTCACGAGTTGGGTCGTCGGGGGCGGCTACTACACGACGGGCGATCTGCGGACGGTCGGCGGCACGACGTTCCAGAAGTTCCTGCAGGGATTCGTGCTGCTGGGCGACAGCGCGCCCCAGAGCGCCGGGTGCTTCCGCGACGCCATCACCCACGGCCTCGGGCACGCGCTCGGCCTCGGCGATTCGCCGAGCGCCGGTGCCATCATGAGTCTGCTCGCCTGCGCGGGCGGATCGTCCGGCCTCGGGGCCGACGATCTCGCCGGCATCACCGCGATCTACCAGGGGATTCCGAGCGGCGGCAACCCGCCGGATACGCCCACCAACTTCTCCGTCTCCTCCGTGCTCTCCAGCGTGACGATGTCCTGGACCCCGGCCAGCACCGGCGGCGCCGCCCAGCGCTACCTGATCGACGCCGGCACCGCGCCCTCGACGTACAACCTCGGAACGGCGGCCGTCAACGCCCCCCAGACCACGCTCACCGCGAACGACGTGCCGCCCGGCGTTTACTACCTGCGCGTCCGCGCGGAGAACGTCCTGGGCACCAGTGCCCCCTCGCCCGAACGGTCCGTCACGGTCGGCGGCTGCGCCGTGCCCGGCGCCCCGGCGACCTTCAGCGGGTCGTCGAACGACACGCTCGTCAGCCTGCAATGGACGCCGCCGGCCACCGGTGTCGTGCAGGGGTACCGGCTCGTGGCCGGCAGCGCGCCGGGCCTCGCGAACCTGGCCACCGTCGACCTGGGCGCGGCCGTCACCAGCCTCCAGGCCCCGGCGCCGTACGGCACCTACTACCTGCGCGCGCACGCCACCAACGTCTGCGGGATCAGCGCGCCGTCGCCCGAGATCGTCCTGAACGTCCAGCCGTGCGCGGCGCCGCCCTCGGCGCCGACGGGCCTGACCGGGTCGGTGAGCGGGTCGTTCGTCAGCCTGGCCTGGTCGGCGCCCGGCGCGGACCCGCCGCCCACGTCGTACGTGCTCTCGGCCGGAACGGCTCCCGGCTTGAGCAACATCACGGTGTACGACACGGGGTCGACCGCGACGGCCCTGGGCGCGCCGGCGCCGTCCGGCACCTACTACCTGCGCGCCGCCGCCAGGAACGCGTGCGGGACCAGCGCCGCGTCGAACGAGGTCAAGCTCGTCGTGCCGTAGGCCGCCCGGCGGCCTGCCGCGCCCGTAGAATGGGGCCACCGATGCCGTCGCCGTCTCCGCTTCGCGACCTGCCGGCCGCGGCGCTCGCCGGACTCGTCGAGGCGTACCCGCACAAGCCGTATCGCCACTACCGGACGTACTCGCGCACGCAGCAGCACGCGATCCTCTCGGCCGAGATCGCACAGGCGCTCGCGGTCCCGGGCGAGTTCAGCCTGGTGACGCCGGGCGACGCGCCGGCCGCGGCCGTCGCGCGGCCGCTGCCGTGGGACAGCGCCTTCTTCGGCGTCCCGATGGGGCGGATCGACTACGTGCTCACGGCGGCCGGCACCACCCGGGAGGCGCGGGTGTCCGCCGTCAGCGGCGTCTGCGCGCGGGCGCGCGCGGCCGGCGTCCGGCATCTCACCGCCCGCGTGGACGTCGCGGACCTGGACGCGCTGACGGTGCTCGAGGACCACGGCTTCCGGATCATGGACGCGCTCGTGACCTACATCATGCGCCCCGTGAAGGACCCGCCGGCCGACGTGCGGACGGTCGGGCACATCCGCGAATCGAAGCCGGAGGATCACCCCGCCATCCTCGACATCACCCGCGAGGCCTATCGCGGCTACCGCGGGCGGTTCCACCTGGATCCCCACCTGCCGCCCGGCCGGGCGGACGAGTTCTACGTGGAGTGGGCGCGCCAGTGCGTGTCCGGCGCGATGGCCGACATCATCCTGGTCTCGGAGGACTCGCAGGGCGGCCTCAACGGCTACCTTGCCTACCGGCGCCGGCAGCCGATGTCGAGCCTCGGGATGCCCATCTTCGGTGGCGGCCTCGGCGCCTGCCGGCGCGAGACCCCCGGCGCCTATGCGTCGCTGCTGCGCGACGCGACGCACTGGTCGCACGAGCGGGGCGGCATGGGAGAGTACCAGACTCAGAACTACAACTTCCCCGTCATCCGCGTCTACGAGGCCGCGGGCGCGCACTACGTGCGCGCCGAGTACACGCTGCACGCCTGGCTCGGGTAAGAGAGAGAGACGAAAGGCTGTGTTAGAATTCGTGGGTTGTCCGGCCGTCGGGCAGCACAGGCCGATCGTGGGCGGCTAGCTCAGCTGGGAGAGCGCCGCGTTCGCAACGCGGAGGTCGGGAGTTCGAGCCTCCTGCCGTCCACCAACTCTTCAGGCCGTCTCTCAATCGTCCCGGCGGCGGCCGTCTGGCCGACCGTGCCATTCTCCGGCAACCCCGTATACTAGAACCGTGATCCAACCCCGGTCGCACGCACGCCGCCTGGCGCTCGTGCTGGTGGGTGTGGCCAGCGCCGCGCTGGCCCAGCCGGCCTCCACCGCGCCGACGGCCGCCGAGCTGGCGGCCAGGGTGCAGCAGCGGTACAGCGGCATCTCGGACTTCGAAGGACAGTTCACGCAGACCTACGAGGGCGGCGTGCTGCGGTCGAAGACCACCGAGAAGGGCACCGTGGTCATCAAGCGTCCGGGGCGGATGCGCTGGGTCTACACGGCGCCGGAACGGAAGGAGTTCATCTCCAACGGCGACGACGTCTTCGCCTACTTCCCCCTGGACCGGCAGGTCATCATCAGCCCCGCACCGACCGGCTCGGACACGACGCCCGCCCTCTTCCT
This sequence comes from Vicinamibacterales bacterium, assembly GCA_050187355.1. GTDB lineage: Bacteria > Acidobacteriota > Vicinamibacteria > Vicinamibacterales > UBA2999 > CADEFD01. The sequence goes on from JBFWXO010000083.1 coordinate 7,433, forward strand.
GACCGGACGGGCCGACCTCGTGCGGGACTTCGATGCGTCGCTCATGGACGTGCCAGGGGCCCCGGACGACCTGTTGGGGCTGAAGCTGGTGGCCAAGCGGCCCGACCCGGACTTCGAGTGGCTCGCCATCGCCGTGGATCCGCGCACCTACCAGATCCGCCACCTGGTCGCGCAGGACCGGCAGGGCGGGCGCTCCATCTTCGGTTTCTCCAACCTGAAGGAGAACCAGCGGCCGCCCGATACGCTGTTCGACTTCCGGATCCCCAAGGGCGTGGACGTCGTCCGGCAATGACCCCCGGCCCCCTCCGATCGCGGACCGCCCTGGCGGCCCTCGCCGGCCTCGCGCTCGTGGTGTCGCTCGGCGCCTGCGCCGCCCGCGGGGCCGCCCAGAACGGACTTGCCGCCGAGCGCGCCCAGGATTACGACCTGGCCGTCGCGGAATACACCAAGGCCGTGCGGGCCCGGCCCGACGACAGGACGCTCCACCTCGCGCTCGACCGCGCCAAGCTCCGCGCCTCGCAGGATCACTTCTCGCGGGCCCGCCGCCACGCGGCGACGGGCCGCAGCGAGGAGGCCCTGGTCGAGTATCAGCTCGCCGCCGAGCTCAACCCGGCCAGCGGCGAGATCCAGGACGAGCTGCGCGCCCTCCGGGCCCAGATGCGCACGCAGGTGGCGGTCGACCGCGGCGGCCAGACCACCCTCGAAGCGCTCATCAAGGCAAGCCTCGCTGCCCCGCTGCCGGGCGCGGACCTGCCGCCCGGCATCACGATGCCGGAGACGCTCGTCTTCCGCGACGCGAGCGCGCGGGACATCTTCACGGCCATCGGCCAGTTCGCCAACCTGAGCGTCGTCTTCGATCCCGCGTTCCGCGATCAGACGCTGAGCCTGGACCTCCACAACCAGCCACTGGCCGAGGCGCTGACCTCCATCGGCACCAGCACCCGCACGTTCTGGCGCGTCACGGCTCCGCGGACCATCGCCGTGATTCCCGACACCGCCGCCAAGCGCCGTGAATACGACGAGGAGATCGTCCGGACCTTCTTCCTGAGCAACGCCGACTTGAAGGAGACGGTGGACGTCCTGCGGATCGTGGTGGACGCACGTCGGCTCGCGCCGGTGCAGGGCGCCAACGCGATCACCATCAAGGACACGCCCGAGCGGGTGGCCGCGGCCGGGCGCATCATTCAGGCCATCGACAAGGCCCGTCCCGAGGTCGTGATCGACGTGGAGCTGCTGGAGGTCGATCGGACGCGCCTGCAGGACTACGGACTGCAGATCGCCTCGCCCACCACGACGCCGACCGGCATCGACGGCCAGGCCACGGTGGATCGCGACCGGCTGACCCTGCGCGATCTCCGCAGTCTCACCTCGTCCGACGTGCTCCTCACGAACCTGCCCGGCCTGTACTACCGCCTGCTCAAGAGCGACACGAACACGCGCACGTTGGCGAATCCGCAGCTCCGCACCCAGGAGGGCACGGCCGCGCAGGCCCGGTTCGGCGAGCGCGTGCCGGTGCCGGTCACCACCTTCGCGCCCATCGCGGCCGGCGGGGTCCAGACCCAGCCCATCACCTCGTTCAACTACGAGAACATCGGCGTCAACATCGACATCACGCCGCGGATGCACCACGACGACGACGTGTCGCTCGCGGTCCGCGTGGAGGTGAGCAGCATCTCCGGCAGCGGATTCGGCGGCCTGCCGACCTTCGGCAACCGCTCCATCTCGACCGTCATCCGGCTGCGCGACGGCGAGACCAACATGCTGGCCGGCCTCATCCGCGACGAGGAGCGGAAGGTGGCCTCCGGGATTCCCGGACTCAGCGACATTCCGCTGGTCGGCAAACTCTTCGCCTTCAACCGCACCGAGACGCAGGCGACCGACATCATCCTCACACTGACGCCCCACATCGTCCGGGTGCTGGACCTGAACGAGGCCGACGTGCGGGCGTTCAAGGTGGGCCGCGACACTGGCGCCGCCGTGATCGACGTCCCGGGACCGCCGGCGGCCCGTCCTCCCGCCGACGACGGCGCCGGAAGCACTGCGCCCGCCGTGCCGGTCCTGCGGCCGATGCCGGCAATTCCGCAGACGGCCACGCCGGTCAAGCCGCCGCCGCCCGGCATCAAGCCACCGCCACCGCCTCCGCCTCCGCCCGGCCGCAGCCGCTGAGCGGCGCTCCTCAGATCCTGGCGACGCGGGCGCCCAGCGACTGCAGGCGCTCCACCAGGCGGCTGTACCCCCGCTCCACGGTCTCCAGCGGCTCGACGCGGCTCTCCCCGTGGGCGGCCAGCGCCGCCGCGATGAGGGCCATGCCGGAGCGGATGTCGCGGCTGTCGAGGGCCTTGCCGCGCAGCTTCGCCGGGCCGGTCACGATGATTCGGTGCGGATCGCAGAGGAACAGGTCGGCGCCCATGCCGCTCATCTGCTCCAGCGCGAAGAGGCGGAGCTCGTACAGCCAGTCGTGCACCAGCGTCGCGCCGTCCGCCTGGGTGGCCAGCACGGTGGCGAGGCTGACCAGGTCGCTCGGGAACGACGGCCAGAGGCCCGTCGTGATCCGGCCCGCGCCCGAGAGGGCCGACGGCGTCACGTGCAGCGTGTCGCCCTGTGCGCGGGCCGACACGCCGAGCTTCCTCAGCGTGGCCGTCACCACTTCCATGTCGACGGCGCGGGCGCCGCGAATCTCGATGTCCCCGCCCGTGATGGCGCCCACGACGGCCCAGCTCCCGGCCTCGATGTAGTCCCCCCACAGCGCCTTCGAGGCCCCGTGCAGACGGGGGCTGCCCTCGACGCGGATGGTGTGCGAGCCGGCGCCCGACACGCCGACGCCCATGAGCGCCAGGAACTCGCACAGCTCGACCACGTGAGGCTCGCAGGCCGCGTGCCGGATCTCGCTGGTTCCGGGCGCGGCGGCGGCGGCGAGCAGCGCCGTCTCGGTGCCGGTCACCGAGGCCTCGTCCAGGTAGATCGAGGTGGGAGCGAGGCCGCGCGGAGCCTCGAGCCGGTGGCCCGGGCCGTCCACGACCTCCGCGCCCATGGCCGCGAGGGCCTCGAGGTGCGTCCGGATGGTGCGCCGGGCCGGGAAGTCGCCACCGGGCGGCGCGATGTAGGCGCGGCCGGTCCGCGCCAGCAGCGGTCCCAGCAGGAGCACCGATCCCCGCAGGCGTCCGACCAGCGCCCGGTCCGGCTCGTGGGAGGTGACCTGGCGGCACGCGATCTCCAGCGTCGAACTCCCGATGCCCGCGACCTCGGCGCCGAGGTCGAGGAGCAGCCGCGCCATCACGTCCACGTCGGCGATCCGCGGGACGTTCGTGAGGACGCACGGATCGGGCGTGAGCAGCGTCGCCGCCATGAGCGGCAGCGCGGCATTCTTGTTGCCTTCCACGTCGACCACGCCTGATATGCGATGGCCGCCTTCGATGATGAGCGTCGACACTAGCTCTCCCATTCTCCCAGGCGGACGATCTCGTCGCGCAAGGCCACGCCGAACGCCGTCATGACGGCGTCGCGGCAGGCAGCGATCAGCGCCGCGACGTCGCGCGCCGTGGCGGTCCCGGCGTTGACGTTGAAGTTGGCGTGGGTCGGGGACACCCGGGCGCCTCCGATGATGCGCCCCTTCATCCCGGCGCGATCCACCAGCGCCCCGGCGGACGGAGGGATGTCGGCCGGCACGCGGTCCCGGCCGGGCTGCG
>JBFWXO010000084.1:0-10132 GCA_050187355.1 Vicinamibacterales bacterium
CTCGAGCATGGTGCGCAGGCTCCACATCATGCTCTGCCGCAGGACGGGAACCTCGACGTCGAAGAAGACGCCGTAGTGCTCGAGGAGGAACCCGCGGGCATTGGCATCGCCCGCCATCACGATGAGGTCCGGCATGACCGCCCGGAACTGCTGGTTCAGGCGAGCGGCCCCCGACGTGACGGCGCGGGCGAGGACGCCCTCCATCAGGTAGATTTGGTGGCGCAGGTTCTCCTGCGTGGTGGAGGGGGACGAGGGCGGCGTGGGCTGGGCGCCGGCGGTGGCGGCCAGGGTGGACACGACCAGCGCCGCAATCGCGGCGCGCCCGGGGGTCATCACGATCTGGGTGGACATCTCCGACTGGTCTCCGGTCATTGTGGGGGTCTCAGGCCCGCCCGTACGAGCATGTTCAACGTCTCGCGCTGGCGGGCGAGATCGGCGCGCGTGCGTTCGTCGAGCTGTCCGATGCCCTGGCTCATGCGCACGAAGTCGGCCTTCCGCTGCAGGTCGAAGTCCTGGGCCATCTGGGTGACGCGCAGCGCCAGTTGCTGCTCCTGACGCTTCTCGCTCGCCGCCACCAGGGCCTCCACCCGGCGCAGGATCGCCCCGTCGTCCGGTGCGGTGCTGGCGGGAGCGACGGCGGGCGCGGCCGGCGGCCGGGCGGCAATCTCCTCGACGGTGCGCGCCAGTTCGGCGACGGCCGGCCGCCAGTCGGCGGCGGGCGCAGCGGTGGGAGCCGCGGCCGGGGCCATCCATCCGGTGGTGATGGTCCAGCCCCCGGCATCCCGGCGCAACTGCACGTTCGCCACGCCTGCCCCGACCGCCAGCGCCAGCGTCGCGGCCACGAGCTGCGCCCAGCGCGGCACCCCCTGCCAGACCGAGGCCGGCGGCCGCACGACGTTGGACGGCGTCACCTCCGGCGCCACGGTGAAGCGGAGCGGCGGCGCCGGCGGCGTCCACGACGACAGCGCCTGACGGACACCGCCGAGACCGGCCACGTCGTCCCGGCAGCGGGCGCACCCGGCCAGGTGCCGCGCGATCGCGTCGCGCGTCATGGGATCGACTTCGTCGTAGAGGTAGGCGACGAGCGCGTCGGTGTCGTCGCAGCTGTAGTGAGTGCTCATGGTCCGTCCCCGCGTATGTCGGCCGCCGACATGCCGCCCTGCTGCAGGTGCCGCCTCACCACGCTGAGGCCCTGGTAGAGGCGGGTCTTCACCGTGCTGAGTGGACAGCCCTGCATGTCCGCGATCTCCTGGAATGTGAGACCGTGGTACTCCTTCAAGATGATCGCGGTGCGTTGCTCCTCGGGCAGCGTCGCCATCGCCGCGGCCACGGCGCGGCCCAGTTCCCGGCGTGCCACCAGGGTCTCGATCGACTCGACCGGCCCGCGCTCCGCCGCCAGCTCCGAGACGTCGGCGTCTTCGGGCATCTGCACGACGGGCGTGCGACGCTGGCGCCGAATCCAGTCCCGGCACAGGTTCAGGGCGATTCGATAGAGCCACGACGAGAACTTCGCCTGGCCCTTGAACCCCTTGATGGCTCGGTAGGCCCGCAGGAACGTCTCCTGGCAGACGTCGCGGGCGTCTTCCTCGCGCCCGATTACGCGATAGGCCAAGGCGTAGATCGGGCGCTCCCAGCGCTTGATGAGCTGGTTGAAGCTGTCGACGTCGCCGTCCATCGACCGCGCGACGAGCTCTTCGTCGGTGATCGTCAGTCCCTGCACGGCCAGCGTCGGTCCCTCTCCCTGAGCGCGCCCGGCGGTACCGGCCGGCGGCCCCGTGATGTCGAGCGCCAAACACCTTGTTGGACGGCGGCGGCGGTGGTTTGGCCGGGCTGCGGTGCCACGCCCTGATTCTACCCAGCCCGAGGCGGCGCGAGCTCGACGGCAAACGGCTCGGGAATCACGACTTTTCCTGGACCCAGGGCTACAATCGGACCGGTCCCGTGGCCGAGTCCCCTCCGCGACACGAAGCGTTCCTGACCACCGACGAGGTGCTGGCGTACCTGCAAGTGAACCTGCGGACCGTCTACCGCCTGATCGAGGCCGGCAAGCTGCCGGCCGTTCGAGTCGGGCGCCAGTGGCGGTTCCGGCGCCAGGACATCGACCGGTGGCTCGACGAGCAGCGGCCGGCGTCCGCCGGCCGGCCCGCCGAGGGGGTGCCCTCCCAGATCGGGGAGGCCCGCCGCATCCTGGTGGTGGACCCGGACGGGCCGGCACGCGAGGCCACGGCCACGGCGCTCCGGAACGCCGGGCACACGGTGGACACGGCCCCTGACGGGGTCGTCGCGGCCGAGCGTCTGGGACGCGACGATTACGATCTCGTCGTGACCGAGTTGCGGCTCCCGGCGCTGGACGCGTTCGGCGTCATCCGGGAAGGGCGCCGCCGACGGCCGTCCCTGCGCGCCATGGTCGTCACGGGCCACTCGACGGAAAGGGCCGCCATCGAGGCCCTGAACTTCGGCGTCGCCGGGTACGTGGTCAAGCCGGCGCGGGCCGCCGAGATCGTGTCGGTCGCGGCGCGCGTGCTCGCATGATCCAGCTGTCGGGACTGACCAAACGCTTCGGCGAGCGGGTGCTGCTCGACCGCGTCACGTGGCACGTGGGCGACGCCGATCGCGTCGGCCTCTGCGGGCCCAACGGCGCCGGGAAGACGACGCTGCTGAAGATCCTGGCGGGACTCGAGGAGGCCGACGGCGGCCAGGTGATCCGTCCCACCGGGCTCACCGTGGGCTACCTGCCGCAGGACGGCCTGATGCACGCGGGACGGACGGTGTTCGCCGAGGCCTGCGACGCCCTCCGGCCGCTGCTCGATCTCAAAGCGGAACTGCACGATCTCGAACATCAGATGTCGGACCCGTCGGTGCCGCCCGAGCGGCACGACACGCTGCTCGAGCGCTACAGCCTCGTCCAGGAACGCTTCCGGATGGCCGACGGCTACGCGCTCGATCAGAAGGTGGCGACGGTCCTCCGCGGCCTCGGCTTCACGCAGGAGGACTTCGAGACCCAGGCCGAGCACCTGTCCGGCGGCTGGCAGATGCGGCTCGCGCTCGCCAAGCTGCTCCTGCGGGCGCCGGGTCTCCTGCTGCTCGACGAGCCGACGAACCACCTGGATCTCGAAGCCCGCAACTGGCTCGAGGACTACCTGGCGCGCTACCCGAACGCCGTCATCCTCGTCTCGCACGACCGCTTCTTCCTGGACGCGGTGGTCGGCCGCATCGCGGACTTGTCGCTGCGCACCATCACCGACTACCAGTGCAACTATTCCCAGTACCTGGTGCAGCGCGACGAGCGCCTCACCCGGCTGCGCGAGGCCAAGAAGCGGCAGGACGAGGAGATCGGCCGCGTCCAGGAGTTCATCGATCGCTTCCGCTACCAGGCCACGAAGGCCGCGCAGGTGCAGAGCCGCATCAAGATGCTCGAGAAGGTGGAGCGCATCGAGGTGCCGCCCGAGCGCAAGCGCATCCACTTCCAGTTCCCGGCGGCGGCCAAGAGCGGCCGCACCGTGCTGGACCTGGCCCACGTGCGCAAGGCCTACGGCGACAAGGTGGTGCTCGCAGACGTCTCGCTGCTCGTCGAGCGCGGCGACCGCATCGCGCTGGTCGGGCCGAACGGGGCCGGCAAGTCGACGCTGATGCGGATGCTGGCGGGCGTGGAGCCGCCCGACGCGGGCGCGCGCGTCGAGGGGCACCAGGTGGTCATGCAGTACTTCGCGCAGGACGAGGCGACGCGCCTGGATCCCGGCGCCACGGTGTACGAGACCCTGGCCTCCGGCTCACCCATGCACATGGTGCCGGCGATCCGGAACGTCCTTGGTGGCTTCCTGTTCTCGGGGGACGACGTCCACAAGAAGGCGGGCGTTCTCTCGGGCGGCGAGCGGACGCGCCTGGCCGTCGCGCGGATGCTGCTGCGGCCCTCGAACACCCTCGTGCTCGACGAGCCCACCAACCACCTGGATCTGGACTCGAAGGACGTCCTGCTCGACGCGCTGATGGACTACGGCGGCACGCTGCTCTTCGTCTCGCACGATCGGTACTTCGTCGAACGCCTTGCGACGAAGGTCGTCGAGGTGGGCGGCGGCGAGGCGCGGCCGTATCCCGGCACATATGCGGAGTTCCTGTGGAGCAAGGCGAACCAGGGCACGCCCCCGGCGACGGCCCCGGCCGCGGACGCCCCACGGCCGGGCCGGCCTCCTGCCGCCGAGGCGCCGCGCCCCGCGGCGCCGCCTACCGGGGCGGACGGCCACGCCGAGCGCAAGCGGGAGGCGGCCGACCGCAAGAAGCGGGAGCGCGCCGTGGCCGCCCTGGGCGCCCGCATCGCCGACCTCGAGGCCAGAATCGCCGAACGCGAGGCCGAGGTGAAGACGGTCGAGGCGGCCATCTCGGCCCCCGGGTTCTACGACGACCGGGAGGCGGCGGCCCCCGTGCTGGCCCGTCACCAGGCCCTCATGTGGGAGGTGGGCGACCTGCTCTCCCAGTGGGAGATGCTCCAGACCGAAGCCGAGGAGAAGCGGGCGGCGCTCCCGGCTGACGCCGCACGTCAGTCGGGCTGACCGGCCGGCGTTCCAGGTGCCGGGAAACCGGCCTCGGGTTGGGTGCCAGGGACGGATTTCAGACAGTTTGGTAATCGTTGTGGTCGATCTTTGACCGGTCCCCGGACCCGAGGCCCGCACGATTACACATTTCGTCGTCTGATTCACGCCCCTGGACGTCATTCCGGTGACAGGCACGACAGTTGCGTATGTCGGGCCCGGATCGACGCATGTCAGCTCCCAAAGTTGCCACGAGCCGGCGCCCCCCAAAGGCGGCGGCGCCCAGCCACCGCCAGGGGACGCCCCACCGGGCGCCAATCGCGGCCGCCCATTTCGTGGACGACGCCTTCTTCAGGCACCTGGTCGCCCACATGCGCAACGGCGTGCTGGCCATCGACCGCGGGGGCGCTCTGGTGCTCATCAACGACGAGGCCTGCCGCATCTTCGGCATCCCCGCCGCCGAGGACTACCTCGGCCGGCCGTTCTCCGAGGTGTTCCACGCCCATCCGGCCGTCGTCCGCGTGCTGTCGGGCGCCTACGAGCTGGCCTTCCTGCCCAACCGCGCCGAGCTCCGCCTGACCCCGTCGGACAAGGTGCTGGGCTACACGCTGTCGCTCATCAGGAACGCGCAGGGCGTGACGATCGGCGCGGCGATGTTCTTCAAGGACCTCACGCGCGTCGAGCAGCTCGTCGAGCGGGAGCGCCTCCGGGACCGCCTCGCGGCGCTCGGCGAGATGGCGGCCGCCGTCGCCCACGAGATCAAGAACCCGCTGGCCGGCATCGAGGTGATGGCCGGCCTCCTGCGGCGCCAGCTGCGGGACAACACCCAGGCCACGGCCCTCGTCGGCGACATCATCGGCGAAGCGAAGATGGCCAACGCCATCGTCCAGGAGATCCTGGACTTCGTGCGGCCCGTCCGCCTCGAAATGGAGCGGACGTCGGTCGATGCCGCCATCCACGCCGCCGTCGCGACGGCCGACACCAAGGCCCGGCGGGGCGAGGTGGACGTCCAGCTGCAGATCGAGGAGGAGCTGCCCCTCATCGACGCCGACCGGACGCAGCTCGTGCAGGTGTTCTCGAACCTGCTCGCCAATGCCTACGAGGCCCTCGGCGGCGCCGGCAAGGTGGCCATCACCGCCCGGCTCGTCACGCGCGAGGAAGAGGGGGCCCTGCAGCTCGACGGCATCCACCCGATTCCCACGGTGGTGGTCGAGGTCACCGACAACGGGCCGGGTGTGCCCGAAGAAATCGCCGACAAGATCTTCAGCGCCTTCTTCACGACCAAGGCGCAGGGCTCTGGACTCGGCCTGGCCATCGTCCGCAAGATCGTGGACGCGCACGACGGCCGGATCGACCTGAGCAGCCGGCCGGATGCCGGCACGAGATTCCGCGTCACGCTCCCCGTGAACGGCGACGCCCGCGTCTGGTAGGAGCACGCAATGAGCCGAATCCTGGTGGCCGACGATCACGACGCGCTGAGGCGGGGACTCGCCCTGGCCCTGCGCACGGCCGGACACGACGTGGAGGAGGCGCCGAACGGCAACGCCGCCATCGAGCGCCTGCACAACAGCTATTTCGACGTCGTGGTCAGCGACCTCCGCATGGGGGGATCCGACGGCCTCGACGTCCTGCGCACGACGCGCACCACCCACCCCACCTCCTCGGTCATCCTGATGACGGCGTTCGGGTCGGTCTCGACCGCCGTCGAGGCCATGAAGAACGGCGCGTTCGACTACGTGCAGAAGCCGTTCGAAATCGAGGAGATGGAGGTCAAGGTCGAGAAGGCGCTGGAGCTGAAGCGCCTGCGCCACGAGCTCGACTACCTGCGCCACGAGCAGCAGGAGAACTACGACTTCGACAAGATCATCGGCGGCAGCGACAGTCTGCAGCGCGTGCTCGGCGTCGTGCGCAAGGTGGCCAAGAGCAACTCGACCGTGCTCATCCGCGGCGAGACGGGCACGGGCAAGGAGCTCATCGCGGGCGCCATCCACCACAACTCGCTGCGCGCCGGCCGGAACTTCGTGAAGGTGAACTGCGCCGCGCTGCAGGAGAACCTGCTCGAATCCGAGCTCTTCGGGCACGAGAAAGGGGCGTTCACGGGCGCCGACCGCCAGCGCATCGGCCGCTTCGAACAGGCCGACGGCGGGTCGCTCTTCCTCGACGAGATCGGCGACATGAGCCCGTCCACGCAGGCCAAGATCCTGCGCGTGCTGCAGGAGCACGAGTTCGAGCGGCTCGGCGGCACGCGCACGCTGAAGGTGGACGTCCGGCTCATCGCCGCCACCAACCGCGACCTCCCGACGATGGTCGCCGACGGCATGTTCCGCGAGGACCTGTACTACCGCCTGAACGTCGTCACGGTGGAGACGCCGCCGCTGCGCGAACGCAAGGAGGACATCCTCCCGCTGGCGATGCACTTCATCCGGCGTTTCTCGCAGGAGCTCAAGAAGAAGCTCGACGGGGTGCACCCCGAGGCGCAGAAGATGCTCACGCGCTACAACTGGCCCGGGAACATCCGCGAGCTCGAGAACGCCATCGAGCGCGCGGCGCTGCTCGCCGAAGCGCACCAGATCACGCCCGAGGACCTCAGGCTCGGCGACCAGGCGCCGACGCCGGGCACGAAGGAGCCGGTCTCCGTGGTGCGGATTCCGCCGAGCGGTGTCCCGCTCGAGCAGATCGAGCGGCAGGCCCTGGTCGAGGCGCTCCGGATGGCCAACTGGGTCCAGAAGGACGCCGCCGAGCTCCTGTCGATCAGCCCGCGCGTGATGAACTACAAGATCAAGACACTCAACATCGAGCTGCCCCGCCGCCGCGCCATCCCGCACGGCGACGTGGCCTGACGCGGCCCGGCGCGACTCACCCCAGCACGCGGGCGACGACGGCGAGCGCGAACGCCGCCAGGCCGACCTGCAGCCAGGCCTCGGCGCGCGTGCGCGTGAACAGCAGCGCCAGCGCCGGCAGGATCGCCGCGAGGGTGAGGTAGCGCGGATACAGCTCCACCACGGCGGGGGCCGCCTCCCGGGGCGGGGCCAGCCGCCGGCCCGCGTCCACGATCCGGTTCGCGATCGCGTGGTCGTCCTCGCGATCCAGCTCGAAGTACTGCCCCCGCCCGGTCTCGGCGATGCGCTGCAGCGACGCCCGGTTCAGCCGCGAGATCGCGTGCGGGGCGGGCTCCTCGGTGATGGGCACGTGGACCTCGGGCAGCCAGTCGCCGGCCAGCGTGCCCACGCCCACCGCGAAGATCGGCACCCGAGCCTGCCGCGCCCGGTCGATGGCGCGCGCCACCTGCCCGTTCCACGCTTCGCCGTCGGACAGCAGGATGAAGATCCGGGCGTTCGGCGAGACGCCGTTCAGCTCCTGATCCTTGTCGAGGATGCGCAGGCCCCACAGCACCGCCTGCTCGAGGTTGGTGTCCCACGTGGTGTCGGCCTCGAGCGGGAACGGCGGGCGCGCGTGCAGGTGATCGAGGAAGAAGAACAGCGTGTTCGGATCGCGCGTGAGCCGGATCTGCGGCGTGGCGACGTGCGCGAAGACCGCCAGGGCCACGCGGTCGTCCTGCCAGCTCAGGGCAACGCCGAGCGCGCGGACCCACGTCATCGACCGCTGCCAGCGGCTCCCGCCCACGTCGGTCACGTGCATTGACGCCGACCCGTCCTGGAGCACCACGACGTCCACCCCGGCGCGCGCCGTCGTCGTGGCCGTGCCGCGCGGCAGCGAGGCGGCGACGATGGCGCTGGCCGAGGCGGCGAGCAGCAGCAGCCACCCCACGAAGGGACCGAGGACGCCGTGCCGCTCGCGCCCGGGCAGGACGCGCCGCCGGGCCAGTTCGCGGACGTCGGCCGCACGTCGGGCGACGCGCCAGACCCACACTCCCGCCAGCAGCACGGGCACGGCGAGCAGCCAGAGCGCGGCGGGCGCGCCGAAGGTCACCGTCCTACCCCTTGCGCTTGATCGTCGTGCCGGGCGCGGCCTCGGGCTGGGCCTCGCGGTCGCCGAAGTCCATCGGCGCGATCGTCTCGAAGGCCTCGCCCTTGGCCTCGGGCGGCGGGCCCCCGGGCAGTCCATGGATCGTGTGGCCGGGCACCGGCGGCTGCAGCCCGATCATCACGGGGGCCGCCCGTCCCGGCGGCACGGGCCGCATGCGCGCCACGATGTCGCGGGCGCGCGCCACGAACTCGTAGTTCCAGGCCGCGTCGCTCGATTCCGGATCCAGCTTGAGCACGTTGGCGTAGCTCTCGAGCACGCCGTCGAGCTGCTTGGCGGCGACGGCGCCCACTTCGCCGGTCTGGCGGGCGACGCGGTAGGCGGCGTTCGCGGCCGTCAGCATCACGGCCGGGTTGGGGTCCGCCCCGCTGGCGCGCACGAGATCCTCGTAGCGTGACAGCCAGTAGTCGGCGGTGGCGCGCTGTGCATCGGTCACGGCCGTGGACGGGCGCAGCGCCGCGGGGAGCCACGCCAACACGCGCGAGGGCGCCGGCGACGGGGGCACGTCGTTGCCGAGCGCCACGAGCTGGTACCAGGCGTCGGCCGTCGCGTCGAGGCGGGTCGCTTCGCCCCAGGCGTACAGGGCCCCCGCCACGAGGAGGGCGGCCACGAGGAGTCGTCCGAGGAAAGTCGGCATACGGCGTCGTCCTGCACTCAGGGAAACGAGGAGAACACGGGCAGCCCGAGGCGGAGGGTGGCTGCCAGCAGCCAGCAGCCCGCCGCCCCGAGCGCGAACACCGCGAAGCGCGGCTCGCGGCTGGTGTACTGCGTGGTCTGGATGGCACCCACGGCCGCCCGGTCGATGTCGCTCACGGCCTGGAGCAGGCTGCGCTCGTCGCGGGCGACGTAGTAGCGGCCGCCCGTCCTCTCGACGGCCGCCTGCCACTTCGCGTCGGGGATGCCGTCGCCGAAGGCCTTCCCGTAGTTCGTGCGCACGAAGTAGAGCGGGATCTTGTTGTCCACCGCCGCCTTGAGGATGTCGTCCAGGCTGCGCCCGTTCACGAGCGACGTCGTGTCCTCGCCGTCGGTGAAGATCACCATGAGGTTCCCCGACGCCTCGAGGAACTGGAACGCCTTGAAGATCTCGATGCTCTGGTCGAGCGCGCTCGCGATCACGGTGCCCGGATCCGGGAACATCGAGAACTCCACCGGATCGCCGATGAGGCTGATGCTCAGGAGCAGGTTGTCGTAGTCGCTCGTGAACGGCGTGATGACGTAGGCCCGGTCGCCGAACTCGATGAGGGCCATCAGGTCGCGATACCGGCCGGCCCGGCGCAGCTCGACGAAGCGCTTCGCGGCCTCCACGGTGGTGAAGAACGCCGGCTCGGTCGCGCTCCTGGTGTTCAGCGTCTCGGCCGTGAACCACGACGTCATGCTGTCGGAGGCGTCGATCATGAGCGCGATCCGGCGGCCGGGGTAGGACACGGTGCCGGTCGTGAGCGACGAATACGGATCGGCGAGCGCGAGCAGGGCCAGCGGGACGCCGAGACCGGCAAGGACCAGCGGCGCGTGGCGCACCCAGGCGAGCCGCGAGGCGCGCACGCGCAGCACCGCCGGCACGGCGACCGCGTCCCGCCACGGGCGGGCGCCGCGCGCGATCAGCCATGAGACGTCGACCAGCG
>JBFWXO010000085.1:0-9068 GCA_050187355.1 Vicinamibacterales bacterium
CACCCCCTACCCGGACGCAGAGAACATCGAGCAGTGGGTCACCAACCGCATCGGCAAGCGGCTGATCGAGATCTTCTTCAAGACCTACACCGAGAAGGTCTGGGGCATCCCGTGCACCGAAATCCGCGCGGAATGGGCGGCCCAGCGCATCCAGGGACTGTCGCTCGCCAAGGCCATCCTGAACGCCACGGCCCTCAACCGGCGCTCCACCGACATCAAGACGCTCATCCACGAGTTCCAGTACCCCCGCCTGGGACCCGGCCAGATGTGGGAGGCCTGCGCGCGCAAGATCGAGGCGCTCGGCGGCCGGGTGCTCCTCGGCCACTACGTCACGGGCATCGAGCGCCGCGGGGACCGCATCGTCGCCGTGCGCGCGGCTACGCCCGAGGGCGAGCGGCGCTTCGAGGGCGAGCACTTCTTTTCGACCATGCCCGTGCGCTCCCTCGTCCGCGCCTTCGATCCGGCGGTGCCGCCCGCGGTGAAGGCGGACGCCGAAGGCCTGAAGTATCGCGACTTCCTCGTCGTGGCGCTGATGCTCGACAAGGAGAACCTGTTCCCGGACAACTGGATCTACATCCACACGCCCGGCGTGAAGGTGGGACGCATCCAGAACTTCAACAACTGGTCGAAGGCCATGGTCCCCGAGCCCGGCACCACCTGCCTGGGCATGGAGTACTTCTGCTTCAAGGGCGACGGCCTGTGGGAGAGCCGCGACGCCGATCTCGTCGCGCAGGCCGCGCGCGAGCTTGAGGAGCTGGGCCTGGCCCGGGCCGCGGACGTCAAGGACGGCGCGGTCATCCGGATGCCCAAGGCCTACCCCATCTACGACTCGACCTACCGGCAGCACCTCGACGGCGTCCGCGCCTACATCGACCCGATGGTCAACCTGCACACCGTCGGCCGCAACGGCATGCACAAGTACAACAACCAGGACCACTCGATGCTGACGGCGATGATGGCCGTGCAGAACATGCAGGGCGCGTCGCACGACATCTGGGAAGTGAACACCGACTTCGAGTACCACGAGGAACAGAAACTCGAGCCGCCCAAGGTCGCGGTGGGCACTGGTGCCTAGTGGAGGCGCCGGGCCGGCATCGGCCGCCGAGGGACGGCGCTGACGGGGGGCGCCCTCCGATGACCGTGGGCGTGGATGCCACGTGCTGGGCGAACGCCCGCGGCTACGGCCGCTTCACGCGCGAACTCCTGCCCGCCATGGCGGCCGCCGCGCCGGAGTGGCGGTTCCGGTGCTTCGTGGATGCCCGCGCGCACGCGGCCTTCGACCTGCACGCCGCCAACGTCGAGTGCGTCGAGGTCGCGCAGTCGGTCTCGCCGACCACGGCTGCCGCCGCCGACGGCAACCGGTCGCCCGTGGACATGCTGCGGCTGACGCGCGCGGTGGCCGCACACCCGTCGACCGTGTTCTTCTCGCCGTCGGTCTACACGTTCTTCCCGCTGCCGCCGCGGATACGCTCCGTCATCACGATCCACGACGCAATCGCCGAGCGCTTCCCCCACCTGACCCTGCCCTCGACGCGGGCGCGGCTGTTCTGGAACGCCAAGGTGTCGCTGGCGTTGTGGCAGGCGACGACGGTGCTGACGGTGTCGGACTTCGCGGCCTCGGAGCTCGTGGACGTGCTGGGCGTCGACCGCCGGCGGGTGCGGGTGGCCGTCGAGGCGCCGTCCCCCATCTACCGGCCGAGCGAGTCGGCGGCCGCCGTGTCCGCCGTCGCGGAGCGAATCGGCCTTCCGGCCGGCGCGCGCTGGTTCACCTACGTCGGCGGCTTCAGCCCCCACAAGAACGTGCACGATCTCGCCGAGGCCCATGGACGGCTCCTGGCGCGGCTGGGAGACAGGACGCCGTGGCTGGTCCTCGTCGGCGCGCTGTCGGGCGATCCGTTCCACGGCGGTCAGGGACAGATTCGCGAGGCCATCGCGCGGACGGGCAGCGCCTCCCGGGTGCTGTGGCCGGGGTTCCTGAGCGACGAGGACCTTCGCCATCTGCACTCGGGGGCGGTGGCGCTCGCCCTGCCGTCGATGAACGAAGGGTTCGGCCTCCCGGCCGTGGAAGCCGCCGCGTGCGGCTGTCCCGTGGTGGCCACCACGGCGAGCCCGCTGCCGCAGCTGCTGGCGGGCGCGGGGCACTTCGTGGCGCCCGGCGACGTGGACGGCCTGACGGACGCCCTCGCGGCGCTCGCGAACGACGAGCCGGCCAGGGCCCGGATGGGCGCAGCGGCCAGGGAGCGCACGTCGCGGCTGTCCTGGGCGTCGTGCGCGCGGGCCGCCCTGGACGCCCTCGAGGAGGCCGCGCGGTGAGCCTCCGCATCGCGTCGCTGACGACGTTCTTCCCGCCGTACAACTTCGGCGGCGACGGCATCGACGTGCAGCGCACGGCGCGCGTGCTCGCCGGGCTCGGGCACCGCGTGACCATCATTCACGACACCGACGCGTATCGGACGCTCACCGGAGGTGATCCGCCGCCGGCGCCGCCCGACCCGGACCTGGAGATCATCCCGCTGCGCAGCGCGTCGCCGCGGCTGTCCACGCTGCTCACACACCAGCTCGGCCGGCCCGTCATGCAGGGCGGGACGCTCGCGGCGCTGGACCGCACGCGCGAGTTCGACGTGGTGCTCTTCAACAACATGTCCCTCGTGGGCGGCCCGGGTCTGCTCGGCTTCGGGCGGGACGCGGCGCGGGTGTACATCGCCCACGAGCATTGGCTGGTGTGCGAGTCGCACGTGCTCTGGCGGCACAATCGCGAGGCCTGCACCGCGCGGGAGTGCCTGCGCTGCGTCATCGCCCACGGCCGGCCGCCCCAGGCCTGGCGCTACACCGGGGCGCTCGCGCGGGCGCTCGGCCACGTGGACGCCTTCGTGGCCCGCAGCGAGTTCAGCCGTGCCAAGCACGCCGAGTTCGGCTTCCCGAGGCCGATGGACGTCGTCCCGTACGGCGTGCCGATGCCGGCCGCGCCGGTATCGGGAGCGTCGCCGCACCCGCGGCCGTACTTCTTCTTCGCGGGTCGGCTGGAAGCGATCAAGGGCGTCGACGACATCATCGACGCCTTCACGGGCGACGCGGGACCGGACCTGGTCATCGCCGGCGCCGGCACGCTGGACGACGCGCTGCGGGCGCGCGCCGCTGGCCGCCCGCGGGTGCACTTCGTCGGTCGGCTCCCGGCCGACCGGCTCGCGCCCTATTATCGGCACGCGCTCGCCTCACTCGTGCCGTCGAAGGGCTTCGAGACCTTCGGGATGGTCGCCATCGAAGCCCTGGCCCAGGGCACGCCCGTCATTGCCCGGCGGCTCGGACCGCTCCCCGAGATCGTCGAGGCCACCGGCGGGGGCGTCACTTTCTCCACCCCCGCCGAGCTCGCGGCGCACCTCGAGGCCTACGCCCGCGATCCGGCGGCCGCCCGGGCGCACGGCGAGCGCGGCCGCCTGGCGGCGATGGCCCTCTACAATCCGCAGCACGTCACCTCGCAGCTCCTGGCCGTCATCCAGCGCGAGGTCGGGCGCAGGCGCGCGGGCCGGCGCCCCGCGCCAGGGACGCGCTGATGCGGGCGATTCTCACGTACCACTCGATCGACGACTCGGGCTCCCCGATCTCGGTGGCGCCGGCCGCCTTCATGCGGCACGTGGACTGGCTGGCGGGCGGCACGGTCTCGGTCGAGCCGCTGGACGCGCTGACGGCCGGGGCCGACTCCACGCCCGACGGCCGCGACCGCGTGGCCGTGACCTTCGACGACGCGTTCGCGAATTTCGGCACCATCGCCTGGCCGCGCCTCGAGTCGGCGGCGCTGCCGGCGACGGTCTTCGTCGTGAGCGGCCACGTGGGCCGCACGAATCGGTGGAGCGGATATCCGACCCCGGGGATCCCCGAACTGCCGCTCCTGCCCTGGGACGCCCTGGGCACGCTGGCGGAGCACGGCGCGGACATCGGCGCCCACTCCCGCACGCACGCGTCCCTGGCCACGCTGTCGGCCCCGGCGATGGAGGACGAAGTCGAGGGCTGCCGCCTGGACCTCGCTGCCCGCCTCGGCCGGCCGCCCCGGAGCTTCGCCTACCCGTTCGGCGACGTCTCGCCCGACGCCGAGCGAGCCGTGTCCGCCGCGTTCGCCCTGGCGTGCACGACCGAGTACCGCCCGATCGATGCGCGAGATTCCGTGCACCGCCTGCCGCGGCTGGACATGTTCTACTTCCAGCGGCCCGGTGCGCTCGACGACTGGGGGCGGCCCGCGTTCCTCCGGCGCATCGCGCGCCGGCGGGCGCTGCGGGCACTGCGCCGCTGGTGGCCGCTTACGCGCCCCCTGGCCGGGAGCCGCGAGGCCGCGGCCCGGTAACGGCTGCTATCATGGACGCCAAGGAGACACGCGTGCCGCCCACTCCGCCGACCGGGATCGACGCCGAGCTCGTCGAGACGATGCAGATGGCGATCGCCCCGGTGCACAAGGCCGCGCTCGGCGTGGCCACAGGGCTCGTCGCCGGCCTGATCGTCGCGGCGGCCACGGCTTTCATCGTGGTGGTGCAGCCCGTCCCGGCGCCGAGGCTCGACCTGCTGGCCAACTATTTCTATGGCTACACCGTGTCGTGGCGGGGCGCGCTCGTGGGCTTCAGCTGGGCGTTCCTGGTCGGCTTCGTCGGCGGCTGGTTCGTCGGCTTCGTTCGCAACTTCGTCACGGCCGTGTGGGTGTTCTTCGTCCGCGCGCGGGCGGAGTTCTCACGTAACTTCCTCGATCACATCTAGCAGCGCCATATGACCGAGCACCTGCAGCAAGACGAGATCCAGGAGATCAGGAAGTCGCTCGTGCGGTTCAGCGAGCAGGGCTGGGGCCTCGCCTTCGGCTCCGTCTCGGCCCTCGGGCTGTTCGTGGCCACGATCTGGCTGGTCATCCGGGGCGGCATCAACGTGGGCGAGCACCTCAACCTGCTCGGCATCTACCTGCCCGGCTACAGCGTGAGCTACGGCGGCGCCGTGATCGGCTTCGTCTACGCGTTCGTCATCGGCTACGGTGCAGGCCGCACCATCGCCACCGTCTACAACAAGTTCCTGCCGCACTGACGCGGCCGCTCACGCTCCGGCGCCCGGGCGGGGGATCGGCTCTGCCGAGGGCGGGGCCACGGCCCGCCGGATCCAGCCGAACAGCCAGCGGACGATCACCAGGATCGCCACGAGCGAGGCCAGCGTGACGGCCAGGGCCGCCACGGGGTACGCCAGCGCGAGCCCTGCAAGACCGAACACGAACGCGTCGCCTGCCAGGCTGAGGCCCCAGTTGGTGAACGGCTCGGGGCTGGCGTTCACGGCGGCGCGTGTGCCGGCCTTGGTGAGATGTCCGCCCGCGGCGATCGTCCCGCCCAGCAGCGCCACCACGCCCTGCACCCACGGCGAGGCGTCCCCGAGCGTCGTCACGGCGATGAGCGCGCCGCCCAGCGGCCGCACGAGCGTGTGGGCGGTGTCCCACAGGGTGTCCACCCAGGGCACCTTGTCGGCCACGAACTCGACGACGTACAGCGTGAGTGCGATGCCGATGATCCAGGGGTTGTCGAACGCCGCGAACTGCGGCGGGAGGTCGACGAGGCCGAAGCGCGTCGCCAGGCCCAGCATGGCGACCGTCGCGTAGAGATTGACGCCCGCCGCGAGCGAGAACCCCAGCGTGCGGCCGGCCGTGGCGAGCAGGTCCATGCGGTGCCCCTCCCCTGCGTTCTCAGCGTTCCCCGGGTCTCACGGGTCCTTGCGCCAGGAGGGCCTCGATGGCGCCGCGGACCCGGGCGATGAGGTCGTCGCGATCGTCCAGCGTCAGGCCGGCGGTGTCAATCGGGTCGCCGATGCGCACCGACACCGTCACCGGCCTGACGATCGGGCTGCCCTTCTGCATGGCGGCGCGGCCCCCCGTGATGGCCACGGGCACGATGGGGGCCTGCGCCTTGATCGCCATGATGAAGCCGCCCTTCTTGAAGGGCAGGAGCTGGTCGGTCCTGCTGCGGGTGCCCTCGGGGAAGATCAGGAAGGAATTGCCCTCGCGGATCGACGCCGCGGCCCGCTCGATCGATCCGAGGGAGCGCTCGCGGCTGTCGCGGTCGACCGGGACGAACCCCCCGGTCTCCATGACCAGGCCGAGCACCGGCAGCTTGCGGAGCTCGGCCTTGAAGAGGATGTGGAGCCGCGGATGCAGCACGCGGTAGAGCACGGGCGGGTCCACGTTGCTCTGGTGGTTCGCGCAGAAGACGACGGCACCGCCGGCAGGGCGACGTCCCGCGACCCGGTAGCGGATGCCGGCGACGCCGAGAGCGATGGCGACCCCGCCGTGACCGAGCACGTAGAGCAGGCCCTTCCACCGCAGGGGCAGCGCCACGGCGAGGCCGAGGCTGCCGGCCACGAGAACGTAGAGGGCGGTGGCGAGATAGGCCGCCGCCGAACGGACCGCCGCAATCGCGGTCCCCACTACCTGCGGCACGTGCCCCTCGTCGCGGCCATCGGCTGAATAGACGAATGCCCGGCGCGGACGTGGTCCGGCCGGGCATCGGCGGTTCCTGGGAAGGCGTTACGAGGCGCGCGCCTGGCGCGCCTTCGCGGGCGCGGCGGCGGCCTGGATGGCGCTCGGCTTGACCGCCTTGAGCGGCGCCTTCTCGGCCACGGCCTTGGCGGCCTTGGCCTCGGCGCGCTGCGCGTTCTTGGCCTTGACGTTGAAGCACTGCTCCAGCGCCTTCTCGACGCGGTCCTCGATTTCGCCAGGCGTGACGCGCATGACCTCGGACACCTCCGAGACGATGAGCGCCTTGGCGCGGTCCAGCATCCGCTTCTCGCGGAACGACAGGGTCTTCGACTTGGCGAGGAACGTGAGGCTCTTCAGCACGTCGGCCATGTCGGCGATGGACCCGCTCCGCATCTTGTCGGAGTTGTCCTTGAACCGCCCCTTCCAGTTCGAATGGTTGTCGATCTTGCCGTCGCCCAACTTGCCGAAGAGGCGCTCGACCTCCTCGTCGTCGATGGCACGCCTGAGACCGACGTTGTCCACGTTGGCCACCGGCACGAGCACCGTGGTGTCGTTGGACAGTATCCTGAGGTGGAAGAATCCGCACGTCGTGCCGAGGATGGTCTTCTCTTCGACCTTTTCCACGACACCGAGTCCGTGATTGGGGTAGATGACCTTGTCGCCGACCGAGAATGACACGTGGCCCCCGTTCCAGGAGTGGGTGGGTCAGAAGGGCGGGAGATAGCCCCGAAGACCTCGTCATTATAGCCCAGCCGAGGCCCACTGACCATGAAAAACGGCCGAAAACACGGCAATTCACGGTGCGCGCCATTGCAACAGAGCGTTTGCCCTAAAACGGCTGCAGGACAATGGGTTAGCGCGGATATCCGGCTGTCGCGGCCGGGGGCGTTTGCCGCTATTCTTGGCGCCATGCGCCGGTCCCGGACCGCCTGGTTCGTCGCGCTGGCCGTCGCCGCGGGCCTGGTCGCCGTCCCGCTGGCTCAACCGTCCCGCCGGCTGGACGCGCCGAACCTGGCGCCCTACGTGCCGACCCCCCAGGAAGTCGTGGACCGCATGCTGGCCCTGGCCAAGGTGACCAGGGACGACGTCGTCATCGACCTCGGATGCGGCGATGGTCGGATCCCGATCACGGCGGCGAAGGTGTACGGCGCGCGCGGCATCGGCGTGGACATCGACCCGCTGCGTATCGCCGAGGCGAACGCGAACGCCCGCGCCGCCGGGGTGACCGCGCTCGTGACCTTCAGGCTCGAGGACGCCATGACCACCGACGTCCGGAGCGCCACCGTGGTCACCACCTACCTGCTGACCGCCTCCAACCTGAAGCTCCGCCCGATGCTGACGCGGAACCTCAAGCCGGGCACGCGCATCGTCGCGCACAACTTCGGATTCGGCGACTGGAAGCCCGAGAAGGTGGAGACCTTCACCGACGGCGCCAACCATCGCCGCACGCTGTATCTGTGGACGGCCGACGGGATCGTCCGGCCGTAGCCGCGGCCTACGCCGAGGCGCGGGCGCGGCTCCAGGACGAGGCCCGGGCACTCGACCTCGCCGACGCGCGGCTGGCCTGGGCGCGCCTGGCGCTGGCCGCCCTTGCGATCGCGATCGCGGCGGGCGCACTGGCTACAGCGCGCTGGTCGGCAGGCTGGGCAGCGCTGCCCGTGATGGCGTTCGCGGCGGTGGCCATGGCCCACGGCCGGAGCCTCGCCGCCCGGACGGCGGCGCGCCGAAGGCTGGCGTGGGTAGAGCAGGGGCTCGCGCGAATCGAGCACCGCTGGCAGGGCCAGGGCAACGCGGGCGACTCGCACCGGCCGGGCGGGCATCCGTATGCCGAGGACCTCGACCTCTTTGGCCGTGCCAGCCTCTTCGAGCTGCTGTGCACCGCGCGGACCGACGTCGGCGAGCGCACGCTGGCCCGCTGGCTCCTCGCCCCGGCACGACCGGCGGTCGTGGCGGATCGCCAGGCCGCGGTGGCCGAGCTCTCCTCCCGCCCCGCGCTTCGCGAGGACCTGAACGTGCTCGGCCCCGACCTGCCGCGCGCCGCGACGACGGCGGCGCTCGCGGCGTGGGCCGGGGCGCCGACAGCGGCGCCGGCGTGGTGGAGCCGGACCGCCCTCGTCGCGCTGTCGACGGCGACGCTCTCCGGCGTCGCCTGGTGGTGGTCGACGGGCGAGCCGGCGCCGTGGCTGGGCGGCGCGCTGGCCGCGCAGGCGGTCGTGGGCTGGCGCCTGCGGCCGGGCATCCTGTCGGCGATTCGCCACGTCGAGGAGACCGCCCACGACCTGTCGCTGGCCGCGTCGCTCATCGAGCGGCTCGAACGCGAGGCCTTCGAGGGCCCCAGCCTGCAGGCCCTGCGGCAGCGCCTGGAGGGCGGCGGCCTCCCGGCCTCGGCGGCGATCCGCCGGCTGGCCCACCTCGCGGAACTGCTGGCGTCGCGCCGCAACCAGTGCTTCGGCCCGCTGGCGCTCCTGCTCTTCTGGGCGACGCACCTGGCATGGGCCATCGACCGCTGGCGCGCCCGCCACGGAACGCACGTGGCCGCGTGGTTCGACGTCATCGGCGAGGTCGAGGCCCGCTCCGCCCT
>JBFWXO010000086.1:0-8348 GCA_050187355.1 Vicinamibacterales bacterium
GTCGGCGCCCACTAACCGCGTCTATACCAACCCGGACGGTCTGGACCACTCGGACTTCAACACGTTCGAGGTGGCCCTGAACCGCCGCTTCTCGGGCAAGTGGATGCTGCTCACCTCGGCGGCCGTCACGCTGTCCAACGAGCTCCCGAGCATGACCTCGTCCACGAGCGCCACGGGCGTGGCCGGCAACCTCCGCAGCTACTTCTACCGGCCGTCGCAGCTCCGCTTCGGCGACAACGGCTACGAGACGCTGAGCACCTGGAACTACAAGATCGTCGGCCGCTACGTGCTGCCGTACGACCTCGGCCTGTCGGGGTCCTGGAAGGTGCAGTCCGGCAACCAGTGGGGCCGCGCGACCAACGTCAACTTCCCCGGCGACGGCGCGCAGAACGTCCGCATGGAAGAGGCGTCGGCGAACCGCGCCCCCACGGTCGCCATCCTCGACATGCGCGTCGACAAGTCGTTCCGGTTCGGCCGGTTCGGCAAGGTCACGGGCCAGATCGACGTGTTCAACCTGACCAACTCCGGCACCGTGACGGTGTTCCGCACGCTCACCGGCGCCACCTTCAAGGAAGTCCTGGGGATTCTCGACCCGCGCGTCATCCGGTTCGGCATCCGCTACGACTTCTAGACACGGCGCGCGGGCGCCGTCGGTTGCCCCCACGGGCCAGGGTCCTGCGGTAGGGACCCGAGGCGGCTTCACCAGTCGGTGGAGCCGCCTTTTTTTCTCTCCCCGGCACGTGCCAGCTCAGCCTTAAAACCGGACTGGAGGCGAGCGGCGGTTTTCCCGCAATCCGTCGCCAGCACACGTGGTAGTGTGTCGCGCGCCTTCATGTCGCGACGTGCGTGGTCCCCTCACCTCGCCGCCGTGGCCGGTTACATC
The DNA here is from genome assembly GCA_050187355.1 of Vicinamibacterales bacterium. Taxonomy (GTDB): domain Bacteria; phylum Acidobacteriota; class Vicinamibacteria; order Vicinamibacterales; family UBA2999; genus CADEFD01. The sequence continues at coordinate 884 of JBFWXO010000086.1, forward strand.
GCGGTGGCCGTGGTCTTCTCGTGGCCGCTGGCATCGCACCTCGCCACGCATCTCACCGGGGATCCCGGGGGCGACACCGGTGTGTACGTCTGGAACCAGTGGGTGTTCCAGCATGCGGCCCTCGCCGAGCACCGCAATCCCCTGACGACGGAGCACATCTTCTCCACCACCGGGCGCCCGGTGGATCTGACGCAGCACAACTACACGCTCTTCGCCAACCTCCTGTCGGTGCCGATCGGGCACTGGCTCCCGCCGGTGCCCACGTTCAACCTGGTCTACCTCGCGACGGTCGTGATCACGGCGTGGATGACGTTCGTGCTGGCGCGGCGCGTGACGGGGGGCGCCACGATGGAATCGTGGCTCGCCGGCGCCGCGTTCGCCTTCGGACCGGTCCTCGTCGCGAGGTCGACCGGGCACTTCAGCCTCGTCGCCGCGGCGCCCCTGGCGGCGTTCCTGTGGGCACTACACCGGCTCGAACACTCGGAGTCCTTCCGTGACTCGGTGCTGGCGGGCCTCGCGGTGGCGTGGGCCGCCGGCGGCGACGCCTACTATTCCGTCTACTGCCTCGACGTCGCCGCCATCTACATCGTGTCGCGGCTGCTCCGGTTCGAGTGGCGCCCGGAATGGCGGCACGGCGCCGGCATGTGGCTGCTGGACTTTGCGATCGTGCTCGTCGCCGGCCTCGTGGTGGGCCTCGCCACCGGCCGCGGCGGCCGGTTCGAGCTGTTCGGCGTGCCGGTCACCGTCCGCGGCCTCTACTCCCCGGTGTTCCTCCTGTCGCTGCTCGTCCTGGCCCGCGTGCTCTGGACGCTCCACCCGATCGTCGTGGCCCTCGGGCCTCCGCGCTGGCGCTCGCTGGGCCTCACCGCCGCCGCCGGCGTCGCCGGGGTCGTCGCGCTCTCGCCCACCCTGTACGGCGCGGCGACCCGGGTGCTCGACGGCACCTGGGTCTCGCCGCCCGTGTACTGGCGCAGCAGTCCGCGCGGCGTGGATCTCCTCGCGCTGGTCGCGCCGAATCCCTCACACCCCCTGGTGCGGGCGCTGGCGGGCTACCAGCTGGAGTCGGCGCCCACCGTGTTCGTCGAGTACACGGCGGCCGTCGGGCTCGTCGTCCTCGGCGTCATCGTGGTGGCGATGTGGAAGGCCGGCTTCCGCGATCGCGGCTGGACGTGGACCACCGCAATCTTCGCGGCGCTCTCCCTGGGGCCCTTCGTGCACGTCGCGGGCGTGAACACCTACGTGCCCGGGCCGTGGGCGTTCCTGCGGTACGTGCCCGTCGTGAACCTCACGCGGATGCCTGGACGGTTCGCCGTGATGGTGGCCCTGTGCGCCAGCGTGCTGTTCGCCCTGGCCCTTCGGGCGCTCGGCGAACGCTGGCCGGCACGCCGGCGGACCATCCTGGCCACAGTGGCGTGCCTGCTCGCCTTCGAACTGCTCCCGGTCCCCCGGACGCTCTACTCGGCCGCCGTGCCTTCCGTCTACGCGATCATCCGGGACGACCCGCGGCAGGTCCGCGTGCTGGAGCTCCCGTTCGGCGCGAGGGACGGCGTGACGTCGATCGGCGACTTCTCCGCCCGGTCCCAGTTCCACCAGACCGTCCACGGCAAGCCCCTGGTCGGCGGCTATCTGTCGCGGGTGTCGGCGCGGCGCTTCCGCGAGCTGGCCGCCACGCCCACGCTCGGGAGCCTCATCGCGCTCAGCGAAGGGAAGGCGCTCACCGAGGCGCAGTCCGCGGCCCTGGCCGAGCGGGGGTCGGGCTTCGTCGGGCGCACGTCGCTCGGGTGGGTGGTGATCCACCGCGCGCGCGCGTCGGCGGCCCTGGTGGAGGCCGCGACGCGCACGTTCGATCTCGAGCTGGTGGCGGCCGACGGCGAGACCGAGCTCTATCGTCCGCGGGGCTTCGGGGGACCGCGGACGCCCGTGCCGCCCCCGTCCTCCCGCTGAGGACCGCGCCGCCACGTCGGGCGCTCGCCGACACGACGACCGGGCCCGTACCGCCCTCGAACTACGGGCGCCGGCCACTGTACACTCCATCAAATGGCCCCCCCGCGGTGGTTTCTGGTCGTGTATGCGATGTCCGGCGCCGCCGCGCTCGTGTACGAGGTGGCGTGGACGCGGCTGCTGACGCTGTCGCTCGGACACGGGGTGGCGGCGGCCTCCACGGTGACGGCGGCGTTCATGGGCGGCCTGGCCATCGGGGCCGCCGTGGCCGGCCCGGCCAGCGACCGCCTCACCCGGGCCATGGCCATGCGGCTCTACGCCGGACTGGAGATCGCCATCGCCCTGCTCGCGCTGGCCCTGCCCGTCGGCCTGTCGCTCCTGGATCCGCTCCTGAGCCGGGCCTATGCCGACGGCACGCCCGGCGTGGCCTTCCCGCTCATCCGCCTGGCCGCCAGCCTGATCCTGGTGGCCCTGCCCGCCGTCGCGATGGGCGCGACCTTTCCCCTGGTGGCCCGCTGGTATGTGCCGTCAGCCCGATGGGCGACGCGGGATGCCGGCGCCCTGTACGCCGTCAACACGGCGGGCGCCGCCGCGGGAGCGCTGGCTACGGGCTTCGCGCTGGTGCCGTGGCTCGGTCTTCGGGGGACCACCTGGGTGGGCGTCGCCTTGAACGCCGCCGTCGCGGCCAGCGCCTGGTGGCTGGCCCAGGCCACGGTCGACGAGCCGGCCTTGGCCGTCCCGGCCGTGGAGTTTCCGGCCGCGCCGGGCCGCCGTCGCAAGGGCGGGCCGCCGGTGAGGCGCGACGTCGTGCCGCGCCCGTGGGTGGCGGCCTGGGCGATGGCGGTCTCGGGGTTCCTGTCGCTGGCGCTGCAGATCGTGTGGTCGCGGCTGCTCGCGCAGGTCCTGGGTCCGACGTCCTACGCGTTCAGCCTCGTCGTGGCCATGTTCATCCTCGGCCTGGCCGTCGGCGCCGTGGTCGGCCGGCGCCTGGCCGTCGGCAGTCAGCAGCCCGCCGCCGGGCTGACCGGAGCCATCGCCCTCGCGGTCCTGGCCGCCGTCGCCGCGGTCTGGACCATCGACTTCGGCCTGATGACGGTGGCCCATGCGGTCGCCGCCCCGGACGCTACGTTCGCCTCGGTGCTCACCCGCCAGGTGGGCCTCGTGGCGCTCTGGCTCCTGCCGATCGCCCTGGCGCTGGGCTGCGTCTTTCCCTTCGCCCTCCGGACGGGCATCGGCCCCGAGAGCGCGCTCGGCGCGGACCTGGGCCTCATCTACGCCTTGAACACCGTCGGGGCGATCGCCGGCGCGCTGGCGGCCGGGTTCGTCATCATCCCGGCCCTGGGCCTCCACGCCAGCCTCCAGTGGGTGGGGGCGGGGACGGCGGTGGCCGGCCTCGCCTGCCTGGCGGCGGCCCGGACGGCCGGTACCGCGCGCCTGGCGGCGGCCGCGGCCCTGCTGACGGCCCTGGGCGCGAGCCTCGGCCTGCCGCGATGGGACCAGGAGCTATTCGCCAGCGGCGCCTACAAGTACGCGGCGTCACTGACACCGGAAGCCCTCCAGGTCGCGCTGCACGCGGGCCGCCTCGTGTACTACGCCGAAGGGGCGACGGCGACGGTGTCGGTCCGCGAGGGCGCCGGCACCACGTCGCTGGCCATCGACGGCAAGGTGGACGCGTCGAATTCTGGCGACATGCTGACCCAGCGCCTCCTGGCCCACGTACCCCTGCTGCTCCACCCGGCGCCGAAGCGGGTAGCCGTCCTGGGCCTCGGCAGCGGGGTGACGCTGGGATCCGCGCTCACCCACCCCATCGAGCGGGCCGACGTCCTCGAGATCTCGCCCGAAGTGGCCGAGGCGTCGCGGTTCTTCGACCCCGAGAACGGCGGCGCCCTCCGCGACTCCCGCACCCGCCTGCTGCTCGGCGATGGCCGCACGCACATCCGGCTGACCCACGAGCAGTACGACGCCATCATCTCGGAGCCCTCGAACCCGTGGATGGCCGGCATCGCGTCGCTCTTCACACGCGAGTTCTTCGCCGCCGCCAAGGCCCGCCTGGCCCCCGGGGGCGTGCTGTGCCAATGGGCGCACACCTACGACATCAGCGCCGACGACCTGAAGTCCATCGTCGCGACCTTCGCGGCCGTGTTCCCCGACGGCACTCTCTGGCTGGTCGGCGACGGCGACGTGCTGCTCATCGGATCGAACCAGCCCCTGGCCCCCCAGATCGCGGCCATTCCCGAACGGCTGGCGGCCCGGGCGTCGGCCCGGGCGAACCTGGCGACGGTCGGCGTCCGCGACGCCTTCGCCATCACGTCGCTGCTGGTCACCGACGGGCCGGGCATCGCGGCCTTCGCCGGCGGCGCGCCGCTGCAGACGGACGACCATGCCCCGGTGGAGTTCACGGGCCCGCGCACGGTCTTCTCGCGCGGAGGCCCCGACAACGCCGCCGCCCTGAGGGCGCTGGCCGCCGAGCATCCCGTGCCCCTGGTGACGGCCGCGCGAGAGGCGGCCTCGAGCGCCTCGTGGCGGGACCGGGGATGGATGCTGCTCGATGCCAGCGCCGCGGTCCCGGCCTGGTCCGACTTCGCCACGGCCGTCCGCATGGACCCGCGCGACGCGCGCGCCCTCGAGGGCCTCGTGCGCGCCGGCGGCGCGACGAACCGGGCGGCGGACACCGCCGAAGTCCTGCGGTCGGCCGCCACGGCGCCCGATCACGTCGAGGCCCAGTTGGCGCTCTCGCGGTTCCTGGCCGCGACCGGCGCGGTGGCCGATGCGGCGCAGGTGGCGTTCTCGGCGGCGGAGCGGGATCCGTCGAACCTGTCGGTGCTTGAACAGCTGGCGTCGGTGGTCGCGGATGCCGGCGATCGCGAGCGCCTGCTGCCCATCGTCTCGCGGATGCGCACCATCGCGCCCACGGCCGACGCCACGCGCTACTACTCGGCCAGCCTGCTCTTCATGGAGGGGCGGACCGAGCTGGCCGTGGGCGAGGCGCGGGCGCTCCTGGCGGCCAATCCGACGCACGCGAAGGGCCACAACCTGCTGGGCGCCGCACTGGCGACGCTCGGGCGGCGCGACGAGGCGCGCGACGCCTTCCTGGCCTCCATCAAGGCCGATCCGCGCGACCCCTCCACCTACACGAACCTCGCCTTGCTGGAGCTCGAAGGCGGCAATGCGGCCGCCGGCCTGCAGCGCCTGGCCGAGGCCCTGACGCTCGATCCCGGCTCCGCGACCGCACGCGAAGCGTTCGATCGCGAGCTCGCGCGCGCGCCGGGCCCCTGACACCACGCTCCGGTCCGCCGTCATCCAAAACCGCGAACGACAATCCAGCACGGCGTTCGTCGCACGGCTGCGCCGCGGCCGTCATCCGCCGATTACTGGCGTGGCGTATGACGAATTGCGACGGCTTTTGAGTCGCCATGAGGCGATGCCGAATCCGATCGCGCCTACTGAATGACCGCGCTCTCGGGTACGGAACTTGCGAAGCGTCGGAACGGGAGATCGAAAGATGAGCGTCGTGAAGCTCCTGGGGTTCGGCACCATGCCCTGCGGCTGTGTCATCGGCCGCTATCGCGACGTGGCCAGCACCCGCGAGGTCGTCTACGTGGAGCAGAAGGGGCCGCAGTGCCTCAGCGCCTCCCACCGTCAGAACCACACCATCTCGGCGATTCGCGACGGCCGCCGCCCCGATGCCTACAGCGGCGCGGGCGTCGTGGCCATGCGCGCCTCCTGACGCGCCCCGAGCGCGCCTCTGCTCGACCGCGCGAAGGCGGGTACAATTCGCGCGCGTGCCCATCCGTGCTCTTCGTCCGTATGAGACCGTCCAGGCCGGACGCGCCACCATCAGGTTCTTCCACGGCGACTGCACCGACCTCCTCGCCCGCCTGCCGCCCCGGACGCTGAATGTCGTCATCACGTCGCCTCCCTACAACCTCGGCGTCCGCTACCGCACCTACGACGACGGCCAGCCCCGGCAGGCCTACCTCGAATGGACGGGGCGCTGGGCGGCCGGCGTGGCGCGGGCCCTGGCGCCGTCGGGATCGCTCTTCCTGAACGTCGGCGGCAAGCCGACGGACCCCTGGACGGCTCTCGACGTCGCCCAGGCGGTGCGGCCCCACCTGCACCTCCAGAATCTCATCCACTGGGTGAAGTCGATCGCCATCGAACGGGAGGCGGCCGGGGGCCGGGCCGGGCTGGCCGACGACCTGGCCGTCGGGCACTACAAGCCCATCAACTCGGCCCGGTTCCTGAACGACTGCCACGAGTTCGTCTTCCACTTCACGCCCGACGGCACGACGCGCCTCGACCGGCTCGCCATCGGGGTGAAGTACCAGGATCCGTCCAACGTGAGCCGGTGGCGCGGCGCCTCCGGGGGCCTGCGCTGCCGCGGCAACACGTGGTTCGTGCCCTACGAGACGATTCAGAACCGCTCCGAGGACCGGCCCCACCCGGCCACGTTCCCGTCCCGGCTTCCGGAATACTGCATCCGCCTGCACGGTCTCCGGCAGGCGGGGGTGGTCGCCGATCCGTTCCTCGGCCTGGGCGCCACCACCGTGGCCTGCGCCCGGCTCGGCGTGGACGCGGTGGGCATCGAGATCGACGAGCACTACCTGAAAGAGGCGATCGCCCGGACCCGGGCCGCCGCCGCGCGGGGGGAACCGCGCACCCGGCGCCGCTCTGCGGTATAGTCCCCGGCCATGTCTCCACGCGCCCTCGTCAGCTGGCTCGGCGCGCTTGCCGTCCTCACCCTGGTGCCCATCGCGGACGCCAGGGCGCAGGCCGGAGGCGCGGCCGCAGCCCCTCCCCCACCTCCGCTCGTGCAGGTCGGCCAGCCGATGCCCGACTTCACGCTGCCCTACCTGGAACCCGCCCCCGACGGCGGGCGTCCGGCGTCGAAGACCTTCTCGCTGTCGTCCCTCAAGGGGAAGCAGTCGGTGGTGATTGCGTTCTTCCCGGCGGCCTTCTCGCCTGGTTGAACGACAGAGATGTCCCGGTACCGGGACACATACGCGCAGTTCGGCGCGAACAACGCCGCGATCGTCGGCATCAGCGTCGACTCCACCTGGTCGAACATGGCCTTCCGCACGCAGATGGGCCTGGACTTCCCGCTCGTCTCCGACTTCAAGCGCGACTACACGCGGCGCCTCGGCGTGCTCGACGAGGGCAGCGGGACCGCCCGCCGCTTCACCTTCGTCGTGGACGAAGAGGGCATCGTCCGGCACATCGACAGCGCCGCCGCCGCCCTGGATCCCACCGGCGCCCTCGGCGTCTGCACGCTCCTCAAGAAGAAGTAGCGGCCGCGGGTCCCGGCGGCCGCGCCGGGACCCGTCCTCCGCCCCCGCCTCCGGCCTGCGCCGCCCCCGCCTCCCGCCCGCCCCGCCCCTGCCGCCGCGACACATGACGCCGTCGGTCTGGTGCCGGTAGGTCCATCTGTGTCTCAGATGTATACTGAGGCCCAGTCGTGGACCTACGCCAGCTCGAGATCATTCGCGCCATCGCCGAAACCGGATCCTTCACGGCCGCCGGGCAC
>JBFWXO010000087.1:0-8206 GCA_050187355.1 Vicinamibacterales bacterium
ACCCCGTCTGCGGCGCCTACCGCAGGCCCGAGGCGTTCCTGGCGGCCCTGGCGGCCCTGGCCGACACCTCGGTGCCGCTGCCCGATCGCGAGCGGCTGGAGGCGGCCGCGGCGCTCGGCACCGCGCACCATCGCCTTGCCAGGGTCGACCGCGCCAGCCGCGCGCCGTCGGGACGCGCCGCGTGTCGGGCGTGCCGGGAGCCGATTCCGAAGGGCGAGTGGCGCATCGGCCTGCTGTTCTGGCAGGACGGCCGCTTCGTGCCGGCCGGGTACGTCCACCTGGCCTGCGCGGGGTCGTATCTGGAGACGACCGACATCCTCGACCGGCTCCGGCACTTCACGCCGGATCTGACCGACGCCGACGCCGCCGAGATCGCGGTCGGGCTCGCCGCCCCACCGGACGGCGGCGGCACGTCCGCCGGTCCGCCCTCAGGCGCCTGAACCCGCCCGGGCGCGCGCCGCCCACCAGCGCCACAGCCGGACGAGGCCGCTCAGCGGCGCGGCGGCCATGTAGACCATCGCGGGAAACAGGAACACCGTCGCGCCCTCCCGCATGGCCTTGACCGCGGGGGTGGTGCCGACGAGGGCGAAGAGCAGGCCGAACCCGGTGGCCGAGATGAAGGTCGTCGCCCACCATCCCGTGCCGAGACCGGCGACCAGGGGATTGGCCACGGCGAACAGCGTCATCAGTGCCATGGCCGCCAGCCCGCCGGGCTCCGCGCCGAAGGTCGCGGCGCCCAGCGCGAGGACATACAGCGCGACGAGCTGAACGACGGGCGACGTGAGGCGGCGCACGGGAGGCCATCCTAGCAGCCCGGCGTCAACGTGGGATCCGGATTCGGCCGGTGCGTGGGACCCGGCCTCGCCCGGCCTACGCCCGCGCGCCGGGCCGGCTCATGCCGACGGCCACGAGCAGCCACGCCGCCGTCAGGCAGGCGAAGCCGACGAACACCGGCACGAGCGATTCGGCCGCGCCGACGGCCATGATCCGGAACGTGTCGGCCGCCCACTCGCGGGTCCACAGGGGCTTCAGCACGTTGATGGCCCCCAGGACGCCGCCGCTGATCGCGGCAAACAGGCCGGCCAGCGACAGCGGGCGCATGAGGGCGAGGTGCCGTTCGGTGGGCCGCGCCACGTACACCACGGCCATCACGAGCGGGACGGTGTCTACGATCAACGTCAACAACGCGAAAATGCTCGCCTCGCGGATCATCTGCATGCCGGCCTCCAGGAGCGTGTCCTCGCTGCTGGAGAAGAACGCCTGGGCGGCGCCCGCGTGACGGCTGTCACGCGCCCGCCCCTCCCGCGTTAGATCCTCCAATGGACCGGGACACCGAGCTGGCGATCGTGGCGAGGCTGCGGCGGGCCGACGCCAGCGCCTTCGATGAGGTGCACGCGCGCTACCACACGGCGCTCGTCACGTTCCTGGCGCGGCTCGCCCGCGACCGCGACGTCGCCGAGGATCTCGTCGAGGAGACGTGGCTGCGCCTGGTGAAGCACTGCCGTCGGCTCCACACCGACACGCGGTTGGCACCGTGGCTGTTCACGGTAGCCCGTCGTGTGTTCCTCAGCTACCGCCGTTCGCGAATGGTCGAGGACTCGGCGGCGGCCGGTCTGCTGGCCCTCTGGCCGTACACCGCCGAGCGCACGTCGCCGTTCGAGGCCACCGCGGCCAGCGAGCTCGAGCGCCGTCTGGAGCGAGCCCTCGCCAGCCTGCCGGCGTCGTCGCGCGAAGTGCTCCTGCTCGTCGCGGTCGCGGGCCTCGACTCCTCCGATGCCGCCGACGTGTGCGGGATCACGCCCGAGGCGCTCCGCCAGCGCCTGCACCGGGCGCGCGAGGCCCTCGCCGCAGCGGTCGCGGCGCAGGACGCCGCGGCCCGCGCGATCCGTCTTGGAGCCCTGACATGCCCGACCCGCTGATGCAGGCCCTCTCGGCGCTTCCGTGCGCCCGGGTCGACCCGGCCCGGAGCGCGCGGATCCGCCAGCGGTGCCACGACGCGCTCGCGCGCCAGACCGCGCACGCCGGCGTCCGGCGGCGGGCATGGCCGTTCGCGGCGCTGGGGCGCGCCTGGCGTCCGGCCATGGCCCTCCTCGGCGTTGCCTACCTGGCCGAGGTGATCCGCGTGGCGCTCGCCGCCTACTCGGTTCACTGACCGCCGGCGCGGCCGATCCGCTCGGTGTGCGATCCCGGCCGCCCCGTCGGCAGGATGACGACCATCGCCGTCCGCACCTGCCAACTCGGCCCACCGTCGGGCTTCGCCAGGTAGACGCCAGTTCGCCGTCATCTCGCTCATCCCCATGAGGGAGGCATGGGACTGCGTATGGTCGTGCTCCCGCGCCCCTCGCCTACTCGACCACGCGCCCGGTGCGCACGTCGGCGGATCCGACCGGCAGCGTGTACAGGCTGCCGTCGTCGGCGATGACCCACCCGTCCTTGCGGATGGCGTTCACGCCCTGGGCGAACACCCTGCGGGCCAGGGCGCCGTCGGGCGCCGGCAGCAGGTGGTAAAACACCAGCAGCTTCACGCGCGCCGCGTTGGCCACGTCGGCCGCCTGGGCGGGCGTGATGTGGTAGTCCTCGATGTCGTGCATGATGGCGGCCGCGCGATCGCGGCCACCGGACCGCGCGCCCTGGCCGAGCGCGCGCGTCATCTGCACCGCGATGGCCTCGGACACCAGCACGTCGACGCCGTCAGCCGCCTTCGCCAGCTCGGGGTGGTATGTCAGATCGCCCGTGACCAGCACCGACCGGCCCTTGTAGGCGAACCGGTAGGCATAGGCGGGCGCAATCGGCGCGTGATCCACCTCGAACGCCGTGATCCGCAGGCCGCCGTCGTCGAGGACGACGGCCGAGCGGTTCTTCGCTGGTGTCTCGGGCCCGTCGAGCGTCACCGTGCGCGCCACCATCGGCCACGTCTCCGGCGGCATCACCTTCGCGGTGTGGTGCGCGGTGCGATAGCCCTGATCGAGCCGGTAGGCGGCGTTGAACCCGGCCACCACCTGGTCGACGCCGGGACCGCCGTAGACGGGCAGGGGCCCGGGCCGTCCGCCGGCCCACGTCTGGAGGTTCAACTCGCCGAGGTCGCCGATGTGATCGGAATGGAAGTGCGTCAGGAGTGCGCCGCCGATGGCCTGCAGCGGAATGCCCCACAACACGAGGTTCTCCACCGACTCGGGTCCGGCGTCCACCACGTAGAACCGGCCGGCCGCGAAGACGGCCACGCACGCCTTGGCGCGCGACGCGCTCGGCAGCGGCGCCGACGAACCGCAGACGGCCACCCGGAGCGCGTCGTCCTGCAGCGGCGCGGTGTTGACCGTGGCCGTGCGCGCCTCGGCGGCGCGGCCGAAGATGCCCATCTGCACCGACGGGATCGCCATCAGGGCCGCGCCGGCCGCGACCGCGGCGAGCATCGCCGTTCCCACCGCGGCCAGGCGCCCGGACCGGCCGCCCGCCGGCGCCAGCGTCCCGGCGGCGGTTCGCGCGAGCACGACCAGCACCGCGAGCAGGCCTGCCTCGACCGCCATGGCCGGGCCGTCGCCGGCAACGCCGTCGGCAAGCCAGCCGACGGCGCGCCCCAGGACGACCCCACCGAGGACGCAGGCGAGCGCGACGCTCCAGGCACGGCGCCGTGTCCAGGCGGCAGCCGCCGCGAGCACGGCCATCCCGGCGAAGAGACCGCCTACTTCGGCGCGCAGGGCGGCGGCGCCGGACGCGCCCGTGATCGCGAGGCCGAGGCGGGCGGCCGCCGACGCGGGCGCCGCCCAGATCGCCAGGGCGATGCCGGCGAACGCAAGACTGGCGAGCGCCACGAGGGCGCGCGTGATTCTGATGGCAGACATCATCTGGTCCTTTCGAATGCGTGAGGAACGGCCCCGGACGTCGGCGCGCGCATCGGGCCGCCGTGAAGCCGTGGCGCGCGGGCACAGGGCAAGTTCCAGACCAGGCGTGTGGACCGCGGTGAACCCCGGGACTCGACGGAAACGGCGCAAGGCGGCGCGACCACGCGACGCAAGCTGCGGGCACCCGGAATCCGGGGCCCACATCCTGTCCCGATCCGGGCAGGATGCGCGGCACGCCTCCACCCCGGGGGGCGCCGGCATCTGCGTACGGTCGGCGGCGGCTCGGTATCATGGGCGTCCCGATGCCGCGCGCGTCTGCCCCTCCTGCCTCGCCGCCTCGCCCGGACATGGTGTGGATTCCGGGTGGCGAGTTCCGGATGGGGTCCGATCGGCACTACCCGGAGGAGCGCCCGGTCCATCGGGTCGCCGTGGACGGCTTCTGGATGGATCGCCATCCGGTGACCAACGCGCGGTTCGCGCGCTTCGTCGAGGCCACGGGCTTCACGACGTTCGCGGAACTCCCGCCGCGGCCCGAGGACTATCCCGGTGCGCGGCCCGAACTGCTCGTGACCGGGTCGCTCGTGTTCGTGCAGCCGCCGGGCCGGGTGGACCTGTCGGACGTCCGCGGCTGGTGGCGCTTCGTGGGCGGCGCCTGCTGGCGCCGTCCGTACGGGCCCGACACCACGCTGGACGGCCTGGAGGCGCATCCCGTCGTGCACGTCGCGTACGCCGATGCGGAGGCGTTCGCCGCGTGGGAGGGCAAGACGCTGCCGACCGAGGCCGAGTGGGAGTTCGCCGCGCGGGGCGGACTCGACGGGGCGCCGTACGCCTGGGGCGATGAGTTCCTGCCGGGCGACCGCTACATGGCCAATACCTGGCAGGGCGACTTCCCGTGGCAGCAGCTCGCACGCGACGGCTACGAGCGCACGTCGCCGGTCGGCGCGTTCCCGGCGAACGGGTACGGTCTGCACGACTTGATTGGCAACGTGTGGGAGTGGACGACGGACTGGTACGTGCCGCGCCATCCGGCCGATGCCGTCAAGGCCTGCTGCATTCCCCGGAACCCGCGGGGACCGCGAGCCGAGGACAGCTACGATCCCGAGCAGCCCGCCGTCACGATCCCGCGCAAGGTGCTCAAGGGTGGCTCGCACCTGTGCGCGCCGAACTACTGCCGGCGCTACCGGCCGGCGGCGCGCTATCCCGAGCCCGTGGACACGTCCACGTCGCACGTGGGCTTCCGCTGCATCATCCGTCCGCCCGTGTCGTAGGTCAGCCGTCCGTGCCGCTGCCCCCGGCGCTACCCTCCCGCCAGTGCGGCGAGGCGCTTGAGCGGGTTGGCGCGGAGGTGGATCCGTGCGGGATCCTCGAACGGCTGCACGATCACGAAGCCCTCGCCCGCAAACTGCATCTGCACCGGCTCGCGGCCCCCGTGCGCCACCATCGACCGCCATGTCACGTCGAACTTGAGCGTCGGCTCGAGGCTCGAGGACCAGGCCAGCGTCGCGTGCGGGTCGGTGCGTACCGGCGCGCCGGGCGTCACGCGCAGGGTCAGGGGCTGGCCGTGCGTCGCGAGCGCCACGAGTCCGTCCCCCGACAGGCGCACCACCGCGAGACCGCCGGCCGCGAGCCCCACGCCGTGCCCGACGAGCTGCGGCTCGAAGGCCAGGCTCGTCTCGAACGCCAGGATCTCCTCCCAGTTCACGACGAGCGCCTCGGCCGAAAGCCGCACGACGCGCACGTGGGAGCCGTGATGGGCGCAGTAGAGCCGGCCGCGGCCCACCGTGCGCACGAGGGGGGCGGCCTCGCGGAGGATGGCGTCGAGCGGCGTCTCGGCCTCCAAGGTCGGCCGGCGCTCGAAGGCGAGCTCGCCGCGGTAGGCGATGGCGGCGCCCGGCTTCAGCCAGACGTCGCCATCCACGTCGATCCGCAGCGTCCTCGCCGACTCGCACTCGAACGCCTCACCATTCTCCGTGCCCGCGCTGGTGGCGGCCACGAAGGCGTCCAGCGCCTGCGCGGGACCGGGGTGACCTTCGACAGGGTGCATGGCGGCGTCTCCTCGGTCGGGTGGGTCTCAGTTGCCCTTGGCGGGGATGCGCGTCTTGCCGAAGGGGATGGTGCTGGTCACCATCAGCGTCCGGCCCTGCGTCCTCACCTGCGCGCCGGTCTCCCAGAGATAGCGGACGTTGACGAGCGACAGCAGCCGCGTCCGGGTGGCAATCGGGAAGGTGACGTCGGGACCGAGGCCGAACACGCGGTGCTTCGGCAGCCCCGGCACATCGGCGCCGCCGGGCCGCGGCGCGCCGACCGAATCCGCCGTCAGCTTCCACTGCGCGTAGTAGGCCACGCCCACGCTGGCGGCCCCGCGCAGGAACGCCTTGCCGATGCCGCCCTCGAGGGTCAGGAGCTGGCCGACCTTGAGGTCGCTCACCGAGACGTTCTCGATCCGCACCGCGCCGCTCTTCTTCGAGTGCGTCTCCCAGTAGGCGGTCGTCGCCACGCTGAACGAGCGCCGCTTGTCGAGGTACACGGTGCCGCCGCCCGACACCTCGTAGCTCCACATGCCCTTGCCCAGGTTGTCGTCGGCATCCGCGGCATAGCGGCCCGTCGGCGCGAAGAAGCCGACCCCGGCCACGGCATCTGCGCGCTTCGTGTGCCAGCCGAGCTGCAACGGCATCACGTAGAGGTCGCTCAGGCCCGTGCTGACCTGCTCGGACAGGCCGAGGCCAGGCATTTCGAGCGCGCCTTTGGCGACGGGCACGACCACCAGCCCCCCGACGTGGGCACCGAGGAACTTCTTCGTGCTGACGTAGTACAGGAGCGGCATGCCGGCCTGGATGGTCTGGCTCGCCTTGCCGGACGGGTCGATCTGGATCCGGCTGCCGTTCGGGTCCTTGATGGTGTCGGTGAAGTAGCGGTAGTAGATGTTCGACCAGTAGACGCCGGGTTCCGGCTGCGTGCCGCTCTTGACGCCCATGTCGCCCAGCAGGTTCTCGCCGTTGAATTGCGCGGCGGCGGGCGTCGCGAGGGCGACCGTCGCGAGCGCGGCGAGCGCCGCGGTGAGACCGTGTCGAACGAGGGTGCGCATCGAGGTGAAAGTCATGGCCGTGCTCCTGTGGGTGCAGATAGAGGTGGACGGGATCAGGCCGTGACGGCCTCTTCGTCTTCGCGTGCCTCGGCCAGCGTGGTCGAGGGCCGGTACTCGTCGGCCGCCGGCCAGCGGATCTCGTCCGGCGTGGTGCCGTGGGCCTGCATCACGTCGGTGAGGCGCTGGTGCAGGCGGGCGCGTTCGACCTCGGACGCCGGCGTCGCGTGCGCGGCGTGCGCGAGGTTGGTGAGCTCGTAGGGGTCGCGCGCCAGGTCGTACATCTCGTACTCGACCGGCGCGCCCGTGAACGGGTCGTAGTAGACGGCGTACTTCCAGGACGGCTCGGTGATCGCCCGGATGCAGTCGGCAGGCTTCACCGGGAAGACGTCGTCTTCGTAGGTGAAGTGGAGGACGTCCTGGACCGAGGCCGTGGGGCTCGACAGAATCGGCGTGAGATCCCGACCGCGGAAGCCGTACTGCTCGGGCTCCGGGGTTCCGGCCACGGCGGCCAGCGTGGGGACCACGTCGATCAGGCTGACGAGCGCGTCGCTCGATTGCGGGGTCGGGTAGAGCCGCGGGTTCGAGACGATGAACGGCACGTTCAACGTCTCGCGATAGACGTTGTAGAACTTCTGCCGCATCCGGCCGTGCGACATGGCGAGCTCGCCGTGGTCGCTCGTCCGCAGGACGATCGTGTCATCGGTCAGCCCGTTGGCGTCGAGCGCGTCGAGCACCTTCAGGATCTGGGCGTCCACCTGCTGGCACAGGTGGGCGTAGAAGCGCGCGTAGAGGAGCTGGCGATCGCGCGTCAGCACGTGGCCGGTGGCGATCGCCAGGAACCGCCGGAACGCCGCCTGCACGCCGGGCTTCGTCGCCAGGTCGTCGGCGATGTTGGGCGGGAGGTCGATCGGCAGATCCCGGAAGTCTTCGAGGCGGTAGCCGCCCCGCGCGAAGGTCGGGCTCACCGACAGCCCGCGGACACCGCGGCCGGGGTACTCCTGCACGTCGTGCGGGTTGACGAGCGCGACGATCAGGCAGAACGGCTTGTCCCCGTCGTAGGTGTCCAGGAAGTGGACGGCGCTCTGACGGAACATCACGTCGCGGTCGCCGGGCTTGCCGGCCATCGTGCCGCTCCCGTCCACGTAGCGGCCGTCGTTGTTGATGGCGCCGCCGCCGAGGTCGGACAGGCTCATCGGGTCGCTCATGTCGGGCGGGTTCCAGCCGTGGTAGCCGTAGCGCTCGGCCAGGTGCGCGGCGTCGCCGGCCGACCACTCGTAGCGCT
>JBFWXO010000088.1:0-8109 GCA_050187355.1 Vicinamibacterales bacterium
CTGGCCGATCGATCTGCTGCGCGGACTGTTGTTGCTGGCGCTTTGCATCGTCGTGGCCTCGCCGTTCGCCGCGGCCGTGCTGCTGTGGCGGCGCCGGGAGCGTCGGGCGCGCTGGACCTCGATGGCGTGGTTGGCTGCGGGAGGCGCGCTGGGCGCCGCGGCGTGGGCCGCGTGGACCGCCACACCCGCCGAGCTCGGCATCGTCGGCGCCAGGTCTGCCGCCATCTACGCCGGCACCGCGCTCCACCCGTGGCTGGCGGCCGGCCTGGCCGGCGTCGCTGCGTGGTGGCGCGACCGTCCGCGCCTGGCGGCCGTCGCAGGCGGCATCGCCGCAGCGCATCTGAGCGTGACCGCCTATCTGGCGTGGTGGGGTCTCTTCGCGCTCCAGACGTGGAACTACTGACTCGCTTCGGCACAGGAGGACGCGCCATGCACCATCCGACCGTGATCGACCCCCTCGAGGCCGCCGTCTTCGACGGGGCGAAGATGGGCAAGACCACCGTGTACGAGTCATCCCGCATGCTGGTCGGGGTGAACGCGTTCGAGCCCGGCCAGGCGCACGCCCTGCACGCGCACGCGGGGATGGACAAGGTGTACCTGGTGTTGTCGGGCGAGGGGGTCTTCCTGATCGAGGATCGCGAACTGCCGATGCGCGCTGGCGAGCTGCTGGTGGCGCCGGAAGGCGTGCCCCATGGCGTGCGGAACACCGGTCCGTCCCGCCTCGTCGTCCTGCTGGTGCTGGCGCCTGGGCCGCGGGCGTAGCGGGGCGCTGGCATCCAGGGATACGCACGCCATATCATGCGTGCGGATGGCGTCCTCCACGCAGCGCGCTCTCATCGGCCTCTCGCGGCACTACCGCGTCACGTCGGGCACGCGCTTCTCGCTCGGAAATTTCTCGCCCGACGACACACGCGACCTGGCGCTGAAGAACCGCGCGGACGACCTGCTGGAGCACACGTCGGAGGTGATGGCGGACCTTCAGGAGCGCCTCTACGCCCAGGATCGGTGGAGCGTGCTGCTCATCTTCCAGGCGATGGACGCGGCCGGCAAGGACGGCACGATCAAGCACGTCATGTCAGGCCTGAATCCGCGGGGCTGCGAGGTCTACAGCTTCAAGGCGCCCTCGAGCGAGGAACTCGACCACGACTTCCTGTGGCGCACGTCGCACCGGCTGCCGCGCCGCGGCCACATCGGCATCTTCAACCGTTCGTACTACGAGGAGATGCTCGTGGTCCGGGTGCACCCGGAGATCCTGGCGGGCCAGCAGCTGCCGGCTGAACTCGTCACACCGGACATCTGGCGCGAGCGGTTCGAGGACGTCGTCGCCTTCGAGCGGTACCTGTCGCGTCAGGGCGTGGTGATCCGCAAGTTCTTTCTCTACGTCTCGAAGGAGGAGCAGCGGCGGCGGTTCCTGGAACGGCTCTCCGAACCGGAGAAGCACTGGAAGTTCTCGCTCGGCGACCTCGCGGAACGCGAGCGGTTCGACGAGTACGTCGCGGCCTACGAGGACGTCATCCGTCACACCGCCACCGCTGCGGCGCCGTGGTACGTCGTGCCCGCGGATCACAAGTGGTTCACGCGCCTGGTCGTCGCCTCGGCCGTCATCGAGGCAATCGAGTCGGTCCGGCCCACATTTCCGACCGTGGGGCCCGAGATGCGGCGCCAGCTGGCGGCCGCTGAGAAGTCGCTGCTGAACGAGCCGCCCGCGCGGCGGGAACGGAAAGCGCGCCGGCGATGACGGCTCCGGCGGGACTGAACGACGCGGGACGGGGCCGCCGGCGGTGCTGGTGGTGCGGCACCGACCCGGTGTACGTGGCGTACCACGACGAGGAGTGGGGTCGCCCGGTCGTGAGCGACGACCGGCTCTTCGAGAAGGTCTGTCTCGAGGGGTTCCAGGCCGGCCTGAGCTGGCTGACGATCCTCCGGAAGCGCGAGCGGTTCCGCGAGGCGTTCGCGGGATTCGACCCGCACCAGGTCGCCAGATTCGGAGCCCGCGACGTGTCGCGGCTGCTCGGCGACGAGGGCATCGTACGGCACCGAGGCAAGATCGAATCCGCCATCAACAACGCGCGCCGGGCCCTCGAGCTTCAGGCCGAGTTCGGATCGCTCGCGGCGTACGCGTGGTCGTGGGAACCGGCGGCGACCGAGCGTCCGACACGCCTCACGATCGAGGTCCTGAGGACGATGGCGACGACACCCACGTCGGCCGCCCTGTCCAAGGACCTCAAACGGCGTGGGTGGACCTTCGTCGGCCCTACCACCATCTACGCGTTCATGCAGGCCATGGGCCTGGTGAACGACCACGTCGACGGCTGCTTCGTGCGAGAGCCCGCCGAGCGGATGCGTCGGCGCGTCGACCGGCGGCAGCCGCGCGCTATTGCTGCTGGACGGTGAACCCCGCCGTCCGCAGCATGGCGACGACGCTGTCGGGGCCGACGAGGTGGGCGCCGCCGACGACGACGAGGCATGGAGCGGGTTCGGACGTACAGGCCGCAATCTGCGGCACCCACGCCCTGTTGCGCTCGACCAGCAGCCGCTGATAGACCTCCGGCGACTCCTTGAATTCGTCCAGGAGCAGGCGTTCCAGGGCCGGGACGTCGCCCTGACGCCATGCGGAGACGAGCGCGCCAACGGCCCCCACCTGCATGTCCACGTCCGACAGGACGGCCTTGAGCATGTCGACCTGGACCGGGATGGGCAGCCCGTCGAGCACCGCAATCTGCGACTCCGCCGTCTCGAGCCCGCGCACGGGCCTCGAGGCCTCGACCGCGCGCTCGTAGAAGTGGCGGTCGAGCCCCAGCTGGGGATCGAAGCCGGCCTTCTGCAGGGCCGGCACCGTCAGGGTCATCGCCGCCAGCCACGGCTTCATCCGATCCAGGAGCAGCATGGGCAGTCCGGCGGCCGCTGCTTTGGACTCCACGGATGCGCGCGTCTCGTCGTCGAGCAGCGCCGAGAGCGTGCGCCCGTCGGTGAAGACCGCCTTCGCCGCGAGCGGCAGGGCGGCGGCGGGATCCGCCACCGCGCCGAGGTCCACTTCCTCGATCAGCGTACGCGAGTCGGCGAACGCCCGTTCGAAGACGGACGGGAGCGGGAAGACCTCCCTGGTGAGCACGTGCACCGAGCCGACGAGCCACGCCACGGGCTTGTCGCCCTTGGTCACCTTCCACACGAAGTGGTGGCCAGCGGGCTTGGCGGCGTTCTGCGCGCCGAGGCCGGCGCCCGCAAGGAGCAGGAACCCGGCGGCCAGCACGCTGGCGAGGCGGCGAGGGCGTGAGGCCATCGATCGAAGCCTAGCATGCGGCGACGCACCGGCTGCGCGCCCCTGCGCGGCTGATACCATGAACGGCCATGACGCTTCGCGAACGTCTGACCGGCGCGGTCGTGATGGCGCCGATGACGAAAGGGTCGAACCTCCCCTACCGGCGGCTCTGTGTCGAACTCGGCGCGCGCGTGACGCTCAGCGAGATGACGGTCGCGCGACGGCTGAAGCAGCGTCGCAAGGGCGAGTTCGCCCTGATTCGCCGGGCCCCTGGCGAGGCCTGCTTCGGGGTGCAGCTTGCGGGCACGAATCCGGACGAGATGGCCTGGGCGGCGGCACTGGTCGAAGAACGGGGCGCCGACTTCGTGGACGTGAACTTCGGCTGCCCCATCGATCACTTCACGCGGAAGGGCCTGGGGGCGGCCATGGGCCGGCAGCCCCGCCGGATGCAGCGCATCATCGAGTCGATGAAGCGCGCCGTCCAGCGCATTCCGGTGACGGGCAAGATCCGGCTCGGTTGGAGCGACGAGGACCGCAACTTCCTGGACCAGGCGAAGGCCCTCGAGGCCGGCGGTGCCGACGCCATCACCGTCCACGGACGGACGCGGAACGCCCGCTACCGGCTCGCGGCCGACTGGGACGCCATCGGGCAGGTCGTGGCCGCCGTGGGCGTGCCCGTCGTGGGGAACGGCGACATCCTGTTTCCCCACGAGATCGAGGAGGCGAGGGCGCGATCCGGGGCAGTGGCCGTGATGGCCGCGCGTGGCGTGCTCATCAAGCCGTGGCTGTTTCGCGAGGCCACGGACGGGTATCGGGACATCGGAGCGGAGGCGCGCCTCGCCGTCTATCGGCGTTACGTCGCGCTGGCCTTGGAGCACTGGGGCGCGGATGCGCACGGCCAGGCGCGCGTCCGCGAGTTCCTTCGCTGGCACGCCGGCTTCTGGTGTCGCTATGCGGGCCGCCGCGCCGACGGCTCGTGGCCGTCCATGCAGCACCGGGAGCCCGGCGCTGATGGCAGGACGTCCCTCGAGGACCTTCTGGCCAGGAGCGACGGGCCGGCGCTGGACTTCGTGACAGACAGCCTGCTGGCGGGTCTGCCGATCGAACCCGCGAAAGCGCCGTCGGCGCAGGCGGTTGAGGACGTGGCCGATGTCGTGGTCGAAGGGTGATCTGTCAGTCGCCGTGATGCGTGCGTCGGCGCGGTGCCTGCGATTGAGCACTGCCGGGGCTGGCCGCGTGTGCACGGCCGGTGCCGCGGTCGTCCTCGTCGCGGCCTTCTCAGCACACGCACGTGCGCAGACGCGAGCCGTGCCGCGGGTGGTGGAGGACTTCAGCGCGCTCCGCCTGGCGGGGGACTGGTACGAAGTGGCGGGAACGGGGTCGTGGTCCACGCGGCGTTGCGTCTCCGACACGCGGTACTCCTTCCGCGCCAAGGGCGCGGCCGTGTCGGCGTCGCGGGCGTGCACGACGGCGGTGGGGATCGAACGCCGGCGCGGCCTCGCCAAGGGCGATGGCAGCGGCACCGGCGCGTTGAAGCTTCGGCTCGTCTGGCCCATCTTCGCGCCGCTGTCGGCAGCCTGGAGCGACTTCTGGATTCTCGCGGCCGGAGATGGCGACACGTGGCTGCTAGTGGGCGATCGCGACCGGGCGCGGCTGTCGCTGCTGTCGCGGACCGTCGCGCTCGACGAGAGCGCGTTCGCGCAGGCGATTGCGGCGGCGCGGTCGGCGGGGTACTCCGCGGATGGTCTGGCGCCGGTCGCCCACCCCGCCGGGGCGACCGGCCTCTCGGCGTCTCCTTAGCGGCCTGGGCGACTACGGCCGGCGGCGGTCGGCCTTGTGGCGCTCGAGCTCGTCGAGGGAGCGTGGCCAGTCATCGCGCAGCAGGCGAGAGAGCGCCCGGTCGGCGAGGAGCCGTCCACCCGTCTGGCACGCGGGGCAGTAGTTCGCTTCGTTCGAGGCGTAGCGGATGCGTTGGATAGGGGTGTCACACGCCGGACACGGGTGCCCGAAGCGGCCGTGCGCCGCCATTCCCGGGCGGAAGGCCGTGACCTTCGCCGGAAACGCATCGCCCGTCTCCTGGATCAGTCGGTCCCGCCACTCGACCAGCACTCGGCGCGTGGCCTCGTGCAGGCGGGCGACTTCTGCCGCCGTCAGTGCATCCGACAGCTTCAGTGGGGAGAGCCGCGCCCGGTGCAGAATCTCGTCGGAGTACGCATTGCCGATGCCGCTGAACAGGGCCGGGTCGGTCAGCGCGCGTTTCAAGGTGTGGCGCTCGAGGCGCAGCCGGTCGGCGAACGCGTCTGTATCGCTCCCGATCGCATCGATGCCGCCGGGGTCGATGTCCGCAAGCCCGTGCGCGTTGGCCACGACGTGGACCGCCGCCCGCCGGGTGGACCCTGCCTCGGTGAGGATCAGGGTGCCATCGTCGACGTCGAGGGCCATGAGGCCGAGTTTCCGCGGAAGGACTGCACCGGCGGACTCCCACCGTAGTCGACCGGCGATCATGAGGTGGATCACGAGGCACGGTTCGTCGGTCAGAATGACGATTCGCTTGCCGAGACGGCGAAGGTCGACGACCGGCCGGCCTTCGATGGCCGTCGGCGGCGGAGTGATGGTCCGCACGAGGAAGGGGCTCGCGATTCGCAGGCGACGGACGGTCCGGCCGGCGAGACGCGGCCTGAGCGCGTGGAGGTAGAGCTCGATGTCTGGCAGCTCGGGCACGTCGCGCGATCCTATCGCTGGAGGGCGGTTGCCTGACTTCCCTCCTCCTGCCGCCGAGGCCGTGCTGGTCCGCGGAATGTCCGTGCGGTGCACGGGGCGGAGTGTTCGTCTAAGCTGAAGCGGTTCATGGGTGACTGGCGCGTGTGGATGGCGGTCTGGCTGGGCAGTGGCCTTGGGGGCGTGTTCCGCCATGCACTCACTGAGACCGTGACCCGGCTGACGGACGGCGGGTTTCCCATTGGAACCCTGATCGTCAATGTGGCGGGGTCCGCGGCCATCGGGGCTGTCGCGGCGGCGGTGTCACTGGGCGGCTGGAGTCCCGCGGGCCGGCACGCGGCGATGACAGGACTGCTTGGCGGGTTCACCACCTTCTCGACCTTCAGCGTTCAGACGATGGCGCTCCTCCAGCAGGGCCGGTGGTCAGCCGCGTTCGCGAACATGGTGCTGTCAGTGGGACTGAGCCTCGCCGGTTGTTGGGCCGGCTACGTCACCTCGCAGCACTTGGTTCGCTGACGCGGCTCGCGGGCCGGCTCCGGAGCGGCAGTGAGGGGCGCTCAGGCCGCGATCGTCACTTGGCGGTCGAGAGTTCGGTCAGGCGCCGCTGAACCTGAACGTTCGTTGGGAATTCCGCCTTGAGCGTCTCGAGGACCTGGCGGGCCGCGGAGTTATCTCCTGCGGCGGCCAGTGCGGCCGAGCGAAGGAGGCCGGCGCGGACGCGCATGCGGACGTCGTCGGTGGGGACCCTGATCTCATCCAGGCGAATCAGCGCGGCCCGGGGGTCGTTCCTGTCGGTGATGAGGGAGTCGACGCGCGCCAGCTGGAGCTCGACCTGGTCGGGGTAGCGATCGGCAACGGCTCCGATAATGTCCGCAGCGCGGTCCGGGCGGCCGGCGCTTCTGTCGGCGGCGGCTGTGTGGTGCGCGGCCGCGATGAGCAGGTGCCCGACGTCGGCTGGGTCGCCGGAGCGTATGCCGATGCCGCCGGCATAGTTGTAAACCAGCTCGCCACCTTCTTCGGCGGCCTTGTAGAGCACGCCGACCGCCGCTAGACCGACAACAGCGGCAACCACCGTGGCGGTCTTGGCCTGCGCGGCCTGGCGCCGCGACAGCGTAGCCGCTACGGCCTCCACGACAAGCAGCAGCAGAAACACGTTCCGGGCGCGCTCGCCCCATTCTTCATGCGCCACGACGGCAGCACGCGCGCCGGGGACACGTTCCACCGGCCCATGCGCATCGGTGCCGGATTTGACGGCGACCAGGCTCGCCACCGTGCCCAGCGCCACGAGCGTGGTGGCTGCGGGCGAAAGCCACCTCGCCTTCCCCAGGAGCAGCGACGCCCAGCGGAACAGGACGCCGACGATGATCAGGGCGACGACGAAGTGGACGACCTGGGGATGGAGGGACGCGAGGTTGGGCATCTGGATGGGGCTCCGAGTACGGGAGACAGAATACCGGAAAAGAAAAAAGGCTCGATGCCTCATGGCATCGAGCCCTTCCTTCGAAATATCCCCGGCAGCGACCTACTCTCCCACGCACCTGCGCACGCAGTACCATCGGCGGTAGCAGTCTTAACTTCCGTGTTCGGAATGGGAACGGGTGTGGCCCTGCTCCTATGACCACCGGGAAACTTGGCGTCTGGGGTTTCCACCTCCGCCCGTGGGCGGCGGCGAGGCGCGTCAGATCTCGACGCGGCGTTCCGGCTCCGGCCGACGGATCGGCGCGGCGCTGTGGTGGAATCGCCCCAGAACATCTCGTTGTGAAAGAACGCTGAATATCCCGAGCCAGTGGCTCGTCGCGGCACTCCTGATGGAACAGGAACAGCCTGCGACGCAATTGGGGGGTTCTTTGACCACACACCCGCAGCAGGCGAGTGAATATGGTCAAGCCTCACGGCTAATTAGTATCGGTCAGCTCCACGTGTCGCCACGCTTCCACACCCGACCTATCAACCTGGTAGTCTACCAGGAGCCTTCAGGGACTTACGTCCAGGGAGATCTCATCTTGTGGAGGGTTTCACGCTTAGATGCATTCAGCGTTTCTCCCTTCCGGACTTAGCTACCCGGCGCTGCCGCTGGCGCGACAACCGGTACACTAGAGGTCCGTCCAACCCGGTCCTCTCGTACTAAGGTC
>JBFWXO010000089.1:0-7857 GCA_050187355.1 Vicinamibacterales bacterium
CGGCGGGGCGCTTCGCCGAACGCGCCGCGTGGAAGGCCGGCTGGTGGGCCTACCGGCACGGCGACATGGCGACGGCCGTGGCGCACTTCGTGACCGGCGCCCGCAACTTCCCGCGATCCGACTACCGGCCCGCCTGGCTCTACTGGAGCGGGCGCGCGAAGCAGCGGATGGGCGACTCCGATGGCGGCGCCGAGCGCCTCACGCTCACGGCCGTCGACTACCACAACAGCTACTACGGCCGGCTCGCACTGGCGAATCTGGGCGTCCAGCAGGCGGCCGTGCCAAAGAGCCCGTTCGTCGGGCAGCCGGGGCCGCGAGCCGCGGCGCCGCCCACCGAACGCCAGATCCGCACGCTCATGGCGCTCGGCCTCAACGATCTCGCGATTGACGAGGTGCAGTTCGCGCGCCGGGTCTGGGGCGACTCGCCGGCGCTCATGGCCACCTCCGCGCTCGCGCACCATCGCGCGGGCCGTCTGCGGCTCGGCATCAACGCGATGAAGCGCGCCTATCCGCAGTACATGGCGGCGGGCGGCGAGGAGCTGCCGCCGGACGTGCTGCGGGTCATCTTTCCCGCCGACTACTTCCAGCAGCTCGTGGGATCGGCGAAGCGCCGGGGTCTCGATCCGTATCTGGTCGTCGCCCTGGCGGCCCAGGAGTCCACGTTCGATGCCGGCATCAAGTCGTCGGCCGGCGCCATCGGGCTCATGCAGATCATGCCGGCCACCGGGCGGAGCGTGGCGCGTCAGCTCGGCATCAAGCGCTTCACCACCCGTCGTCTCACCGATCCCGAGACGAACATGACCATCGGCACGAAGTACTTCGCGGACCTGGTCGAGCGCTTCGGCGAGGCGGCCTACGCCCTGGCGGGCTACAACGCCGGCGCGCACCGCGTGGTCCGGTGGCGCGCCGAGCGGCCCGGGCTGCCG
The DNA here is from genome assembly GCA_050187355.1 of Vicinamibacterales bacterium. Lineage (GTDB taxonomy): Bacteria > Acidobacteriota > Vicinamibacteria > Vicinamibacterales > UBA2999 > CADEFD01. Next base: position 927 of record JBFWXO010000089.1, read on the forward strand.
CTGGACGAGTGGATCGACGACATCCCGTTCCCCGAGACCCAGAACTACGTGAAGCGGATCCTGGGGACGGCCGACGACTACCGGCGCCTGTACGGCGGCGGCATCCTGACGCCGGACGCGGCCGCCGCGGCCACGGCGCCGGCGGAGGCCTCACCGGCTCCACGCGCGGCGCCGGCCGCGCCTGGTTCCGCCCCGGCCACGCCCGCACGCACGGCTCCGCGGCGGCGCCGGCCCGGCGCCTGAGCGCGCCGGCGGGCGCGGGCACGCCGCGGCGGGCTCACGGCTGCGCGCCGGCGGCCGGCGTCACGCGATAGACGCGCGTCGCGCCATCTTCGAAGGCGCGCTCCAGCCACGGCACCGCGTCGAGCGCGTCCAGCGCCGCCGGGGTCACCACCGCCCGCAAGGCGTCCAGGTGCAGCACCACGTGGGTGACGCCGAGCGCCACGAGCTGGCGGCGGGCGGGGTCGGCCGGGAGCGTGGCCAGGTCGGCGAGGCGCGCGTCGAAGCCCGGCGGCGTCAGGCCGGAGTAGCCCGCCACGATGGGGTGGAAGTGCACCGTCTGCGCGAGCATGTACGGCGCGTTGAGAGTCGCCTGGGCGCTCGGGAAGGTGGGGAACTCGACCAGGACGGCGTCGGGCAGCGCCGCGAGCCGCGCATAGATCGGCGCGATGGGCGGTGTCGGCGTGAACGCCAGGGGCGCGCGCCACGCCTCGGTGGTCACGGCCGCGAGCGCGGCCAGGCCGATGGCCGCGGCGACCCGCGGAGCGGACCGACGCCGCAGGTCCGCGACGCCCAGGCCCGCCAGTGCGGCGGCGGCCGTGAGCACGAGCACGCCCCAGCGCGCGGGCGCGCGCATCGAGCGGATGAGCGGCAGCAGGTCGTACAGCCACTGATAGGTGGGGAGCGCCGGCCCCAGCGACATCGCGAGCCCGGCGGCCGCGATGCCCACGAGCATCACCACGCGGCCACGGTGCGCCCCGGCGCGGACGACGGCCGCGACGGCCAGCCCCGTGACCGCCAGCCCGGGAAAGAGCGCCGCCGTGCCGTCGAAGAACGCGTGGCTCCAGGCGGCGTAGTGCAGGCGTCCGCCCGTGGCGAGGTAGTCCCGCCAGGTGGCCGCCATCGCCGCCGACTCTCCGAGCGACCGCTCCACGCCCAGGTCGCGGCTCACGGCGTAGTACTGCCAGAGGACGGGCGCGAGCGCCGCGAGGGCCGCCAGGACGCCGGCGCCCGCGGCCGTGAGCGTGGCGGCGGCGCGGCCGCGCCACTCGCCCGCGCGGCACGCGAGCCCCGCCACCGTCGCGCCGCTCACGAAGGCGAGCTGGTAGATCGACGTCAGGCCCGTCAGCCACAGGCCGAGGCCCAGGAGCAGCCCGTCTCGCACCCGCCCGCGCGTGGCCAGGCGATCGAGGCCGAGCAGGACGATCGGCACGGCCTCGGCGTGGATCGCCTGCACGTGGGCGAACCGCGTGAGCAGGTGGGCGTTGAACGCGAACGCCGCGCCGGCCACCGCGCCCGCCATCTCGTCGCCGGTCCACGCCGCCACGAGCCGCCACATCGCCCAGGCGCTCAGCGTGAAGCCGAGCAGGACCACGAGGTTGTACGTGGCCGTGGCCGAGAGTCCGGCCGCGCGCAGGGGGACGGCGGCGAGTCCGGGGACGAGCAGCGGCTCCGAGTAGGCCAGCGTGCGCCGTTCGGGGTGGAAGATCGGCGCGTCGAAGACGTCCAGCGGACGGCTGGGCAGCGCGTGCGCGATCCACGCAAGCGCCCAGGTGTTCAGCGTGGTGTCGGCGTTGTCGTGCCGCGACAGGCCGCCCGGATCGGTGGCGAGGGGCCAGGTGTGGCCGATGGCGAGCAGGGTGGAGATCGCCAGCGCCGCCAGGGACCGCCGCGTCATGGGGGAGGCATGACGATGGCGTACAGGCGGTCGTCGCCTTCGACCGCAAGGCGCCGGACGCGGCCGGTCGCCTCGAGCTGCGCCACGGCGTCCGCGCCGACGAGCCGGCCGTGCACCACCAGGTGCGTCGCGCCCAGGATGCCAAGTTCCTCGACGGCGGAAGCCGACGGGAGCCGCCGCGCGACGGCGGCATGCAGGGCATAGCTGGCCGGCATGAAGCCGCTGTAGCCGTTCAGCATGTCGTGGAAGTGCGTCGTCGAGGCCAGCACGTAGGGACCATTCTGCTGGATGACGCCCGGGGCGGGAAACGGCACCTCGATCAGCACGGGATTCACCAGCGCCGCGACGTGGGTGTAGATGGGCGGGATCCCGTCGAAGCGGGTGTAGGGAACGGGCGTGCGCGCCGCCTCGAGCGTGACGGCGAGTCCGGCGGCGGCCGCCAGCGCCAGTGCGTGGCGTGGATGTCGGCGTTCCAGCCGCGCCAGGCCCAGCCCCGCGAGGACCGCGAGCGCCACGAGCCAGAGCCAGCCGAGGCGCACCACGGCCCGGATGCCCTGCAGGATCGCCACGTGGTCGTACAGCCAGCGATACCCGGGGAGCGACGCCCCGAACGAGAGCGCCATCCCCAGCGCGCCCACCACCACCATCGCGCGGGCGCGACCGTCCCGCCAGGTCTCGGGCGCGGCCAGCGCGTAGGCGGCAAGGAGCGCCACGGCCAGGCCCGGGAAGAGCGGCGTGGCGCCGTCGAACCAGCGGTGGCTCCAGAGCGCGTAGTGCAGACGCCCCCCGGTGGCGAGGTAGTCGCGCCACTGCCCCGAGTAGTAGGCGACTTCCTCGAACGGCCGCAGCAGGCCCTGCCGCTCGCGGGCGAAGTAGTACGGCAGCAGGAACGGCACGACCGCGGCGCTGGCCGCGGCAGCCGCCGCGAGGGTCATCCACAGGCGCCGCCGGCCGTCCGGGCCCAGCCACGCCGTCGGCCGTGCGGCCGCGCTGGCCGCCATGGCCACGGCCGTCATCACGAGCAGGTAGTTCGACGTGAGCGCCTGGAGCGTGGTGGCCGCGGCCATCCGCCAGGCCGTGCGCCAGGCCGGGCGGTCGGCCAGGTCGTGCAGGGCGGCCAGCGCGAAGGGCAGGAACTGGACGTGGAGCGCCTGCATGTGTCCGAAGCGCACCAGGGTGTGCGCGTTGAAGGCGTACGCCATGCCGGCGACCACGCCGGCGCGCGGGTGGCCCGTCCACCGCTCGACGACGATCGCCATCGCCAGGCCGCTCGTCGCGAAGCCCAGGATCGCCAGCACGTTGTAGACGGTCACGGCCGACAGCCCGGCCGCGAAGAGGGGCAGGCCCATCACGCCCTGCACGACCATGTGCTCCGAGAAGGCCAGCGTGCGGGGCTCGGGGTAGAAGATGTTGGCGTCGAAGAGGTGCAGGGGCGCGATGGGCAGCTGGTGCGCGTCCCATGCCAGGATCCACGCGTTCAACGCCGTGTCGGCGTTGTCCATGCGCGACCAGGTGGACAGGCCGGCCGCCAGCGGCCACGTGTGGAGGACGGCCAGGGCCAGGAACAGCGCTAGTTGGGCCAGTCGACGATTTCGTAGAGCCACACGTCGTCCTGTTGCACGAGCGGTCGCAGGTACTGCTGGTAGGTCGTCAGCCGCTCGACGAGCCGTTCACGGCTGCGCCGGCCGTATCCCCGCAGGTGGAACACGACATAGCGTGCGCCCAGCTTACCGAGGATGGCGAAGCTCTCGCGCGTCGGGAAGGAACTGAGCGGCCGGACCGTGTCCCGCCACCACTGCGGGATGTAGTCGGAATAGCCGTTGATGAGGGGCATCCAGTGCACGGTGGAGCCCAGCATGTACTCGGCGTGGCGGGGAAAGTCCGAGCGCTCGAAGAAGTAGGGAAACTCGGCCACCGGCCCGCGGGGCAGCCTGGCGAGGGCGCGGTAGGCCTCGGGAACCGGTGCGGCCTCGCGCTGCGCGGTCAGGGGGGCGGCGTTGAGCTCGGCGGCCGCGAGGAGCACCAGCGCCGCGGCCCAGGTCCGGCCGCGCGGCGTCCGGCGGAGCCACGGCCCGAGCACCGCGCTCGTGAGCACGACGAGGGCGAGGGTCGTCATGAGGCCCATGCGGGCCGGGGCCCTGAGGAACGAGAAGATCGGCAGCGTGTCGAAGAACCACCGGTACAGGCCCGCGTCCGGGCCGAGCGACGCCCAGAAGGCCAGGAGCGCCACCAGCAGGTAGTACACGCCCACGTCGCGGCGAAGTCCCGAAGTGTCGTCGGTCGACGGACGGGCGAGCGCGCGGGCCGCACCGGCGAGGCCCACGACGGTGGCGAGGAGGCCAGGGAAGAGCACTTCCGAGAAGCCCGCAATCGACGGCAGCCACCACCGGTGGGCCCAGGCCGACGAGGCCAGCCACGCGCCGCCGTTGGCGCTGTACATCCTGGCATCGTCCAGGGTACGGGTGAATCCTTCCCGCTGCACGCTCAGATACGGCAGGAAGAACGGCGCCGTCAGCCCGAGGGCGATCCCGGCCGCCAGCCCGATGTGCGCCCAGTAGCGGGGCCTGCGCCACAGGCCGCGCGAGATGCCGAAGACGATCGTCGCCAGGCCCATCATCAGCGCCGCGAAGATGCCGTAGTAGGCGCACGAGAGCGCCTGGGCGAAGAGCACCAGCCCCAGCGTGATGGCGCGGCCGGGTGTGAGCTTGTCGACGAGGCGGTGGAAGGCCAGCAGGGAGAACGGCAGGCCGAACGTGAGCAGGAGCTGGATGTGGGCGGTGCGCGCGTAGATGTACGGGCAGAAGGCGAAGAGCACCGCGGCGACGGCGGCCGCCTCGCGGCTGCCGGACAGGTACCGCACCAGGTAGTAGGCGCCCGCCGCGGCGGCCACGAAGGCGAAGAGGACCACCGAATTGTGCGCCAGGTAGGGATTGCCGGTGAGCCCCCAGGCCGGCACGGCCAGCACCCCGGCGCCGATGTTCGCCTCCGAGTACGCGAGCGTCCGCTTGGCCGGGTAGAAGATGTTCGCGTCGTACAGCTTCGATGGCTGGACGATGAGGGTGTCGGCCACCCAGGCGACGTTCCAGATGCTCAGCCGCCCGTCGTCCGTGTTCAGCCGGCCGACGTGATCGAGCCTGGGAACGAGGGGGTAGGTCAGGGCCGCCGTCAGCAGAAGCGCGCCGGCGACGACCGCCGTGGCTTCGCCGAGCCCGCGAGGGAGCATGGAGCCCGTATGGTACCATGGCGCCGCCACCGGGCGGCCTGCGGTGGTTCGGCATGGACCGCCTGCTCGAGCTGACCTCCCGCGCTGAGCGCACGCACTTCTGGTTCCGGGGCTTCCGTCGGTTCGTCACCCCGTGGCTGGCCGAAGCCGCTCGGCATCGCACGGCGCTCCGGCTGCTCGACTGCGGCTGCGGCACCGGCGTCAACCTGCCCCTGCTGGCGCGGCACGGCACGGCATACGGTTTCGACCTGACCGCCCGGGGCCTCGAGTTCGCCAGGGCGCGCGGCGAGCCCCGCGTGGCGCGCGCGAGCATCGACGCGATGCCGTTTCCCGACGGCGTCTTCGATGTCGTGACGTCCTTCGACGTGCTCTACGCTTTGCCGGACGACGTGGAGGCCCAGGCGCTGCGAGAGATGGCGCGCGTGCTCAAACCGGGCGGCGCGGCGCTGGTGACGGTGGCGGCCTTCGAGTCGCTGCGCGGCGGCCACGGCGCGCTCAGCCAGGAGGTCCGCCGCTACACCCGCGCCACCCTCGCGTCACGGTTCGCGCGTGCCGGATTCGACGTGGAACGGACGTCCTACACCCACGCCACGCTCTTCCCGCTCCTCTTCGCCGTCCGCGCCGTGCAGCGGCGGCGGGCCGGCCGCTCGCCCGACGTGAACGAAGCCGAGATCGCGGTGCCGATGGCGCCCGTGAACGCGGCGCTCTCCGCGGCCCTCGCCGTGGAATCGTGGGTGCTGCCGCGCATGAACCTGCCGTTTGGAAGCTCCGCGATCGCACTGGCGAGGAAGCCCGCGTGAAGCGGCGCGGCGCGACGTGGACCCTGCGGGTCGCGGCCGCGGCCATCGGCGGGGCCGTCGGGGCCTCGGCCTGGCTGTCGATGGGGGCGCTCGCGGTCATCGACGCGGATCGAATGACCCGCGTTGCCGCGCTGCCGCCGTGGACCTGGCTGGCCGCGCTGGCTGCCGGGGGCGCGGCGGCCGGGGCCTGGACGCTGCCGCGCGTGGAGCGGTGGGCGCCGCTGGCGCTGCTCGGCCTCCTCTGGCTGCCGTGGCTCCCGGTCCGGGTGCCCGCGGCGTTCATGCCGTGGGACGGCGTGCTGGAAGTGCCGGTGTGGCTGGCGGCCATTGGCGGGGTCGCCTGGCCCGTCGTCCGGGACCGGCTCGCCCGCGCGGCCGGGACCTGGCAGGACCCGCGGCTCGCGCCCTGGGCCGTCGCCCTCCTCGCGGCCGCCACCTATGCGGGCGCCTGGCAGACGGCGCGCCCGCGCGTCCCTGCCGGCGACGAGCCGCATTACCTCGTCATCACGCAGAGCCTCCTCAACGACGGCGACTTCCAGATCGAGAACAACCACCGCGACGGCCAGTACCTCGCGTACTTCGCCGGCGCGCTCCGGCCGGACTTCATGCGGCGCGGCACGAACCGCCAGATCTACTCGATCCACGCGCCTGGTGTGTCCGCCCTCGTGCTGCCGGCATTCGCCGTGGCCGGCTACGCCGGCGCGGTGACGACCGTGATCGCCCTGGTCGCCCCGGGGCCTCGCGCTAGCCTGGCGGGCCGCCACCCTCCTGACGGGCTCGGCCGGCGCCGCGTGGGCGGCGACCCTCGCCGTCGGCGTCTCGGCGCCGGTCGTGCTGCACGGCTTCACGCTCTACCCGGACGGGCTCGGGGGCGCCATCGCCATGGCCGGCGTGGTCGGCCTCGTGGCGCTCGACTGCCAGAGGCCGCTCCCGCGCTGGGGATGGCCCGCGAGCGGGGGCGCGCTGGCGCTGCTGCCGTGGCTCCACACCCGCCTCGCCGGCGTGGCCGGC
>JBFWXO010000090.1:0-7410 GCA_050187355.1 Vicinamibacterales bacterium
GCGGAGACGCTCGCCGGCGATGAGGGAGGCGAGCATCATTTCGGGCACGTTCTCCGGCAGGGGCGCGATGGCGGCCAGCACGAGCGCCGGCGGACCCCCGAGGAAGACCGTCACCGGCAGGGCCTGCTTCCGCGCCTCGGCCACCTGGTAGTGGAAGCCGCCACCCTTGCCGATCTGCCAATGCATGCCGGTGGTGCACGCGTCGTGCACCTGCATGCGGTACATCCCCAGGTTCGGCGCGCGCCCGTCGGGGTGCTGCGTGTAGACGAGCGGGAGCGTGATGAACGGCCCGCCGTCCTCGGGCCACGTCGTCAGCGCCGGCAGCCTGTCGAGTCGGACGTCGTCGGTGATGACCTCGGTGACCGGGCCGGTGCGATCCCGCTTGATCCCGACCTTCAACAGATCCAGGCCGACATCCCTCGCGTTCCAAAGCTTCCGGGGCGAGGGGGGAAGCAGGGTCTCCGCAAGATGGACCAGCCGCTTGATCAGCCGGAGCGGACGCTCGCCGAAGGCGAGCTCGGCGCGGCGGGCGGTGCCGAACAGATTGGTGACGAGCGGCACCTCGGAGCCGATGACGTTCCGGAAGATCAGCGCCGGTCCACCCGCGGCGATGACCCGCCGATGGATTTCGGCGGCCTCGAGCACCGCGTCGACCGGGGCCGTGACGGTGACGACGTCCTGGTCCTGTTGGAGGCGGCTGAGGAAGGCTCTGAGGTCGGGGAAGGTCATGCGTGAGGTCCGGACGGCCGGCGGGTGGGCCGGGGCAGTATACCCCGTCCATCAGATCGTCGGGCAGAGAGCCGGGCAGATAGCCGGGCAGATGGTCCCGCCGATCGTCGCGCGGGATGTCCCGTGCGCCGCGCGTGAAACGCTCCGGCGGCGGTACGCACCAGCAGCCGAAATGGCCCTCCGGGGACACACGGCCTTGCGGAGGGTTCACGCCCTTTGGAGGACAGCGATGATCGGCGAAGCGACTGACGGACGGGTGCACGGCCGTTCCCGCCGGGCCCCACGACCGACCCTGGGGACACTGGTCCTTGCCGCCGTGCTCGCGGGTTTCGCCGGCGCGGCGGCGGCCGATGATGCCCTCAACGAGGCGCGGCGCCTGTTCACCGCCGGGCGCTACGACCGGACCCTCGACGCCCTGGCCCGGGTCGAAGACCCGGCGGAGCTCGATACGGCTGACGAGTACCGGGCGCTCAGTCTCCTCGCGCTCGATCGCGAGGAGGAAGCGGGGCAGGTGATGGAGCGGCTGGTGCTCCGCAACCCGCTGCAGCCGCCCAGTCCCCGGCTGCCGGCCCGATTCGGAGAGGTCTACCGGCAGACCCGGCATCGCCTGGTCCCGCGCCTCGCCCAGGCCTCCTACGTGGCGGCCAAGGGGAGCCTCGGTTCGCGCGATTTCGACGCCGCGGTCCGGCAGTTCGAGGAGACGCTCGAGCTCATCCGCTCCGCCGAGGATCGGGCGGCGCTCGCGGACCTCGAGCTCGTGGCGACCGAGTTCCGCGTCCTCGCCCAGCAGCGCCAGCGTACCGATCTGCAGAGGGCGGCGCCGCCGCTCGTCCCGGCCGAGCAGGTCGTACCGGCGCTGGCGCTGGATCCCGGCTGGCTCCCGGAGTTGCGCGCGGAGGCCCCACCGATCCGCCCGGTCGTCCCCGACCTCGGGGCCGTCGAACGGCCCGTCGCAGACGCGGTCGCGCATGGACCCGCGCCGTTCTCGCCCATCAACCGCATTCACGATGCGACCGACGGGGATGTCGAGCCGCCGGCCGTCATCCGCCAGTCCCTGCCCGCATGGAATCCCCCCTGGAAGCAGGTACGCGCCCGCAACTACACCGGGCGCCTCGCCATCGTCGTGGGCGAGGACGGCACGGTGGTGTCGGCCGACATCCTCCAGGAGTCCTTCGCCTCGTACGACGACGAACTGCTGCGGGCCGTCGCCGAGTGGCGGTACGAGCCGGCGCGCAAGCGCGATCGGCCGGTCAAGTACCGCCGGGTGATCGAGTTCGTACTGCGGGGTGACTCCGACCTGGCCCGCCGCTGACGCGCGTCAGCCCTTGAGGCGGAGCCCCACGAGCACGCGCACCGCCAGCCAGCCGTCGCGCCAGCGGAGCTTCTTGCCGGCGCCCTTGGAGCGCGGGGAGAAGCGGACGGGACGCTCGACGATCCGATGGCCGGCGAGCAGCAGGCGTGCGGTGATCTCGGGTTCGATCTCGAACCGCTCGGAGACGAGCGGCAGGCCGCGGGCGATGTCGCCGCGCATGACCTTGTAGCAGGTCTCCATGTCCGTGAGGTGCGCGCCAAAGAGCAGGTTCGTCAGGCCGGTCAGCACCCGGTTCCCCACGAGCGTCATGCCGGATGCCTCGCCGGGGCCGTCGAGGAACCGCGATCCATAGACCACGTCGGCGTCGCCGGCCAGGATCGGCGTCACGAGATCGAGGAGCTGCGCCGGGTCGAGCTCGAGGTCTGCGTCCTGGATCGCGACGACGCGGCCGGTCGTGCGGGCGAGGCCCACCCGCACGGCGTGCCCCTTGCCGCGGTTCTCCGCGAGGTGGATCACCGTAAGGTCGCCATGCCGCGCGGCCGCGCCGTCCAGCGCCGCGCGAGTACGGTCGCGCGACCCGTCGTTCACGATGACGATCTCTCGCGGCTCCGGGAGCGCGATCGTCCGCAGCCGGTCGATGACCGAGACGACGGTGGCTTCTTCGTTGAACACCGGCACGACGATGGAGATCATGGGTGGTCAGGGAGCCGACGTGTCCTGCCGGCAGGCCGGGGCGTCCCGCCGGACGACGGCCGCCGTGTCGAACCGCTGGAGGATCTGCAGATCCTCGCGGACGTCCCGTGGGAGCGCGGGGAGGTCCGCGATGGCGTACGGTCGCCCCGTCTCCGAGAGCCACCGCAGCACCGAGTCGGTGAGAGTGTAGGTGGAGTTGTCTCCCGTCCGCGCTGAGATCCGCTCGTTGTGCAGGATGGCGAGGTGCAGCCAGTATGCCGCTTCGTCGTCGGCCACCAGGTACTCCACGCACCCGCCGGGCAGGTGCGACCGGGCCCACAGGCCAGCCTGCAACAGTGGCGTCGTCACCGTCGGTGGGTCGCGGTCGACGCTGGCGATCCGCACGGCTGCGCCGCCGAAGACGAGGGCGGTCATGAGGCCGGAAGCGACGGCGACGACCCGGCGCCGCTCCCGCCCGAGGCGCGCGTCCGCCAGATGGAGCAGGTGGGCCGCGGAGAGCGCCGCCAGGACGGCCAGCGGATAGGGAACGAGGTACCAGGTCTTGAACGCCATGTACGCCGTGGCGTTTCCCGCCTGGCGCGCCTGCGCGTACAGGACGCCCGCCTGCAGGGCGATGCCGGCGAGCAGGAAGAGCACGACGCGCGCGCCGGGGCGGGCGCGTCGGGTCGCCACCAGGAGCGCACCGAACGCGGCGGGCGCGAGCAGCCACGGGCTGAGGATGGTGAAGTCCGGGTGAAGGACGTAGCCCTCCGCCTGCGCCATCTGGAGGCCGCTGGCGTGCCGCTGGATGTGGATCGCGGCGATGGCGGCGATCGGCAGCGCCGCGAGCGCCGCGTGGACGATCCGCGCGCCCATGGCGCCCCTGGCGGCCATGTCGCCGGGGCGTCGGGCGACGACCGTGAGGCCGAGCGCGACGCCGGCCGGGCCGATCCAGATCGGCCAGGTGAGAAACGCCGCCGCGCCTGCGACCGCGAAGACCGTCAGGGCTACGGCGCGATCCTCGCGCTCGCGTCCGGCCCAGAGGAGCAGGGCCCAGCACATGCCGAGGGTGAATCCCTCCGAGGCGACCTGCGCGAAGAACGAGTCGCGCATGAACGCGTCGAGGACGTACTGGTAGGGGAGCAGCAGCAGTACCGGGGCCAGGGCCGCCGCCGCGACACGGCCCGGTACGTCCGGCAGCACCCGCCACGCGATCAGGAACACGAAGCCGGCCTTCATCGCGACGGCTGCCGACACCACGCCGTGAACGGTGTGCAGGCCGTCGCTCTTCAGCCAGGCTCCCGCAAGCGCCGCGAGCACGTGCACGCCTGGCGTGTAGCGCACCATCTCACCGAGGTAGCGCTCCACGGCTGGATCGTGGACGAGGCGCCAGTGCCGCTCGATGTAGTCGACGAGGAGCAGGTGGTGTGTGAGATCGGGGCCGGTGCCGATCGGGAGCGACTCCGGCGCCTGCCAGAGCAGGAAGATGAACCAGCCGGCGACCACCAGGGCGTACGCGGCGAGCGTGTCCGCACGCCATGCGACCCGGGCGCGCACCCACCAGGCGAACGCCAACGCCGGCCCCAGCGCGACCGGCATCATCGCGGCTGGCCGGAAGGGCATGCCAGCCCAGTCGCAGACGTAGGCGCCGACGATCGGCGCGGCCAGCAGGATCAGCAGCGTGGCGGCAACGGCTTCGGCGCCCGTCAGCGGCGGTGCTGATGGCAGGTCGTGGGCATCGCGCACCGCGCCGGATTATACCCGGCGGCCCGGGCGCTCCGCGCGCCAGCCGTTCGTGCGCCGTTCGTGTGCGGCGTTCCCGTCGCGGCCTCGGCCGTCGGCGGGTTGCTGGATTTGACGGTCGTCGGCGGGACTGGCGCCCTCCGTGCTGGGGCTCGCGGCGCACGCCGGGCGAGGCGAGGACGTCAGAACCCCCTGAAGATCAGCGCGGACACCAGCGTGGGGACCAACGCCGCCGCGAGCAGCCCGAGCGGATGCACGGCGCCTCCGAAGAAGCGCGCCAGGAGCGCCTGTCCCGCGGGGTTCGGCGCGTTCGCGATGACCGTGAGCCCTCCGCCCGTGACCGCTCCTTCGACCACCGCGATGCGCATGGTTTCGCTCAGGTCGGGCACCAGCGTCGAGAGGTACGTGATCAGGGCGTTGTCGTTGAACGCCGTCAGGATCGCGGAGCCGACGAAGAGCGGCGTCTGCGACAGGCTCGCCAGGGTGGGGGCGATCCACCAGCCCTGCAATCCCCCGTGGAGGACCAGCGCCGCGAGAAAGAACCCGACGAGCAGCGGCGCCCGGAGGGACAGCTCGCTCTGGTACGGGGTGGTCGCGCGCGCGAAGCCCAGGAAGAAGAGAAAGCCGCCGAGGAAGAGGGCCGGGTAGTGGGCGGTGAAGACCGTCCACGCCATGAAGCCCGCGTGGACGAACGTGATCCACGCCGGCACGGGCAGCAGGGCGCCGTGCCGGCCGTCCTCCTCCTCATCAGGACGCTCGACAGCGACGATGCCCGCCCGTGCTGAAAGGGCGCGCAGTTCGCGCCCGAACAGGAGGAAGTACACCCCCGTGGAAATGGCAATCGCGATCAGGGCGCGCCAGCCCAGGTGGGTCAGCATGAACGGGGTGTCCCAGGCCCACTCGCGTGCGACCATCAGCACGGGCGGCGCCGCGAAGTGGGTCAGCGTCCCCCCGATCGAGACGTTCACGAACAGCAGGCCGAGCGTCGCGTACTTCAGTCGGATGGTGGGACCGAGGGCGTAGAACTGCCGGCCCAGGAGCATCGCACAGATGGTCATCGCGGCCGGCTCGGTGATGAACGATCCGAGCAGCGGACCCGCGGTGAGGATGGCGACCCACGAGGCGGCCACGGTTCCGCCGCCGAGCGCCGCCACGCGTCGCAGCGCGGATTCGGCGGCGACGATGACGGGGCGAGTCGCCGCCAGCGTCATGATCACGACCACGAACAGCGGCTCGGTGTACACGACTGAGTCGTTGACGTAATGCACGGCGGCGTGCCATCCGCGTCCGAGCGTCAAGACCAGCAGGAGCACCGCCGCCCAGAGCCCGAACACCACCTCGACCTCGCCGAACAGGTGGAGCAGTTCGGCCCTGACGCTCGGCCGGAGCGGTCGACCCGCGGCTCGAGCGCGGTCGTCGTGCCGGTGCTGCAGCCGATGCGCGGCGTCGACGATCGAGGCCGCGCTGAAGGTGTGGACGAGTGCGAGGGCGAAGATGGCGGTCGCGACGCCGTTGAACGGATCGAGCGCAAGCCGATCCGACAGGGTGGCCAGGAGCCCAGCCGCGTTCGGGGGCGGGTAGGCATCGAGGGGTGTGGGGAAGGGGGCGTCGAAGGCCATGAGCTTCACGATACCTCGACAGCGCCGATCGTGTCCCCGCCCTGGCGTGTCGGGCCGCGCGTCAGCGCGGACGATCGCGCAGGGCTTCGCGGGCCGCGTTCCGGCCGCAGGCGCCCATCACGCCGCCGCCGGGATGGGCCGCCGCGCCGCAGAGATAGAGTCCGCGGATCGGTGTCCGATAGTCGGCATAGCCCGGTACGGGCCTCATGAACCACAGGCTCGACAGGTGCATCGCGCCCTGCATGATGTTGCCGCCGGTGAGCCCGAAGATCGACTCGAGGTCGGCCGGCGCGAGCACCTCATACGCGATGACCGCCCGCCGGAAGTTCGGCGCGTACTCGGTCATGAGGTCGATGCAGCGTTCCGCGTAGCGCCGCTTGGCCTCGTCGGGCGATCCGGCATCCGGGGCCAGGTGGTACGGAAAGTACTGCGTGAACATCGACATCACGTGCTGGCCGGGCGGCGCCAGCGAATCGTCGAGGACGGACGGGATCGTCGCTTCGATGACCGGTGCGTCCGACGGATGCCCGCGGCGCGCGCAGGCATATGCCCGTTCGATGTCCGCCCGCGACGGGCAGATGTGGATGGTCCCGCGGTGGTGCGGCGACGCCGAGCGGCCGGGACGGCACGTGAAGTCGGGCAGCTCCGACAGCGCAAGGTTGATCTTGCAGCTCGCGCTCGCGTAGTCGATGCTTCGCACGGCCGTGACGAACGCGTCGGGCAGGGCCTGCGGATCGAGCAGGTGCAGGAACGTCGTGCGGGCGTCCAGGTTCGACAGCACCATCGGGGCGTGGTACTGGCGGCCCTCGGCGTCCACGACCCCGTCAATCGTGCCGTCGCGCAGCAGGAGCCGCGCGACGGCCACGCCCGTGCGGATCTCGGCGCCGCGGGCGCGGGCGGCGTCGGCGATCGCCGCCGACAGTGCGCCCATGCCGCCCCGCACGTAGCCCCAGACGCCGCGGACGCCGTCGCACTCGCCCATGACGTGGTGAAAGAGCACGTACCCCGTGCCGGGCATGGACGGCGTGGCGAACGCGCCGATGATCGCGTCGGTGGCCAGGGTCACCTTGAGGGCCTCCGACTCGAACCAGCGATCCAGCAGGGCGTCGGCGGGGCCGGTGAGGATCTCCACGGCGCTCGGGCCCGCGTCGCCGAGCGCCAGGAAGGCCCGCGCGTGGCGCAGCAGCGCCCAGAGCTGGCGCGGCGATCGCGACCACGGATTGGGCGGCGTCTCGTCGAGCGTCGGCTCGATGGCGTGCGAAATGCGCTCGAGCAGCGCCTCGTACCGGGGAAGCGCCTCGGCGTCGTGTGGGGAGAACGCCGCCACCTCCCGCG
>JBFWXO010000091.1:0-6883 GCA_050187355.1 Vicinamibacterales bacterium
GATAGCCCGCCTGCTGCAGCGTCCGCATCGTGAGGCGCCGGACATCGTCGTTGTCCTCGACGACCAGGACGGTCTCGCTGCCGCCCCGGAGCACCGAGGGGGCCGGCGGCGTGGGCGCGGCCTGCACGGGCGGGAGCATGGGCAGGAACACCTCGACGGTCGTGCCGCGGCCGGGCTCGCTGGCGATCCGGATATCCCCCTTCGCCCCGCGCACGAGACCGTACACCATGGAGAGCCCCAGACCGGTGCCCTTGCCCTGCTCCTTGGTCGTGTAGAAGGGCTCGAAGACCCGTCCCGCGACCTCGGGCGACATGCCGCTCCCCGTGTCGCTCACCGTGAGCTGCGCGATTGGTGTGTCGCCGCCCATCCCGAGGGCGGCAGGCGGTGTGTCGGTGGACGCGAGGCACGAAAGCCGGATGGCGAACGCGCCCCCCTCCGGCATCGCGTCCCGCGCGTTGGCGGCCAGGTTGAGCAACACCTGCTCGAACTGCGCGGGCGAGAGCGGCACCCGCACCGCCCTGTCGGGGACGTCGATCGTCAGGGTCGAGGCCTCCCCCATCAGCCGGCGGAGGAAACGCTCCGAGGCGACGAGCGATGCGGCCGCGTCGACGACGCCCGGCTCGCCGAACTGGCGGCGCGCGAAGGTCAGCAGCTTCGACGTGAGCTGGCGCGCCCGCTCGGCAGCCTCGACGATCACGTCGATTTCACGGTCCGATCGGACGTCCGCCCGGTCCGACTCCCGGAGATGCTCGGCGGCCGCGAACACCACGGCGAGCAGGTTGTTGAAGTCGTGCGCGATGCCGCCGGCCAGACGGCCGATCGAATCCAGACGCTCCACCGCCTCGAGCCGCTCCTGGAGCCGCAGGCGCTCGGTGATGTCGCGCGCCACGCCCAGGATGCCGTGGATTGCCGGCACCTGGAGCATGTTCCGGCCGTGCGTCTCCAGGTCGCGCCAGGTCCCGTTCTTGTGCCGGAACCGGAGCGTCAGCGCGACCGAGGCGTCCGCGCTCGCCAGCGTCGCCAGCCGTTCGGCCGCCGCGGGCCGGTCGTCCGGGTGGGCGAACTCGAGAATCGACCGGCCCACCCGTTCACCGGGTCCGTACCCGAGGACGCGCTCCACGGCGGCGTTCTCGAACAGGATGACGCCCTGGGCGTCCATGATGATGATGATGTCGTTCGTGTTGTCGATGATCGCGCGCAGGCGCTGTTCGGCGAGCAGCCGCTCGGTGGTGTCGCGCAGGATCGCCTGGATCACCGGGCGGCCGTCGGGATGCTGGACGATGGCCGACCGCGCCTCCAGCCAGCGGCGCGAGCCGTCCCGGTGGAGGAAGGAGATCAGCACCGCACCCTGCCGCTCGCCGCGAAGCACCCGGCTCATCTCCGCCGCAACGAGGGCCCGTCCCTCCGCGTCGAGTGCCGGCAGGTCGCGCAGGTTCAGTCCAATCAGCTCCTCGGGCGCGTACCCGAGCACGCGTCGCACCGCCTCGCTGCACATGAGGACGTCCCCCTGCGGCGACACGGCGACGATCACGTCGGGGAGCACCCGCATGATCTCCTCGAACCAGGCATCCGAACGGAGGGCGCGCGTGTCGTCGGCCGATGGCCCGCGGTCGGGCTGATCGCTCATGACGGTTGGTCTTCGGGGCCGGCCAGGGGCGAAAGGGGCAGGGGATCCGCCGAGCCCGATCCGGGAACCAGCACCCGGCGGAGGTACCCGGCCTGTCCGAGATGGAACGCGAGGTGCGCCTCGAGGTGCAGGAGCAGTTGTCCCGTGACCAGGGCGACTCCCCCGACCCGTTCGGGATACGGGGCCGCCAGCGCCTCGTCGGTCAGCCCTGGCACGACGGCCACGACGCTGGCCGAGGTCCGCGCCAGTTCCTCGAGCAGGTCGGCCCGCGGCACGTCACGGGCGCTGAACTCGCGTGCACGGTCCCGCCGGTAGCCCGACCCGCCGAGCACGGCCCCGATGAAATGCTGGAGGTTCCCAGAAACGTGAAGCGCCAAGGTCCCGGCGGAATTGGCGACCCCAGGCGCCAGACGCCAGAGGTCGGCCTCGCCGGGAAAGCGCGCGAGCTCGCGGCCGAAGCCCTCGAGATCCCGGATCAGGAGCTTCGTCAGCCACGCAGCAACGGGAGATGGCGTCACCGTCCATTCATTCTAGCGCGTCCGCCTCGGCCGCCCCCCTCGATCTGCGCCCGGTGCGCGCGCAGATTGGCCCGGGGCCGCCACGGTTCGTACCAGCGTCACCACCGTTTCGATGTGATCGGTATGGGGGAACATGTCCACGGCCCGCACGGCGGCAACCTCGTAGCCGGCGCGAAGCATCGCGGGGAGCTCCAATGCGAGCGCCTCGAGGTTGCAGGAGACGTACACGGCTCGCGCGGGCGCCAGGTCGTGGAACACGGCCTCCAGCACCGCGGGCGCGCAGCCCTGCCGCGGCGGGTCGAGGATGACGGCGTCGAAGCGGTCCCGGATGGACCCGAGCACGTCCTCGACGCGGCCCGCTTCGAACCGCGCGCGGCTGCCGGCCACATGGTTGAAGCGGCGATTGCGCTCGGCGTCGGCGACGGCCTGCCGGTTCTCCTCGACGCCGAGGACCTGCGCGCCCTGCCGGGCCAGGGGCAGCGACAGCAGGCCGCTGCCGCAGTACAGGTCGAGCACGCGCCTCGCCGGCCCCACGGCCTCCAGCACCGCGGCCTGCAGTTCCGCCGCCGCATGCACGTTGGTCTGGAAGAACGCCGTCGGTGCGACCAGGAACACCAGCGATCCGATCCGCTCGCGGACGTGACTGCGGCCGTCCACGTGGTGGGTCTCACGGCCCACCATGTAAGGTCCTGGTGCGGCGTGGACGTTCACGAACAAGCCGTCCGGCCGGTCGTCCGACGCCAGCCAGGCGCGCACCGGCGCCCGGAGCGCCTTGTCGTTCCGGGTGACGACCAGCATGGCGATCGCATCCTGGTCGTCCGCACTCGTGCGAATCAGCAGGTGGCGCAGGATGGCGAGCCGTCCGGGGCCGGCGGCGGAGAGTCCCGCCTTCGCCAGATGGTCGCGAAGGGCGAACGCGAGGCGGTTGGCCCGGGCGCTGTGCACGGGGCACTCGGCAACAGGCACCACGGCCTGCGACGACCTGGCGTAGTGGCCCATCACGAGGCGCCGATCGGGTCCGCTCCCGAACACGAAGGACGCCTTCTGCCGGAAGTGCCGCGGCTCGCCGGCCAGTCCCTGCGATCGGGAGAACAGTGGTTCCGCGAGCCGGGCACGATCGACGCCGGTGATGGCCGCCAGCCGCGTCCGGATTGCCCGCGCCTTGGCCTCGAGCTGGGCGGCGTACGGCAGGTGCGGCGCGGCGCAGCCGCCGCACACGCCGAGGTGCCGGCAGAACGGCGCCACGCCCCGCGACGTCAGTGCGCCGCGGCCTTGGCCGCGCGGGCTCCGAAGAACGCGAGATCGACGGCGTCGGCCATGGTCTTGTACCCCGCGTCGTTCGGGTGCAGGTGATCGCCGGAATCGAACTTGGGCAGCATCCGGCTCGGCTGCGCCGGGTCCCGCATGAGCGCGTCGAAGTCGACGACCCCGTCGTACTCCCGGGCGGTGCGCATCCAGGTGTTGAACTCCTGCCGGATCGCCTCCCCTTCCGGCGTGAAGTAGCCCGGGAAGGTCGTCCCTTCGTACGGCAGCAGGGTGCTCGCGAAGATCTTCAGCCCGCGCGCGTGGGCCCTCGCGATCAACTGACGGTGGCCGGCGATGAGCTGCGCCGCTGTCGGCCGCGGCCCGTCCTTGAACAGGTTCGGCAATCCCAGATCGTTGATGCCTTCGAGCACGAAGACATGCGTCACGCCCGCCTGCGCCAGCACGTCGCGATCGAACCGGGCGAGCGCGCTGACGCCGGCGCCATCGGCCAGGACCCGGTTGCCGTCGATGCCGAGGTTCAGCACGCCCATCGTCACCCCCGCGGCCGCGAGACGCGCCGCGAGGTGGTCGGGCCAGCGATTGTTCGTGTCGACGGTGGAGTTGAACCCATCGGTGATCGAGTCCCCGAAGGCCGCCACCGCACCGGTCCCGGCAGGCGCGAGCACGTCGACGCGAGACAGGAACGCCCAGGACGTCGTCGGGGCCGCGCCCGGCAGATCGCGGGCGCCCACGTGGTTGCCCGTCGAGGACGCGTAGCTCGTCTGCCGCGCGGCGCTGTGAATGGTCAGCGGCGAACCCGCCGCCACCGTGTCGCCTGGCAGGTAGACGTCGATCGCCAGATCGGCCTGCCGGGCGACCCGCAGGTCGACCGGGTCGCTGACGATCAGCGCCCCCGGCGGTATCGTCACCGTCTTCACGCCGCTGAACGTGAGGGGACGCTCGGACCCGGCGGCCGTCGCGGCCCCCTTGTCGCGCAGCGCCACCTGGGCGCCGCCGATGGCGAGCGCCTTCGAGCCGAACGCATTGGTGAAGATCACCCGGACGCGCGAACCGCCGATGCTCACGCGCACGATCTGCCGCAGCGTCTGGTTGTTGAAGGCCGGCGGGTTCGGCTGGTTCGGCGCGGCCTGTGCTGGCGGCTGCGCGGGACTGGACACAGGCGCCGTCGCCCACGTGCCGACCCACTGCTCGGTGGTGGCTCGCTGTGCCTGCCCGACGGGGCTGGCAACCACCAGGCTGACGACGACCGCTGCCGCGGCGAGAATTCGCGATCGCATATGCTCCCCCTGCGCCGGCCTGGTCCGCCCGTGGAGGCCCGCCAGCGACCGCCAATTGTACGTCACGCGCGCACGAGGATCGCGCTCACGGGCTGGGCGGTCGCCCGGGCGATCGCCGCGGCGTAGATGGACACCTGCCGCCGGTAGCCGTCCGCCGACTCGCGCATCTCACGGTCGGTCTTGTAGTCGACGGCAATCCACTGGCCATCCTCCTCGAACGCCAGATCCACCACGCCCTCCACGAGCAGGCCGCCGAGCATCAGCGTCACGGCCGCTTCCCGCCGGCAGGCGCCGCGCGCCTCCGCCCGGCGCGCGCGCTGCAGCACCTCGTGGGCGAAGATCCGTTCGACCTTCCGCGCGGCGCGATGCGCGTCGAGCTCGGACAGGCCGAGGACCCGTGCCTCGGCGGCGGCCACGTTCCGCAGCGCGTCGAACGTCCCGTCGAACGGCGCCTGGGCGAGCACCGCGTGCACGAGCGTGCCGAACACCGGACCGCCGCCGCTCTCCCCCGGCTGGGTGAGGTCGACCACGGTCACCGAGACCTCCGGCACGCCCGGTGGCTCCTCGCCGCTGGCGGTGAGCTCGCGGACCGTCGTCACGTGCGCCGAGGGCGCGGCGCCGGACGCCCGCGCCTGATCCCGCGCGCGCTTCCAGCGATCGTACCGGCCGCGGCCGTCGGCCACGACGTCGCCGGGCACGTCCCGCACCACGAGATCGGCGCGGCGGAGCCCCAGCGGCGCCTGGGCCTCGAGAGACAGCACCGACGGATCCCACCAGACCACGGCGTAGCCGCCCTCCTCGGCGATCGTGTGCTGGCCGGGCGCCACGGTCGACGGACCGGCCGGCTCGTCGCCCGGCCGCTGCAGCACGGTGTCCTTGGACCTGAACGCCGGACACGCGGGCCCCTTGGCGGGCGAGCGGCGCTGCTCGAGCGGCGGGTACAGCGCGCGGTTCAGCGGCGCGAGCCATCCGCCCTCCCAGGGCTCGTCGCCGACGGCCGGCACGACCAGCAGGTCGCGCGCGCGGGTCGCGGCCACGTAGGCCAGGCGCACGCCCTCGGCTTGATCGCGCGCCACCTCGTCGGCGGCATGGTCGTGGAGCTCGTGCGGCGCCCATCCGGCCAGCCTGACCGCGCAGAGGCCCCTGGCCGCATCGACGTAGCGCGACGCATCGTCGCGGCTCAAACGACACGTCGGATCCGCCAGGATGACGACCGGGAACTCGAGCCCCTTCGCCTTGTGCACGGTCATCAGGCGCACGCCGTCGCTCGTATCCTCGAGGATGGGTGCCTCCCCGGTCTCCCGCTCGGCCGCCGTGCGCAGCTCATCGATGAACCCGCGGAACGAGATGCCGCCGGCCGCCTCGTACTGTCGGGCGAGCTCCGCCACGTGCAGGACGTTCGCGAGCGCCTGCTCCCCGGCCGGCCTGAGGATGAACCCGACGTGCGCACGCGTCTCGGTCAGGAGCCGGCCGATCGTGTCGGCGACGGGCCGGTAGTTGCGCCCCCGGTGCAGGTCCTGGAGCAGCCGCAGGGCGGAGGCGATCGGCTGGAGGTGTCCGGTGTCCTCCGCGCTCAGGGCGAGCTCCAGGCCGCTGTTGCCCCCGAGCTCGCGAGGCACGCGGAACGGATGGAACGGACCGAAGCGCGCCTTGTATTCCAGGAGATGGGCATCCTCCACGGCGAAGAGGGATCCCTTCAGCGTCGCGAACGCCGACAGCTCGTCGTCGGGCCATTCGATCGCCGCGAGCGCCGCCCGGACCGTCTCCACCTCTTCGCGATCGTGGAACGCCTTGCCCCCAACCAGGAGGTGCGGGATGCCGCGCGCCTCCATCGCGGTCACGTACGGTCGCGTGATGTCCTCGCCGAAGCTCGAGAAGCGCCGGAAGAGCACGGCGATGTGCCGCGGCTGGATCGGCACCCGCTGCTCCTCGCCGCGCTCGCCGCGTTCGGCGACGACCCACCCGTGCGCCGGATCGACGAGCCACGCGATGAACGCCCCGACGGCCGAGGGCAGCGACCGCTCGATGGACCACGCGGACGGCTTCCGCAGGACGCCGCGGTCCGAGTACGGCTTCGGCACCGGGAGGACGACGACCGCGGGCTGCGTGGGAACGTCCGCCCGCGCCGGGGACAGCGGTACGTAGCCGGGCTGCAGCGCCCGGTCGTCCGCAGCCATCTCGTGGCGGAACGCCGC
>JBFWXO010000092.1:0-6086 GCA_050187355.1 Vicinamibacterales bacterium
GGCCGTCGCCTTCGTGACGCTGCGCCGGATCTGTCAGGGGCTCGACCACCTGGGTGTCACCCAGGCGGCGGTCGTGCTCCGCCGCGTGCCCGCCCGCATCCGGACCGGCTACCAGCGTCGCATCGAGGACGCGATCGCCCAGGAACTGCTCGAGTGGGGACCTGTGGACGCCGGCGCACTGCCCGAGGGGTTGCTGCGTGAGCTGTCGCGTGATGCGGATGTGTGGCGCGCGACCAGGCTCGGCGGGTCGAGGGCCGGCAGGCCGCTCGCGGCGCTGCTCGACGGCTTCTCCGCGGCCCGCGCCCTGGTGTCGGACCTCGCCGGCGGTGCGCTCACGCTCGCGGCCGGGTGGTTCGCCTTCGGGTCGACGTCGCTGGGCGTGTTCGGCCTTGCGGACCGCATGGCGCGGGCGAGCGCGCGGAGCCGGGCCGCCGGCAGGTTCTTCCTGGGCTCGCGCGCCGGGTCGGTGTTCTACGGCGTGTTCCCGCCGGACGCCAGTCCCCTCGAGACGCTGCTGATGCTCGCGCTCGTCGGCCTCGCGCTGGCCCTCGGCACGCTGGTGTGCGCGCTGCTCATCGAGCCGCTGCGCCGATGGCTGGGGCTGCACCACCGCCGGCTCGGAGTCCTGGTCGACAGCCTCGAGCGCGAGTTGACCGTGATCGCCCACACGCAGGTGTTGCCCACCGCGGCCCGCACGCGCCGCGCGACGGAGATGTGAGGCCGGACGAACTGCACCATGAACGCCACGAGACTTTCCCGGATCATCCTCGGCGCCGCCCTGCTGGCGATCGCCGCCTGCGAGTCGGCGCCGGCTCCGCCCGGACAGGACGGTCCCACCCCGCCGAATGGTTCGGGCGTAGCCGCGACGCCGGGTGGCTCGAACACCGCCGCGGCGCCGGCTGGATCGCGCGCGGCCGCGTCAGCCGGTGAAGCCCCGACGACATCGATGCCCGCCTCGCCGCCAGCGGACGTCCTGGCGAGCCGGGACGTGGCCGAGGCGCCAATGACGGTGCCCGCCGCGGCGCCGGCCGAACTGCCTCGTGCCGACGCGAGCGCCGCTGCCGACCTGCGCGCGCAGGTGGCGTCGTGGCGGAAGGTGCGGTATCGCGACAACGGCACCACGCGAAAGGGCATCGGCAATCCAGGCTTCGCGCGGGCCCTCGTCAAGGCGGCATTCGGGGTCGACATCCCGGCCAGGACCGACGCGCAGATGCGCACCGGCAAGCTCGTGGAGCTCAAGGCGCTCGAACCGGGGGACCTCGTCTTCTTCGACGGCAAGGGCGTCGGCCCCTTCCGCGCCCGGTCGGTGGGCGTCTTCATCGGCCGCGGTGAAGTCGCCCTGGCCACCAAGGATCTCGGCGTCGCCATCGTCCGGCTCTCGGACGCCCGCTGGCGCGAGGCCTTCAACACGGCGCGACGGGTGTCCGGGCCGAGGTCGAAGGAGGCGCCCTCCTTCGATGCCGCCGACTACGGCAGCAACCGCGCGGCGCTGCTGCGCGATGTCGCGAAGGCCTGGGTGGGCACGCTCTACAAGCAGGGCGGGACGACGTTCGAGGGAATCGGCAACGACGAGTTCGTGCGGTCGATCTACGAAGCGATCAATGACGATGAACTGGGCGGCGCGCCGCAGCAGTGGGCGAAGATGGGGCGCGGCGTGAAGCGTGCCGACCTGCAGCCGGGCGATATCATCCTGTACGAGGCGGTCGGCATCGGGAAGCTGCTCGATCGGCGCCATGCGGGCATGTACATCGGCGACGGGGAGTTCGTGCACGCGGTGAAGGGGTCGGCCGTCACGATTTCGAGGTTGAACGAAGCGCGATGGGCGAAGGCCTACCGTGCGGCGCGACGCATCGAGCCGGACCTCGAAGACGGAGCACCCGCGCCGCCGGCCGCGGCAGCCGGTTCGCGTGCCGGGAACGCGCCGGCCGCCAGGCGCTCCGCTGCTCCCGCGGCCCTGGCCCGGACGGTGACGGAGCCCGAGCGACGGTTGCGGGATGCCGCGCAGCCGTGGCTCGGAACCCCGTACAAGCTCGGTGGGAACACGAAGTCCGGTGTGGACTGTTCGGCGTTCGTCAAGGCGGTCTACAACGACGTGTACGGCGTCGAGCTCCCGCGCACGGCCGAGGAGCAGGAGCGGCTCGGTACCAAGGTGGCGCGGCAGGACCTCCAGCCGGGCGACCTGGTCTTCTTCCGCACGAAGGGGATGGGGCCGTTCTTCCGGAGCCGCCATGTCGGCGTCTATCTCGGTGGGGGAGAGTTCGCCCAGGCGTCGGGCAGGCTCGGCGTGAACATCTCGCCGCTGAGCAATCGCTACTGGAGCAAGAAGTACGAAAGCGCGCGGCGCCTCACGACGACCTCGACGCGCTAGGGGCCTGTCCGCGCGGACAGGCCACCAGGCGGTTCGCTCAGGCGGCGAGCGCCGCCTGCCGCACCCGGAGGAACCACCGGTCCAGCAGGAGGTGACGCACGAGCCACGGCGCCGCGAGCAGCGCCGCCGCGGCGAACGCCGTCATCCGGCGTCCACGCGTCGAGGCCTCCGTTCGGTGCGTGGCCGGCGCGCCAAACCGTTCGGTCAACGCATGCTCGTACGCGATCACGGTGTCCCGGGTCACGCGACCCCCGCCGTGGACGATCGTCGCCGCGGCGAGCAGGCCGGATTCGACGGCCGGCCTGATGCCCTCGCCGCTCATCGGTGAGGCAAGGCCCGCGGCGTCCCCCACGAGGAGCACGCCGTCCGCGCCGACAACGGCCCGTCGATCGGAGCTGACCCGATAGGCATGGCCGTGCCACGGTGCGCGCGGCTCCTCGCTGAGAACGCCGGTCGTGACGAGGTGCGCCATGAACTGCGACAGCCCGATGCGCACCCCGCCAGACCCATACCGTCCGAATCCCACGTTGACGTATCCGCCCTTGCGGTAGCACCAGCCGTACCCTGTCAGGTCGGGCAGGAAGGCGAGGACGACGTCTCCGGGCAGGAGGGCGTCGCTGCCGGGCAGCGTGGCGAGCGGTGCTTCGATCTCCTGGGCGGCGACCACGCCCCCTGCGGTATCGGGTACCGTGGTGGTGGCCCGTGCCACCTGCTGGCCTGCCAGCGATCGCGCCACGGGACACCAGTGGCCGCCCGCGCCCACGAGCACCGGCGCCCGGTAGGTCTCGTTCACGATCCACCCGGACGAGCCCCGGCGGATCGCGGTGACCGGGGTGCCGGTGGCCAGCCGTGCGCCGCTCCGGCGCAGGAGCCAGTCGTCGAACTCGCATCGCCGGACGCCGTAGCTGACCGGATGGCCGTAGCGGACGATCGACTCCCTGGGCCGGCCGATCGCGCCGACGCGGAACCCGGTGATCGGCTGGAGCGTGCCGGCCGATCCGTACTCGGCGGGGTCGACGGCCAGCACCTGGAAGACCTGCGGCGTGATCCAGCCGGCGCAGACCTTGTCGCGCGGAAACGTCGCGCGGTCGAGCACCAGCACGTCGAGGCCCGCCGCCCGAAGCCGCCCCGCGCAGGCCGCGCCGCCCGGGCCGCCGCCGGCGACCAGCACGTCCACCGCGTCGCGTCTCTTCATGGCACGCCTCACGCGCCCCGGCGCGTCCAGGGGATGGCGTTGCTCGACGCGCGCGAGACGACGACCTGGAAGAGCTGCATCCACCCGGTCGCGAAGGCGGCCCGCGAGCCCGCGAGGTACAGCCGCCACGCGCGGACGAACGGTTCGTCGAACATCGCGCGCACCCGGTCGGCCGAGGCTTCGAACCGGGCGCGCCAGTGCCGCAGCGTGAGTGCGTAGTGGAGCCGCAGGTTCTCGACGTCGAGGACCGACAGGTTCGCCGGCTCGAGGATCCGGCCGCAGACTTCCTGCAGCGTCGGCGGATACGCGCCCGGGAAGATCCGCTTCTGAATCCACGGATTCAGCGGCGCCGGACGATCGCGGCCGATGAAGTGCAGCAGCGCCCGCCCGTCCGCCTCGAGCGCCCGGCCGAGGACGCGGCTGAACGCGTCGAATTCCGCGAGGCCGACGTGCTCCAGCATACCTACCGACACGAACACATCGTGCCGGCCCGACACGTCCCGGTAGTCCCCCTCGATGAACGCGACGCGCCCGTCGAGGTGTTCGGCGCGCGCGCGTTCGCGTGCGAACGCGATCTGCTCGGACGAGATGTTGAAGGCCTGGACCGTCACCCCGTAGTGCCGGGCCATGTGCAGGGCCAGCGCGCCCCAGCCGCAGCCAGCCTCGACGACACGTTCGCCGGGGGCGAGCCGGAGCTTCCGGCAGACGAGGTCCATCTTCGCTCGTTGCGCCTCCTCGAGGGAGGCGTCCGGGGTCGGGTAGTACGCGCACGTGTAGACGAGTTCCGGATCCAGCCAGAGCCGGTAGAAGTCGTTGCCGAGGTCGTAGTGACGGTGCACGTTGGTCCGGGCCGCCGCCGGCGTGTTCGGTCGCTGCCAGCGCCGCCAGGCGCCCGGCGCGCGCGTTCGCCGGTAGATCAAGTCAAGCAGCGCGTCGAGGTCGCCGCGGATGTCGACGGCGCCCGACATGTAGGTTTCGCCGAACTGCAGGTCGGCATCCCAGATCCAGGCGTAGAGCGCCCGCCGGTTGCGGAAGTCGATCGTCGCCACCGGATCGCCCTCGGGCCGGAGCTCGAATCCATCCCATAGCTGGAACCGGATGGGCGCCGGTTCGACGAGTGCCTGGATCCGGCCGAGCGCCCATCGGTCCAGAGCCGAGGAGCCGGAGCTGGCGAGCTGGTCGGGGTAGGGCCTGTGCCCCGTGGTAACCGTGGGGTGCATCGGTTCCTCCAGAGCCGGATGGGCGGGGGTGGCGCGATAGACCGCCACCCGCGGCCGCTGCAAATCACGTGCGCACGCCGGCGCGCGCCGCCGCGCGCAGGCGGTGTGGATCGCGCTGACTCGACGGGCCGGCGCCGGACTTCCGGCGCGCGCGTGGAGCCCCGCGTGGTGTCGGCACGGTCGGGCAGGAGGGCACGGGTCCGGCCGTCCGGAGCGTCCGGGCGGCGGACCCGTGGACGACGTTACTTGACGTTCGTGGCGCCAGCCCTGGCCTTGTCAGCCAAGCGCGCGCCCGTGAGGATGCCGACCATGGCGCGGTTCCCCTCGTGGCACGCGTACTCGTACACGTTGATGCCATCCGTCACGCGGCGCATCGGGCGCGAGACGGTCCACTGGCGCGTGAACGTGTGCGGGTCGTCGACGGTGAAGGTGTAGTCGATCGTGTCCTGGTCCGTGCGGCGGTAGCGTTCGATGAGGTGCAGCGTCTCGCGGGAGCCCTGGTAGTTGGTCTTCGGCGAGAAGTTCGTGGTGTCGACCACCAGCGTGTCCCCTTCCCAGCGCCCGCGGGAATCGCCCATCCAGAGCCTCACGTGGCCCGGCAGGTGGGGCCGTCCGTCGAGCGGGATGATCCGCGGCTCGTGGATCAGTTCCTGGAAGACGACAACGTAGCCTCGGGACTGGAAGATCTGGTAGTTGCTGCTGTACCAGCTGCCGATGCCGTTCCAGCCGCGCGAGATGCAGCGCGGCCAGGGACCGAGGTCCTCGTAGGTGTCCGGCGAGTCGGAGGGACCCCGCTTGGCGCGTTCCGCGCGTTCGGCCGCCAGGCGCTTCTCGGCCTCGGGTGTGAACGGCGGGATGCGGCCGTCCGCGGGATCGATGATGAGCGAGGTGCGCGTCAGCGCCTTCCCCGCGTCGCGCCAGAAGGCGTTGTAGGTGCCCGGATCGCCCTTGGTCGGTGCGGCATCGAAGGCCTGGCGGTTCGATTCCTCGAACGACTCGGCCTCCTCTTCGGAGATCGTCTCCTTGCCCGCGAGCGCGCCGGTCAGCGGGCGCTGGAGCGGCGTCGACGTCTGGCTGTTCCACTGACCCATCAGGTCCGGATCGCCCCACGGCGTCTTCGGCGCCGTCCACTTCTTCGCGTCACGGATGTCCTGGGTGGCGGCCGCCCTCGACGATTGCTGTGCGGCGACCGCCGACGACAGCACCAGCACGACCGACACGCCCAGGGCACCGATCGGACCTACGCCTCGCTTCGCCATCAGAACCTCCGTGTTCGAGTACCGCGTGACCGGAGTGTGAATTT
>JBFWXO010000093.1:0-5978 GCA_050187355.1 Vicinamibacterales bacterium
CCGGTTCGCGTCGGGGTGACGGCGGCCGTGCGGGCGGAGAACCGCGCGTTCATCAGGACGCATCTCGGCGAGCTCGCCGCCGCGTACGACTTCCACCCGGCGCCATGACCGCGCGTCCGTTCGTGTGGTGGCTCGTGCTCGCGGGCATCGGCGCGGCCTATGCGGCCGTGCTCTGGCCGGCCGCTCCGGGCGAGACCGCGCGCCGCGCGGATCCCTTCTCGCCGGAGGTGCGCGCCGCCGAGACGGCCCTGCGGACCGGGCAGCCCGAGGTCGCGCTCCAGTTGACCGCGGCGGTCCGCCGCCAGTTCCCGGACGACCCGTTCCTCGTCTACCTCGAAGCGACCGGCTACCATGCGCTCGGCCGCTGGACCGACGAGGCGGCCGCCTGGGATCGCTACGTCCGCCTCTCCGGTTCGCCGGGGCTGGCCTGTCCCGCGGTGGTCGACGCCTACGCCCGCGCCGGCTTCCCCGATCGCGCCGGCGAACGCGACGGCACGTGCGCTGCGCTGGGACGAAGCGCCGGGGTGCCAGCCCTGGCCCACGCACGCGGCGGCGCCCCGGAGCCCAAGCCGTGATGGCGCGCCGCGGCCGGGCGGCCGCCCGGGTGATCGTCACGCTGTTCTGCCTGCTGACCTCGGCGTACGCGCTGGTCGCGTCGAGTACGTTCGCCTACCTGCAGTTCATCCGCCCGCGCGTGTTCCCGTGGACCGGCCTCTTCGCCGATGCCCACGCGACCCTGAGCCTCGCGTGGTTCGCGCTGCTCGCCGCACTCGTCGTCCCCGATGCCAGGCGGTCCGCGGCCACCCGGCTGCCCGCCCGGCTGCTCCTGGCCGCGAGCGCCGGTGCCGTGGCCTGGCTGCAGTACGCACCGCTGCTCCCGGCCCTCGAGGCCGACGGCCGCAGCGTCCAGGTGGCCATCGCCGCCCTGTTCCCGGTGATCGGCCTGGCGGCGCTCGACCACCTCCGGCACCAGACGATGCTGTGGGGTGAGGGGGGAGCGGGCGCCACGGAGCCGGAGGACCACGACAGCCGGCTGTTCGCGGCCTGCGGCATGACCGCCGCCATGGTGACGAGCGTCTTCCTCGCGATCGCGCTGGTGAAGCAGGCGCGGGCGTTCGAACCGGATCTGTCGCTCGATCGCCTGGCGTACGCCGGGTGGCGCAGCCTGACGATTCACGCGCTGGCGTTCGGCGGGGTGTTCCTCGGGCTGGCGCTCTGGTCGCGCGTCTCCCGCGGCGGGGGCTGGCGCGAGCACCTCGCCTGGCTCGTGCTCTTCGGCGCCGCGATCGCCCTCGGGTTCGACGCGCTCGTCGGCAACGTGCTGAACCTGTCCGGCGGTGTGCGATGGATCCTGGCGGGCACCGTCGCCTTCACGCTGGTCTCGACGTGGGCGGGCATTCGCCTGTCAGCCGCGGCGGACCGGTCGCCGGCCGCCCGAGGGCTCGACCTGCTCTTCGGCCGGTCGGCTTCCCGCTGGTCTCGCGAGAGCCTGCTCGTGTCGTTCGCTGGCTTCACCGCCCTTGCCTGGGTGCTGCTCGCTGCGGCCGACGTCGCCGACTGGGATCGCCTGCTGCAGCGCGTCGGCGTGGGGGTGATCTGGGGCGCCGGCCTCGTGTGGGCGTATCGGACGGCCCGACCGGTGCGCCGGATCCGGCCGTCGATGATGGCCGCGGCCTGCCTCCTTCCGCTTGCCCTGCACGTCGGGGTGCGGGCGGAGACCGACGGTGGGCGCGCCGCGCTCGCGCGGTATGCCATCTACGACCCTTCGTTCTGGGTGATCGACAGCGCGCTTCGTCCGGCGCCGTCGGCGCCGGCCTTCGACCGCTATCTGCGCGCGAACACCGGGCTCACCGACGTCACCGTGGATCCCGTGGCGATCGACCTCGTGACCCCGCTGACCCCGGCGAGCACCCCGCCGCACATCTTCCTCTTCGTCGTCGACAGCCTGCGGCCCGACTATCTGTCACCCTACAATCCGGCCGTCGGGTTCACGCCAGGACTCGCGGCGTTCGCACGCGACAGCGTGGTCTTCACCAATGCGTTCACCCGGTACGGCGGGACCGGGCTCTCGGTCCCTGCCATCTGGGCCGGCAGCGCGCTGCCGCACAAGCAGTACGTCACCCCCTTCCACCCGATGAACGCGCTGGAGAAGCTGCTCGACGCCAACGGATACCGGCGGATCCAGAGCTTCGACAACATCATGAACCCGCTGTTCCGGCCCGGGGCCCCGATCGAGGACGTGGGGCGCGGCCGTGGTGACCTCGACATCGAGTTGTGCCGGACGCTCGAGCAGCTCGCGCCCGCGGTGGCGCGCGCGCCGGCCGGCACGCCGATCTTCGGCTATTCCCGTCCGCTCGACGTCCACATGTCGCAGATGAGCCGATGGGCCACGCCGGAGGGGGACTTCACGGGCTTTTTCGCCCCCTACGCCGGTCGCGTCCGGAGCCTCGACGCCTGCTTCGGCCGGTTCATCGAAGCCCTCGAGCGCCTGGGCCTCTACGACGACAGCCTCATCGTCTTCACCGCCGACCACGGCGAGATGCTCGGCGAGGACGGACAGTACGGCCATAGTTACCACCTGTTTCCCCCGGTCGTCCAGATTCCGCTCATCGTCCATCTTCCGCGGCGGGCGAGGGCGTCCTGGGACGCCGAGACCGCGGGGCTCGCGATGTCGACCGACATCACCCCGACCCTCTACGCGCTGCTCGGCTATCATCCAGTGACCTCGAGCCTCTCGGGTCGCTCCCTGTTCCACCGGAGGGGTGTGGCCGGGGAGGATGGGGATGGCGCGAGGAGACGGGCCGCGGACGTGCAGGTGATTGCCGCGAGCTACGGCGCCGTCTACGCGGTGCTCAGCGAACAGGGACATCGTCTCTACATCGCGAACGCCGTCAAGGGGGGCGAGCACCTGTTCGAGCGGGGCGCGGCGGGCGCCTGGGTCGAACGGGCCGTCCACGCCGACGAGCGCGCGGTGGAGCAGTATGCGATCCGCCGGCACGTCGACGAGGTCGCCGACAGGTACCGGCTGCCGACCCGCCATCAGGACTTCCCGTGAACCCGAACGCCCTTGCGCTGCTGACCCTGACCGCGATCGTAGGCGCCGTGTCTGCCGCCGTGGCATTCGCCGCGCTTCGGATCATGGCCGCGGCACGCGATGCGCGGCAGAAGCGGGCGGGCGCCGGAGAGGCCGCGCTCCTGTCCGCGGCGCTGGCCGACGCGGTCACGAAGCTGAAGGCGCAGGAGCGGGCGACGGCGGCGCGCGCCGAGGCCAGCGAGCGCATGGCTGGCGAGATCATCACGAGCCTGTCGGCCGGGCTGCTGGTCGTCAGCCGCGACGAGAGCGTGCGCATCCTGAACCCGGCCGGCCGCCGCATGCTGCGGGTGCCCGACGGGGCGTCGCTGGAGAGCTACCGGACCCTGCTCAAGGAGCCGGTCCTGTCGGAGCTCATCGACGAGTGCTTCCGCACCGGGGGCGCGATTTTGCGGCGCAGCGTGACGCTGTCGGACGTCCCGCCGGCCAGCCCGGGCATGCCGGGCGTGTCTCACATGGGGGTCACCGTCTCGCCGATGGCGGACGAGCAAGGCGAGATCCACGGCGCCATCTGCCTGTTCACGGACCTGACCGCCGTGAAGCAGCTGGAGGAGCAGCTCCGGCTCAAGGAGAGCCTGGCGACGGTGGGCGAGCTGACGGCCGGCATCGCGCACGAGTTCCGCAACGGGCTGGCGACCATCCACGGGTACAGCAAGCTGTTCGACCTGTCCACGCTGCCGGATCACTACCGCCAGTACGTCACCGGCATCCGCACCGAGGCGGAGGCCCTGAGCGAGGTGGTCACCAACTTCCTGAACTTCGCCCGCCCGGCCGAGCTGATGCTCTCGCGGGTCGATATCCGTGCGATTTGCGAGCGGGCGGCCGAGGAGGTCCGCGCCGAGGCGCGGGCCCTCGGGGGTGACGTGACCCTGCGCGGGACCTTCGGCGCGGTCGAAGGCGACGAGGTGCTGCTGCGCCAGGCCTTCAGCAACCTTCTGCGCAACGCGGTGGAGGCGTGCGCCGGCGCGTCGGTCGCCCCGGTCGTCGTCATTCGCGCCGAGATCGACGCGGCACAGCGGATGTCCCGGGTCGTCGTCGAGGACAACGGTCCCGGCATTCCACCGGAGGCGCGCGAGCGGGTGTTTCAACCGTTCTTCACGTCCAAGCGCAGTGGCACGGGGCTCGGCCTCGCCCTCGTCCAGAAGATCATCGTCTTCCACAACGGCCGGATCGCGGTCTCGTCGTCGGATCTCGGCGGCGCCAGCCTGCAGGTGTCCCTCCCCATCCTGTAAGTCAGGCGTCAGGCGGGCGCGACGACCCGCTCGCGAAGAGCCGGACTGACGCCAGACCCGCGCCCTGTCGGGGCCGGTCGGCCGCGGACGCGGCCCGTGCAGTTCCTGCCACTCCCGTGGCAGGTGACCTTCGCACGCCCTGCAAGGCCTGCTGCGCTGGCACGGCGGCAATCGGCCGATTTCCGCCGGAATCCGACGATCCCGCCGCGCTCCCCCCTGGGCCGCGACCTTGCACATGGGCAGGGCATGTCGAGACGACCGTGTGACACCGCGGGTCGGCGTGGTTCGACGGGTGGAGGGGCTCGGGGGTTCTCGTTCGTCGAGGCCGCCCTCGGCGTCGCGCTCGTATCCCTCCTGTTGTGCGGGCTGATGCAGCTCACGAGCATGGCACGGCAATCGGTCGAGGCCGCGCGACGGCTCACGGCGGCCGCCCTGTTCGCCGACGCCAAGCTCCAGCAGCTTCAGGCGCTGGCGTTCGGATACGACGAAGCGGGTCTGCCCATCACCGATGTCCAGGCCGACACCGCGGGCTGGCCGGAACAGCCGACCGGCGGCGTCGGGCTGCAGCCCTCGCCGGCTGACGCGCTCCGGCGGAACGTGGCGGGCTACTGCGACTTCCTGCAACCTGACGGGCGATCCATGCCCGCGACGGTCCGGCCCGCGGGCGCGGCCTTTCTCCGGCGCTGGTCGATCCGCGAACTGCCGTCCGTGCCGGCGGGCTCGATTGCGGTACAGGTGCGGGTCATCGATTTGGCGAGCGGCAGGGCCGACGAGGACGGAGGCGCGGTGGGCGTGACGCTGAGCACGATCCGGGCCCGGTGGACGCGATGACAACGACGACCGGGAGTGGCGCACGATCGGACGCGGGCTACACGCTGCTGGAGATCCTGATCGCCAGTGCCTTGCTGCTGGTCATCGTGTCGGCGCTGCTCGCGGCGCTGATCGCGCTCGACGAACGCGTGGTGGTCGACGGCGAGCGCGGCGACATGATGCAGCGCTCGCGTGCGGCGGTCGATGCGCTCGCCCTGGACCTGGCGGCCGCGGGCGGTGCCGCCGCGCCCCGTCGCGACGCGCCGCCGATCGTGGCGTTGATGCCGGCCGTGTACCCACGGCGGGTCGGGTTGCGGAGCGCCGACGGGGCCGACGTCTTTCGAACGGACGCGATCACCGTGTTCGCGGCGAGCCCGCTGCCCGCGATCGGCACCACGCTCGCGCAGGACACGCCGGCGCGAACCACCGCGACTCGCGTGGCCCCCGGTCCCGGATGCCCCCCCGCCAATCCCCTCTGCGCCATCGCCGCCGGCAGCGATCTGCTCGTGGCCGATGAGCGGGGCGGCTTCGATCTGTTCACGGTCACCGCGTTGGCGCCACCGTTCATCGAGCTGCGGCATCACGGCGGCGACGGGCCGGCGCTGTATCCCGCCGGCAGCCTCGCCGTCCCCGTCGAGGGGCGCACGTACTACTTGCGCGCGGCCGGGCCGGCCCGCCCCTCGCAGTTGGTGCGGTACGCCGGCGGGGAGGCGTTCGACACACCGGTGGTCGACCACGTCGTCTCCCTTGGGTTCGAGTACGTCGGTGTGGCGGACCCGCCGAGGATGTCACGTGCCCTGTCCGATCCGTGGGGCGTGAGGACGACCTACGGACCGGCGCCGCCG
>JBFWXO010000094.1:0-5803 GCA_050187355.1 Vicinamibacterales bacterium
TGCGCGCCGTGCACACTGCCGCGGCGCTCCCACGCGTCGTCGTGCGGGGAAACCGCCCCGACGCTCCATAGTCAGCGGGAGAGGCGGGCATCGTGCCACACGCGCCCCCGCCATGCAAGCGGAACGAGGGACAAAAATTGGGGATGGCGCGGGGCGCACCGGGCGTCTCCGGACCGGGAGGATCGCTCGAGGATCGCTACTTGAGACCCAGCCGCTTCTTGTAGTCGGCCCAGGAGCGCTTGAGCGCGAGGAAGGCCTCGAGGTCCTGGCACCTGAGGAAGGGGTTGGCGGCCCGTTCGAGCGCAATCGTGGAGCTCGGACGCACGCCGTAGTCATGTCCGGGCCATACGGTCGTGGCCTCCGGACAGCGGCTGAGCACCCGCTGCAGACTGGCCCATTCGAGCCGGGCCTCGTCCTCCGTCGCGGTCCCGCCGACCTTGCCGACGAACAGGAGGTCGCCGGTGACGAGCAGCTGCCAGCTCGGCTCGTGGAACACGAGATGGTCGGGACAGTGCCCGGGGACGTGCAGGCAGCGGAGGCGCAGGCTGCCGACGGACAGTTCCTCACCGTCCGCGAGGCCCACGTCGAACGGGACGAGCGTCGACCCGGCGAAGGCCGCCACGGGCGCGCCGGTGAGCGCCTTCGCGGCCGCGTTGCCGTTGGTGTGGTCCGGGTGGCCGTGGGTATTGAGGATCAGCGAGACGGCGAGCCCCTGCTCCCGCGCCCGCGCCGCGAACGCGTCGGGAGCGTAGGACGGATCGATGAGGACGGCCACGGCGGCGTCACGATCGCCGAGCAGGTAGCCGAAGTTGCGGTCCCCACCGGACCGGATCTGTTCGAAGACGAGCTGCATGATGCTGGAATCGGGAGCCCGGGCGGCAGGCGCGACGGGGAAGCCCGCCGCGCCGCCACCCGGACGCGGTTCGACGCCGAACCGCGTCCCAGGATGAACGACCTAGGACGCGTACTTCTTGATCCAGGCGACCGTCAGTGGCCAGGCCTCCTGGGACGCCTTCAGGTTGGCGCCGTTGTTCCCCCCTTGCGCGCGCAGGAAGCCGTGCGCGGCGCCGTCGAAGATGTGGAAATCGTGCGTCTTCATCAGCTCCTTGAGCTTGGCTTCGGTCGGGGCGATGGTGACGCCGATCCGGGCGTCTTCCTTGAGCCCGCCGAACAGGCCGAGCACGGGCGCCTTGATGTTGGCCAGGTTCGGGGTCGGTTCGAACGGCGGGGCAGGCTGCCCCTGCGCCGGCCGCGGCTGGTCGGTCGGAGCGGACCCGTAATAGACGACCGCCGCGTCCAGGCCCGGTTCGCCGATCGCCAGCGCGAAGCTCTGGCTCCCGCCGAAGCAGAACCCGACGCTCGCCGTCTTGCCGTTGGACCGCGCGTGCTTCACACCCCACTCGCGCGCCGCCTTCATCTTGGCCAGGACTTCCGCGGCCGGCATCGCCAGCGTCGCCTGCACGGCCTCCTGCTGGCTCGCGAACCCGCGCGAGTCGTTGTTGTTCGGCCCGCGGCCGGCGAGCAGATCGGGCGCCACCGCGATGAAGCCCTCCTTGGCCAGTTGATCCGCGACGCCGCGGATCCAGTCCGCCAGGCCGAACACCTCCTGGATCACCACCACGACCGGCGCCTTGCCGGTGCCCTCGGGCAGCACCACCCAGGTCCGCATCGGCGTGCCGTTGACGTCGATCGTCACGTACTCGCCCTTGCGGGGCGACGCCGCCAGGCGCGCCGCGGCTCCCTCGTTGTCGGCGGGCAGGTTCGGGTTGGCCGGGACGGGAACGGTCCCCTGCGCCCCGGGCTGCTGCATGTAGCCCATGACTTCCAGGGCATGGCCGGCGTGAATGTCGCCCGCATCCGCCATCGCCCTGATGCGATCCACGGCATTCAGCGCACCGGCGCCGGCACCCGGAGATGGCATGTGGGCGGCATGCGCCCCGTGGCCGGCATGGCCGGCGTGCGGGTTCACGGCCTCCGCGCCGTTCTCCGCGGTGAACGCCGGCCGCTGGCCGACGACCAGGGCGGCCGCGACGGCGACGCCGCCAACGGTGACGAGCGCGCCTCTGACCCTTGCGTGCATTGACCCCTCCCCTTCCCCGTCACCTCATGATTCGCCGGGAGCCCCATATCCCCCGAGCGCGGTACACGGGCGCCGGCGCCGTTCGGCCGCCGGGCGAACGGTTGGTGTATCACATCGGCCGGCGGGCGCCAAATCACGACCGACCGGGCTCTGTGCGAGCATGAATGGGCCCCGGCCAGGCGCGTCGCGCCGCCCGGGCCGCCGCACGCGCCATGGGTATCGCTGCCGACTTCGTCCTCATCGTCATCGCCGGCCTCGGCGGCGCGGTCGTCGCGCGCGCGCTCGGCATGCCCCTGCTCGTCGGCTACGTGGCCGCGGGCGTGGTCGTCGGGCCGCACACGGCGGGACCGACGGTCGGACACATCGAGGACATCGAGCTGCTGGCCGAGATCGGCGTGGCCCTGCTCCTCTTTGCCCTCGGCCTCGAGGTCTCCTTCCGCGACCTCCGCGCGGTCCGCCGCGTCGCGGTCATCGGCGGGCCGATCCAGATCGTCGTCACGCTGCTCTTCGGCATGGTGGTCGCCCGCGCGGTCACGGGCATGGCCACCCGTGACGCGGTCTGGTTCGGCGCGATGGTCGCGCTGTCGAGCACGATGGTCGTGCTCAAGACGCTCGCGGCGGAGGGCACGATGGCCACCCTGGCGAGCCGAGTCATGATCGGCCTGCTCGTCATCCAGGACCTCGCCGTCGTCCCGCTGCTCATCGTGCTGCCGCAGATCGGATCCGGCGGGCTGGCCGTCGGGGGGCTCGCCACCGCGATCGGCCTCGCCGCCACGTTCCTCGTCGGGATGGTGGTGGCCGGGACCCGGCTCCTGCCGGCGATGCTGCGGCAGGTCGTGCACTGGAAGTCGAGGGAGCTGTTCCTCGTGGCCGTGGTCGCCGCCGGCGTGGGGGTCGGATTCATCGCCTTCTCGATCGGACTGTCGTTCGCCATTGGCGCCTTCGTCGCCGGAATGGTGCTGAGCGAGTCGGAGCTCAGCCATCAGGCGCTGAGCGATGTCGGTCCGCTGCGGGACGTCTTCGGCCTCATCTTCTTCGTGACGGTGGGCATGCTGTTCGATCCGCGGTATGCGCTCGGCCACGCGTGGCAGGTCGCCGCGCTCGTACTCGCCATCCTCTGCGGAAAGGCCGTCATCTGCGGCCTCCTCGTCCGCGCCTTCGGCTACCGCAACATGGCCCCGTGGATCGTCGGCCTGGGCCTGTCGCAGATCGGCGAGTTCAGCTTCGTCCTGGCGCGCACCGGACGCGCGGGCGGCTTCATCACGAGCGACACGTACGACCTGGCCCTGTCGTGCACGGTGCTGACGATGGCCCTGTCGCCGCTGGTGTTTCCGGGCCTGCTGCCGGCGGCGCGCCGGCTGATGCGCCGATACCCGCCGGCCGCCCCGGCCACGAACCTCCATCTGCCCCGGACCACGCTGGAGAATCACGTCGTCATCGCCGGCTACGGACGGACCGGGCGGGCCGTGGTCGATGCGCTCGAGCGCGTCGGGCTGCCGTACCTCGTGGTCGAACTGAACCACGACGCGATTGCCGCGCCGCTCGAAGCCGGCCTGCCGGGCATCTGGGGCGACATCGCCAGCGCGGACATCCAGCGCGCGGCCGGGGTGCCCCAGGCCCGGATGCTCGTGATGGCCGTGCCCGAGTGGCACGCGATCCACGTCGGCATCGACCAGGCGAAGCGGCTCAACCCGCGCATCTTCGTGATCGCGCGGGCGACGGCCGTGGCGCACGTGGACGACCTCCGGACGCTGCGGGTGGATGCCGTCGTGCAGCCGGAGTTCGAGGGAGGGATCGAGATGGTCCGCCGGGCGCTGGCGCAGTGCGAACGCCGCGACGAGGAGATCGACCAGGTGACCGCGGCGCTCCGGCGGGCGCTGTACGAACCCTCGCTGGATGCGTGATCGACGCCGATGTGGGTGACCGCCGCGCTCCTCGCCGTCATCGTGCTCGTGGGCGCCGTGCTCTCGGCGGCGGCGTTCGGGGAATGGCGCTGGACCCGCGCGACCGAACGGTCGCGGGCGCGCCTGCTGGCCCAGGCCGGCGCGGGCGGGGCGCCGTACTCGGGGCGCGATCTCGAGGGCCTGCCGTCGCCGGTCGCCCGCTTCTTCCGCCGCGTCCTGCGCGAGGGGCAGCCGATCGTCCGATCGGCGCGCGTCGTCTGGGAGGGCGAGTTCAACATGGGGAAGCCGGGGCGCGACAACTGGCGTCCCTTCGTCGCCACCCAGGACTTCGTGCCGGGTGCGCCGGGCTTCGTCTGGAACGCGCGCATCCAGATGCTGCCGCTCGTCCCGGTCCTGGTCCGCGACAGCCTCGTGCACGGGCACGCCGCGATGCAGGGGGCGGCGCTCGGCCTGATCACGGTGGTGGACGTGTCGGGCACCGACACGCTGGCCGCGGGCGCGCTCCAGCGATACCTCGGCGAGGCCGTCTGGTTCCCGACCGCCCTGCTGCCGCGCCAGGGCGTCTCGTGGACGGCGCTCGACGATGCCCGGGCGGTCGCGACGGTGAGCGCCGGGCCGACAACCGTCTCGCTGGAGTTCCGGTTCGACGCGGACGGCCATCCCGTATCGGTGTTCGCGCCCGACCGTCCTTACGATGACGGCCGCGGGGCACCCGTGCCCCGCCCGTGGGAAGCCTCGAACCGCCGATTCGACACGCGCAACGGGGTGATCGTGCCGGTGGAGTCCGACGTGGAGTGGCAGCTGCCCGAGGGCCGCTTCTCCTACTGGCGCGGCCGCCCGGTGCGGATTACCTACGAGTCGTGACCACACCTCACGCGGCGGCAGGCCCGGCGGAGATCCCTCCCGACGGAGCCGGCCTCCGGTAGAACCAGCGCTTCTGCACCTCCGTCGCGGTGACGTACGCGAGCGTGATGACCGCGATCGTGCCGAGCAGCGCACCGGGCAGCGGCACGAAGCCGAACACGCCGGCGAACGGCAGGTACGGAATCGCGAACGTCAGCACCATCAGCAGCAGCGTGGACGCGAGGAGCACGCGGCCGGGACGGCTCCTGAAGAACGGCCGCCGCGTCCGCATGACGAGCGCGACGGCGAGCTCGGTGAGCAGCGACTCCACGAACCAGCCGGTGCGGAACATCGGCGCCGCCGCCCTGAAGCCGACGAGCAGCACGCCGAACGTGATGAAGTCGAACAGCGCGCTGGAGGCCCCGAAGGCCACCATGTACCGGCCGATGAAGCCGACGTCCCAGCGGTGCGGCCGGTCCACCAGTTCCCGATCGACGCTGTCGTCGGCGAGGCCGACGGCCGGCACGTCCGACAGGAAGTTGTTCAACAGAATCTGACCGGCGGTGAGCGGCAGGAACGGGAGCACCAGCGAGGCCACGGCCATGCTGACCATGTTGCCGAGGTTCGCGCTCGTGGTCATGAGCAGGTACTTCAGCGTGTTCGCGAAGGTCCGGCGCCCTTCGTCGATGCCGCCCCGGATCACGTCGAGCCCGGGCTCGAGCAGCACGAAATCGGCGGCGTCGCGCGCCACGTCGACGGCCTGCGCCACCGACAGGCTGGTGTCGGCCGCGTGCATCGCCGGCGCATCGTTGACGCCGTCGCCGAGGAACCCGACCACGTGGCCCATCTTCTTGAGCGAGAGGATGATCCGCTCCTTCTGGTTCGGATCGACCTCGACGAAGAGGTCGGTCCGCTCCGCCTCGCGCCAGAGCGCCTCGTCGTGCAGTTCGTCGAGCTCCCTGCCGGACAGCACGCG
>JBFWXO010000095.1:0-4553 GCA_050187355.1 Vicinamibacterales bacterium
TGAGCGTCACAGTACGACCGTACGTGAATGGCGGGTGGGAGGTGGACATTCGGGTCCAGCTCCCGGACGGCCGCATGGTCCGCGAGCGCAAGAAGTCCTCCGCGTCGAGCAAGCTGGCGGCGCAGAAATGGGCCGAAGCTCGCGAGCGCGTGTTGCTCGTCCACGGCAAGCCCAAGCCGGTGCAGAAGGAGGCGAACCAGCAGATACCCACCCTGAACGACTTCGCCGTGCGTTTCCTCGACGGATACGCGAAGGCGAACCGGTTGAAGCCCAGCGGCATCGCGTCGAAAGAGACCGTGATGCGGGTGCATCTCGTGAAGGCGTTCGGCAATACGCGCCTGGACGAGATCACGACCGAGGAGGTGCAGCGGCTCAAGGCGGCGCTCACCGAGCGCGCGCCGAAGACCGTGAACAACATCCTCACCACCCTCAGCGTCGTGCTGAGAACGGCCGTTGAATGGGGCGTCATCGCCCGCGTGCCGTGCGCCATCAAGTTGCTCAAGGCGCCGAAGGGCGAGGCGAGCTTCTACGACTTCGACGAATTCGAGCGGCTCGTGAAGGCGGCGCAGTCCGATCCGCTCGCCCTACAGCTCGTGCTGCTAGGCGGGGAAGCGGGCCTGCGATGCGGCGAGATGATGGCGCTCGAATGGTCCGACGTGGACCTGGCCAAGCGGCAGATGACGGTGGCGCGATCCGAATGGAAGGGCCACGTGACCATCCCGAAGGGCGGGCGAGTGCGGCACTTGCCCCTCACGAAACGGTTGGGGGAGGTGCTGCGAACTGCGCGGCACCTGCGCGGACCGCGAGTCCTCTGCGACGGGGCGGGCGTGCCGCTCACGCAGAAGGTGGTGCAGGTGCTGGTGCGGCGGGCCGCCAGACGGGCCAATGTGAAGCCGGGGGTGCACATCCTGCGGCACACGTTCTGTTCGCACCTGGCGATGCGTGGGGCACCGGCGCGGGCCATCCAGGAACTGGCCGGCCACCAGGACCTGACGACGACCCAGCGCTACATGCACCTGAGCCCGGCAGCGCTCGACGCTGCCATTCGGCTCCTCGATTTGGCAAATGGCGACCCCAGTCTCGTGGGGCCGTCCAGTCGTGGAGGAATGTTGGAGGCGGCGGGA
Organism: Vicinamibacterales bacterium; assembly: GCA_050187355.1. Classification (GTDB taxonomy): domain Bacteria; phylum Acidobacteriota; class Vicinamibacteria; order Vicinamibacterales; family UBA2999; genus CADEFD01. The sequence goes on from JBFWXO010000095.1 coordinate 1,125, forward strand.
AAATCGAGCTAGATCGCTCGATTTCCTGAGGAAAAGTGGTGGAGGCGGCGGGAGTTGAACCCGCGTCCGAGAGTTCGTCCTCGCAGGACTCTACATGCGTGTCCGCTTCGTGGGTCTCGCGCCCGCCGTGTGGAAGCGGCGAAGTACCGGCGGGCGCCAGCCGCGGTCCATCTCACCCCCGCGCGCCGTGGCGCCGCGCGAGAGCCAGCCAGTTTGATGACGTCCTGCCCCCGGCCACCTGGCGAGGCCGGGGAGGACGCTCACAGGGGTTTAGGCTGCGAGAGCGTACTGATTGTCCGCAGTTAACGGATGTCCCACCGGATTAACGAGTCAGTGGGGCTCGGCATGCATCCTGCGAATCTGCACCCCCGTCGAAGCCAAGTCGCCCCCACGTGAGCGCCGCCGCGCGACCTCTTCGCCGCGCGCGCGTCGATGTTCCTCGATTCTAGCATTGCCACCGCGGCGTGCCATGGCCGCGTCGGCACGGCCGGGGTTGCCCGGAGTTTCTTGACGCTGCACCCCAGGCTCTCGATAATGCGGAACGGGCGTCCTCCCGATAGATCTGGGAGAAAACACGACGCCCGTCGGCGCCAAGGGGCTCACTGGCCGACGGATCGCGCTCTCCCAGCCGCGGCGGCGTCAGACCAGTGCCCCTTTATCGGGAACGCCATGTCGCTGGATGAACGAGTCCGTCACGCGCTCGCCGAAGCCCTCACCGATGCCCGGACCCGGCTGGAGTCCGAGTTCGCCGCCCTCCTCGCCGACGTCCGAAGCGACGCGGAGCGCGAGAAGGCGGCGGCCCAGGAGGCCGCCGACGCCGCCCGCACCACCGCCGTGAGCGAGGCGCAGCAGGCCCTGCGTGCGGAGCTCACCGCGGGCTTCGACGCCGAGAAGGCGTCGCTCTTCGCCACCCACGAATCGCTGCTGGCACAGGCGGCCGACGCGGCCCGTCTCGAGGTGGCGCGGCTGAACGAGGCGTTCGCCGCGGATTCCGAGCGGCTCCGGGCCGAAGCCGACGATGCCCAGGCCCGCCTTCGCGCGGAGTCCGACGCCACCGTGGACGCCGTCCGGGCGGAGTTGCGGGACGCCCAGGCGGCGGTCGTCCGCCTGCGCGAGGAGCACGACGCGGCGACGTCGGCGGCCCGGGCGGAGCACGAGGCCGAAGCGGCACGCCTGGGCGAGGCCCTGGCGGCGGCGTCGGGAGAGCGGGACGAGCTCCGGGCGCTCCTGACCCGGGTCCAGGAAGAGCAGGCGGCGGCCGCGACCACCGCCAAGGCCGAGTCGGAGGCAGCCCTCGCCGGCGCCCGTTCGGAGTCCGAGGCGGCCCTGTCGGCGCTCCGGTCCGAGTCGGAGTTGGCGCTCGCGGCGGCCCGTGCCGAGGCCGAGGCGGCGCTGTCGGCCCTTCGTGCCGAGGCGGACGCGGCACTCGCCGCGCTTGGTGAGGACAGGGCAACCGCCGAGGCGGCCCTGCGCGCCGAGTCGGGCGCGGCGCACGCCGCCCTGCGCGCCGAGGCCGACCAGACGGCCGCGGCGCTCGCCCAGGCGGTCGAGCAGCATCAGGCCGGCAGCGTGCGGATGCTGGAGTCGGTCCGGGCCCTCGACGGCGCGTCGTCGCTGCCGGAGGTGCTGGACGCCCTGGCGCACGCCACCGCGAAGGAATCCGGCCGTGCGGCGCTCCTGGTCGTGAAGGGCGATCGGCTCGTCGGCTGGCGGACGTCCGGGTTCGGGGCGGTCGATGCCGACCCGCGCGCCCTCGAGTCGAGCACCGCCGACGTGGGCGCCCTGGCGACGGCCGTCAACACCTGCCGTCCCGCGATCACGGGCACCGGATCGGTACTGGCGGCGCCGCAGTTCAGCGATGTCGGTCCGGACGTCCCCGGGCTGGCCGTGCCGCTGCTGGTCGGCGGCAAGGCCGTGGCGGTCCTGTACGTCGACGCCGGCACCGCGGCCGCCGACGGCCCCGCGACCTGGATGGCGCCGGTCGAGCTGCTCGTGCGGCACGCCGGCCGATGCATCGAGGCGCTCGCGGTCCGGCGGCCGGCCCCCGCCCGTCCGGCGAGCGCCCGGGTAGGTGCGCCGGCGTGAGCTGGCGGGTCGGACCGGCGCGCGCGACCCGGGCCGGGATCGGCCTCGGTGCCAGCGCGCTGACGACGGCCCTGGTCGTGCTGGCGACCGCGGCGATCGCGGCCCAGGATCCCTTGCCGGAGATTCGGCCGACGGCGCATCCGCCGGTTCCCGCGCAGCCGGCCGCCTACTGGCTGGCCCCGGCCGCCCCGTCGGCGCTCACGACGGCCCTGAAGAACTTCGCGCGCGCGGTCACGATCCTCGACGAGGGCGGCGATGCGCTGTCGGTGGCGCCGCTGCTGTCGGCCGGGGTGCTCGATTCGTCCGTCCTCGCCGACCACGGCCGCTACTACCGCGGCATCGCCGCCCAGCGCAGCGATCGCCTCGACGAGGCGGCCACCGCGTTCGAGGCCGTGGCCGCGTCCCCGTCGAAGAGCTGGGTCGCCGAGCAGGCCTACTGGCGGCTCGCCGAGGTGCGGGAGCTGCAGGGGCGGTACGCGGCTGCGGCCGAGACATATGGCCGCCTGCTGGCCGGGGCGCCGGCCGACGCGGCGCACGCGCATCACCAGCGCGGCGTGGCGCTCGAGCGTTCGGGCGATCCGGCTGGATCGGTCCAGGAGCACCGCGTCGTCTATTACGACTTTCCGCTGTCCCCGGACGCCGAGGCGTCGGGCGATGCCTTGAAGCGCCTCGACGACGGGACCGTGCCCTTCGACGCGCGGCTCACGAAGCTCCAGGCGCGGGCCGATGCCCTGTTTCACGCGCGGCGCTGGTCCCCGGCCCGGGCCGCCTATGCCGACCTGGCGGCCGACACCTCGGGCGACGTGCACGACGCCGCCGACATCCGGATTGCCGCCGCCGACGTGCAGGCCCGCCAGTACCGGCTGGCGGTCAACCGGCTGCGGCCGTACCTCGCCGAAGGCGGGCACCAGGCCGAGGCCCGCATGCACTACGCGCTCGCGCTGCGCGGACTCGGCAACCTCGACGCCTATGTGAAGGAAGTGGGCGAGCTCGCCGCCAGCCACGGCGACAGCCCGTACGCCGAGGAAGCGCTGAACGACATGGCCGTCTGGTACGTCCGGAACGACGAGGACGAGGAGGGCGCCCGCGTCTTCACCGCCATGGTCCGGATGTTCCCGGCGGGGCGCTTCGCCGAACGCGCCGCGTGGAAGGCCGGCTGGTGGGCCTACCGGCACGGCGACATGGCGACGGCCGTGGCGCACTTCGAGACCGGCGCCCGCAACTTCCCGCGATCCGACTACCGGCCCGCCTGGCTCTACTGGAGCGGGCGCGCGAAGCAGCGGATGGGCGACTCCGATGGCGGAGCCGAGCGCCTCACGCTCACGGCCGTCGACTACCACAACA
>JBFWXO010000096.1:0-4500 GCA_050187355.1 Vicinamibacterales bacterium
GGCGCAGGCAGCGACCAGCCGTCGCTCAACAGGAACACGTACGTCCGCTCGCCCCCGAGGGTCTCGATCTGATCGCTCAGGTCGTTCAAGGCCTCGATGGTCTGACGCTCGCGGCGCCGCGCGACGAGCGCGTCGGCCAGGCCCGCCGTGTCGCCACGATCGGGATAGCAGGCGCGGAGGTCCGCCTCGTTCGGATCGGGGCGGTCCCCCCACGCCCACGACGCGCGCATCATGGCCGGGATCGGCGCGGTGCGCGGCGAGAAGGTCATGTTGCGCGCCGACATCTCCGGCGTCATCACGCCGACGAGATCCCGGTCGCCGACGACGCGGTCCAGCAGGTGGCCGATCGGGGTGGACGTGCGCGAGGTTCCCTGCGGCCGCGCGTGGAGGGTGTCGAGGAACAGCACGAACCGGCGGGCGTCGCGCCCTGCCGGACCGATCCCCGCGATCGAGGCCCCGCCGGACGCCGGCGCGTCGGACGGCGGCCGGATGAGCTCGAACGAGGAGAGCGGCTGGGGGACGTTGTCCTCCAGCACTTCGAAGTCGGCTTGCGTGAGGTCGGTCACGGCCCGGCCGTCCTGCTCGACGAGGACGTCGATCCGCACGGGCGGCACGCCGGGCGGCGGGGCCTGCGCGGACCGCACGCCGGTCAGGCTGGCGGCGACGGCCAGCGCGGCAATCGCCGTGGGGGCGGGACGGACGACGATCACGGAACGGCCTCCCGTTCCATGGTAGCGCCGAAGCGCCGCTCAGCGCAGATACCGGCGGGCGATGAGGTCGCTCACGGGGATGTCGATCTGCTGCGAGACGAGCGGCAGGCGGATGTCGAGCCGGGCGTCTGGACTCGCGGGGCGCACGTCGCACACCTCGTAGACGACCAGCGCGGTCCCGTCGCGCAGGCGGCGATCGGTCGAATGCGTGGGCAGGCGCATGCGCTCGACATAGCCGCCCGTGCGCAGCTCCTCCCGCAGCCAGTTCTGCACGGTGGACTCGCTGGGCCGATCCTCGATGACGACATAGCCCACGCCGTATCTGACCAGCGTCTCGCGCACCTCGGCCGGACTCGACACCCGGTCCTCCGCCGCCACCGATCCCATGAACGACGTGGTCAACACCTTGTCGGCGCGCAGCACGATCGTCCGCCGGGCCGGGTCGTGCTTGCGCACGAAGAAGGTGAAGAACCCCGAGTCGACGTCGCCCGCGAAAAGGACGGTCGACCCGCGCGGCTCCGCCACCACGTGGGCGGCCGCCGCTTCGTACCCGTCCAGCCCGGGCAGCCGCACCTGACTGGCACCGGCGGCCTGGACGGCGATGGCGACGGCCGCGGCGAGCCCGGCCACCACGCGGCCGCGCCCGAGCAGCGGCGAGGCCAGCGCACCAACGCCGAGGGCCCAGGCCGGAATCCAGTAGATCGACAGGCGGGCCGGATCCAGCGAGAAGGCCACGAGCGCGAGGAACGTGGCCGTGGTGAGGATCCAGACGACCACCAGCCCGGTGGCGGCGTGGCGCCTGGCGATCATGGCGAGGATGCCGAGAGCCGCCGCCCCGAGCACGAGCGGCGTGAAGTGTGCGGCGGCGGCGGTGTCCACGGCCCACAGGGCGAGGCGCCACCGGCCGGACTCGCCGACCGACTGCGCGAGTCCGCTCGCCAGCGCCATGTTGAAGGGCGAGAGATACAGCGTGATGGGCACGAGCGGGGCCGCGATGAGCGCGGCCACCCCGGCGGAGCCGAGGACGTCGGCGCGCAGCAGCCGGCGCCAGCCCACGCGCCACCACACGTGGACCACGAGCGCCGGCACGGCGATGGCCGCGATCTGCTTCGCCCAGACGGCCGCCGCCGCGAGCAGCGTGGCGGCGACGATGGACCGCGTGCGCTTCGACTCCGCGAAGCGGTGGCAGTGGTAGGCCGCGCCCGTGATGAGGGACAGCGCCGGGAGCTCGGTCATCACGCTCTGCGCGAGCTCGACCAGGATGGCGCTCGTCGCCATCGTCAGGGCGGCCGCGGCGCCCGCCCACTCGTCGTCGAAGAGCTCGGCCGCGAGCTTGTACATGTAGACGAGGCCGAGGAGGAAGAACCCGAGGGAGACCAGGCGGCCGCTGGTCACCGACACGCCGAACAGGGCGAACGCCGGCACCTCGGCGAGCGCGATGAGAAACGGGTGGTGCCCGAGCGAGAGCGCCGGGTAGCGGGCGTAGTAGTAGCGCGCGTACTCGAACGCCTCCGACGGCCACGGCAGGTCGCGCAGGAGATCCAGGAAGAACACGCCGTTCATGAGGTGACGCGGCATGTCACCTTGGAGCGACACGTAGTGTTCGTCGCCGAGCCTGACACCGCCGAGCCAGACGGCCACGAGCAGGCAGCCGAGGAGCGGCAGCGGGACGCGGCGGCGCAGCGGGGTCGGGAGCTGTGACGGCGCCGGCGTCATGGGGCCGACGCCCCGTCGGGGCTCCAGCGCCGGATCGGCTGCTCGGCCGCCGGCTCGATCGGCAGGGTCCAGGGCGTCACGACCCCGAAGCGCTTGCCGGCCAGGTAGAGCGTGCGTCCCGCGACGTACGAGACGCCGTTGCACAAGTGGTGCACGGCATGGGCCGCGACGGCGCCGGCCGCGAAGAGCGCCCCGCGGACCCGGAAGAAGTAGCCGTAGTAGGCGGCGTTCAGGGCCAGGAGCCCGGCCAGCGGCACCGGCAGCACCCACCACGCCCATCGAAACCAGAGGCCGGCGATAGCGCAGGCGGCGCACAGGTAGGCGCATACGACCGAGGCCCGGAGCGCCCAGCCCAGGTTGAGGTCGGCCGACATGCCGTACCGCTGGATGAGCTGTGTCCACGGCACCCCGCGGTCGCGCACGTCGGACATGATCACCGATCGGACGGTCCAGCGCTTGAGGTGCTTGCCATTCAGGCCGGGGTCGATGACGATGCGTCCGCCGGTCCGCGTCAGACGGTAACCCAGGTCGATGTCCTCGACCGACGGGCGGCGGAAACGCTCGTCGTAGCCGCCGATGGCCCGGAACGCCCCGGCCGCGACGGCGCCCAGGCCCGCCCAGAACGTGCGCGCGTCGCCGGCGCCCTGAACGTGCACGTAGCGGTGCTGCAGGTTGCGGTACTGCGACATGAACCCGCGGGCCTCGGGAGCCTCGTCGTAGGCCCCGAACACGCCGACGGCGCCGGGGGTAGCCTCGAAGAATCGCTCCACCCGTTCGACGACGCCCGGCTCGGCGATGACGTCGCCGTCCACGAACAGGAGGTAGCGGCCGGCCGCGACGCTGGCGGCGCGGTTGCGCGCCACGGCCGGCCCGCAGGCCGTTGGCCACTGGATGCACACGGCCCCGAACTCGGCGGCCACCGGCTCCCAGTCCTCCACGGGCCCGTCGGCCGCCACGAGGAGTTCCGTGGTGGCCGCACGATGACGGAACGGCTCCAGGACGCGCCGCAGCATCGCGACGTTGCGGTGGAAGGGGACGATGACCGTGGTGATCACTGACGCGCTCACGTCCCTACCCGTCCGCTGGTATCGGCGCCAGGCGCACCCGTCGTAAGGCGCCCGGCGGTGACGCCCACACCCCTGGCCGTCAAACCGTGAAGCGGCGTGCCGGCGCCGCCACCCTCGCGGAAGCGCGCCGCTCCTGCCGCCCTGTCGGCCCTGCGGGCGACGAAAGTCGGCGATTCGGACCGAAGCGCACTTTTGTCGCTCTTCAGATAGACTTTGACCTCGCGCTGACGCTGCCATTGTGGCACACGATCTGCACGCATAAAGCGCCGGACCCGCGGGGGGCTATGTGCGCCTCCGGTGGAGACGGCGTGCTCGGCGATGGCGGGCGATGCCCGTCACCCGGTCGAGCCGGGCGGAGTTCCCCCGCTGCCGGCCGGCCACCGGGCCGTCCGCGCATGGGTGGTGGAGAGGAGCAGGAATGGCAGCGCGCACCGTCGCCCAGTACGCGGCAGGTGACCGGGTGGTCGTCATCGGAGGGGGCCCCGCGGGGCTCACCGCAGCGTACCAGATGGCGAAGATGGGATGGCCCGTCACGGTCCTCGAGGCCGATGACATCCTGGGCGGCATCTCACGCACTGCGCAGTACAAGGGCTACCGGTTCGACATCGGCGGGCACCGCTTCTTCACCAAGATCGCGCCGGTCGAGGCGTTGTGGCACGAGATCCTGGAATCCGAGTTCATCTCGGTACCGCGTCTCTCTCGCATCCACTACAACGGCAAGTTCTTCGACTACCCGCTCAAGGCCGGCAACGCGCTCTCGGGCCTTGGCCCGTTCAACGCGATCCGGATCTTCCTGAGCTACCTCTGGTGGCACTACAAGCCCTACCCGGTCGAAGAGAACTTCGAGCAGTGGGTCACCAACCGCTTCGGCAAGCGGCTGTTCGAGATCTTCTTCAAGACCTACACCGAGAAGGTCTGGGGCATCCCGTGCACCGAAATCCGCGCGGAATGGGCGGCCCAGCGCATCCAGGGACTGTCGCTCGCCAAGGCCATCCTGAACGCCACGG
>JBFWXO010000097.1:0-4257 GCA_050187355.1 Vicinamibacterales bacterium
TGCGCGCCGTGCACACTGCCGCGGCGCTCCCACGCGTCGTCGTGCGGGGAAACCGCCCCGACGCTCCATAGTCAGCGGGAGAGGCGGGCATCGTGCCACACGCGCCCCCGCCATGCAAGCGGAACGACGGACAAAAATTGGGGATGGCGCGGGGCGCGCCGGGCGTATCCGGACCGGGAGGATCGCTCGAGGATCGCTACTTGAGACCCAGCCGCTTCTTGTAGTCGGCCCAGGAGCGCTTGAGCGCGAGGAAGGCCTCGAGGTCCGGGCACCTCAGGAACGGGTTGGCGGCCCGTTCGAGAGCAATCGTGGAGCTCGGACGCACGCCGTAGTCATGTCCGGGCCATACGGTCGTGGCCTCCGGACAGCGGCTGAGCACCCGCTGCAGACTGGCCCATTCGAGCCGGGCCTCGTCCTCCGTGGCGGTCCCACCGACCTTCCCGACGAACAGGAGGTCGCCGGTGACGAGCAGCTGCCAGCTCGGCTCGTGGAACACGAGATGGTCGGGGCAGTGCCCGGGGACGTGCAGGCAGCGGAGGCGCAGGCTGCCGACCGCCAGCTCCTCGCCGTCCGCGAGACCCACATCGAACGGGACGAGCGTCGAGCCGGCGAAGGCCGCCACGGGCGCCCCGGTGAGCGCCTTCGCGACCGCGTTGCCGTTGGTGTGGTCCGGGTGGCCGTGGGTATTGAGGATCAGAGAGACGGCGAGCCCCTGCTCCCGCGCCCGCGCGGCGAACGCGTCGGGGGCGTAGGACGGATCGATGAGGACGGCCACGGCGGTGTCACGATCGCCGAGCAGGTAGCCGAAGTTGCGGTCCCCGCCGGACCGGATCTGTTCGAAGACGAGCTGCATGATCTGGGTGCGGATCCCGGGCGGCAGGCACGACGGGGAAGCCCGCCGCGCCGCCACCCGGAACGGTTCGATGTCGAACCGCGTCCCGCGGACGATCTAGGACGCGTACTTCTTGATCCAGGCGACCGTCAGCGGCCAGGCCTCCTGGGACGCCTTCAGGTTCGCGCCGTTGTTCCCCCCTTGCGCGCGCAGGAAGCCATGCGCGGCGCCGTCGAAGACGTGAAAGTCGTGCGTCTTCATCAGCTCCTTGAGCTTGGCCTCGGTCGGGGCAATGGTGACGCCGATCCGGGCGTCTTCCTTGAGCCCGCCGAACAGGCCGAGCACGGGCGCCTTGATGTTGGCCAGGGTCGGGCTCGGCTCGAACGGCGGGGCAGGCTGCCCCTGCGCCGGCCGCGGCTGATCGGTCGGAGCGGACCCGTAATAGACGACCGCCGCGTCCAGGCCCGGTTCGCCGATCGCCAGCGCGAAACTCTGGCTCCCGCCGAAGCAGAACCCGACGCTCGCCGTCTTGCCGTTGGACCGCGCGTGCTTCACGCCCCACTCGCGCGCCGCCTTCATCTTGGCCAGGACTTCCGCGGCCGGCATCGCCAGCGTCGCCGGCACGGCCTCCTGCTGGCTCGCGAACCCGCGCGAGTCGGTGTTGTTCGGCCCGCGGCCGGCCAGCAGGTCGGGCGCCACGGCGATGAATCCTTCCTTCGCCAGTTGATCCGCGACGCCGCGGATCCAGTCCGCCAGGCCGAACACCTCCTGGATCACCACCACGACCGGCGCCTTGCCGGTGCCCTCGGGCAGCACCACCCAGGTGCGCATCGGCGTGCCGTTGACGTCGATCGTCACGTACTCGCCCTTGCGGGGCGACGCCGCCAGGCGCGCCGCGGCGCCCTCGTTGTCGGCGGGCAGGTTCGGGTTGGCCGGGACGGGAACGGTCCCCTGCGCCCCGGGCTGCTGCATGTAGCCCATGACTTCCAGGGCATGGCCGGCGTGAATGTCGCCCGCATCCGCCATCGCCCTGATGCGGTCCACGGCATCCAGCGCGGCGGCGCCGGCGCCCGGCGATGCCATGTGGGCGGCGTGCGCCCCGTGGCCGGCATGGCCGGCGTGCGGGTTCACGGCCTCCGCGCCGTTCTCCGCGGTGAACGCCGGCCGCTGGCCGACGACCAGGGCGGCCGCGACGGCGATGCCGCCGACGGTGACGAGCGCGCCTCTGACCCTTGCGTGCATTGACCCCTCCCCTTCCCCGTCACCTCAGGATTCGCCGGGAGCCCCATGTCTCCCGGGCGCGGTGTACGGGCGCCGGCGCCGTTCGGCCGCCGGGCGAACGGTTGGTGTATCACATCGGCCGGCGGGCGACAAATCACGGCCGGCCGGGCTCTGTGCGAGCATGAATGGGCCCGGCCAGGCGCGTCGCGCCGCCCGGGCCGCCGCACGCGCCATGGGTATCGCTGCCGATTTCGTCCTCATCGTCATCGCCGGCCTCGGCGGCGCGGTCGTCGCACGCGCGCTCGGCATGCCCCTGCTCGTCGGCTACGTGGCCGCGGGCGTGGTCATCGGGCCGCACACGGCGGGACCGACGGTCGGACACATCGAGGACATCGAGCTGCTGGCCGAGATCGGCGTGGCCCTGCTCCTCTTTGCCCTCGGCCTCGAGGTCTCCTTTCGCGACCTCCGCGCGGTCCGCCGCGTCGCGGTGATCGGCGGGCCGATCCAGATCGTCGTGACGCTGCTCTTCGGCATGGTGGTGGCCCGCGCGGTCACGGGCATGGCCGCCCGGGACGCGGCGTGGTTCGGGGCGATGATCGCGCTCTCGAGCACGATGGTCGTGCTCAAGACGCTCGCGGCGGAGGGCACGATGGCCACCCTGGCGAGCCGCGTCATGATCGGCCTGCTCGTCATCCAGGACCTCGCCGTCGTCCCGCTGCTCATCGTGCTGCCGCAGATCGGATCCGGCGGGCTGGCCGTCGGGGGACTCGCCACCGCGATCGGCCTCGCCGCCACGTTCCTCGTCGGGATGGTGGTGGCCGGGACCCGGCTGCTCCCGGCGATGCTGCGGCAGGTCGTGCACTGGAAGTCGAGGGAGCTGTTCCTGGTGGCGGTGGTCGCCGCCGGCGTGGGGGTCGGATTCATCGCCTTCTCGATCGGACTGTCGTTCGCCATCGGCGCCTTCGTCGCCGGAATGGTGCTGAGCGAGTCGGAGCTCAGCCATCAGGCGCTGAGCGATGTCGGTCCCCTGCGGGACGTCTTCGGCCTCATCTTCTTCGTGACGGTGGGCATGCTGTTCGATCCGCGGTATGCGCTCGGCCACGCGTGGCAGGTCGCCGCGCTGGTGCTCGCCATCCTCTGTGGAAAGGCCGTCATCTGCGGCCTCCTGGTCCGCGCCTTCGGCTACCGCAACATGGCCCCGTGGATCGTCGGCCTGGGCCTGTCGCAGATCGGCGAATTCAGCTTCGTCCTGGCGCGCACCGGGCGCGCGGGCGGCTTCATCACGAGCGACACGTACGACCTGGCCCTGTCGTGCACGGTGCTGACGATGGCCCTGTCGCCGCTGGTGTTTCCGGGCCTGCTGCCGGCGGCGCGCCGGTTGATGCGCCGATACGCGCCGGCCGCCCCGGCCACGAACCTCCAGCTGCCCCGGACCACGCTGGAGAATCACGTCGTGATCGCCGGCTACGGACGGACCGGGCGGGCCGTGGTCGATGCGCTCGAGCGCGTCGGGCTGCCGTACCTCGTGGTCGAACTGAACCACGACGCGATTGCCGCGCCGCTCGAAGCCGGCCTGCCGGGCATCTGGGGCGACATCGCCAGCGCGGACATCCAGCGCGCGGCCGGGGTGCCCCAGGCCCGGATGCTCGTGATGGCCGTGCCCGAGTGGCACGCGATCCACGTGGGCATCGACCAGGCGAAGCGGCTCAACCCGCGCATCTTCGTGATCGCGCGGGCGACGGCCGTCGCGCACGTGGACGACCTCCGGACGCTGCGGGTGGATGCCGTCGTCCAGCCGGAGTTCGAGGGAGGGATCGAGATGGTCCGCCGCGCGCTGGCGCAGTGCGAACGCCGCGACGAGGAGATCGATCAGGTGACCGCGGCGCTCCGTCGCGCGCTGTACGAACCCTCGCTGGATGCGTGATCGACGCCGATGTGGGTGACCGCCGCGCTCCTCGCCGTCATCGTGCTCGTGGGCGCCGTGCTCTCTGCGGCGGCGTTCGGGGAATGGCGATGGACCCGCGCGACCGAACGGACGCGGGCGCGCCTGCTGGCCCAGGCCGGCGCGGGCGGGGCGCCGTACTCGGAGCGCGATCTCGAGGGCCTGCCGTCGCCGGTCGCCCGATACTTCCGCCGCGTCCTGCGCGAGGGACAGCCGATCGTCCGATCGGCGCGCGTCGACTGGGAGGGCGAGTTCAACATGG
>JBFWXO010000098.1:0-4194 GCA_050187355.1 Vicinamibacterales bacterium
ACGAGCGCCGCACCGAGACCGCCGGTCAGCGTCAGGATGAGATCGTAGGCGTGCATAACCCCCGCTGGACGGTCGTCCGCCTCGCCCGCGGCGGGGCGGCGGCGCCGTGTCCGGCCGTGTCTGGCCCTTTCCGCTCAGTGCAGCCGGATCGGCGCCGCGGGCGGCGGTCGCGAGAACAGACGCACGGACTGTCCCGCAATGCACGGCACGACGTGCGGCGCGGACGTCTCGCGGCAGGGCTTCACGGGGCACCGCGGGCAGGTCGAATCGGCGAGCAGCCCGTCCGGCTGCTCGCGCCAGCCATCCCTGGCGCGGACGAGCGTCGGGTTCGCCGCGGCCGAGACGAGGAGCGTCGATGCCGCCTGGTGTGCGGTGCCGCGGTGGGGCGCCTCGTCGCGCGTGCGGGCCGCGTACCGCGCGAGCGCCAGCACGAGGACGATCAGGATCAGGGCGCCACGGCGCGTCACGTGCGCAGTATAGCGCGCGCCGCGATCCGCCCCGTGCCTGTCCCATCCTGGAACGGCCCTGCTAGAATGGCCGCCGATGGCCACCTCGTCCGGTGTGTCGCTGCAGGGCGCCCTCCTCCGCATGGTGTTCGCCGTGCTCCTCGTGCTCGCGACCTTCAACCCGAGCGGCTACTCGTTCGCCCACTGGATCGTCGCCCCGCCGGTGTCGGTGACCCCGGGCAAGGCGCTCGCGGCGCTCGCGCTGGTGATCGGGTGGCTGATGTGCCTCCGTACGGCGTTCATCGCCCTCGGCCGGTTCGGCCTGCTGCTCGGCGTGGCGCTGTTCGCCGCCCTCGTCTGGCTGCTCGTCGATCGGCAGGTCCTCAGCCTCACCGGCTCCGGCATCGTCTGGGCCGGCCTGCTCGTCGTCGGCCTCCTGCTCGGGGTGGGCCTGTCGTGGTCGCTCGTACGCGCGCAGGTCACGGGGCACGTCGAAGTGCAGTGACGCGCGAAGGCTGACGCCCGTCACCGCGGGAACGCGGCCCGTCACTCGTCACTCACGTTCGTCCCCGCCGCTCGTTGGACCCGCAATCTTCACAGAACAATTCGGCGCGGCCCTTCGTCCTAGGCTTCGTCGTCCGCATCCGGGACGCGACCCGCATCCGGGCCGGTCCTGCGATGGCAATGGCCGCGCGCGATGGGCGCGTCCCGTTCGCATCGGACGGCGTTGTCGAGTGGGGGAGGCGAGTATGGGGATTCCGACGGCCGTCACGGCCGCGCTGCTCGTGGTGCGCATCTACCATGGCGTGGAAACGGTGGGAGCCGACGTGCACGCGGCGCTGGCCGAGGCGCTCGCGATCATGAGCCGCGCCGCCATCGCCGTGAGCTGGATCGACTGCGCCCCCGCACGTCGAGGTGCGGCCGTGGACGCGCGGTGCGCGTTCCCGCTCGCCCCCCACGAGGTGGTGCTGCGGATCCTCGCGAAGGGGCCTCTCGTGAAGGGCCTGCTCGTCCCGATGGGGTACACGCCGGTCGCGAGCGAGGTGGCCCGCACGCCCCGGGCCTCGTCCACGACGGTTCCGGCCTCCACGCCGGACGGGGCGCCCGGCGCGCCAACCAGCCAGGTTCCCCCTGTGCGTCCCACCCTCGCGACGGTGTACGCGGACCGGGTCGCGCGGGTTGCGCGCGACGCCGGCGTCGACTACCGGATGGTTCTCGGCCGCGCCGTCGCTCACGAACTCGGCCACCTGCTCCTCAACCACACCGGACACGCGGACCACGGCGTGATGAAAGGCACCTGGTCGCGCGACCAGTTGCGCCGGACGCAGCAGGCCGCGTGGACCTTCGTCGAGCGCGACGCGGCCGCCATGCGGGCGGCGCTCGCCGCGCGGGCCGCCGACGGCCGATCATGACGGCTCCGACCCCCCGCGGCGTCTGGACGTCACGGAACAGGCCCTGGCGGCGGCTGGCGGCGCTCTGGGCCGCGGCGATCCTGGCCGGCGGATCCGACTCCTGTTCGGGGACCGCTCCGGCAGACGGGGGCCGGCGGCACCCACCCAGGGCGGGCTGCGCGACCGCGGCCCCACTCACGGATCGGGGTCGCATCCCGGCTATGGTTGACCTAGAATCGGCGGGGTTCGATCGATGCGTCCACCCGCCGCGCCCGCGCACACTCCAGTTCCGCCTCCGCCCGCACGCTCCCTGGAACTCCTGATCCATCAGGTGATCTGCCTGGTCGCCGGCCTGATGTCGGTCGGCGTGATTGCGCCGTTCACCGCGTTCCTGGGGTTGCCCGCGATGGTGCCGGGCATGACGTTCGGCTTCGGCGTCGTGCTCCTCGTGACGTACTGGAGGGCCCGGCAGGGCCGGCACTTCGTCCGCATCACCTACGCCCAGGCCCTCGTGGTCATTGCGATGGTCTGGGTGCCGGCCGGCGGCACGATGGGCAGCGCGCTGATGTACCACGGCGCGGCGCTCGTGTACTGCATCGTCGTCCTGCGCGGGTGGGACCGCACGGTCGGTGTCGCCGCGCTGGTGTGCCTGGTGCTGGGGCTCATCGGCCTGGAATACGCCCGGCCGGAGTGGATGCCACCCGGCCGTGGACCGGCGCTCCGCCTCCTCCAGATCGCCTCGGGCGTCGTCCTCGGCACGGGTCTGATGAGCCTTGTCCTGGGGGCGGTCGTGACGGCGTACGACCGTGAGCGCACCCGGCTGCACGACTCGCTGGCGGCGCTCGATGCCAGCCAGCAGAAGCTGGCGCAGTCACGCGCGACGCTCGCGGCGCTCGTGGAGAGCGCGCGCGACATGGTGTGGCTCGTCGAGCCGCTCTCGTTCGGACTCACGCAGTACAACGCGGCATTCGAGGCGCACTGCCGCGCCGAGGACCGCGGCGCCGCGCAGCCCGGGGCGACGCCGCAGGTGCTCTTCTCGCTCGAAGAGGCCGTCCGGTGGGTGGCCCACTACGAGCGGGCGCTGGCCGACGGCCCGTTCACCACCGAGCACCTCACGCGAGGAGGGCGGACCCTGCTCGTGTCCTGCGGCCCGGTCCGGCACGAAGGCGCCGTGCTCGGCGTTTCGGCCTTCGCGCACGACATCACGGACATGCGCGCCCAGGAGATCGCGCGCGCGGAGATGGAGCGGCAGCTCCTGCAGGCCCAGAAGATGGAGGGCCTGGGACGGCTGGCCGGCGGTGTGGCGCACGACTTCAACAACATGCTCGCCGTCATCCAGGCCTCGGCTGAGTACCTGAAGATGGACGAGCCCGACCCGGAGCGGCGCGACGCGCTCGACGCGATCGAACAGGCGTCGCAGCGATCGGCCGACCTCACGCGGAAGCTCCTGGCCTTCGGCCGGCGGGGCAAGAACCTGATCGAGTGCGTGTCGCTGCAGGACGTCGTGCGCGACTCGCTCGTCATCCTCACGCCGTCGATGCGGCCGGATACGCCGGTGGAGGTCGATCTGCGGGGGGACTGGCCGGTCGACGGCGACGCGTCCCAATTGAGCCAGGTGGTCCTCAACCTGTGCCTGAACGCCCGCGACGCCATGCCGCAAGGGGGCGTCCTGCGCATCGCCACGCGCGACGTCGCCGTCGCCGGCCACGGTGATGGCCAGGAGTACGTCGAGCTCCAGGTGACCGACACCGGCGTCGGCATGGACGACGAGGTCAAGAGCCGGATCTTCGAGCCGTTCTTCAGCACCAAGCCGGGAAGCGCGGTGAGCGGCACCGGCCTGGGACTCGCCACGGTCGACGGCATCGTGCACCTGCACGGCGGCACCATCTCGGTCGACTCGACCCCCGGCCGCGGCTCCACCTTCACCGTCCGCCTGCCGCGCGGCCGGCTGGTCAGGGGCGCGCCGGCGCCCACGATTTCCCGGAAGCTGACCGGCGGCACCATCCTCGTGGTCGATGATGAGCCGTTGATCAGGAACGTGGCGGTGACGGCGCTCGGCCGGCTCGGCTACGAGTCGATGGTGGCTGGCGATGGCATGGAAGCCGTCGCCGTGTACTCCGAACATCGTGCCCGGATCACCGGCGTGCTCCTCGATCTCCGGATGCCGAGGATGGGGGGCGCCGAAGCGTTCGTCGCGATGCGCGCGCTCGACCCGGACGTGCCGGTGGTTATCTGCACCGGGTACGGCGACAACGAGGACGTCCAGCGGCTGGTTCGCGACGGCGCCCGGGGGCTCCTGCTGAAGCCGTTCCGGATGAAGGAGTTCGCCGAGGCGCTCGAGAAGTTCCGCGCGCTCG
>JBFWXO010000099.1:0-3983 GCA_050187355.1 Vicinamibacterales bacterium
ACCATGCGCGCCTCCCGCCCCCGACTCGCGCAGCCCGTCCAGGGTCTGCCGCAGCGCTTCGTCTCCCCTCATCTCGACCTCCCGGCCGTCTGATGGCCACTGAGAGGTCTACCGCGGCTGGGCAACCGGCGCCTGCGGGCCAGGGCGAGGTGATACGCCGCGAGCGATGCCACTCGGCGAGGCGCCGTTGCACCATCTCGATGGCATCCTCGTTCTGGTCTACGAGGATGGCGTGGCGCCCCGCCCGGTCTGCGGCCTCACCCGTGTCGTGTTTGCACGATGCACCCCCGAGCGCCCACTGACGGACCCACAGCGCCCCAGCCGACGGCGCAACGCATCGCTTCGTCTAGTTTGTCGGCGAACCAACGGATAGCGTTCCCGCATCCAGCACATCGCCGCTGCCCGACGCCATCCTGAGTCGAAAGCGGTTGTGGCGTCCGTGAACTCTGGCGGGTTTCGTCCGGAAATTCTGGCGGACGGTTGAAGCGTGCCCGGGCATTGTCGTGCCGTCAATCATGAGGCAGCAGACATCGCCCCCGCGGGGTTGCGCTCGTTCCAGCCGGCGGCGTGTGGGCGTCGCGGCGTAGGCATGGGGGTCGGAGCGCCGCCGGCTTGCCCAAGCGTTCAGGGGGTGGGTGCGTGAGTCCTCGACGGGTACGTGACGGTAGCCCCCGTTTGGGTTTCCGGACTTCTGGACGAGCTGTTCCGGGTCGGTGCCCGGGTTTCCGGCCGGGCCGGGGGGGCTACGGGGCGCTGTTGAGTGACCCATCAATGACGGCCTGTAGTCGCGAGCGGTGCCCTGTGCGACGGTCGTCGCGGAGGCGTGCATGCCCAAGTTCGGGCAACGGCTATTGTGGTGTGGTGAGGCCCTTGGCGTAAGCAGCGGGCGTGAGTTCGGCGGCCTTGAGCCCGTAAATGTCGCGGTGGGTGCCGAGGCGGGTGAAGGCCCAGGCGAGGTAGTGCTCGGCGTTGACACGGACAGCGCGGCAGGTAGCGACGATGCCAAGGAGAGTGGCGAGGCGGTGCGCCCCTTCGCTGCTGCCCGCGAAGAGACTGTTTAGCCGCAGCTTGGCGAGGTTCTGAAACTCGCGTTCGCTGGCCGAGTTGTCCGGAGGTAGCTCTGGGTGGTCGACGAAACGGAAGAGCGCATCCCAGTGGGTCTGATAGTAGCGAATGGTCTTGGCGAGTGGGTCGTCTGGCAGGAGCGTCGGCTCGACGGCTTGGAGCCAGTCCCGGAAGTCCCGCTGGATGGGCGTGATGCCGTTCTGTCGTCGTTCGCGGAGAGCGTCGCCCTGGAGCCCCAGGCCCTTGGCCTCGTTCTCGACGGCGTAGATGGCTGCGAGGAAGGCTCCCCCTTCCGCCGCGAGCACCGGCTGGACGCCCTCGGCGTCGCGGAAGCGGCGGCGGCCATGCGCGTTGCACCCCTGTTCGTACACACCCGGCTTGGCCAGCGCGGCGTTGTGGCGGTGCTCGGCGTCCGCCACGAAGGTGCCCTGGAAGGACACGAGCTTCTCCGCCAGCGTGTTCCCGCTCTTCTCGGCCGCGTACTGGAAGACATACTGCTGGGTGTTGTGGAAGACCTCGATGTACCCGCCCTCCACGCCGACTTTCGGGATCAGCACCTTGAGGCCGGTCCCGTCGTGGGCCATCCAGTTGCTGGCCAGGAGCTGCTTCCAGTGTTCGCCGTCGACGGCGGCCAGGAGGTCGGCCGCGCGCTCGATCTGTGAGACGAGGAAGCTCATGGAGAGGCGTATGCCGCGAGTGGCGAGGTCGCGCCGGATGCGGTCGAGGGGTGTGAGGAGCACAAACTTCTGGTAGACGAGCCAGGCGAGCCACTCGCAGGTGACCTTGGAGCGCTCGATGGGGGCGGGGAGCGATCGAGCGGTGGTGCGCCCACCGCAGTCGCGGCAGGTGATGGTGATCCGCCTCACGACACGGCAGCGCTGGTGCTCTGCGACGACATGCAGCTTGCGCTCGACGACGGTGTCGACGCCATCGAAGCGCGTGCTGGCGCAATGTGCGCAGGCCTCTGGCCGCACGGCGTGCTCGTCGACCGGGAGGTGCTCGGGAACGGGCTTGCGTCCGCGGGGGATGGCGGGCCCGCGGTCCGGCTCGGGGCGGGGCGGCAGTTCAGGTGCCTTCGGGCGTTTCGCAAACTCCGGCGTCGCGGCAGGCAGTGCCGTCGATGTCTGTGGGGGCGGTGTGGTTGCGGTCGCTCGCCGCTTGCGCTGAGCGATCGCCAGGAGCTCTGTCAGGCGGTCATTGCCGGTGGCGACCTGGTGGGTCAGCCGGCTGAGCTGGTGCGTGAGGTCGGCGATCCGTGCATTGGCCTCGGCGAGTCGGTCGTTGGCCTTGGCGAGTTGGCTGACGAGTCCGTCACGCTCGCGCTCGATGCGGTCACAGCGCGCTTGGAGCGACTCGGGCGTCGTCTTGGCATCGGTGGTTCGCCTCACAACCGCAGAAGATCATGAGCGATCCTGGGTGTCTAGGAAGATGTCAGGGGCGGCGGTACCAGGGACGTCGCTCGGCGGCGAGGGCCATGCCGTGGACGAGGGCGTTGAAGGTGGCGGCATCGACGGTGACCTGCGTGGCGCCGTCGGGTGCCTTGGGCCGCTCGAAGGAGCCGCGGGCGAGGCGCTTGCTAAAGAGGCACCATCCGGACCCATCGAAGTAGACCGCGCGGCAGAGTCGCCGGCTGCGGCTGAAGAACAGGTAGAGGTGGCCGTCGACCGGGTCGAGGCCAAGGCGGCGGACCGCACCCGCCAGCGCGTCGAAGGAACCGCGCATGTCGACGGGCGCGGTGCCCACGAAGACACGCGTCCGTGGGCCGATGGTCAGCACGCCTCGAGCACCTGGACGAGCCGGCGCAGGGTCTCGGCGTCGAAGCCCGGGGACACCTCGACGGAGAGGCGCCCGACGAAAACACGAAGCGGCGCCTCGGGCACCACTGCGGGGACGATCTCCAGCCAGTCCACCGGACGCGAACGGCGCTCCAGATTCATCCGCCAGCTGTTGAGCGAACGCGCATCGACACCCGCCGAGCGCGCCCACGCGACCCGAGACAGTCCCGACTGTCGTACGGCATCCAAGCATTCCCTTGCGTCCAGCTCATCGACGATCTTCCGGCCTGCCATGGCGACACCTCCTGCGCCACGAGGATTGGGCAGAAGGGCGCGAGCGTCACCCGGCCGTCATTGATGGGTCACGTATGCACGCAGGCGATGGGGATGCATGAGGGGCCTCGACGACGGCCGCGAGCACCGAGGCCGCCACCGTGGCGCCCGTCGTCTCCGGCCCGTCGGCCAGGGAAACGGGCGACGGCGCCCCCGCGGAACCCTGATCCATCACGCATTCTGCGCGGCCACCGTTGGGGGCGCTCGCGCCGGCGCGCCGACGCTGGCGGTAGGCTCGGTTGCGGTCGCAGTGGTCGAGGCGCCCGTCGGGGCTCTGCTGATGCCGTCGCCGGCACGCGGCGAGTTGCAGCCGCCGGGCAGTCAAACGGCAGGCGTCACCGCAGTAGCGCTGCCCCCGAAAGCACGGTCGGCACTGGTAGAACGTCGACCGGCACCGGCCGCACCGCCGGTCGACCAGGGGAACCGAGAGCGCCACGCCAGCCGTCCATCCAGGGACCGATCCGCTGGACCAACGCCCGAACTGGCGTCACTCTCGCGGCACGGGCGCTCCGCAAAGCGCTCGGGGGCGCGGAGGTGTGAAGGTCTCCGCGCCCCGCCCAACCCCTCTTCGGCAGTTGGCCCTCGCTACGAGAGGCCCCGCACCGCCGCCGCCCCGGCCTGGTCAGAACTCCGCGCTTTCACGCGGCCAACGACACTCGGGTCGCGTGGGCGCGCTCGGCGGGTGTCGATGCGCGTTCGCTCAACAGCTGGCGGATGAATCTGGAGCGCCGTTCGCGTCCGGTGGACTGGCTGGAGATCGTCCCCGCAGTGGTGCCCGCGGCGCCGCTTCGTGTTCCCGTTGGGCGCCTC
>JBFWXO010000100.1:0-3730 GCA_050187355.1 Vicinamibacterales bacterium
CGAACGCCACCTCGCCCGACGGCGCCGTGCAGCGGAAGAAGGTCAGGAACAGACTCTCCCCCGCGAGCAGCTTCCGCTTGAGGCCCCCGAGCAGCCCGCCCGTCATCCGCGCATCCATGTCGATGCCCTCGGTCATGTAGGTCATGGCGCCCGCTTCGGCCCGAATCTCGTCGCCCGACGTGAGGCGCAGGATGAGCGCCTGCATGTCGTCGCCGGTAATCTCGTGGGTCATCATGTGCGTCTCCTGTGCGTGGCCTGGCCGCAGGGGACGTCATGCCCCGCCGCCGCACCGTCTTTGACGGAACCGCCCTCCCGGCCGTTCACGCCCCCGCCCGCTCGCCCCCGCGAGCCACGTTTCATCGAAAACGTCGCGTTGGACGGTAGCACCAGTCTGACGTCGTGTCAGCGGCCGGGCTCCCAACAATGAAGGATCAGTCGGAAACTGTGTCCTCAGCCGACCGCGAGCCGGATCGGTCGTTGGCCGGTGACCGTCGGTCGTCGATCGCTGGTCGTTGGGCGTTGGGCGGGGCGTCCGGCCACGTTGAGACTCGTGGGGACCCAGCGCCCAGAGGCTAACCGTCCAATCGGACGGCTCGCCTCGAGCGTGTGCCGGGCTCCCCCTCTTTCGCCTTCTGAGCCGCCAATCCGACGGCCCGGCCCGGCCGGTCCTCCCACCAGCCGCCCAAGCCAGCAGCCCCACAGTCCGCCGGCCGCACGCCGAGCCCCCGGCCCCAGAGTCCGCCAGGCACACGCCGGCCCACAACCCGATGGTCCACCCGCCGGCCAGCGGCCCAGAGCCCGGCTGTGTCCGCCTTCCAGCGGCGAGCAATCGCCCGGCGGCCCGCCGGGGCAGGGGTCCCGAGGCGAACTCGAAGGCCGACCTGGCATGGACGAGGACGGTCCCTGCTATAATCGTGGTTTCGCAACAAGGAGAAGGGCGTGAAGGAAGCAATTCACCCGAAGTATCAGGAGGTCGAAGCCCGGTGCGCGTGCGGCGCCTCCTGGAAGACCCGGTCGACCAAGCCGGAGCTCCACCTGGAGATCTGCTCGAACTGCCACCCGTTCTTCACCGGCCGGCAGAAGCTGCTCGACACGGAAGGCCGCATCGAGCGCTTCACCAAGAAGTACGGCGCGCAGACCTCGGCCAGCCGCAAGGAAGCCGCCAAGGCCAAGAAGGGCTCCGCCGCCCGCGCCTGACGCCCGCCCGCGACGTTCAGCCGTCGCCCCTGGCGCTCTCTAGAGCGCCGGGGCGGGCAGCACGCTCCCGCCGAACAACAGATAGGCCACCACGAGCGTGATGGCCACGTTGAACGCCTGGCCACCCAGAAACGCCAGCGCGGGACGTCCCTCTCCAGTGGAGACGAGGCGCCCGAGCCGCGTCTCCAGGCCGATGGAGACGAACGCCATGGCGAAGAGCGTGGTGCGGATGCCATTCACCAGCCCGCGTGCGGCGCGCACCGCGTCCTGGTCCAGGAGGAACGAGAAGACCAGGGAGGCCGCCAGGAATCCGAACACGAACTTCGGAAACCGCTCCCAGATGACCGAGAGGCGCGTGTTCGCCCCTTCCCGGCCCTCTCCCCGCATGGTCCACCACACGGTCAGGAAGAACGCGGCCAGCCCGATGAGGGCGTTCTGCGAGAGCTTCACGACCACGGCGGCGTTCCGCCCCGCGTCGCCGAGCAGTTCGCCGGCCGCCACGACCGCGGCGCTCGTGTCCAGGGTGCCCCCAAGCCAGGCGCCGGCGACGACCGGTGGCATCCCGGACACCCGCGCGATCCAGGGCATCACGACCATCATCGGCATCGCCACGACGAGTACCAGCGACGTGACATAGGACAGCTTCTTCCGGTCGCCCTGGATGGCGCCGCACGCCGCAATCGCGGCCGACACGCCACAGATCGACACCGCGCTCGCCAGCATGGTGGCCAATTCATCGTCGACCCGCAGCCTGCGGCAGAGCCAGAACGAGAAGGCCCACACGCTCAGGACGACGATGAGCGCCTGTGCGATGCCGAGGGCGCCGGCGCCGACGATCTCGTCGAAGAGGACGGTGGCCCCGAGGACCACGAGCCCGGTCTTGATGATGTATTCGGTTCGGACCGCTTCGACGAGCCAGACGGGCAGCGTGGCGGCCTGGTTCACGACGAGCCCGATGGCGAGTGCGAAGATGACGTACTCGAGCCCCCAAGCCGCCGCACTCGCGTGACCCGAGAGCACCTGGGCCACACACGCCAGCAGGAACACGACCGCCGTGCCGGGAACGAACGCGGCCAGCCGCGCGCCCGTGGCGGCCGCCCCGAACGTCAGCAGGGTGATCGCCACGGCTCCGAGCGCGGCGGCCCGCACCAGGTTGGCAGGTGCGGCCAGGGCTGACAGCGGCGCGGCGTCACCCCCCCAGGCGAACCGGGGCGCCGCCGGGAGCACCCCCGACAGGACGAGCGCGATGAGTGCACCGCCCACGAGGACCGCGAGCCAGTCTTCGCCGATGGACGCTGACGGCAGCGCCGCCGGTGCGTCGATGCCGGGCCGCGTATCCGGATCGGCGGCGTGGGAACCAGCGGACGAACTGCCGGGACGCGCGAGACGCGTGGACATGACCGCTACCCTCCACGAGCAGGCCGTCAGTGTCAGTCGACGAGTGGAAACCTGGGGTGCTCCACGAAGCGCGGGTCGCAGTGGTCTCGTCCCGCGTGCAGCTTGCGCTCGAGGCGAGCCAACCGGTGCCGGACCGCCGCGTGCCGCGATGCGACAACGCCAGCATCAAGCGTTCTCAAGGCAAATGCATGGGCGGCGGCGACGTCGCGCACGCGGTGCTCGTGGTGGATGGCGAGCGCCTCCGCCGCTTCCCGGGCGAATCCCTGCGGGCAGCCGGGCGTATCGAGGACCGCGCACCACCGGGACGCGGCTTCGTCGTAGCGCCGTGCCCGGCGCGCGAGGATCGCCAGCGTCCGCAGCGCCTCCACCCGCAGCAGCGTCCGTGTCGACGCGGTTGCCCCCGGCGCAGGCAGTGCGAGGGCGCACTCCAGCGCCTCCCGGGCGGGCCCAGGCCGGCCGGCGCGTTCGTAGACCCGTCCGAGGGCGAGCGCCTCACGAGCGTCCCTCGCCTCCGTCGCTCCCGCGCGGACGAGCTGCAGCAGCCGTACTGTCAAGCCGGCGAGCGAGATGAGATCGTTTCGATTGTGGTCGAGCACGTCGGCCAGGGGCCGCGCGTCTCCGGTCCGGATGAACGCAAAGTAGCGTCCCGGCGCCTCGAACCCGGGAAGATCGTTGAGCCGCCGCGCGCCGAGCACCTGCCGCTCGAGCGTGCTCAAGGAACAGGGGGACGCGTCGCCGGACACGGCATCCGAACG
Organism: Vicinamibacterales bacterium; assembly: GCA_050187355.1. GTDB lineage: Bacteria > Acidobacteriota > Vicinamibacteria > Vicinamibacterales > UBA2999 > CADEFD01. Next base: position 3,351 of record JBFWXO010000100.1, read on the forward strand.
CCAGAACCGCCGCGCCGGATGGAGGACGTCGAAGTGCGGCAGCCGTCCGGCCTGCCACGGAAGCCGATGGTAGGCGAACCGTGTCTCCAGCAACGGCGCATCGAACGACTTGCCGTTGAAGCTCACGAGGGTGCCGGCGGTCGCCAGCTGTTCAGCCACCGTCTTGAGCATCGGCCGCTCGTCGACGGCGCGTGGCAGCAGGTGCTGCCGCACGACGAACCCACCCTCGTCATCGAACCAGCCAGCACCGACGAGGAAGGCGTACGTGCCGGCGCCACCACTGAGACCGGTCGTTTCGAGATCGAAGAAGCAGAACGGCGGGGGCGCCGTGTCGCCGGTGAAGAGCGCGGCCTGGTCTGCGCTCTCTCGCAGCGAGTCGG
>JBFWXO010000101.1:0-3537 GCA_050187355.1 Vicinamibacterales bacterium
GGCCAGGGACGCACGGGCCGCCGCATGAACCGTTTCGGCGAGCTCCTCGGCCGTGCTCGACACCGCGTCGTCGATCGAGCCGTCACCGTGCGCGAGCACGAGGTGGCGCTCGTAGAGCGAGGCGCCAAGGGCGACGGCCAGCGTCGCCGCGAAGGTATCGGCGCCGTGATCGGACAGGCCGACCGGGACCCGGAGCGCGCGGCACAGCGTGGCGATGGCCTTCAGGTTCTCGCTTCCCCTGGGAGTCGGGTACGCCGAGACGCAGTGCAGGACGGCGACGTTGCCGCCGCCGCACTGCCGGACGAGATTGACTGCGTGCGCCGCTTCGTCGAGCGTGCCCATGCCGGTCGAGATGACCAGCGGAGCGCCGGTGGCCGCGGCACGTTCGATGAGCCCATCCCAGGTGAGGTCGCCGCTCGCGATCTTGAAGGCATCGATGCCGAGGCGCGCGAGCAGCTCGACCGCCGCGAGCGAGAACGGCGTGGCCATGACGGCGAGACCGTGCTGGCGCGCCCTCGCGACCACCCGCCGGTGCGCGTCCTCGTCCAGCTCGAACGTCGAGAAGAACTCCCGGAGCGACGCGCAGCGCACGTGGGCCGGCGCCGGACACGAAGGGGCGACCAGGTCGGACGCGAAGAGCGTCTGCAGCTTCACGGCGGAGGCCCCGGCGGCAGCCGCCGCGTCCACGAGGGCCAGCGCGCGATCGACCGAGCCGCCATGGTTGAGGCCGATCTCGGCGATCACGAACAGCGGATGGCCGGCCCCCACGCCGTGCGGGCCGATGGCGAACCGGGACAACCGGGACTCACGCAACATCACGACTCCATGTCGCCGCCGAGAGGCGGTCGAGAATGTCGGGCACGGCTGCGACCGACGACACCGTGAGATCCGCCGTACTGCCGGCGTCAGGACGTCGGGCGACCCGGACCGTGTACAGACCGGCCGCCGACGCCCCTCCCACGTCGCACACCTCGTCGTCGCCGACGAAGACGGCCTCGTGGGGCGGCACGTTGAGGTGCGCGAGCGCCGCGAGAAACGGCGCGGCCTCGGGCTTCCCCACTCCAGACCCATGCTCCCGGGCGTACACGACGTCGTCGACGAGGGCGTCGAGCCCGAGCGCCCGGACCTTGGCGGCCTGCGTCGACGGGATGCCGTTGGTGACGATGCCGATCCGCCAGCCGGCGGGGACCCGCCGAAGCGCCTGACGCGACGACGCCGGCAGCCGGAGGTTCGGACGATGGCTCCGCATGATGGAGACGAGGCCGGGAAGGAGCGCGTCCGGCAAGTCGAAGCGCGAGAGGCACGCCTGCAGTTCGCCGCCCCGCTCGCCGCGGCGATACGCCTCGCAGAGCACGCGGTAGACGCTCGGCGCGCCGCAGCGGTACTGCCGATCGAGGTGGCGGGCCACCGAGGCGAATCCGCTCAGCACGAAGCGCCGGCGTGGATAGAGGGTGTCGTCCAGGTCGAACAGGACGGCGCGCGGCCTACGCGGCAAGGGACACCCCCAGCCGGTCGATCGCCAACTGCCGGATCCGGGCGGCCACACGGCTGGCGCCCCCTCCGTCGACGAGCGCGCGGCCGGCCGCGCCGAGGCGGCGCCGTGCACGGCCGTTCGCGAGAAGGTCGGCCACCAGGGCGGCCGTTCGGCGGGCATCCCGTGCCCCGTCCCTTGCCGGTCCGGCGTCGACGGTGACTCCGGCACGGGCGAGGCTTCGGATCGCCAACCCCTGGGCCGGTGTCAGGGCGAGGGCCACCGACGGTACGCCGATGGCGCACGCCTCATAGAGGCCAAGCCCGCCCGCGAGGAGCGCGACCTCGCAGCGGGCGAGCTCCTCGGCCAGTCCATCCGTGACGGTGATCCACTGGCCCGCGGGAAGTGCGGGCAGCGGCCGGCTGGCCGCGAACCCGGCGGCAATGCGGATCGTGGCGTGCGGGGCCCGGGCGGCGATCGCGCCGGCCAGGCTGGCCGCCAGCGAGAGGACGTGCGCGCCGCCGCCGAGGGCGACGAGCACACGGCGCGGCTCCGCCACCGTCGTTCGCCGGCCGCGCCAGCGCGCCACCTGCGGGTGGAGGACGGCGTAGGCCGGTCCACCGAGGTGTCCCCGGTGCCGGCGCATCGCGCGGTGCGGGCGAACGCTCCCGTCGATGGCGAGATCGGCGGGTACGTAGCCGAGGCCGAGGTCGTGGACCGTGGCCACGGGAATGCCGAGTCGTCGAGCGCGGCGCACCCAGGCCTGCGCGTGGCGGGCGGACGGGTCGTCGACCACCAGCACGCGCGGGCCGCGATGCGCGGCCAGGAGGCTCCACGGATCGGCCACGAGCGGGAATCCGAGCCGCGCGGCGGCCGTACGCGTTGCAGGCGTCGCGCGGAGCGAGACCCTGGGCGGCACCCCGAGGGCGTGGCCGAGCGCGCGGCAGCGCATCAGGTGTCCGAAGCCCAGACGGGGACCGGCGGCCGCGCGGAAGACAATCTGGAGGCCGGCGGCCACTGCTATCGGCTCCTCGGCACGTGGTGGCGGACGGCGTCGATCACCGCGTCGACCTCGGCGTCGGCGAGCGCCGCCGACAGCGGGAGCGACAAGGTGGTGGACGACACCCGCTCGGCGACCGGGAACATCCCGGGCCGGTAGCCATAACGCTCCGCGTAGTAAGAGAAGAGGTGCAGCGCCCCGAAGTGGATGCTGGTGCTGACGCCGCTCCGCCCCAACGCCTGCGCCAATGCGTCCCGTTCCCATCCCGACGCCTGGTCGACGAGCACCGTATAGAGGTGCCGGGCGTGGCGCTCCCCTGCCGGGATCGGCGCCGGACGCGTGAGGGGCAGGTCCGCGAAGGCCTCGTCGTACCGGCGCCAGATCGCCTCGCGCCTGACGAGACGGGCCTCGAGCGCCGCGAGCTGCTGGAGCCCGATCGCGGCCATGAGGTCGGGCATGTTGTATTTGAAGCCCGGCACGATCACGTCGTAGTGCGCCGAACCGCCGGGCGCATACCTGGCCCACGCATCCCGGCTCATCCCGTGCAGCGAGGCCACGCGCGCGGCCGAGGCCCAGGCCTCGTTCGCCGTCGTGAGCATGCCGCCCTCACCCGTGGTGAGGTTCTTCGTCGCGTAGAAGCTGAAGCACGTCAGATCGGCGGTCGCGCCCACCTTCCCGGCGGCGGATCGTCCCTCCACGCAGTGCGCCGCATCGTCGATCAGGGTCAGGCCGCGGGTGTCCGCCAGCCGCCGGAAGGCGTGTGCGTCGACCGGACGTCCCGCGTAGTGCACCGGTATCACGGCGCGGGTGCGGTTCGTCACCGCATCCTCGGCCGCCGCCGGATCCAGGTTCCAGGTGTTCGGATCGATGTCCGCGAAGCGCGGCGTGGCCCCGACGTGCACGATCGTGTTCGCGGTGGCGCAGAAGGTCAGCGGCGTCGTGATGACCTCGTCGCCGGGACCGATCCCGGAGACCAGGAGCGACAGGTGCAGCGCGGCGGTGCACGAGTTCACGGCGACGGCAGGGGGCGCCCCGACGTACGCGGCGAACGCCTCCTCGAACGCCC
>JBFWXO010000102.1:0-3245 GCA_050187355.1 Vicinamibacterales bacterium
TCGCCTCTGCCACGCCCAGGCCGAGCCCTTCACCCAGGCTCGCCGAGACGAACGCGTCGTGCGAGCGGTACAGCTCGAGCAGCTTGCGCCGCGGCCACGACGCCCTCACCAGATGGATGTTCCGGTCCGGTACGCGCCAGGCACATCCCGGCGACGTCTTGATCGTCAGCGTGGCGGCGCGCCGTCCCGAGAGCCGTCGAAAGCCCTGGATGAGCAGGTGATGCCCCTTCCGGAAGTGCGGCTCCCCGATGAAGAGGAAGCGAAACGGCCGCTCCGCGCTCCAGCGGCGTTTCGGCGGCGGTGGGAGCAGGTCGAGCGCGGGAGGCGCCAGCCGGATCGGCGCCGTCACGCCGCTACACCGCAGGGTACGGCGCACGTGATCGCTCGCAGCCCATACCGCGTCGAACCGGTTCAGTCGCGCGGTCCACTCGGCCGGGTACCGGCTCCATTCATGAAACGGCACCGCGATGTTGACCGCGCCAGCCACCGGCGTGAAGCGGAAACCGAGCGTGTTGTGCAGCACGATCGCGTCGCGCGGCACCTGCGGCCGCCGTCCGACCGGGTAGGGCCGCAGGCTCGCCGCGATCCCCATGCGCTCGAAGGTGACCCGGTACAGCTCGCCGATCGCGCCATAGCTCGCGACCGTCGGCTCGCTCAGGATCACCAGGCGCGGCGGCACGGCCGGGAACCTACGCGGCCAGCGCGTCGAACCGCGCCTGCCAGCGATGCAGGAAGGGGGCGAGGTCGTACTCGAGGATGTCGGCCACCGCGTAGTGATCGCCGGCCCGCTGCGCCTCGAGCAGCCCCTCGAGGAGCCCGGTGAACGTCTCGAGATCGTGCCGCTGTGCCGCCGCCTCGGCTGGCGTCGGCGCCAGCGAGAGGCCAAGCGGTCCCTGTAGCGTCTGCACCAGCGCCATCAACTGCGCCAGCTCCGAGGCGACGACCGCAAGCCGCTCGTGTGCGGTGGAGACGCGCTGCTGCGTGCGGAAGAGGTCCGCGGCGCGTGCGGTTTCGCCCGTCAGCGCACGCACGGAGGCCGCGGCATCCCGGAGGCAGCTCCTGACCAGTTCGTCCGGCGTGGCCGTCACGATCTCGATCCGCCCCAGGTCCGCCAGCCGCCGGGCGAGCGACGACGGCTCGCGATATGACGGCTCGTCGACACCACCGAAGCGCACATCCGTCACCACCCGGCCGCGAACGTCCAGGTCGCGGTCGATGGCCGCGAGCAGATCGGCCCAGGTCTTCATGTCCTGGCGCAGGGTGAAGGGGGTCGCGTCGAGGAGTACGGACGGCATCGCTGGGGAGGCAAGCGAGAACGGTGCCGGGGGCGTCGCGGAGCCCTGGAGGACAAAGGCGCCGAACGTCTGAAGCGTGCGCCCCGCACGCCGATTGTCTCGGAGGACGCAGACCCGGCCGTCCGCGCTCGCCCCGAGCGAGCGGGCGGGCCTGGCAGCGGAGCAGGCATGGCGAGACCCGAGAGCATCGGCTGGCACCAGAGCGACCGCGAACTGCGGCTGACGGCGATCTTCGCCGACGCCGCGCCGGCCTCGTCGGAGGCGCTCTTCGCGCTGCTTGCCACCATCTACCGGAACCGGCCGAAGGAGCTGGCCCACGTCCAGCGGGTCGCGGACATCGCCGTCCGCATCGCCGAGGAGCTGGGCCTCTCCGAACGCGACGTCACGGACATCGAGCGCGCGGCGTGGCTCCACGATTTCGGCAAGCTGATCGTCCCGGACCGTCCCGAGGAAGAGAACGACATCGTCCGCCCCGCGGATCTGGAGGTCTGGACGCGGCAGCTCCATGCGGCCGTCGACATCCTCGATGCGGCGCCGGCCCTCCGGCCGGCGGCGGCGCTGGTGATGGCTTCGCGCGAGTGCGTCGACGGGAGCGGCTTCCCTCGACACCTGGAGGGGGAGGCGATCCCGATGGGCGCCCGCATCCTCCACGTGGCGGACACCTACGACGCGCTCGTCGAGCTCTGTCAGGCGTTCTCGGTCGCCCCCGAATCGGTGAACGCCGAAATGGCCCGCCACGCGGGCACCCGGTTCGACCCGGCCGTGGTCGCCGCGTGGCTGCGGCTGGTCGACGGCGATTCCATGCGGGCCCTTCCCGGACCTGGCGAACCGGCCAGGTCGGTCGTTTAGCGAGGCGCACATCCTATGTTGGTCATCGTCGGCATCGTCGTCGTCATCGGTTCGGTGATCGGTGGCTACATCATGGAAGGGGGGGCGCTCGGCGTCCTCTACCAGCCCGCCGAACTCGTCATCATCGGCGGCGCGGCGCTCGGCAGTCTGCTGATCAGCACCTCGCCCATCGTGGTCAAGGCGCTCATCGGCCAGTTGACGGCGCTCTTCGGGACCGGCCTGACGCGCGCGGACTTCTCGGACCTGCTCGGCCTGCTGTTCAAGGTCTTCCGGACCGCCCAGCAGAACGGCATCATGGCGCTCGAGACGCACTTCGACAAGCCGGCGGAGAGCCCGATTCTCAAGGCGCACCCGAAGTTCCTCGCCCGCCATCACTCGGTGCACTTCCTGTCCGACTCCATCAAGGTGATCATCGTCGGCGGCATCTCCCCGCACGACCTGGCCGACCTGATGTCGGAGGATCTCGAGATCCATCACGAGGAGGCGAAGAGCCCGGCGGGTACGCTGACCCGCGTCGGTGACGCGCTCCCCGGGCTCGGCATCGTGGCCGCCGTGCTCGGCATCGTGATCACGATGGGCGCCATCGACGGGCCGCCCTCCGAGATCGGCCACAAGGTCGGCGCCGCGCTGGTCGGAACCTTCCTCGGCATCCTGCTGTCGTACGGGTTCCTGCAGCCGCTGGCCGCGAGCCTCGAGGCGCGCGTGCACGAAGACGGCCGCTACGAGCAGTGCATCAAGGCGGGACTGCTCGCCACCTACAAGGGGCTGCCGCCGGCGCTCGCCATCGAGTTCGCGCGGCGCGCCCTGCCGTCGCACGTGCGGCCGACCTTCGAGGAAACCGAGCAGATCTGCAAGGCCACGCGTGACGGCGGGCAGGCGGCAGCGGCATGAGCAACAAAGAACACGACGCCATCATCATCGTCCGCAAGAAGGGCGGACATGGCGGCCATCACGGCGGCGCCTGGAAGGTGGCTTATGCCGACTTCGTGACGGCCATGATGGCCTTCTTCCTCGTCATGTGGCTCGTGACGCAGAGCAAGGAGGTCAAGTCGGCCGTGGGCGGCTACTTCCGCGATCCCGGCGTGTTCGAGTTCGAGAAGG
>JBFWXO010000103.1:0-3159 GCA_050187355.1 Vicinamibacterales bacterium
AGCAGCACCACGTCGCGGTCGCGCATGGACCGCGGATGGATCGTCAACGGATGCTCGCACACGCCGACGCCGCTGGTCGTGATGTAGACGCCGTCACCGCTGCCGCGCTCCACGACCTTGGTGTCGCCTGTCGCGATGGCCACGCCGGCGGCGGCCGCCGCACGGGCCATGGACCCGGCGATCCGGTGCAGCAGATCGATCGCCGTCCCTTCCTCGATGATGAACGAGGCCGCCAGGCTGATCGGGCGCGCCCCGCACATCGCGAGGTCGTTGAGCGTGCCGTGGACGGCGAGCGAGCCGATGTCGCCGCCGGGGAAGATCATCGGCCGCACGACGTACCCGTCGGTCGTGGTGGCGACACGCCCGGCCGGCAGCTCCAGGATCGCGCCGTCGTGATCGGCACTGGCGCCGAAGGCCGCGACGAACACCTCCCGCACGAGGCTGTGCATCAGGCGTCCGCCCCCGCCGTGGGCCATGGTGACGATGCCGGCGGTCATCGGCACTGGGCAGGCCGGCTGAAAGTCGCGGGGGTCACTCATGTCCGATACCGGTAGTACGCCGCACAAGCCCCTTCGCTGCTGACCATCGTCGCCCCGAGCGGCGACTCGGGCGTGCACCGTGTTCCGAAGGCCGGGCACTCGCTGGGCCTCTTCAGCCCCTGCATGATGAGCCCGCTGATGCACTCACCCTCGTCTCCTACACCGTCTTCAACCGGGCCGAAGCGCTCCAGGGCGTCGAAGCTCCGGTAGGCGTCGCTCAGGCCGAAGCCGCTCGACTCGATCCGGCCGATGCCGCGCCAGTGGCGCGGGAGCACGGCGAACACCTGCCGGATCAGATCCTGGGCGTGTGGATTACCGTCCGCGCGCACGGCGCGGGCGTACTGGTTCTCCACCGCGTGCCGCCCCTCCTCGAGCTGGCGCACGCACATCAACACGCCCTGCATGATGTCCAGCGGCTCGAAGCCGGTGACGACGACCGGCACCCGGTAGCGGGCCGCGATCGGCTCGTATTCATGCGTGCCCATGATGGCGCACACGTGGCCGGCGGCCAGGAAGCCCTGCACGCGGCTCTGCGGCGAACGCAGGATGGCCTCGAGCGCCGGCGGCACGCGCACCTGCGACACGAGGAGCGAGAAGTTCGTCAGGCCGCGCCGCCTGGCCTGGAACACGCTCATGGCATTGGCCGGCGCCGTCGTCTCGAAGCCGACGGCGAAGAAGACCACCTCGCGTCCGGGATTCGCGGCGGCGATGTCGACGGCATCGAGCGGCGAGTAGACGATGCGCACGTCGCCCCCCCTCGCCTTCACCTGGAACAGATCGGTCCTGGTGCCCGGGACGCGGAGCATGTCGCCGAACGTGCAGAAGATGACCTCCGGGCGGGCCGCGATGTCGTGCGCCTTGTCCAGCATCGCCGCGTCGGTGACGCACACGGGGCAGCCGGGCCCGTGGATGAGCGTCACCGCCGGCGGCAGCAGCGCGTCGAGCCCGTGCTTGACGATGGCGTGGGTCTGGCCGCCGCAGACCTCCATGATGGTCCAGGGTCTCGTGGCGGCCGCCGCGATGTCGCGCGCGCAGGCCTGCACGGCCGACGGATCGCGATATTCGTCGACGTACTTCATGCCTGGCCTTCCAGGGCGTCCAGCGTGCGGCGCGCCTCGGCGTCGGAGATGCGCGAGATCGCGAAGCCGACGTGGGCCAGCACGTAATCGCCGACCCCCGCCTCGGGCACGAACGCGAGGTTGATCTCCTTCACGACGCCGCCGAAGTTCACGCGGCCGGTGCGTGTCTCCGCCGTCTCGCCGGCGAGCGACTCAATGCGGCCGGGCACCGCCAGGCACATGGCGTCCTCCTGTCATCCCTGGGAGCTCCGTGATCGCGGCGAGCTGCCCGAGCGCGATGCCGCCGTCGTCGGGCGGGACCCGCCGCGGGATCACCGGCGAGAAGCCCTCGCCGCGCAGGCGCCGCAGCGCGCGTTCCGTGAGATAGCGGTTCCGAAAACACCCGCCGATGAGGACCACCGTCCGGACGCCGGTCTCCCGCGCGACGGCCACGATGCCCTCGGCAAGCGCATTGTGGAACTTCGCGGCAGCCACACCCGGCCCATCGCCTCGCCCCGCCGCCTCGAGCAAGGGCCGCCAGTCCAGCACCCCTTCGGCCAGCGGACACTCGTAGGCCGCGTCCACCCCGGGCTCCACCGCCGCCTCGAGGAGCATGGCCGCCTGTCCTTCGTAGGACTGCGCCTGGCACAGTCCGAGAAGCGCAGCCATGCCATCGAACAGCCGGCCGGCGCTGGTACACACGGGATCCGTCGCGCCACCCGCCCCACGGAGGCACGCGAGCGCCCTCCCCGCGTCCCGGGCCACCGCGTCGCCCCCCCGCAGCCTGAACGGCCGCAGGTGTGCCACGCGACGCCAGCGCGTGCCGTTGACCAGCAGGAACTCGCCGCCCCAGACGCTGCCGTCAGGCCCCAGACCGGTGCCGTCCCAGACGACGGCGAGGCAGGTGGACAGATCGTGTTCGGCCATGCACGCGAGGGCGTGGGCCAGGTGGTGCGGTACGGCCGCCACGGGGAGACCGCGGTGGTGGGCGAACGCCGTGGAGGCGTAGTCCGGGTGCAGGTCGCACGCCACGTGGACCGGCGCGGCGCCGAAGAACCGCTGCAGATCGTCCGCGGCACGGCGCATGGCGTCGATGGCGAGCGTGTTCTCGAGGTCCCCGACATGCTGGCCCAGCACGGCGCGCCCGTCCGTCCGGATCGCCGGCGCGTTCTTCATGTGCGCGCCAGCCGCGAGCGCCGGAGGCCCATCCAGGGACAGCACCAGCGGCGCGTAGCCGCGGGCAAGGCGCAACACCTGCGGCCCATCGTCGATCACACGGGCCACGGAATCGTCGACCGGCCGTCGGATCGGCCGATCGTGCAGCAGGAAGAGGTCGGCGACACCGCCCAGCCGCTCCATGGCTTCGGCGTTGTCGGTACAGATCGGTTCGTCCGTCAGGTTGCCGCTGGTGCAGACGAGAGGAACGTCCACGGCCCGGAGCAGCAGGTGGTGCAGCGGCGTCGTCGGGAGCAGCAGCCCGACCTCGCGCAGGCCGGGCGCAATCCCGGACGGCAGCGTACCGGGCCGCGACTCCAGCAGCACGATCGGCGCGGCGGGCGACC
>JBFWXO010000104.1:0-2790 GCA_050187355.1 Vicinamibacterales bacterium
ACGCCTCCACGCGGGTCTGCGCGCGGTCGAACGCGTCGAGCCGCGCGCGGGCCTCGTCGAGCGGGATGGTCTCGGTGAACGGCCGCATGGCGACTAGGCCGACGCCTGCTGCACGAGGTGCCCCAGTTCCGGCACGAGGAGCTTCGTCAGGGCGAGACGCACGGCCGGTTCGGAACCGGGCAGCGCGACGATCACCGTGCCGCGGGCGAGCCCCGCGCAGGCCCGGCTGAGCATGGCCGCCGGCCCGATGTCGTGGTAGCTCAGCATCCGGAACAGCTCGCCGAAGCCGTCGAGCCGCTTCTCCAGCAAGGCGTCGATGGCCTCGAAGGTGGAGTCGCGCGCCGTGATCCCGGTGCCCCCGGTCGTGATGATCACCTGGGCGTCCCCCGCGACCTGGGCGTCCACGAACGCCGTGACCGCGGCCGGATCGTCCTTGACGATGGCGCTCGCGACGACGGTGTGGCCGGCGTCGGACAGGAGCGCCCGGATCGCCCGTCCGCTCGTGTCGGTGGACTCCGTGCGCGTGTCGCTGATCGTCAGGACGGCCACCCGCACGGCCGCCGGCGCCGCCTGCTTGTGGGCCTCGTGGGACACGCCGCGATCATAGACCAGCGCCCCGACCCGGCCTCCGCGCCGCGCCGTCCGCCCGCTATCATTTGGCGATGCGCCGACTGGTGCCCGTGCTCGCCCTTGCGGCCGCCGCCGCGCTGGCCCTGGCCCAGGCCGCCCCGCTGGCGGCGGTCGAGGCGCAGGGACAACGCGCCCGCCAGGGCCGCCGTCCGGCGGCGCCCCCGCCGCCGCCCGCGCGGCCCGCCTTCGCTGCCACGCTCGATCGCGAGGCCGCACGCTGGGTGGAGGCCACGCTGGCATCCCTCAGCGACGAGCAGCTCGTCGGTCAGCTGCTGGTCGGGCGATTCGACTCCACCTACCTCAGCGCCGACTCGGCGGCCTTCGACGACCTGGCCTCGCTCGTCCGCGACGTGCACGTGGGCGGCTTCGTGGCGTTCGGCGGCGTCGAGCCCGTGCCGAACGTGCTGTTGAACCCGACCTACGGCGCCGTGATTCTGGGGCAGCCCCTGGAACTCGCCGCGCTCGCCAATCGCCTGCAGGCGCTGGCGGCCACGCCGCTCCTCATCGGCGCGGACTTCGAGCACGGCGCCGGCATGCGCCTGAACGGCGCCACCCGCTTCCCGCGTGCGATGGCCTTCGGCGCGGCTGGCGACCCGGTGCTCGTGCGCGATGCCGGGCGCCTCACGGCGCGGGAGGCACGGGCCCTGGGCGTGCACATGGACTTCGCGCCCGTGGCCGACGTGAACAACAACCCGCTGAACCCCGTGATCAACATCCGGTCGTTCGGCGAGGACCCGGAGCGCGTGGGCGCCCTGGCCGCCGAGGCCGTGCGCGGGCTGCAGGAGGGGGGCGTCATTGCCACGCTGAAGCACTTCCCCGGGCACGGCGATACGAACGTCGACACCCACCTCGGCCTGGCGACCGTGCCGCACGATCGCGCGCGACTCGATCGCGTGGAACTGGCGCCCTTCCGCGCGGGCATCGCGGCTGGCGCCGGGGCGGTGATGGTCGCGCACGTCGAGATGCCGGCGCTGGACCCCGCGCCGGGCCCGGCGACCTTCAGCGCGCCCATCGTGACCGGGCTCCTCCGGCGCACCCTGGGCTTCGAGGGCCTCGTGGCGACCGACTCGCTCCGCATGGATGCCATCGCCGCCATGACGGGGCCTGGCGAAGCGGCCGTGAAGGCGGTCCAGGCCGGCGCCGACGTGATCCTGGACCCCTCCGACGTGCGTGCGGCGGCCGCCGCCATGACGGCGGCCCTCGCGACCGGGACGCTGCCGCGTGCCCGGCTGGTCGACTCGGTCCGCCGCGTTCTTCAATACAAGGCGCGGCTGGGCCTCCACCGCTCGCGCGCCGTGGACCTGGACGCCGTCATGACCGACGTGGGCACGCGGCCGGCGGCGGACCTGGCCCGGACGGTGGCCGAGCGCGCCGTGACGCTGCTCCGCGACGAGCCCGCGTCGGTGCCGCTGGCCCTGCCGTCGACGGCGCGCGTCCTCTACCTGTCGGTCCTCGATTACCCGTCGGGCTGGAGCATCGCCGCACCGAGCCGCACGGTGATTCCCGAGCTGCGCGCGCGCTGGCCCGCCGTGACGGCGGTGGAGGTATCGGATCGCTCGTCGGCCGCGGAACTCGACCTCGTGCGCGCCATGGCCGGGGGCTACGACGCCGTCGTCGCCGGGGTGTTCGTCCGGGCGTCGTCGGGCAGCGGGCGACTGGAACTGGCGCCCGGGCTGGTCCGGCTGCTGTCGGATCTGTCCGGCGCGGCCGTCCGCCGGCACCAGCCCCTCGTCGGCGTGTTCTTCGGCAGCCCCTACGCCGCCGCGGCCGCCACCGCGCTGCCGGCCGTGCTGCTCACCTACGATTTCGGCGACTATGCCGAGGCAGCGGCGGTGCGCGCGCTGTCCGGGGAAATCCCCATCCGGGGCCGGCTGCCCGTCGCGCTCGGCAGCAGCCTGCCGGTGGGATTCGGTCTCGACCGTCCGGCCGCGGCGCGTTCCGGAGGCCGCTAGGCCTCGGATCCGCCGCTGGCTGTGCTAGGATCTGGAGTTCTCAAGCCCTCGCGCCCTTAGCTCAGTTGGATAGAGCGTCTGGCTACGAACCAGGAGGTCGCACGTTCGAGTCGTGCAGGGCGCGCCATTCTTTTCCCACACAATCCACGGTTTTCCGCCCTGGCGCCGTGTCGCGCCGGCCTGACTCCTGGTCGCACGGAGCGGCCGA
>JBFWXO010000105.1:0-2735 GCA_050187355.1 Vicinamibacterales bacterium
GGCTCCCGATCCGCACCGGTCGGTCGCCGCGTAGCAGCAGCTGCCGGGCCGGCAGCAGTCGGTAGTCTGCGATGCGATAGGCCTTGTCCTCGACCGGGCCTGACTTCGTCTCCATGCCTTCTCCGGCGGTGTCGGACGGACCGCGCGCAGGCGCAGCGTGAGGGGCGCGGCGGCACCCATCGCCCTTTTACCCGCTTTTACCCTCTTCCGGGCGGGCCCGAGCGATATTCGCGCCCGTGGCGGTGATCACATGCCGGGGACCGTCCCGATGAAGGAGGACGAGAAGGCCGACGTGGTGGTGATCGGGTCCGGGATGGGCGGCATGACCGCCGCCCGGATGCTGGCCGAGTTCGGCGGACGGCGCGTCCTCATGCTCGAGCAGCACTACACGCCGGGCGGCATGACGCACGAGTTCGCCCGCGAAGGGCGCTATCACTTCGGCACCGGCGTGCACTACCTGACGGCCGGGCCCGGCCCGTTGCTGCACTATCTGGCCGACGGGCGCGTCCAATACCATCGCCTGCCCGACGACTACGACATCCTGCACTTCCCCGGCTTCGACTTCGCCGTGCCCGCGTCCGAAGCGGAGTTTCGTGCGCGCCTCAAGGCGCGGTTCCCCGACGAGGCGGACGCCGTCGACCGCTTCTTCGCGACGGTGCGAAATGCCGTGCGGGGGTTGATCGCCCGCCACCTCGTATCTTCGGCGCCGGCGGCCGTCCGCGCCGTCCTGCTGCCGATCATCGCTTGGTCCCATCGGGATACCTTCCGCACCATCAGGGACGTCGCCGCGCGTCACTTCCGCCACCCGGAGCTGCGGGCCATCGTCTCGGCACGCTGGGGACTCTTCGGGCCGCCGCCGGCGACCAGCGCCTTCGGCGGCCACGCCGTCGTCGCCCTCCAGGCCTTCATGGGCGGCGCGACGCATCCCGTGGGTGGCCCGAAGGAGATCGGGCGCGCGATCATCGAGGGCCTGGAGCGGTTCGGCGTCGTCGTCCGGCCACGCCAGCGCGTGCGCGACATCATCGTTGAAGACGGCCGGGCCGTCGGCGTCGTGGTCGAGGACCGCCCGACGGGCAGGCGCTACGGAGTCGCGAGCACGTGCATCGTGTCGGCCATCGGCGCGCGCAACACCAGCCTGCTCCTCGGACCAGCGCATTCGGTACCTTGGGAACGAGAGCTCGCGAAGCTCCCCAAGGAGATCGCGACGGTTCTCCTGTTCATCGGGCTCGACCGATCGCCGGCGGCCTTCGGCCTTGGCGGGGAGAACCACTGGTTCATGCCGGACATGGACGACGACCGGGGCATGAAACGGCCGCTAGGGGACGGAATCCTCTTCGTCTCGTTCAACTCGCTGAACAATCCGGCCGCCCGCGCCCACACCGTCGAGGTGATGCAGTTCGTCGATCCCGAGGTCTTCCGGCCGTGGCACGGGACCGAGCAGGGTGACCGACCGGACGACTACCGCAGCCTGAAGGCCGAGGCGACGGAACGGCTGATCGACCGGCTGGATGCCCGATGGCCGGGCTTCAAGGCCGCCGTCGCCTTCGTGGAGCTGGCGACGCCGCTTACTTTCACGACCTACCAGAACAGCGTCGGCGGCGCCTTCTACGGGTTGGCCACCAGCCCGACGCGCCTGCGCTCGCCGATCGCCCGGTGCCGCACGGCCATCGCAGGTCTCCATCTGTCCGGGCAGGACGCCTGGGGCCCGGGCATCGAGGCCGCCCTGTGGGGTGGGGTCATGGCGGCCAACGCCGCGATGAGCTGGCGGCAGGCCGGAAGGATGTGGCGGACGATCCGCGCGCCACGGGCGGCACCCGATCCCGCCGCCCCATGGCAGGGCTACATGCGGGTCGCGAAAATCGAGGCCCTCGCCCCGTCCGTCCGGCGGATCCGTTTCGAGCCGCTCCACGGCGGCGGGCTGCCGTTCCGCTTCCGCGCCGGCCAATACGTCAGGCTCGATCTCCCCGTGGCGGGCGATGCGATCGAACGCGCGTATTCCATATCGAGCGGACCCGGCGTCCCTGGCTGCTTCGAGATCACGGTGAAGCACGAGGACCAGGGCCTCGGCTCGACCTTCCTGCATCGCGAACTGGCGGTGGGCGAGGCCTTGCGGCTGAGCGCCCCCTACGGCGAGTTCACCCTGGACATGGAGCGCGACATCGGCGCGGGGCACCTGCTGCTGATCTCCGGCGGCGTCGGAATCACGCCCCTGGTCAGCGTCCTCGCGGCGGCGGCCGAGGCCGGTCACCGGGGGCCGATCACGCTGCTCGCCGCGTTCCGTTCCGAGGCGGACATCCTCTTCGCCGACGAGATCGCGGCCTTCGGGGCCCGGCTTCCCGGTCTGCGCGCGGAAGTCTTCGTCACGGCACGGGACAGCGGCTGGCGGGGACCGCACGGCCGGATCGGCGCGGACGCGCTTCGGCCGCATGTCGCGGGCGTGGTCCGCGTGCATCTGTGCGGTCCGGCGGCGATGATGCAGGCCGCGATCGGCGCCCTGACGGCCCTCGGCGTCCCGCGCGACGCCATCCATACGGAGGCGTTCGTCTCGAGCCGGACGAAGACGACGCGGATCGAGAACGCCCGGGCGATCGCACGCGCCGCTTCCGAGGCCGGCATCGCGGCGTTCAGGATCGGGCTGCCCGACGGAGCCACGTTCTCCTGCCGGCCCGGAGAGACGATCCTGGCCGCCGCCAACGCGGCACATGTCCCTTTCAGCCAGTCCTGCGGCGAAGGTT
>JBFWXO010000106.1:0-2641 GCA_050187355.1 Vicinamibacterales bacterium
TTCCCGAGCTCATTCCGATCCTGCAGGTCGCCGTCGGCCCGGTGATCCTCATCTCCGGCGTCGGCCTGCTGCTGCTCGTGATGACCAACCGGTTCGGCCGTGTCATCGACCGGTCACGCCAGGTCGCCCTCGAATTGCGGACCGGGCGCGCCGCGTCTCCCGACGGCGCCCGCGCCCAGCTCGACATCCTGCTCACGCGCGCCCGCATCGTCCGGCTCGCGATTGCCGCGGCCTCGATGAGCGCGCTCCTCGCCGCCGTGCTCGTCATCGTGATCTTCGTCGGCGCGCTGTTCCAGTTGACGTTCGCGCTCCCGATCGTGGCCCTGTTCGTCTCGTGCCTGACGTCGCTCGTCGTCTCGCTCGTCCTCTTCCTCCGCGACGTCAACGTGTCGCTCAAGGCCCTCCGCCTGGAAGTCGGCGCCGATTCGCTCTGACCGGCGGGCTCGTGGCAGAATCCGTCCCGTGCATCCGACCAAGCCGGTGATCTTGGAGGGCAACGGCGTCCGGCTCGAGCCCCTGACCGAGGAACACGTCGGCGCGCTCGAGGAGGCGGCCGCAGACGGCGCGCTCTGGGAGCTCTGGTTCACCTCGGTCCCGGGGCCCGGCGAAGCGTCCGCCTACGTCGCCCTGGCCTTCCAGGGGCAGCGGGACGGACAGCGGCTGCCGTGGGCCGTCCGCGACCTCACGAGCGGCCGCATCGTCGGATCGACGAGCTATCACGACATCGTGCCGGCCATCGACCGGGTCGAGATCGGCTGGACGTGGTACGCCCGGTCGGCGCAGCGGAGCCACGTGAACATCGCGTGCAAGCTGTTGCTGCTGGCACACGCGTTCGACACGCTCGGCTGCCGGGTCGTGGGGCTGCGCACCGACAGCTTCAATCTCGCCTCGCAGCGCGCGATCGAGGCGATCGGCGCGAAGAAGGACGGCGTGATCCGCCGGCACCAGGCGCGGCGCGACGGCAGCGCGCGCGACACGGTGATGTACAGCATCCTGAGCGAGGAGTGGCCCGACGTCCGCCGCCACCTGGAGTGGCGGCTCGCACGCCGGCTTGGACCGCGATAAGCGTCGGCACCGCCGTCCGCGGACGGCACATCCGGGGGAGACGTCATGAGCCTGAAGCTGTTCACGCGGTCGTCGCGGCTCGCCGCGGCGCTCATCGGGTGGTGCGTCCTGGCCGCGATACCAGCGGCAGCCCAGGCGCCCGGGGAACACTGGGTCGGGACCTGGTCGACCGCCACCGTGGGCCGGCCGAAGCCGCTGCCCGCGCCCCCGCCCGGCGGGGCCGGTCCAGCCGCCGGGGTGGTCCTGAACTTCGCCAACCAGACGTTGCGGCAGGTCGTGCGCGTGAGCATCGGCGGCGACCGCCTGCGCGTGGTGGTGGCGAACACGTTCGGGACGGCGCCGCTCGAGGTGGGCGCCGCGCAGGTGGCGCTACGCGACAAGGAGGCGCAGCTGATTGCCGGATCGAGCCGCCCGCTCACCTTCGGCGGCCGGTCGTCGGTCCTGGTGCCCGCCGGGGCCCTGGCGTTCAGCGACCCGGTGAGCCTGGCGGTGCCCGCTCTCGCCGACCTTGCCATCGATCTCTTCCTGCCGGGCGACTCCAACACGCCGTCTCCGGTGACCATGCACGCCGGGGGGCTGCAGACGAACTACGTGTCGACGGTCGGCAATCACGTGGGGCACACACCGTTTCCCGTGAGCGCCACGACGCAGAGCTGGTTTCACCTGGCCCGCGTCGAAGTGCTCGCGCCCGAGGCCGTGACCGCCGTCGCGACGATCGGGGCATCCCTGACCGACGGCTCGCGCTCCACGCCGGACACCAACAACCGCTGGCCCAATCACCTGGCCAGGCGCCTGGCCGCCGCGGCGGGCAGCCGCAAGGCGGTCCTGAATTCCGGCATCGGCGGCAGCCGGCTGCTCAGCCAGAGCACCTTCCAGGCGGGTGTGCCCGGCCTCGCCCGCTTCGATCGCGACGTCGTCGTGCCGACGGGCGTCACCCACGTCGTCGTGGCGGACATGGCGCTCAACGACATCGGCGGCGCGCGCGAGAACCCGTCGCCGAGCGCCGACGATCTCATCGTGGCGCTCAAGCAGTTGATCGCGCGGGCGCACTCCGCGGGGATCAGGATCATCGGCGCCACGCTCACCCCGTTCGAGGGCGCGGGGTACTACACGCTGGCGGGTGACGCCAAGCGGCAGGCGGTCAACCAGTGGATCCGCGCGAGCGGCGCCTTCGACGCCATCGTCGACTTCGACGTGATCACGAGGGACCCGGCGCATCCGCTGCGCTTCCTGCCGGCCTACGACAGCGGCGATCACCTGCACCCGAACGACGCCGGCTACCAGGCCATGGGCAACGCCATCGATCTGGCGATCTTCGGGGCGTCGGGGAGATCCTCGGCGCACTAGGCCACCTTTGGCCGGGCGGCTGCGAGGGTTCGAGGGGACGCGTCAGTCGGTCCGGGAGGGCTCCGCCGGATCCGCGGGCACGGCCGAGCGGTCCATCTGGGCCGCGCTGGCCCGGGATACGGCGACGTACAGCACCACCGCGGCGACGAGTGCCGGGATCGAACCGCCCAACGAGCGGGTCGCATAGAACGCGGCGGCGCCGCCGACCCAGGCCACGAGTCCAGGAAGC